>CAVOMG010000003.1:0-976951 GCA_963696985.1 uncultured Thermoplasmata archaeon | reverse complement strand
GTACTGGAAAAGATCGACCGGTGGAAGAAGGAACACCCATTGGGACCGCCTGCGCACCGAGACCGCCCGCGACAGTGAGAACCTTGCGAGTTAAGGTGTCGATGGGCTTGGTAAATTCCCCACTTCTGGGGTTCGCCGTCGGGGAGATCATCTCGGTGACCCGCCTCCCACCTACATCCAATATCATCTCCGAGCGGATTCGGTCCCTGTTACAGATTGTTGGGGATACACTGCTGACGTGAAATTGCGTGGCCGGAGGCGTGGAGAAGTGCCCAAGAGGAGTGAGTACCCTACTCGGAACGACCCTGTAGGCCGAGCCGGTCGATTCGTTCGAGGAGGAGCCCGTAGAGAGCTGGTAGGCCGAACTCCGCAGCCTGGATTCCCGCAGCACGACAGATCGCTTGGTCGATGGCGACGCGACCCTCGAACGGCCCCTGCATCTGGTCACGCAGTGAAGGGAACGATACCTTGGCCCAGCGGTCATAGACTTTCATCAGCCCCTCGGCTGCTACCGGATTGAGGCTCTGTGGGTTGAGAACCGGCAGGGGTTCAAGGTCGCCCTTCTCCCAGCCCCCGTAGCTTCCCATCCCGCGGCCCCTGGACAGGAGCAGCTGCGCCAGATGCGGCGTCGAATTCCACCACAGCCCGAGGATCTTTGCGTCCGCCAAGGACCTCGTCTTGATTACCCAAAACTGCCACGGCGGCGCGACCTTCTCGGGGGAGACGAAACCGAGGAAGTGTGTGGTGGCAGAACGGAGGTCCACGTTGTTGCGGCCGGCAGCGATTAGGTGAGTCTCCTTCTCCGAGTATTTCTTCAGCCGAGTAGTGATGACGGAATCCGGGTCGGGGACGTTCCAGAACTTGTCGTCACCAGGGAATCTTCCCAAGACAGTGTAGTCCCAGGCATGGGTGATTTCAATTGAGGGCATACCCGAGGCCGACCGGGTTGAAGCTCGGAGAACTCCGCGCGGGACTCGGACCTTGAGACCCAGTCTCTTGTTGAAGGCCTCAACCTCCCCTAGTGACTCGGATACCACCTCCCACCGGGATCGGACGTTGGCGGCCCTTGGAACAGAAAGATAGGTGCTCTCCGGATCCCAGATTCCCTCCATCTTGTTGAAGCGAAGGCCCTGGGTGACTCGCGTTGCTACCGAATTTAGGGGTGCCAACGATGGGGAGGAAGGCATCTTGAAACCCGCGACGCCGGCGTGCGGCAGGATTTCGACCCAATTGGGGGTGGTCGAGAACTTCGATTGCGGAACCCGAACGACTTCGCTTTGGGTCCCTGTCTCGAAGGCGTGCAGGCCTGGAGTGCCCGCGCCTTCCGAGCGCAAGCGTTTCAGGGAGTCCGCTAACTCCCCCGAGTTCGCGTCGGTAGGCTTGATGCCGAGCCGGGCAACGATGGCTGGACGATCCGACGATCCCCGGCTTCTCTTTCGCGCGACGAGTAGGATCTCGAGGAACGCAGCGTCCTCACTGAAGGCCAATCGGTGCCCAGCTTGGATAATGAACTCAATCTGGTACTTCTGTGAAAGAAACCTCCGCACCCCCGCGGCACTGTCTTGGTCGAGAATCGAATCCGGGAGGACCATCGCAATCCTCCCACCCGGCCGTAGAAATCGGTCCGCGAGCAGCACGAAGTACGGGCTTAGGTTCATTCCGTTATCGATGAACTTTCCGTACTCCTTTAGACTCCGGTTCATCCGCTCCCGGCTCTCTCTTGGAATACTCTGCTTTCGAGTGAAGGGGGGATTCATCAGGACTACGTCGACTGCCTCCATGGTGAACCCCTTCCCGGCCCCTTCGCTTGAGACAGCCCCCCGCCGCACCCTTCGAGGGGAGTACCCTCCTTGAGACCACGCCTCGAGAGGCTGGGAGCCGACGGCCGTTTCTGCGATGGGCCGAATAGGACTACCTGGCCCGAGAGCCGTTGAATTGTAGACCGCGACGCGGGCCTTGTCGGTGAAATGAGCAGGGTTTCGCAAGGCAAGCTGGACAACGGCCAGGTGGGCCGCGAACGACATGATATCCACCCCCGTGAGATCCTCCTCCACGAACTGCTTGTGCGTCGCCTTGTCAACTGCCCTTCCCGAGAGTTCCGCCTTTCGATCGTACGCGGCCATCAAGAGGGTGCCGGACCCGCAAGCCAGATCCGCGACCTTCTCGGTCGACTTCTCGACGGAAAGCTTTGCCAGAAGGCGTGCTGCGGAGACGTTTGTGTAAAACGCGGCGACCGGTTTGCGCACCTCTTGAGGAATCAGCCGGTGGAATATGTTCCCCAAGAGGTCTCTAGTGAACTGCTCCGGTTGAAGGACGTTGATGACTCGCACGAGCTTTCGGATCTCACCAGTTGCCTCGATGGGAATCTTCGAGACGATGTCCAAGTCGAAGATCGCGTGGTAGTTTTCTTTCGTCACCTGGTCGAAGTAATTTCGCTTGAGGTCGAGAGGGCTGTCAATACCGGCCGGCTTAAGCTCAGGAAACCCGCGCTCCTGGAGAATCCTGTAGAAGACAATCTGGTCCAACAACAGGTAGGCGGCAGCCTTCCTGCTGTGCTCCGGCCGACCTGAATCGCGATCGAGAACCGTATCCGCGTGCTCAAACAGCTTCGGCCACTCTCCCGAAAGGGGCAACTCTACCGCGAGATCCTCCACCATGTCTTGGACAGCGTTCAAGAACTCGTCGGGATCGGGCGGCTGTGGCCGTCTCTCAATCCCGTCCTTCAACCACTTCGGAATGGCTTCGAGAAGACCTCTCCAGGGTCTCGCTGGTTCCTTTCCTACTTTGAGGACACCTCGATATGTCACGCCACCGAGGATGGCGTCGAGATTGGCAGGATCGCGTCTCCATTCGCGGCTGACCTGCTTCCGAAGCGACTCGGGGTAGGCGAGGAGAAAGTATCCATCAGCCCCGGGGGCGTCTCCGTAGTTAGACGCCTGGATGAGTCCATCCGCATACTTGCTACTCCACTCTCCCTCACCGTAGAGTGTCGACACGCCTTTGATGGTGAAATCAGGGATCCCGTGCCCGGTTCGAAGTTCCGAGGTCTGTGCGAGGACGGGAATCTGCTCCCGGGCGAGGTACTGCGCGACTAGGGTGTTGACCGTGTTTTCCGTTACCTCGGTCACGGGGTCACTATGAGCTGGTCAGGAACTCGGCCAGATAATCATCACTGCCGAAGGTCCTCTTGATCGCGTCGCTCCGAGGGGCGACCGCAAAGGGCAGGTTGGCGCACGGCGGCGGTTTAAAGTACCCATGGACCAATGTCTCCTTGGGTAAAGGAGGGTCTTATGGCCCGCTGGGTCGCCGCAAGGCGGCCCACCTTTCCCTTACTAAGAATTTCACGGCCAGGTCTTCAGGCCATACATCGTGTCGCCCACGTGGTCGAAGAGCGGCTTGATCTGAGTGAAACGTGAGCTCTCCGAGAGCTCAAAGTTCCGCCAAATCGCCCCGGAACAGCAGTCGGCGATTTGAATCAGGTCGGACGAGTCCGACCTGAGGAAAAGGACATTCTCGACAAGGCGCTCCAGCTTCGTGTTCGTCCTGGGATAGGCGAGGGGACCTGCCCGAATGACGATACCCTCTTCCCGACCGCGCTCGACCGTCTTCCAGAGGCGGCCCTCTTTCCGTCGTTCCTCTGCGTCCATCATGAGTACACCGAGTCCGTCTTTGCGTTCGAGGAACTTGTGAAACCTCGGGCATAGGAGTTGCATGGCCCACGAATCGGGCGGAATAGCACGTTCACGGTACCTCTGTCGGTGTCCGGCTTTGTCGATGGCGATTCCGAATAGCACCGGGTCGAGCGCGGTCAAAGTGGCGAATACTTCGTCGGTCAGGCGTTCTCGATCAGTTGGGCTAAGGCGATCGTAAGGTGGGGCGCCCGCAAGGAGCGCGCTGTACCGGAGTTCTCTGCTTGGCGGAAGTGGGGACGAGAAGTACTTTTCCACAAGTTTCCTGGCGACGTTCCGAGCGGAGCTCCACCTCGACTCGTCCAGGCACAAGCCGGCGAGGACGTACCATCTGTTCGAGCTCTTCCCGTCAGGCCGGGGCCAGCCGGGGTCTCCGCTCGCGTCCAGATAGAGTAGGTACACTTCGGTCGCGCCCCCGATGGGTATGGCGACGGGAGGACGATAAGGGGTACCCTTTGGACGAGGGGTTCCCCTCGTCTGGCCTCGGACCCTTTGCAAAGCAGGGTGTCACCAAAGCCGGGGTGCGGCTGGACGAAGAGAATCAGCGGTGTTCTAACGGTCACCGACGCAAGGGCGCTCTTTCTCAATCCGGCCGGGCATGCCTCGGGGACTGCCGTCGGGATCCCACGGGTTCGAACTGCCTCAAGCCCGCGGTCGATTCATGCTCGCTACTTCGAAGAGGGGGGCCTCGAAGCCGTGGCGTGAACGACTCCGATTGCCTCGCGGAAGTCTCGGTTCTTCCGTTCTCCCGTCTCCCGGAGTGCCGTCTCGGCGAGTTTCTTGAGGTCGTCTGGGACGTCTCTCCTCGCTTTCATCGAGTCGTAGAACATCAAGGCCATCTCTCTCGCGCCGTCCCAATACTCCCTATCGAACCGATTCATACCGTGCACCACCTGGGACCCGGACTGTTCGCGACCACGCACTTGAAGCACCCGGTGAGTCCGTGAAACGGTGTTCCCGAGGACTCGTGTCAGGCCGGCGTCCCGGCCACGTGGCGGGCCGGCTCCACTTCGAGCTGCCGTCTATGACCTTCGCTGAAGTGTCGTGAACGAACGGCTACAACAGTTACTTTCGTACTCGAATGTGAAATATACCTCGGCGTGGATGATCACCCTCGGGTGAGGCGGGCGGTGACGCCTCACCCGAGGTCCCGCCCGACCTCGCCCCCACACCATGAAGGGGAAAGGCGAGACCGGAAGCGTGACCGAGAGCCGAACGTTCAAGCTCCGAGGCTGGAAGCCGCCTCGGGTCGCCAGGGACCGTTGGTGGACCGCTCCCGTGGCCCTCCTCGTGGTCGCCGCGATCCTCGCGACCTCGGTCGTCCTCCTCACGGGAGGCGCCCGGGTCGTTCAGGAAGAGTGGTCGGCGATCAACCTCTCCCTCGGGTCGAATCCGCTCTCGCAGCAACTGAACATTACCTTCGCCCGGGTCAGCTACCTTGACCAGCCAACCCAGTGGAACACGACTGGGTTCCTCAACGCCTCCCTGACGGCGAACGGAGCCTGGCTCGAGAACACGAGCAGTTACGGGACCCACTACGGGATCGCCCAGGTCAACTCGACCTCGACCGGCACCACGGCGCTCGCCAGCTGGCCCCTCAGTTCCTACCTCGGCGCGAACGTCAGCTACGCCTTCCTCGACCAGCGCGTCGCGCTCAACGGCACGGGGACCACCTGGCAGCTCGTCCTCTCCGAGGCTCAGCCGACGGGTCAGGTCCCGACCTCGGGCAACGTCACGAACGCCGCGGCCGGGTCCGCCCAGAACGAGGTCTGGGTCCAGGCCTTCTACTCCGCGGGCAACTTCAGCTTCCTCGCCTACGACTGGGAGGAGAAGCCCGGCGGCTTCCAGACCGTCACTACCTACACCTTCCCGTCGAACGTCTTCGCGCCTCCGCTCCAGTTCTTCGAGGTCTACGTCTACGCCCAACCCCTCCAGACGGTCGTCAGCATCGTCAACACGACCAACGGAGCCGTGATCGGCTCGACCCCCGCCATGCACCCGGTCCTCGACCAGAACCTGACGAAGATCGGCTACCTCGGCGACACGCTCACCGCAGCGGCCTCGAGCGTCGACTCGGCGATGATCCTCGACTCTGCGTTCTTCGTCGACCACAACACCTACGCGAACGCCCCCGGAGCTTCGACGGCGGCGATCCCGATGGTCGCCGGCTCGGTGTCGATCCCCGACGCCGCTCCCTTCGACCCGGCGTCCGTGACCACCCACTGGCTCAATCCGCCGAACTCCCAGAACAGCTACTCGAGTCTCACGGGGTCGCTCTCCGACTTCCCGAGCGTGGTGAACTCCTCCTCGCCGGCGAGTGAGACGAGCTCGCTGATCAACGCGACGGCGATCCTGAACTCGACCACGACGGCAACCGAGGCCGGCGCCCCGGGCACCCTCGCGACGATCCGCGCCACTCCCGAGGACCAGACGGATGCAGTGTCGTCCACGGCCTACGCGACGACCTGGACTCCCCAGACGATCCAGAGCCAGATCCACTCGTTCCTGACGAACTACATCTCGGCGAACACCGGGGTCCCGGCCGCCGACATCGAGATCCCGGGCATGCTCGTATCGAACATCGCCGTCTGGACCCAGTTCTCGAGCCAGGCGGCAAGCACGATCCACGACTACCTCGCGAGTGCCATCCCGGGGTTCCTCCAGTCGAACAACCTCGCACTGGTCAACCGGACCACGGGAGCCATCGACGCGGGCGCCGACATCGGCGAGTTCATGGACCTCTCCACAGGGACGGTCTATGCGGGTCAGACCAACGACTTCGGTGGAGTCTTCGACCCGGTCGACCACCAGTGGTATGCGAGCGCCGAGGCGGCGGGATTCCCGACCGGCTCGGGAGTCGGCGCGTCCGGAGCGATCTTCGTTCCCGGACAGGCCGCGTTCCTCGGATGGGCGGCGAATGGAGAGCCCGAGTTCGGGGTCGGTGGTTGTTTCATCGTCTGTCTCGGCTCGGCGCTCACCGGCGCCGCCTCCGCCGTCTCGAGCTTCGTCGGCTCCGCCGCCAGCACCGTGAGCAACGCCGTCGGAGGCGTCACGAACACGGTCTCCAACGACGTCATCAAGCCGGTCTCGGGAACCCTTGGGAGCGACCTCAGCGGGGTTTCGACCGACGTCTCGAAGGCCGTCGACCAGGTGATGCCGTTCTTCGGCGGAACGATCGCGAACATCGGCGGCGCAGTCCAGGGGACCCTCAGCCACACGCTGAGCGGCATCACGAGCGGGATCGGCTCGGCGGCGAGCGGAGCGGCGGGCGCCATCCTCTCGGGCGTCAACTCGATCTCGAACACGATCTACCACGTCGGTGCCGCGGCGGGGTCCGCCATCGGCAGCCTTCCTGGGGAGATCCAGAGCGGGCTCAACGTCGTCGGCAACACGGTAGGGAAGGTCGTCAGCACCTCCGCGGCCGTCCTGTCGAGCGCCTTCACGACCGCCAAGAACGTCGCGGGAGACGTCGGCAGTGCTATCCTGAACGGCGGGAAGAGCCTTCTCAGCCTCGCCGGGAACGCGGCGGGCGCCGTGGCCGGCGCGCTCGACACGGTCGGGAGCACCATCGTGAATGGGGCTTCGGGCGCCCTGAGCTGGGTCGAGAACGCCTTCGGGACTGCCGGCGCCGACATCATGAACGCCATCAAGACGATCGGCGGAGCGCTGAATCCGTTCAGCTGGTTCTCGGGGTTCTCCTCGCAGGTCGCCCAGATCCTCGAATACGTCGTGATCGGCGTCGTCGCCTTCGTCCTGGTCTTCGCGATCGTGTTCTTCCTGCACCGCCGGTCGAAGAAGCACGGCTCTCGGCAGCGGGGCGGCGAGCGCGGGCGGCACCGCAGCCGACACGCCCACCGGGCGTGAGGGCGCCCGGAGGGTCGGTGTTCGGAGATGGCCCAGTCGAGCAGCCAGGGGAAGCACGCACGAGGTGGCGGATGGGGCGGCATTCTCGGCCTGTTCTTCCTGATCCTGGTCGTCGAGCTCGTCCTGGACGTCGTGCTCCTCCCCGCGGACGTGGTGATCGTCCCGGCGGAGCTGATCGGGGACGCTCTGTTCGTCGCAGTCGGGGTCGGTGGCGCCTTCGTGGCGGGCCGGGGGACCGGGAGGTCGATCCGGCCGCCTCCTCGCTCCTCCCGGTCCCTGAAAGGCGATCGGAGGGCGATCGCGGACTCGGGAGCGGCGCTGGTCCTGGGGTACTGGACCTTCGTGGTAGCGATCCTCGCCTTCCAGTGGTGGTTCGCCGTTCACCACCCGATCCTGAACATCCTGACCTTCCCCTTCGAGCTCGTCTTCGACGTCCTGCTGTTCATGGGAGGAGTCCTGGTCACCCTCTTCGGGGTCTCGAGAAGGTCGTCGGATTCCCGGGAGGTCGGCTCGTGAAGCCCGCCCTCGCGTTCGTCCTTGTCACCGTTCTGGTGGTCTTGGCGCTGGTACTGCCGGGTCCGTCGGCCCCGGAGGCCGCCGGGTCCCCCCGCAGCGTCGTGACCCCGGCCTCGATCTCTTCCGCGGTGTCCTGGACGGCTTCCGAATACTGTGCGAGCGACGCCCACCCAGGATTCCTTGGATTCGTGGTGCCGTACTGTCCCGTCGGTGCCGGCTACGCCGCGCCGCCCGTGACGATGTACAACGTCACGGGGGCGACCACCGGGGTTCCGGTGTGGACGTCCGCGGCGAACAACTCGAGCGGGGAGGTCGTGATCCTCGCCAACAGCGTGCTCACGCAGCCGACCGCTCAGCCCGTCTACGACTTCCCCACGATGTGGGCCTACCTGTCGTCTCGTGGGTGGCTCAACCTCACGGCAGCCAGCGCGCTCGGGACGACTCCGGGAACGCTGGGCTACGACCTCGAGGTCTCCGGCGGCTGCATGGCGTGGGATCCCGCGGAGCACTACTTCCTCGCCGTGGCGGGTCAGGACAAGGCCAGCGGCAACGGCTGGACGTTCACCTACGCGCCGGGGTCGAACCCGCTCCCCGGGGGGACGTGGACCAACCGGAGCAGCGAGGTCACCGGCTGGGCGATGACCAGCTGCGAGATGGCCTGGGATCCGCCAACCCAGGAGATGCTCCTCTACGGGCCCGCCCTCGGTGGCACGGGTGCCGACTTCTGGTACTGGTCGGGCAACGGTGGCTGGGCGGGGAGCTATCCGACGTCGAGCTACGGAGGCCCGCCCTGTGCCTTCAACGCCACCGTCGCCTACGACCCGGTCTCGCAGAAGGTCGTCTTCTTCGGAGGAAGCACCGCCGGTTGCACGAGCCATCCGAGCCCGGTGTTCTCCTACACCTACGCGTGGACGGGCTCCGTCAGTTGGAGCAACCTCACGTCAAGCCTGACGGTGACTCCGCCCGGACGCGAGTGGGCGACGTTCTCGACCACGGCCTTCGGGGCCGTCCTGATGGGCGGCGATGCCTCTCCCACCAACCCGACCGCGGGAGTTCTCAACGACACATGGCTCTTCGACGGCCAGTGGGTTCCGGAGTCGCTGGCACTCTCGGCGGGGAGCGGGACGTTCTGTCCCCGCTACGCGGCTTCCGCGGGCTCGCTGAACTCCACCTCCTTCCTGCTCTTCGGCGGCGGGACGACCGGCACGGGTAGCTGCGATCCCCAGCCCTTCATGGGCGGTCTCTACGCCCTCAACGACACCTGGACGGTGGCTGGAGTGGCGCTTCCGCCGTCGAACCCCCAGGAGAACCAGACGGGTCTTCCCTGCACCGACGCCCAGTTGAGCTGGACGAATCCGACGCCTCCCTACGGCCTGTCGATCGTCAACGACACCGTCTACCTCTACGGAGCCTCGGGCACGCTCGTCCAGACGATCAGCACCAACGGCCCCGCCACCTCGGTCGTGGTCACGGGACTCACCTGCGGCGCCTCCTACACGTTTCGGGTCCGCGGCTGGTTCTCCGATGGAGCGCCTTCGCCACTCTCGGCCGCTCTCAGCTTCCTGACCGGCAGCGCGGCCGGGAACGGGCAGGGAGGAGGAGGCGGCTCGGGGAACGGGGCGGATCTCACGCTCATCGTGATCGGAGTGGCCGTGGCGGTCGCCGCAGTCGTGGTCGTCGGGATGTCGCTCCATCGGCGGCGGCCCGGGGCCGGGAGAGGTAGGAAGATGGCGCTTTTCGATTCCGACCCTGTCGACCGGGATGCCGTCCGCCTCGGCCGGGTCCACGAGGTTCCCGCGGAGATCCACTACTCGAGCGGCTCCGACCGCTGGTGGTATCACGGCCCGCTCTGGGTCCAGGAGACCCGTCCCGTCCACGAGTGGGAGTTCAGCCCCGCGCTGCGCGACCCCCGGAACCGGTTCGTTCTCCGACTCATCAAGAAGGGTTGGACCGACGAGCGGATCGCCGCCGAGTTGGTCTCGGAGGTCCAGCGAACGGAGCCGCTGACCCCCGAAGAGGAGCGAGCCGCGCTGCGTAGCGCGGCGGTCGTGGTGCGGGAGGTCCGCCGGGCCTCGGGACGCGCCCACGAACCGCACGTCCTGCGAATCTACGGTCTCAAGAACGCCTCGAAGAGCGACGAGCGGATCCTGGTGACCATCGACCAGGACCTGATCCACGAGGCGCCGATGGTCCCGTTCACTCGGACCGAGAAGGGGAGCCGACGCCTCCAGATCACGATGATGGCGGCGATGGCGATCATCGACGCGATCTTCCTCTACGCGATGGTCTCTTTCGTCAACGCGGGACCCGAGCTCGCCGTCAACGCGGCACAGATCCAGCAGCTTTCCCTCTCCTTCGGACAGCTGATCGCCCTCCCCTCGGTCATCCTCGTGACGTACGTCCTGATGGCACGGAGAACGCTCGTCCTCGACCTCGAGATCCAACCCGTCGTCGAGGACCTCGAGGACACCCACAGCGAGGCCGTCTACCTGGTCAACTCCGAGAAGACGCCCGCGTCGACGTATCTCTCGCGGACGTTCCGCCTCGACCCGGCCGCCGTCCGGAGTCTCACCGAGGAGATCGCGCGGTTCCAGTCGGACACGATCGCGAACCTGCAGGAGCAGTCCCGCTCGCTCCGGACCGAGCTCGACTCGGCGAAGGTGCTCGGTTCCGAGGCGTGGAGCCAGTCGACGGACTTGAAGGCGCTCGACCAGAGCCACGGCACCTCGATCCACCGCGATCCTCTGGGGACCTGGGTCCTCGTCGGGATCGTCGCCACGGTGGTCGGCGTGGCGGTCTGGGCGGCGATGGCGGCGGGAGTGTAACGATGCCGAGTGGAACCTTCGTCGGGGTCGCCCTCGTGGCGGTCCTGACCCTTCTCTCGCTCGCCTCCCCTCTCCTGGGGACGGCTCGTGCTACCGACACCGCCGCCTCCGCGGTCGAGTACCTACCGGCTCGATCCCGGCACGCCTACCGAGGAATCCTCGACCTTCGCGCTCCCGATCTTCGTCGTCGCCGAGCCGGTCGGTTCCGTGGCGAACCGGTCCGTGACTCAGCAGGCGTGGCAAGACCTCCGGGTAACCTACGTGAGCCTCTCCACGGTACCGTTCCTCAACTGGTCCGTTCTCTCCGGGGGAGCGGGGCGGTTCGACCTCCAGCTGTCCCTGACCGGCGCGGAGGTCGGTGCCATCGAGGGAGGCCAGGCGCTTCTCGCCCTCAACTCCTCGGTCCTCGTCGGTTCGTCCGTCCTCGGCGCGGCGGGGATCATCGACGGCGCCGTCCTCAGCTCGTCCATCGTGGCGGGGGCGTGGTGGAACACGGTCTTCGGCATCCAGACCCCGCCTCCCGACCCGACGCTGTCCTCGCTCCCGGGCATCCTCGACGATCTCGCGTGGTTCGGCGACTCGACCGCGGGCCGTGCAACGTATGCGGCGACCACGATCGTGGCGGTCCTGCTCTACCTCTGGGAGGGGCACAAGCTCGCCCGGACGAAGCTGACCGGGCGGAAACCCGGGAACCGCCGGGAGGCCGCTTGATGGCGCTCGGAGCCGACCTCCTCCTCGCCGTCGCCTTCGTCGCCGCGGTCGGGCTGATCTTCGCGATCGCGATGGCGTTGAAGAACTGGGTCTTCGAGCTGAGCCCGCGGGAGTGGGGGTACTCGGTGATTCTCACGTTCAGCCTCGGAGTACTCGCCGCGGCCTATCTCGACGGAGACGGACCGCTCGAGCTCCTCGCGACGGTCCCGATCTTCCTCGCGGTCGTCTGGTGGGTCGCGAGACTCTGGCGCCGGCACCGGGCCCGTTCGATGCGGGCCTCGGAGGCCTGAGATGGTCCGAGACTACGCCCCGGGCGCCTCTCGTCCGGTCCCGCTCATCGACAGCGGCGAGCGGGATCGGCTGTCGTTCTGGCGGCAGCATGCCGTGGCGATCCCGTCCGAGTTGCTCGAGATCACCGGTTGGCTGACCCTCGCTACCGAGCGGGAGGCCCTGACGCAGAAGGAAGGGGGCGTTCATCGGGTCTCCGCCGGTTCGAGGCCGTCGAACGTGCTGTTCCTGGTGCCCCGGGAGGGCACCCGGGCCTACCAGAACTGGGAGTGGTGTCTGAACTACCTGCGGATGGAACAAGGCCGGCGTCGGCTGGTGCAGCAGCAGGTCGGGGAGGCCGAGGCGGCGGTGAAAGCCGCCGAAGCGGAGCTCGAGCTGATCCGGCATCGGCAGGAGGAACTCGATGCCCGTCTCCGGGAGACCGAGCCGCAGGCCCGCGGCGAGGTGAAGGGGGGATCGCCTCCTTCGCCGACCGGGCCGTACGCACGGCTCGTCGAGGGACTGGCCGAGGCCCGGGAGAACCTCGCGGCGCACCGGGCCGCCGAACGCCGCCGGGACCGCCTCCGGCTCCGTCTCGAAGGCTTTCGCGACCATCTCGTGCCCCGGGTCTACCCGGGGCTCTGGGGGCGGGTCAACGCCTTCCTCGACCTCCAGGCCCTCTCCGTGGCGAACGTCGCGGGCGAGGAGTTCCGCAAGGTTCCCCGATCCCTGGCCCGAGTCGCGACCCGGTTCGAACACGAACTGGAGGAGGACTGATGGCCTCCGACACGACGGAACGCTCCGAGGAGACCTTCCAACCGCTCGCGGCCCGGATGCTCCTCACCGACCTCGTCCAGGGAGCACGCGACGAGGTCGTCTACCAGTGGGGTTCCGACGACCGGGAAGACGATTACCCGATCCTGAACCAGCTGTGGCTCTACGCCCGGGCGGCCTCCCAGGCCACGCTGCGCAAGGCTCCTGACGACTCAGCGGCGCAGGAGCTCCGGAAGCGCTGGGCAACGGCCGATGCCTGGTACGGGTCCACCGGCGACCGTGGCTGGCGTCTGACCTCCGTGGAGGCCTCGGAGCGCCAGGAGGCGCTCCTGGACTACCTCTACGACAGCGGCCTGCTCGAACTCCCGGGCGCCGAGAAGGCCGCGCCCCGGTACTACCTGTCGAAGAAGGAGTTGGAGGGGGAATGACCGACTGGACCGATGTCCTCGCCGAGGAGATCCTCCTCGACCGCGTGGACCACGGGGTGACCCCGGACGGAGCCGCCCGCAGGGCGAAGCGGTACCGGGCGTGGCTCGCGTCGATCCCCGTCCAGCACGACCGTGCGACCTGCCCCGAAGAAGCGCTCATCCGGCACTGGCGTGGCGACCTCGGCTTCCACACGGGCCAGGCGACCGTGTTCGTGGCGAGGCAGGGAGCGGGGAAGACCAACGCCATCTCTTACCTCGTCGAGAACGCCATCGAGCACCGCCCCGAGTGGGACATCTACACCAACGTCCCGTTCCCGTGGGACGGCCCGCTCAAGGGGACGGTTCCCTCCCCGCCGAGACTGCACTCCGTCGGCAGCCTGTCCGGGCTGCTCCGGGGAGTGGCGAATACCATCCTCTCGGACCGCATTCCCGCCGTTGCCATCGACGAGATGGACCAGGCGTCCACGAGCCACGAGTGGGCGACGGAGCGGAGCGAGTCCTGGACCAAGTTCCTCTTCGTGGAGCGCCACTTCCGCGTCCGCGGGCCCCTGCTGGCCTACCACGTCTTCGAGCACGTGCCGCTCCCCCTGCGGCGGAAGGGAGACCTCCGGGGGAGCTACTACCGGGTGGTCGTCCTGGGCGGCGAACGGCTTCTCGCCTGCGTGGAGGACCTGTCGGCCTGGTGGGGAGTCCGGGAGAGCCTCCTGCCCTACCTGACGCTCGGCCTCCGGGGGTTCGACCTCGACGTCGACATGGCGGACCTCGAGCGGCACCTCGAGGGAAGCCACAAGGACGTCGCTCGGCAGACCCTCGCCTATCTGGACGAGTTCGAAGAGCGTCGCCGGGAGGAGGCGGAGGCCGATGCAGCCGGGGCCCGAGCCGCCCACGCCGCATCGACCGCGGCCCGTAACACAGCCGTGGCGGAGCGGGACTCGGCCTTCGAGGGGCGAAACGAGGAGATCGTCCGGGTCCTGATGGAGCGGCCCGAGACCACGACCGTTGAGTTGATCCAAAGGTTCCACACCAGCAGTCAACACATCGCCCGGCTTCGCGCCGTGGCCCGGAAGAGGGCGGTCGACGGCGCCCCGGTTCTCCCGCCCCCTCCAAGCGGCAAGCGGCAGGTCGCAGCATGATGCTGCGCGCTCTCTCACGCGCGCGCGAGGAGACGGCGGGCCGGCCCGGTCGCGGCGACGGCCGGACTTGGACGAAAAGGTGGGGATGATCGATTTCGCCCCGGTCTCGGAAGCATTCCTGACCTCGTTCGTGCTGGTGGTGCCGTTTGTGGCATTCCTCCGGCCCCGGCTTCTGGGCCTGGCGGGAGGGGCCACGTTCGTCGCCCTCGCCGCCCTGCTCGTCGAGGTCTTGGTCCAGAACGCCCTCCAGCCCCTCTACGCCGCCGCGGTCGTCCTGGTCTTCGTGGCGCCGCTGACCGAGGAGTTACTCAAGTTCCTCGACTCGGGTCTCACCGGGGCGAATTACGCCTCCGCCGCGGGTGCGGGGATTGGCTTCGCGGCGACCGAGAATGCGCTCTACTTCCTCGCGGCATGGGGGGAGCCCCTCACCTACCTCGTGGCCCTAATCGCCGTCCGAGCGGCCACGGACCCGCTGCTCCACGTAACGGCGACGACGCTCACCACACTCTCCTGGCACGGCCGGCCGTGGGGACTTCCCGCCGGCATCGCCCTCCACGCCCTCTGGAACGCCGTCGCACTGATCGAGGTCGTCATCGACCCCACGGTCGGCCTCCTCCTGCTGGGCGCGGCCGGGTTCGCGGTTCTCGGGATCCTTCTCCTGCTGCGACGCAACCCGGACGTTCGGGACACGCTGGACGACCAGTGGAGGATGAACCCGTGGTCGGGGTCGCTGCTCTCGGTGGGAGCGGCATGAGGAACAACATGACCGAGGAGAAGTGGTCGAGTCACGTGGGGCACTTGGAGGAGGGCGGGCTCCATGGCTGGTGCGCGAGGTGCCCTCCGGAGGAACGACACCGGGCGATCGAGCGGACGGTCCGGACCGATGGCTACGCGACCGCGACGCGCCGGCTGAACTTCCTCGCGAACGTGGCGAACCGACGTGACAACGAGCACCTGCACCGCGTCGCCCGGGAGGACCTCGAGTGGACCGAGGACTGGGAGAAGAAGGCGCGGGAGAACGAGGACCGGCGTCGGGAGCCGGGCGAGTTCCACCGCGTCGAGGGATACCGCAAGGCGGTCGGCGACCGGGTTCGACCCCACCTCGCCCGGAACCCGCGACGGAGGAGGCAGTCTTGACCGAGGAGGAATACGTGGTCACGGCCCGGACTCCCAGCATGAGCGCCCCGGGCTTCTACGTGTTCCACTCGAAGAAGGTCGCCGAGCACTGGGCGGCGTGCATTCGGAGCGGAGGAGGCGAGGCCAGCGTCCGCCCGAAGTCGCCGGACGTTTCGGTCGCGGCCGGGAACCGCCCGGCCTACGACGCGGTCCGGAGGGAGGGGTCGAGAGAGAAGGACGAGAACGAAGTTCCCGAGGAGGAGGACCGGCCCAAGAAGAGCGGCGAGTTCCATCGGGTCGAGGGCTACCGCAAGGAAGACGGAGCCCGAGTGCGGGCGCACCTCGCGAGGAACCCGCGGAGGCGGAGATGAAGCGCGGTGCCAGCCCGGTTTGGGCCTTCGTAGTCGGAGCGCTTTTCGTCCTTGCCGGCCTGTGGGCTCTCCTCAACGGACTCGCGTGCGCGGCGCTCCTGAACTCGGCCGGGCCATCGATGCCCACCGGTCCCTCTCAGTTCTGCGGGACGTACGAGTGGGGGGGAGCGTTGCTACTCGTTCTTGGTATCGCACTGCCGATCGGCGTGGTACTGGCTTCGCGTCACGGGCGCGGGGTTTCGGGGCGGGCGATCCGAAGCCGATGACCGGTGGGACCACGGCACTCTACGTGCGAGTGAGTTCCGAGGAGCAAGACCTCGTCGGACAGGAACGAGAGTTGCGCGGCTACGCCGAGGCCAGGAACTGGCCGGTCGTCGGCAGCTACGCCGAGAAGGTCACGGGGACCGGGAAGGTCGAGCGGAAGGCGTACGAACGTCTCCTGCGGGATGCGAGGGAACGGAAGTTCGCTCACCTGGTGGTCTGGGCGCTGGACCGGTTCAGCCGGGAGGAGACGTTCACGAAGGCCACCCAAGCGATCCTCGACCTGGAGGGGCTCGGTATCCGGTTTCACTCGCTCAAGGAACCGATGTTGGATACCCCCGAGGACGGCAAGCCGAATCTCGGAAGAGACGTACTGCTCGCACTACTTCCGGTCATAGCGAGCTTCGAGTCGAAGCGTCGGTCGGAACGGGTCCGCGTGGCGATGCGAGAGATCAAGGAGGGGCGACGGCGGACGCGCAGCGGGCGGCCGCCGGGTCGGCCCGTCCGGGCGACGCCCGAGAAGGTGTCGGCAATCGTTCGCCTGAAGGCCCAGGGGCTGACGTGGCGGGTCATCGCCCAGCGAGTCGGGCTGCCGAGGGGGACCTGCGCCAACGTCGCTTCCCGGGTCCGGAGGGGGCTGTTACACAACTCGCTCACTACAGAAGGGTCTGCCGTGCCTTCGACGGACCCGGCCCCTACGTAAGGTGCCCGTTTCAGACCCCTTACGCTCGCCGCGTACGGTTTTTCCGGGCACTTCCGCTCGGCCCGAGGCTAGTCCCCCGAGGCAGAATCACCAAGTCGGCCGCTTCCTCTGCTTCCCTGAGAAGCGTCTTCCGCGCCGTGCCCATTTTCGCACGCACGGTCAAACCACGGACAAGGTCAGTGACTTGGCTCGCCCGCGCGGCTACAGGAAAGTCCGACGGGATTTCTCCCGCGCTGATCCCGTCCCGGAAACGTAGTTCCACCATCGCCACGCCGCCAGCCGTGGTGTTCTGTAGGAACTGCCGGACCTCTGCGTCGTCCACAAGCGGCGCGACGCACACGAGAAGACAACCCGCAGGGCAGCCTTCCTCGGTCGCACTCTCAACGGCGTGCCTTAGGAAGCTGGCGAGCGAGTCGCGGAGAGGCTGCGGCGAGAAGATTGCCTTCGCAGCGACAGCGCCCTTCTTCTCTGCGTACGCCCTGAGAACGCGCAGGAATAACGTCCGCTTGCCCCCGAAGACTGCATACAGACTCGGCCGACGAACGCCCATCCCGGCGACGAGATCGTCGATCGTCACTCCGTCGTAGCCCTTCGACCAGAAGACCTGGGTCGCCTTTTGCAGCGCTTCTAGCTCGTCGAAGCTGCGCGGTCGCCCACGCGGCCTAGTGGTATTGTGAATCATCTAGTTCCAAACTCCTTGCACCTGACCAACTGCTCTTTTTAATTGCTGGGTCACGACTTGTTGACGAGGGGCCCGATCGACAAGGACAGTTTGGGCACGGATCCCCCCTCAAGAAGGTTCGGACGGCCTACCCGGATGAGACGGGTTTTGTCTTGCGGATCAACAACAGCTGGGGAAAGTTCCCCAGCCCACTGTTCCAATGCGCTCACTTCGGCGAGGCCTCCCCCATCAACAATCCTAGGCACAGCACCTCTTATTATAGTACCAATCAGTTCCTAATTGGCAAGGCCACCATGTCGTCGCAAGGAAACCATCCAAGACACTCGATAGCTCTCGTCACAGGCACCACCTCCGGGCTCGGTTATGCGGCAGCCAGTATGCTCGCCGCCCAGGGCTACCGCCAGGTCATCGTCACGGGCCGCACGCTGGCCCGGGTCCAAGAAACTGCCTCTCAGCTCGCAGCTGAGACAAAGACGCAGGTCTTCACGCCACTGGAGCTGGATCTGGGTTCGCCGGCAAGCGTTCAGTCCGCGCTAGCCGAGCTGGTCAAGCTAGGTCAACCGATCGATTTTCTTCTGCTCAATGCTGGGATGCTCGGCGGCAAGGAGCGCGTGGTCACCGCGGAGGGAATTGAGGCGGCTCAGGCCCCACTAGTCGGCCATCATCAACTGACTGTGGGGTTGCTCCGCGCTAACCTGCTTAGCCCCAGCGCGCGGATTGTTATCGCTGGCTCGGAAGCTGCCCGAGGGGACGTGCCTATGTTCAACTACACCGACGTGGCGGCCCTCACGGCAACTCATCACCAGGGTGACCGAACTGCCGCGGTGGAAGCCCTGATGCGCGGCGGGCCGAACGTGAAGTACCGGCCCAACCTGGCGTTCGCCGACGCGAAGCTCATCGTCGCTTGGTGGGCCGCTGCACTAGCGCGTCGCCTACCCTCCGGTATGGCTGTATACGCCGTCTCGCCCGGTGCCGCGCCCGACACCCAGGCGGTGCGAAACGCTGGGGGGGCCACGAAGTGGCTGTTGATTCCGCTGTCAAAGCGCATCCCCGGCATGTCTCATACGCCGGAGACCGCAGCTCGTCGCTACCTCCAGGCATCGGAGTTCGGCACCGATGTCTCGGGCCAATTCTTCGCCTCGGCCCCCAAGAAGCTCACAGGCCCAATCGAGCCGATGCGCCACCCGCACTTTCACGATCGCGCCAACCAGGAAGCCGCGTGGCAAGCCGTAGTCAAGGTCTCCGGCGTCGACTTCTCCTCCGCAACCCCCTCGAGCGCGATGTCCTGAGCGTTCACCTGACCCTGGGCGTGATCGGGACGTGGCAGCTGAGGGAAGAGGATCTCGCCAAGAACGTCTACGCGGCGCTCACCTGAGCGACGACCCTTCGGGGCTCAGCACGTACTTGCCACAAAGTCGCCGCAAGCTTAGAGAGTGCGAAGGATCGCGACTCCGGTGCGGGATCGCTCATGTTGGCGCACGCGGCTACCGCCGATTAGGCAGGTAAAGGTAGCCAAAGCACTGGTTTCGGGAGTGACCGAACCCCACCCCCGTCATCCTCGCTCAAGGCCACGGCAGAGACCGATGGGGCGGGCTCGAAAGGCTGACTTCGGAGTCTGCATGCTTGGCGACAGATTTACACAACAGCGCCCGAGCGAGTCGTCCGCGGGCGAGAGTTAATCAGCGTCCCGCCGGTCCGGACGGCGATGAGCCCGCAGCCCGCCGACGTCGGTCTCGAGGATTTGGCCCCTGCTCAGCAGAGAATCCGAGACGAAGTAATCCGAAAGATCGGCCGGTCCGACGTCCAAGTGGTCGTGACCACGACGGACCAGTCGACGCCGCCGCGGAATCCGGACCAGGTCTTCGTCTACTCCGCCGACGGACGGACCGTTCAGAGCCTCGGGACGCCTCTGGTCCTGACGGTGTTTTGCACGAACGCTAGCGCATGGGCTTCAATTGACTCTGCGCTCGAGCGCGCCGGGTTCGCCCCGTTCGGCCCACGTTCAGCGGTGGGAGCCCAGGCGTACCGCTCGAGGACGCGCGCGTGGTTCGTTGTTCCGGCCCATCCCGGCGCAACGCGAGCGGTAGACATGACCGGCAAGGCCGTCCTTGGCGGGACCGTTGCGCCGGAGATGTAGCCGGGACTCCGATGGTTCCGGACGATTGGCTCTGGGCCGGAATCATCGCATCGATCCTATCACTCGCTGCCCTACAGCCGATCGTGTACCGGTTCCTCGCCGAGCAGCTCTGGCCCTACCAGATCCGGTTCACATACTACGACCAGATCGCTCAGGCGGGAAATGGCGTCGTCTTCAACATCCGGATCCGGAACCGTACCGGGGGACCCCGCATACTTCCAGATCGGCGCGCGCTATACAACGGACCCGGCACTGGACGTCCGCTCGTTCCGTTTCATCCACACGTCGATGTACCGCCACGTCCCCCTCAACGAGCCATTCTCGGGCCACCTCGCTCTCGCCCCCTTCGAGCTCGACTCGATATTGATCCGGTACACACCCACGGTCCGGGGGCACTTCCAGTTCGTCGTCGAGCTAACGGAGTTCTCGCACTGGTCGAGGTTCCCCCGCCTCGTCGCCGTCAACCGGCGCGTACTCCGGCGCAAGAACCCCAACCTCCATCTCTTCGAGTACAAGCACGAGATTGAGTTCACCGCGCTGACCTGGTCGGTCTCGCCCGACCAGGTCGCTTCGGTAATCGGCCGGGCGCTGACACATGAGGAGCGAGACCTCGACGCCGAGGTCGACAAGATAATGCAGGCGCTTTCTGCCCCACCGCCGACCTAACCGGCGGCTTCGAGAAGCAATTTTGAGAGGAAGGCCCAGGCTCAACATGGACCACGTCCGGACGGCGATCGGTTGAGATTGGGCCCGACCTCCAGCAAATGTGCCCCTGAATCAGGACTTCGAGACGTGAATCAGAACCCGATCGAACATGTACGTTTGGATTCAAAGCCCCGGGATGGGCCGCCCTTATGAGCCGGGCCGGTGTTTCGGCTCGAGGCCATGTCGAAGAACCAGCTGGCGGAACCACCGATGGCAGCGCCCCCCGACGCTGCGACCGAGTATGATCCCGCAGCTCGGGCAAGGCGGGTCGCACTCATCAAAGCCCTCGAAGAAACGACCGGAACGCGAGTTATCAGCTATGTCACCGGCGATCGACCCACGTTGCAGACGGTCTTGGCCGGCGACGCCCACTCCCTGATCTATTCGCACCTAGCCGAGCTCGATCGCTCGAACCCGTCCGCTACCCGGGACCAGCGACGTCTTGGATTGTTTCTTTACACCGCAGGGGGAGTGACGACGGCCTCTTGGGGCGTAGTGAATCTGATTCGCGATTTTGCGGACACATTCACCGTCTTCGTCCCGTACAAGGCCCTGAGTGCAGGCACTTTAGTTGCCTTGGGCGCGGACACACTGCACATCACCCGATTAGGGCAGCTGAGTCCCGTCGACCCCTCGCTGAACTCGCCCTATAACCCCGCGGCTCCGGGCCAAGTCCCCGGCGCCCCACCACAGTTCCTCCCGGTCAGCGTAGAGGCCGTGATGGGCTATATCTCGCTGGCGAAGGAGGTGGGGCTGAAGGGAGACGAGGCGCTTTCCACAGTATTGAAGAGCCTCACGGACAAAGTGCATCCCCTGGCTCTCGGGGACGTCTATCGCTCTCGGGAACAGATCACCACGCTCGCAAGTCGGCTCCTGAAGATGGGAAAACGGAAGCTTACCGCCCTTCAGATCGAAAGCATCGTCGAGACCCTTACGAAGCGCTTGGGGTCTCACGACTACCTGATCAACCGCTCGGAGGCTAAGGAACTTCTGGGAGGGTGGGTGAAGGATCCGACGCCCGAAGTCGAGAAGATCATGATGAACCTCTACCGTGAGTACGCCGATCTTATGAAGCTGAACTCCCCCTACAACCCAGACGAGGAATTGGGAGGGGCTGATGAGCGCGAGCTGGCCTACACAAGAGCCGCAATCGAAAGCGCTAATCGCTACGACGCCTTCACTACATTGCGACGGTTGAAGAGAGTGACGATTCAGCAGCCTGGGCCCATTCCTATGGCGATAACCGGTCACCAACAAACCCTTATCAGGGAGGGCTGGAGATGCTTCGACAGGAGTGGAACCGATGGCCAGTAATCTGATCGGCTATCAGCCGACGACGGGGACCCTCTTCGGCCTTCCCCGAGACGGTACCTCGGTCTCCGCGCCAATGGTCATCGAAAGCACAGACCCTGAGCAGATGGAAATCTCGGTTCTGACCGGAGACTGGATCGTCGTATTCCCCGTCGTGCCGGGTCAGGGTAGCCAGGCACCTATCCCGCACGTCGAAGAGGCTGGGCCTTCTCAGGTTGAGTCTCCCTCCGCAGAGAGAATCGCGCCTGCGCTAAGCGAAGACGAAGACCCACTGCTCGCTGCCCTCTGGGACAATCCAGAAGACGACCAGTATGACGCCCCCTGAAAGGGGGGGCGTGTTTTGGGTGCCGTTCATCTATCATGGACGGACCTCGGAGGCTCCGCCAGTAGTAAAGCGAAGGCCATGCGTGGTTCTCTCAACCTCGTGGTACCACGCGGGTCGTGGCGAAGTTGTTCTGGCCGCGATGACGAGTAACACGAAGCGGGCCTCCCTTCCAGGTGACACCCTGATTCGACGTTGGCAACAGGCGGGGTTACGGTCACCCACTGTGGCGACGATGATACTCAGGACAGTGCCCGCCGACACCTTGGGGGGTCAGCTCGGGACCCTGGCGAGTGAGGATATGGATGTCATCACCGAAAACCTCCAAGCCGCCCTAGGAATTTGAGACGGGCTCCTCGACGGTGGTCGTCGAATCGACCCGGGTGCCGAACAGATGGGTTCGTTCCCGCGCGGGCTCGAAACGGCTCGAGTCCGCTTGGACTCGGGGTAGGACCGAGTTGATGACTCCTGCACTACCCCTTTCCACCGGGGCCCGACCCGATGCCGGCGAGCAGGCTCCCCCAGAGCGAGCTCCGCGCCCACCCACCGGGAAGCATCTTTGGACGAGTCCTCATTTCGGGCTCGGAATGTAGAAGAGTAGGTGCCCCCTAACCTCGTGGCGTGGCCCGAGCACCCCGACGCTCTGATCTTCCCAGGGAGCGGAGTCCAAGCCGCCAAGTCGTAGTGATCGACACTGAGACGACCGGTCTCGGGCACAATGCACGACCTCCTCGGCCCGACGGCGTAGTCCAGATCGGATATGCATGGCGAAACCCGCGAGGGAAAGTGGTCCGTTGGGCCGCCCTGTGCAACCCCGGCGACAGCTATCTACGAGGCGGGAGGGCCGCTGGGGCCCTTGCAATCAACGGAATCCCCCTATCGACCATTCTCTCTGCTCCCACAGCTCGGACGGTCGCCGCAGAGTTTCGTGAGCGCCTCGATGGAATCCGCGAGGCGACCGGCCGCGAGGTTGAAATTCGATCCTACAATCGTGCTTTCGATGAACCGTTCCTCCGTGCTTCCCCCTGGTCCATTCCCTCTGTGATTTGGGGTCCGTGCTTGATGCAAGCGGCCCAAGACCACTTGGGGCTTTGGAAATGGCCGAAGCTCGGTCATGCGGTGAACCTGCTCGGCATTCAGCCTCCTCCGGGACGGTCGCACACCGCCGCTGTCGACTCGCACGCGGCTCTGCTTATCCACGAGCGATTGTCGGGAGGGACAGCTTCCTCGACTGGGTTCTCGGCTTCTCGCCGACTCCGTTAGAACGAGGTCTGTCGGCTCACACCGACCCTACACGCACCCGGCGTTGCGCCTTCCTCGGACCCAAGCCCACGGCCTGTCTCGCCAAGTAGTCTGCGGTCGGAACGCCGGCCCGTCGCTCCACGGCATGGGTGGAAGGAGTCCAACGGGCCTCGACAAGGGCAAATGAGCTGAGGAGTTCACGGAGCTCCTCTTTGAGAGGTACCGCCCAGCGCGTCTCCAATTGCTCCTCCCCAGTGAGGTGCCGAATGACGGAGAGGCAGTCGGACCGAATGCTAAGTCGCTCGACTCTCCGTTCCCGAGCGCGTCGGAGCCCTACGAGTACCGCTCGCAGCTCAGCTTCAGGTCCGCATGTGACCGGTCCCAAATGCACGGATTCGGCGAGGACGACTCGAAGTTCCGGGTCCCAGAGGACAATCCCTGCTCCGCCGACCGGGGGCCGTTCGCCGGATTTGTGACGCTCACCGGGACGCACTGAGCCGTCCGTTTCGAGATAAAACTCAGGCTCACCCATTGCGAGACCTCTCAGCCAGGCGCTTCCGCAAGTTGAGAACCATCCTCCGGCTCACCCCCAACGGGGCGCTGACCTCCATCTCACTCCTCTTGAACGAGTCCGGGTCGGCGCACCCTCGGGCCCCCCTGACAGCCTGAAGGCCCAAGACCTTGTTGTCCTCGACTCGATCCATTTTGTTGCCGACGCAGCTACACCGCGTTCATGCACCCCTTAATAGCGCACCTCGGGCGCCTGCAAAACCGCGAGGCGACTCGGATCGACCGGGACGAATTTCCAACGGTCTCGGGGGCTCCGTTCCGCTTAGCCCCTGACCCTTCCTGACCTGGCCGTGTCCTTGCTCCGGCACCAGAGCGCGCCGGTTCCCCGGGGTCCTGACGTGCGTGCCTTCGGTTTCATACAGCACTTTATACTTGGCGGGCAGTGATGGTTGCATGGCTGGTTCTTTCTGCCAAAAGTGTGGAACAGCAAATCAAGCAGGCGCTCAGTTCTGCTCGAAATGTGGAGCACCGCTCGCTGTAACACCATCTCCTGCTCCACCTCCGTCTCCGCAATCTTACGCGGCTCCCGCCCCGGCCGCCTCCAAGAAGTCGCGTACCGGCGTGATCGTGGCGGTCGTCGTAGTAGTTGTGCTTGTCGTCGTTCTGTTGGGTCTCTACGCGGCTGGAGTTTTCAACTCAAGCAGCTCCCCGGGCGGCGGGGGAGGAGGAACGCCATCGACTACTATTACGGGGTTCACTTTCACCCCCGATTACACGGGGACAACCTCCGGATATCTGGCCTCCTCGTATACCTGTGGCTCTAGTTGCCCTCTCCAAGTCGCTACTGGGGGAAGCGTGACGATTACGCTGGTCCTCACGAGTTCGGCGACCACTTTTAATCACAACATCGACGACTTCACCGTCACTGGAGGGTTCTCGGTAACTTCTGTGAGCCCGACGCTACCGTTGACCCTGTCCCCTGGTGGTTCCCAAACCTTCACGTTGACCGTTCAGTGCCCGTCTGTGAGCGGAAGTTACAGCATCTCTGGGTCAATTGTCACGAACTGAGCCCTTCGAGCACGACCCCACGGTCCAGGCGTGACCATCTCGGACAATGCGAGGGGCGGGTTCGGTCACGTCGGTAGGCGTCGGCTATATCTTCGGGACCCTAGTGGGCTATTGAGGACGCAAGTGCCGACTTTCCACTACTCGGTTGATGACGAGCCATTCGAGACCCACCTCGAAGTGATGACCCCCCGTGAGATTCTCGACATCGCGAAGTTCGACCCTCAGAAGTTCTACCTCATCCAGATCGAGGGCGACCACGACGTTTCTTACGAGGGAAAGCTTGACGAGCGAATCCACATGCACAACGATATGAAGTTCATCACTGCCAAGATTGGTCCAACGCCGGTATCCTCCCGGTGAGCGCCCTTGGCCTACTCGGATTTCGTTAGGCAGCTAGGAGACCTCCGGTTACCGTTCACGGACCGCGGTTCGAACCGGGTTGAGGTTCCTTACGTCGTCCCAATCGGGCGGTTCAAGGGGACTTCGATAACTCTGGGGTTCGAAGTGCCTGGCGACTTCCCCAACAGCCCCCCCGGCGGTCCTCACATCAAGCCGCGTCTCTTACCTCTCAACCCGGGGGCGTCGGGGCACCCGGGACGAGTCGCCGAGTCACCCTTCGGTCCTGACTGGGAGTATTGGAGTCGCCCTTACGAGGGTTGGGCCGGGTCCGATCACTCGGTGAGGTCCTACATGGCCCACGTGAGGCGTTTGTTTGTTACGCAATGAGGCATAGCGTAGCCCTTCCGGGTCCCGTCCACTCCGAGGCTTGTCGCCACCTCCTTCGTGACGACGAGCAAGAAGACATCTGCTTCGCCCTCTGGCACCCCAGTCACGGGGTGGACCGGGAAGTGGCGCTGATTGATCGTCTGGTCTTACCCCAGAATGGAGACAGGATTCTGGAGGGCAATGCAAGCTTCCTTCCTCCCTTCTTCGAGCGAGCGCTGCGGCTCGCTCGGACGAGGAGCTCGGGGCTGGCACTCATGCACAGCCATCTCGGACCAGGATGGCAGGACATGAGTGAGCCGGACCTCGCCGCGGAAGGAGGTAACGCAGCGGCGGTCAAGGCCGCTACCGGCCTGCCACTGGTCGGATTGACCCTTGGAACGGATGGTGCTTGGAGCGCACGCTTTTGGACGAAGGTCGCTCCAAAAAGGTACCGAAGGGATTGGTGTGAGTCCGTCAGGGTTGTGGGCGACTGGCTGGAAGTCACTAGGCCCGCCCGAGCCTTCCGGGCGCTTGACTCCCAAGAGAGAACGATTGCAGCCTGGAGTCCTGCCGTTCAAGCCCAGGTGTCTGCGCTCCGAGTTGGAATTGTGGGGGCTGGGAGCGTGGGCGCCTGCGTTGGCGAAGCACTCGCTCGAATCGGCGTAGAATGGATTCGGATTCTTGACTACGACAAGGTTACCACCGCGAATCTAGACCGAACCATGCATTCCTATCCTAGAGATGTAGGTCGGTCGAAGGCCGAGGTCCTTGCTCGCGCGCTGAGGAAGAGTTCAACCTCGGACTCCCCGGACATCAAAGCCCTGAAGTGGAGCGTCGGAGAGGAGGAAGGATTCCGCCGTGCGTTGGATTGTGACGTACTGTTCAGCTGTGTCGATCGGCCCTGGTCGCGTTCGGTTCTAAACTTCATAGCTCTGGCTCACCTCATCCCAGTGATTGATGGCGGAATCGCTATCGAAAGGCGCCAGCGTTCCGATGGCATTCTGAGGGCCGACTGGCGAGCCCACACCGTGACGCCCACGCGCATGTGTATGGAATGCCTAGGCCAGTACGATCCCGGGGATGTACAGACTGATCGGGAGGGGCTGTTCGATGACCCCGGTTACATTCGAAATCTCCCTCAGGACCACCCCGCACGACGAAACGAGAACGTCTTCCCGTTCGCCGCTAGTGTGGCGGCGTTCGAGGCCCTCCAGTTGGTCGCTTTGATAGTTCCCACGCCAGGAAGAAGGAATCCGGGGGCACAGATCTATCGGTTCGTTCCCGCGAGCTTGGATCGCGAGCTGGGTGGCTGCAAGCCATCTTGCTACCCGCATACTTTGGTGGCGCAAGGAGACCACTCCGGCCTTACTGTCACCGGCCCGGACCCTGTGGCAGTCGCGCACCGCCGATAGCGAAACCGGCACTGCGGCAGTGCCGAGTGTAAGCTCGACAGGCGGATGGTCTGTCTCACCTCAGTCGGTTCAGGAAATAGCGCGCCTCTACATCCATCCTAGGAAGTTTCGAATGTGACCGAGCCGGCGTTAGGCACCCCGTCGCAGGACCGAACGAACCCCGCCGAGCTTGATGTTCATTCGTTGCGAGATCATCCTGAGGCTCTCCCCCTCCTCGCGGCGCGCCCGGACCTCCCTCGCCACCGATTCGGGAATCCTCCGGGGAGCGCCGAACTTCTTGCCCAACGCACGGGCCCGCGCGATGCCCGCTTGGGTTCGTTCGAGGATGAGCTCGCGCTCGAATTCCGCCAGGGCCGCCAGCATGTTCCGCTGCAAACGGCCGCTGGGGGTCGAGGTGTCAATTCCCTGGTCGATGACGATCACGCGGGCTCCTGCCGCGTCCGCGTCGTCCCAAAACCGTAGGATCATGCCCAACGAGCGGCCAAGCCGGTCCATCTTCGAGACTACGATCGCCTCGAACTCACCCGCCGCCATCCGTTCCCGAAGTCGGTCGAGCTCCGGCCGGTTATCCCGAACCCCGGAGATGCCGTCGTCCCGAAAGACCGCGATTTCCGTCCACCCTCTCGCCTGGCAGTAGGCCGTGAGCTGACCGACTTGGGCCTCCGTCGACTGCTCCTTCGTGGAGACGCGAGCGTAGAGTGCGACCCGAGTCATGCAGAGGCCTCCTCCCGCGCGGACAACATCGGGGACCTCGGCGGCCGAGCGGCGGCGAGCGAGGGTCACATAGTCGGGGTTGAGTTCGATACCGATGGATCTCCGGCCCAGACGCCGGGCCACCGCGAGGACGGTACCGCTTCCCGCGAACGGATCGAGGACGAGACATGGGATGGTTCGGGCTGTCCCGCAGGAGCAGCGCTTGCGAAACCCGAGGTCGACCCTCCGGTAGCTTCCGTCATGCCACCCGGGCGCGTCGGCGACGGGGGCGCGACCCGACACGAGCGGTGCTTCGATCGGTTGTGCGTGGCCGATAGCTCCTCCGATTGCCCGGACCTCTCTCGTCCAGGGGCTTCCGCACTCCGCGCACGCCCCCCGCTCCGAGGATCCCGCCAGGATGCAGAGCTCCGGGAGCTTCTCCGGGAACGTCGCGAAGTGGGCCCCGCGATAGGGCTGGGTCGGGATCCACCAGACTGTCCGGAGATTCCGACCCGAAGTGCTCGTATTCCGGAGCATCGGGAACCGCCGGAAGTCCCCTTCGGGATGCTTCGAGCGGGAGGTGCGATTGTCGACCGGGTTCGGGAGATGATGCCGGAGTCTTCGAAGCGTGCTCTCCTGGAGGGGCTCGCGGACGGCGTACGCATCGTAGAAGTAGCGCCTCGACTTCGTCAGGAGGAAGACGGAGTCGTGGGCCCGGGTTGGCCGATCCCGGACCGCCTCCGGCATTGGATTCGGCTTCGCCCAGACGCAATCGGACCGGAGCCACCAACCCCGGCGCTGGAGCTCGAAGGCGACTCGCCAAGGGATACCGACTAGATCCTTCGGCTTGAGTCCAGGGGCCCGCTTGTCCATCCGACCGGCCTGCTCGGCCCCCGTGCGATCCCGACCGGCGAGGGTCGAAGCTTTCCATCGCTTCTCGCCCGTGAGCCCGGAAGGGTGGGTAGCGTAGGTATCGCCGAGGTTCAGCCAGAGCGTCCCGTCCGGCCGCAAGACCCGACGGACTTCGTCGAAGACTTCGGCCAGATGCTCCACGAATCGTTCGGGAGTGGGCTCCAGGCCGAGCTGGCCGAGCCATCCCCCGCACCTCCGGCAGGTCGATCCGCCCCCAGAGGCATCGTAAGCGACCGCCGCATTCCCTCGACTCACCTCGCCGGTGACGCCGTGGGCCCCACGATGACGCGGCGGTCGGGCCGGTTCCCATTCGTGTTCACATCGCGCCTTCCCGCCCCACCGGACCGGTCGGAGACCGTAGTCGCGTAGCCCCCAGTACGGAGGGGATGTGACGACGCAGTGTATCGAATCACCCGGAAGGCTGCGCAGCAGGTCGATGACGTCACCCTCGAGGATGGCCGGGGCCAGGTCCTGCGGAATCACGCGTGTGCCTCCACTGCGTGACTCGGCGCGGCGAGGGTGAACGAGGCGGTACGACGGCGGGCAAGATCGGCGTACTCCGGCTTGAGTTCGATCCCGATCGACCGGCGGCCCAAGCGATGAGCGACTGCGAGGGTAGTCCCCGATCCCGCGAAAGGATCGAGCACGATGCTGGGGACGGTCCCGCCGGTCCCGCACGAGCAGGAGCTCTTCCAGCCAACCGTGCGAGGGATTCGAATGGCTCGGGATAGTTCACCCCAGCCGCCGGCGTAGGTCGCCTTGGAGCCGGAGATCGAATCGGGCTGACCCTTCGGCTTGGCCGTCGCGAACCCGGACCGGGGCCGCTCGGGGTTCAGCGGCTTGCTCAGAAACTTGTAGTCGACCTCGACGACGCGCCGGAGGGGGCTTCCGCACTTGCCGCAGGCTCCATGGTCGGTGGTCCCGGCCCTGATGCAGGTCTCCGCCAGGGTTTCCGGGAAGGTAGCGAAGTGGGCCTCGGGATACCCACGGGTCGGGATCCACCAGACCGAACGGAGATTGGCTCCCAGAGGGGAGAACCGTCGGGGCGCGTCCTCGATCTGGGGTGCCATCATCCGGCCCTTGAGATTCACGAGGGCTCGCCGAGCAGAACGATTCGACCGACTACCGTAGTCCTTCGGTCCGCCGGACTGGCTGTCGAACGTCGCCTGGGACAGCCGAAGCCGGGTTGCCGGTCGATAGGGCTGACGGACGCCATCGGCGTCGTAGAAGTACCGGTTCGACTTTGTCAGCAGAAAGACGTACTCGTGGGAACGAGTAGGTCGGTCCCTGACCGATTCGGGCATTGGATTGGGCTTCGCCCAGACGCAATCGGACCGGAGCCACCACCCTCGTCGCTGGAGTTCGA
Source organism: uncultured Thermoplasmata archaeon (assembly GCA_963696985.1). GTDB lineage: Archaea > Thermoplasmatota > Thermoplasmata > Lutacidiplasmatales > UBA184 > Lutacidiplasma. The sequence continues at coordinate 947,228 of CAVOMG010000003.1, read as the reverse complement.
GAGTGACCCGCCAAGGGATTCCCGCGAGGTCCTTGGGCTTGAGATCTCCATTTCGCGCGCCGCTCCGCCGTGGCCCGCCCCGACCGCGAGTCTGGGAAGGGTCCCAACGATCCGAGAATGCCTCGGAGGACGACCGTCGGACTGGGCTGTCCCCCTGGAAAGTGTCTCCGAGGTTCAGCCACAGGGTTCCGTCGGATCGCAGGACCCGTCGAACCTCGTCGAAGACACCGGCGAGGTGCTGGACGAAGAGTTCCGCCGTCGGCTCGAGGCCGAGCTGGCCCAGCCATGCGTCGCAGGAGAGGCAGAACCGGCCCCTGCGCTCCCCCCGTGCATAACCCGCCCCGACCACGTTCCTGCCGTTCGGGGTCCCCGTGCCTCCCTTCGGATCACCTGGGATCGGGGAGCCCCACTCGTGCGGACAGGACGGGCTACCTCCCCAAAGGACGGGGGGAAGGCCATAGTCCCGGAGCCCCCAGTATGGAGGCGAGGTGACCACACAGTGGATGGACTCGTCGGGCAGGCGCCCGAGAACCTCCCTGACTTCCCCCTCGAGGATGGCTGGGGCGAGGTCCCTCGGGATCACGTCGCCTCCTCGAGACTCCGCCAGAAGCTCTCGTTCCAGGCCGCCCTCGCCCGTCGGATCCGGTGCTCGACTGCGACGTCGCTATCGAATCGGACTCGAGGACCGAACTCGGCCCGCACGCGGTCGAGTTCATTCCAGACGCGCCACTCAGGCTTGGTGAACTCCTCGACAACGCCGTTGAGTCGGGAGGCGTAGCCCTGAAGCAGGAGGACGACGTTCTCCACCTCGCGCCGGCTGAGCAGCCGGAGCTCGACGGTCTCGCTCATCCGGCGAGTGTCGCCTCTTGGTCGAGGGGTCGGCAGCCGAGGTTGCCTCGGAGGTAGTGGTAGTCGGGAACCCGAATCGGCGGGGGCGTTGAATCAAGGATGATCCACTCCTCTCCGTCGCTCCACGTGGGACGGAGCAGGCCGTTCTCACAAAATCCCGCGATGACGTGGAGCCGTCGGGGCGGTCGGTAGCTCGGGAAGGTTTGGACGACCATCCGATCGACTGCACGAAACGGCGCGAGCCAGCCGAACGTGTGGGGGGCGTAGAAGACCCGCAAGGCCCGGACGGCGGCCTCGTCGACCTTGCGGGGAGCCGCAGCGCGCGCGCACACGCGCTGCCTCCAGCGGTAGGCCTCCAGCAGCTCCAGGAGGGTCGCGTCGGCAATCGGAGGCCGTCCTCCGGACCTGCCTCGGCCTCTCCCCCGACCGGAGGAGCCCACGAGGCCCCGCTGGGAGACGATCCGTTGGACGCGTCGGAACTCGGACCAGGTCTTGTCCGAGAGCCAGAGGTGGCGCTGGGAGGTGGGAGGGGGAGGGAGTTCCGGGCCCGGAACAGGGGTAGTTTCGGGTACCCGGAACTACCGTAGTTCATGTCCCGGAACTCGGGGGAGTTAGAGAGGAGGGGAGAGCCCGGGACGGGCTCGAAGGGAGCCCTCACTGACGGAGACGATGGTCTCTCCACGAGACTCACCCCGGGACCCCCCGTGTGCGCGCGTACCCGGTGAGTCGGATCTCCACCAGTTCTGCCGCGAAGCCGTGGATCGGGCAGAACGAGAGGCGCAGGGTCAGGTTGTGGCGGGCCTCGGAGCGGCAGAGCTCGCAGACGAATCGAGGAACGGGCGGAGGGAGGGGAGCGCTGTCAGGCTCGACGACGAAGGTGATCTCGGCGTACCGGGGCGTCAACCGACCACCCCCGATGCCGTTTCAAGTCGCAAGGGTATGGCCCAACTTGAGCCGGGGAGAGGGGTTGGCCGTCCTCGCCTCGGGACCCGTTCCGGTATGGGTTCTATAAGGAAATGGTTACGGGCCCGCCGGGATTCGAACCCGGGTCCGAGGCTCCGGAGGCCTCTGTGATATCCAAGCTATACTACGGGCCCGTGAGGGAACTCGCCACGGACCTGTTCAACCCCTCATAAAGCCGCCCCCCGAGAATGCCGGCGGGTCCGCCACCCCGGTCCCCGAAACGGAACCATCCGTTCGGTTCGCTGGCTGGACTCCGGGGGCCGCACGCGCGAACGGCCGAGCCGAAGATCAGAGTTTTCTCCAGGCGCCAAGCCGCTTCCAAGTCGAGAGTACGGGCTCTGGGGATCGAGCCCCCCTCGCCGGTCCCTGCGGGGTCGGGAGTCCGGAGGCCGCCGAGGGCGGTAGGGCCCGGGGAGTAGCAACCCCGATATCCTCGTAGCGGGCTGGCCGGGCGGAACGAACGGTTCTGGCAGGCGCGTTCTAAGGCGGTGCAACAGTGGCGGATCCGGGTCAAGGGTTCCTCGAAAGGTTCCGGGTCGGCTGGGGCGACCTCGACGGCAACAACCACCTCGCGAACCGCGCCGTCTTGGATCGAGCGGCGGACGCCCGGCTCGCCTACTTCGCCTTGCATGGGTTCCCGGGCTCGCGGTTCGCCTCGGAGCGGTTGGGTCCGGTGATCGGGCACGACGAGCTCGTCTATCGGAAGGAGCTCCGGCTCCTCGAAGAGTTCACGGTCGATCTTTGGCTCATCGGCCTCTCGTCGGATGGCATACGATTTGCCCTCCAGAATATCTTCCGGAACGGCTCGGACGAGGTCACGGCGATCGTGACCTCGGAGGGGGTCTGGTTCGACCTCGATGCGCGCCGACCCCGGCCCCCACCCCCCGACCTCGACGCCCTGATGCGCACGATGCCCCGGGGGAGCGCGTTCCGAGAGCTCCCCAACCGCCGAACCGCCCCCGAGGCTCCCGACGGATCCTCCGTTTCCCACCCTGAGCGGCTCCCCCGGCACTCATCTCCCTGAGCTCGCGCTCTCGAGCCGTCTCGTCCCAGCCGGCTCGCCCGAGACGGAGTCGAACCCTCAAGTCCGCCGGGGGTTACGCTCGCTCGATCGCAACCATGGAGCGAACGATGGCCATCCAGCGAGCCGGGCGGACGATCGATGGCTTTCTCGCGTGGCCCGACGAAGAAGCAGGGTCCGGACCCTTTCCGGTGGTGCTCGTCATCCACGAGATCTTCGGCCCGGATGCCCACATCCAGGACGTCTGCCGACGGATCACGGGGCTCGGGTACGTGGCGGCCGCGCCGAACCTCTTTGCCGGCGAGCTCGGCCGGCTGCTCACTCCCGCGAACATCGCGCTCGCGATGCAGGCGTTCGCCCAAGCCTCGCCCGACCTCCGCCGCGATCCCGCGAAGTTCGCGGCGTTCGCCGCGTCGCAGCCCCCCGAGCGCCGACCGATCCTGGAAGCGTTCGGTCGAGTGTCCTCGCCGGCGGCCCTCGAGGGCTTCACCCAGGACCTCCTCGCCGTCGCCGCCCATCTGAGGACGCTCCCCCGGGTCGATCCGCAGAAGGTCGGGGTCGTCGGGTTCTGCTTCGGTGGGACGATGGCGGCCCGCTTGGCGACCGCCGATCCGGACCTGCGGGCCGCGGTGATCTTCTACGGCCAGAGCCCCCCACTGGACGCCGTGCCGCGGATCCGCGCGCGGGTGCTCGGTCTCTACGGGAGCGAGGACCCGGGGATCACCTCCACCGTCCCCCAGTTCGCCGCCGCGATGGCGGCTGCGGGGAAGTCGTTCGAGTCCCACGTTTATCCCGGCGCGAAGCATGCGTTCTTCAACGATACTCGACCGAACTACCGCCGGATGAGCGCCGAGGATGCGTGGGATCGGATGGTTCGATTCTTCGGGGCGACGTTGAACGCCTGAGGCGGCCCTCGGGTCGGTGCCCGCGTCTTCAAGACCCCCGAGGCGGTCGGGGCGCGGATGCGGACCGTCGCCGAGCTCGGGAGCGCGCTCGGTCTCGCGCCGGGGGAGATCCACCCCGCTGGGGCCTCCGCCGGCAAGGTGCCGGTGTCGGTCGTGCGTTCCCGAGCCGGCTCGGGGCGACGCGGCAAGCTGGTCCTCGTCTCCGCGATGACCCCGACGCAGCACGGCGAGGGGAAGACCGTCACGACGATCGGGCTCTCGGACGCGCTGAACCGGATCGGTCACCACGCGATCGCCTGCCTTCGCCAGCCCTCCATGGGCCCCGTCTTCGGCATCAAGGGGGGGGCGACGGGGGGTGGCCGCTCGACCGTCGAGCCGTCGGCCACGATCAACCTCGGGTTCACCGGGGATATCCACGCCGTCGGGTCGGCCCACAACCTGCTCTCCGCCCTGATCGATAACCACCTCTACCACGGGAACCGGCTCGGCCTCGACCCGGCCCGCTCCGGGTGGCCCCGAACGCTCGACGTCGAGGACCGGGCCCTCCGGCAGATCCAGACCTGGGCCAAGCCCGGGGGCCGCGTCGCCCCGAGATCGGGCCGGTTCCTGATCACCGCCGCCTCTGAGGTGATGGCGATCCTCGCCCTCTCCCGCGACTATGCCGACCTCAAGGAGCGGCTGAGCCTGGTCCTGGTCGGGGTGACCACCTCCGGAGCCGCGGTCCGGGCTCGGGACCTCGTGGCGCAGGGCGCGATGGCCGCCCTCCTTCGGGACGCGCTCGAGCCGAACGTCGCCCAGTCCCGGGAGGGGAATCCCGTGATGATCCATGCCGGGCCCTTCGGCAACATCGCCCATGGGACGGCGAGCCGCCTCTCCATCGAGCTCGCGCTCGGCAGCGCGGAGTTCACGGTCGTGGAGGCCGGCTTCGCGACCGAGCTCGGGGGGGAGAAGTTCGTGGACATCGTCACCCCGGTCCTCGGCGTCGACGTCGACGCGGCCGTCCTGGTGGTCAGTATCCCGAGCGTGCGCTTCCATGGGGGGGCGGCGGACCCGAGGTCTCCGGGCGCCGACCTGAAGGCGCTCGAGCTCGGTCTCGCCAACGTCGAGCAACACCTCGCGATCCTCGCGACGCTCGGCATCCCGGTCGTGGTGGCGATCAACCGGTTCCCCGGGGATCGACCCGAGGAGACCGAGCGCGTCATCGCCTTCTGCCGGGAGCGCGGCGTCCCGGCTGCCGAGCACACGCTCTTCTCCGACGGCGCGGAGGGCGGGCGGGCGCTCGCCGAGGCGGTCGCGGCCGCGGCGTCGCTCGGGAAGCACAGTCACCCCCTGCTCCCGCCGGGGACCAGCCCGACGGTCCAGGTCGAGACGATCGTCCGGAGGATCTACGGCGGGGCGGGGGCCGAATGGACCGAGGAGGCAAAGGCGGAGCTCGCCGAGATCGAGCGTCTCGGGGAGCTCGGCGGCCCGGTCTGCCTCGCGAAGACCCCGCTCTCGATTTCCGACGATCCCAAGAAGCGCGGTCGGCCGACAGGGTTCACGGTCCAGGTCCGCCACATCGACCGGTCCGCCGGCGCCGGCTTCTCGGTCGTCCGGTTGGGCGCCGTCGAGACGATGCCGGGCCTTCCCGAACACCCCTCCTCGGAGCGGATCGACCTCACGGCCGAAGGGAAGATCCTCGGCCTCGAGTGAGGCCTGACTCCCGGAACTTCGCGGCCTAGGAGGGGCTTCGGTCCACGAGGACCGGGCACGGCGCATGGTGGACGAGGACCTCGGAGACGCTCCCGAGCAAGAGGCGCTTCGTCGTCGAGAGGCCGCGGGAGCCGACCACGAGGAGGTCCGGCGTCGGGGCCCGCAAGAGGTCGAGGAGCTCGTCGACGACGAGGCCCTGGCGGAGCTCGGTGCGGACCTCGGCGACCCCGGCCTCGGCGGCCTTCGTTCGCAGCTGCTCGAGCATCGTGCGGTACTGTTCCGACTCGCCCTCGGTCACCGCGGGCGGGACCGGTCCGGGTAGGGCCCCGGATACATCAACGGATGGAACGGCACCACCGAGATGATGGAGAGCGACGCATGGGTATCGCGGGCGAGCTCGACGGCCAGGAGGAAGGCTCGCTCGGCCCCGGCGGAGCCGTCCACGGCTACTGCGATCCGCTTCATCGTTCCAACCCCTGGTACGGCCGGCAAACCTCCGGCCGGGTATTAGGTCGTCGGGGGCGTCCGTCTCACGCCTTGCCGGGCCGTGGGGGCCTCGGCGCGGCGGCCGGCGCGTCGCGCGGTTCCGAGTACCCGCACCGCCCGCAGGAGCGCCGGTTCGGATGCTCGGCCATGAACGTCCCGGGCCCACATTTCGGGCAAGCGTGGTGGGTCCGGTGGAGCGTGTCGCCCTTCGTCTCGTAGAGACCGACGCGCGCCTTCGCCATTCGGATCACGCGGCCTTGGGCGCTTCCGCGGGGGCCTTGGGGGTTTCGGCGGGAACCTTGGGAGTCTCGGCCGGCGCGGCCTCACCCGGAGGCGCGGCGGTCTTCTTCTCGCGGAGCCCGTTGCGCACGAGGATGTGCTCCCGCACCGTGACGTCGAGGGCCTCCTTGGACTCGTAGGCCATCGCGAGGCCGTCCGAGCGGGCGGTGCCGAACTGGGCGTTCATCCGCTCGACGACGAGCCGGTCCTTGGGGACCATGATCATCTTGGCGAGCTCCTGGCGGACGTCGGCCCGCTTCGGGCTCGCGGCGGTCGGATGGTCGATCTCGAACTTGTATTCGGTGCGGTGCATGAGCGGGTTCTTCCGCTCCTCGACGATCCTAATCTCCAAGGTCGACCTTCCGAAGTTCCATCTGAGCGATCAACGCCCGCACACTTTCCTTGGCGATCGCGTCGACCGCGACGAATGAGACCCCCTCACCCGGGATACCGTATATAACGGTGGCCCCGACGGGGAGCGATTCGACGAGCGCGAGCGAGCCGAGATCCTCTTCCCCGTCGACCTCGATGAGGCCGCCGCCGGATTGGAGGAGCTCCTTGACCGCGCGCCGGAGCCGCTCGGTGAGCATGCCGGCCGGGTTCTTCACCCGGCGTCGACCCGGGCCGCGAGGGGAGCGAACTGGGCCGGGTCGACCTTCTCGTGGCGCTGGGTGGTGAAGTCGACGATCCCGAGGATCGGCAGGTTGCCGAGGGAGATCGCGAGCGCCGTCACCCGGTCGCCGCAGGAGGCGAACGGTCCGAGCCTAAGGAGGCGCTTGCGTGCTTCGGCGTCGTCGAAGACCGGCCCATATCGCCGGGCCAAGGTGGGCCGCAGCGATTCCGGGACGACCCAGACGCGCTCCTCACTTGACGCGGAGCGCGTACCGGCCGCTCGCATGGATTCCCATCTTCCGGGCGATCTCGGATTTCTCGGGGTCGATGACGATGAGATATCCCTGCCATTCTCGGGAGACCTCCCCCCCGCACCGCGGGCACTTGTTCTGGTCCGTGATCGAGTTGCACGAGCGGCACGCCTTCAGGCTGATCATGCGGCCTTCTCGGCCGCCGGCTTCGCGGCGACGGGCTTCGGAGGGGCCACCGCAGCGGGCTTCGGGGCCGCTTTGCCGCCCGCGGTCTTCTTCGCCGGCTTCTGCTCGTTCTTCTTGTGGGCCTCTTGGATCCACTCGAGCCGGCCGAGGCCCGGCTGGCGCATGGTGAGGCCGATCTTGCTGTCCCTCGGGGAGATCTCCGAGAGGGAGAGCGAGACGACGCGAGCCCGCACCTTGTAGCCGACCTTGAGATCGCGCTTGGTCTCGACGCCGACCAGTCGCTGGTTGTGCTCGTCGATGTTGACCCGGTCGTCCATGATCTGGGAGACGTGGAGGAGCCCGTCGAGCGGACCGAACCGGACGAAGGCGCCGAACTTGCGGATCTCGACGATCGCCCCCTCGACGACCTCCTGGATCTCGGGCCGGAACATGAGGGCCTGGTACTCGACCTCCTGGTAAACCCCGCCGTCCCCGTGGATGATGTGGCCCTCCCCGATGGGGGTGACCGCCTGGATCATCACGGTCAAGTTCTGGCCATCGACGAGCTTCCCCTCGAACTGCTGCTGGGCGAGCTCCGTCAGGACGGTCTCGATCTTCGGGCCGAGTCGCGACGGGGGGATCCGGACGACGTCCCGCCGGTGATCAATCAGGTACATCGCGCCGCGCGCGAGTTGGGTCCGATATTTGATGATTGCGAAGCGGGTGGCGTGTCCCTCCAGCGCTGTTCTCCCCGAAAACCCGGCGCTCCGGCCGTGCACCCGTCCGACGGGCTCGCCGCGAGGCGCTCGCCCACGCGGGGATCGCGATGACCGCTCTGTCCCATTCAGTTTGCCGAAAGCGCCATGAGGAGTCGGTCGATCGGGCCCGTCGAGCTCGAATCTCAGGGTGGCGTTCGGAAACCGCGAGGAAACTCGGCGGGGAGGGGCCAAGGCCTCCGGACGTCTCGGGGATTCCGGCCGAGAGGTAGAAGCATGGCAGAGAAACAGATCGTTCACGAGGCTGGGGGCGCCGTCCGGTCGGTCGCCAACGCGTCGAGCAGCCCTCGCCTGGCCGAGCCGGACCCGAAGTTCGCGCGACTGGCCACGGACGCCCAGGTGGAAACCGTCGCAAGGCGCCTTCGCGAACGCGGCATCGAGGCGGTCGTGGTGACGGACCCCGAGGACGCCCGACGGGAGGTACTCGCGAGGATTCCGGCCGGTTCCGAGGTTTTCGACGCGACTTCGCGAACCCTGGAAGATACCGGGATCCTCGCGGCGCTGGCCGCTCGGTCGGACATCACCCTGCTCAAACCGCGGATCCGCGCGATGGACCGGAAGACGCAGGGGGACGAGATCCGCCGGATCTCCCAAGCTCCCGGCATCGCCATCGGGAGCGTCCATGCGGTCACCGAGGACGGGGAGGTTATCATGGCCTCGGCCACCGGGACCCAGATCGGACCTTTCGCCTTCGGCGCAGGCCGCGTGATCTGGGTCGTGGGCACCCAGAAGATCGTGTCCACGTTCGCCGAGGGGATGGATCGCGTCGAAAGGTATTCGTTCCCGCTCGAGGACGCTCGGGCGCGCAAAGCCTATGGGTTCCCGAGCTCGATCAACCGGATCCTGGTCTTCCGGCGAGAGAACCAACCCGGCCGCACGACGATGATCGTGGTCAAGCAGAAGCTCGGCTTCTGAGCCGCGGCCAGCCCGATCGCTCGTCCGAGGAGCACCCCGCGGATGAATCCATACGGGGCGGCGTAGACCGTATCGCCGTTGACCCATTCCCACGGAGGCTCGTCCATCGCCCGCCCCTGAAGCCTACCGCTCGCTTGACGGCTCGCACCCTAACAGAGATTTCAGCCTCGATCCCCCTCGCGCACCCTTCTGGGTTGCCCGATCGGGAAGGTTTCGGGGAAGCGTCGCTAGATCGCGCCGGAGGCGCCGAGGAAGTGCCCGATCAGGAAGCCCGCGAAGCCCGCGGCGAGGCCGATGATGAGCATCGTGAGCCCACTCTTCCAGAACGATGAGTTCGTGGTCCGGGCCTCGTACCAACCGACCAGGAACAGGACGATCCCGCTGAGGATCACCGAGGCGATGATCGCGAGGTGGATGTCCGAGTAGAGAACGAGGAATGGGACGAGCGGGACGATCGACCCGGCGATCGTCGAGGCGAGGACAGTGAACCCGCTCCTCACCGGCTCCTCGGGGTCGACGGGCTGGATGCGGAGCTCGAACGCCATCATGAACTCGAGCATCGCCTTCGGGTTCTCGCAGATCATCTGGAGGAGCCGGTCCAAGACTTCGCCGGTGTATCCCCAGTCCACGAGGACGGTGCGAACCTCCTCGCGCTCGGTCTCGGGGAGCTCGCGCATCTCGCGCCGCTCGCGCTCTTGCTCGCCAAGGTAGAACCTTCGGCGGGCTGCCGTCGAGGTGTAGGCGACGGCTCCCATTGATATCGATTCGGCCCCGAGCGCGGCGAGCGTGGCGACGAGGATGATCCGGAGGTCCGAGGAGGCCGCGGTCACCCCGAGGAGGATCCCGAGGACGTTGACGAGGCCGTCCTGGCTCCCGAGGATGAAATCCGAGAGGAACGAGCGCCTCGGGTGGGCCTCGACCCCATGGGAGATCGACACCCGCCCGGACATCGGCGGGCCAGTCGAGCGGCTGGGAAAAGCCTGCCGCCCCGGGGCCGCCTTACGCCGCCGGGTGGGGGATCCCCAGGGACCGGTCCGTGGCCTCGATCGAGGCGGCGGCGCGCTCCGAGAGCCCGCACATCGCCCGGACCGCGTCGACGTTCTCCGGGACGACGATCGACTCCTGGTGGATCGCCTGGAAGAAGTAGAGATCCGGCCCGTCGAGCCGCATGCCGCTCTCCCAGAGGACGTTCTCCATCAGGTCGGGTCGGCCGAGGTGCGTCCGGTCCCGGGCGTACTCCATCACGTGGGGGGTCCCCTCCACCCGTTCCCACTCCCGGAAGATCCGGAACCGTGGACTCGCCCGGAAGCGCTCGAGGACCGCGTCCACCGAGGCGGCGGGTCGGGTGAGGCGTACGTGGTTCACGTGCACGTGCATCAACGTCGTGGGGACCACGAGCGCCGCCGTGGCGATCGAGAGGTCCGGGAAGATCGTCTTCACGTCCGGGCCGTGGTGGGAGGGGATCTTCAGGGACGGGAGGATCCCGTTGATCGGGCCTCGGTCGATCTCCGGGGGATCGGCGGCCCGCCGGACAAGCGTCGCTTCCCAGTGCTCGATCCCGAAGGCGGGCTTGAGCACGGCTACCGCGCGGGCGAGGCCGGTGGTGTTGCACGAGACCACCCGGACCCGGCGCTTGCCGCGCGCGGCTTCGAAGTTGGCGAGCGCGCAGAACGACACCTCCGCGACGTCGGCCTTCTCTCCGCCCTGGAAGATCGCCTTGACCCCGGCCGCATCGTAGAGCTTCGCATTCTCCCGGCCGATCTTCTCCGGGGCGCAGTCGATCACGATCTCGGCCGAGCGGACCATTTCCGCGACGGTTCCCGCGGTACGGAGCCCCACGGCGTCGAATTCGGCCGCGGTCCCCGCACCGGCGATGTAGATCGGATAGCCCTTTTCGTGGGCCATCGCCGCCTCATAGTTCGGTCGGGTCTTCGAGACCCCGACGAGTTCGAGGTCGTCCTGACGGGCGATCGCGTCGGCGACGCGCTTGCCAATCGTCCCGTAGCCGTTGACCGCCACCCTGACCGGCATCGGTGATCCTTCCCGTGCTCCGACCGAGCGGGCGCATAAATCGTCGGTGCTCCCCCGTGACGGGAACCACTTAACGGGGGCGCACGTCGGGGTCCTCGAGCGACCATGGAGTTCGAACTGGACGACGAGGAGCAAGCGTTCCAGGCGGGGGTCCGGAAGTTCGGGGACCGGGTCCTCCGACCGGCCGAGGCCGAGATCGACCGGGACGGCCGGATCCCGCCCGAGGTCCTGCATGCCATGGCCGAGCTCGGGCTCCTGGCGATGCCCGTGCCCTCCGAGTTCGGCGGGATGGGCGCGTCAGCCGCCCTCACCGAGCTCGCCGCCGAGGAGATCGGGCGGGGCGACCTCTCGATGGCGACCGCGGTCTTCTTCCTCCTCGAGGCCGGGTGGGGGTGGCTCCTCGCCCGGCACGGACCGACCGAGCTGAAAGGGCGGGTGCTCGCGCCGGTCTGCCGGGGGGAAACGTTCCTCGGGATTGCCACCACCGAACCGGGCGGCGGCTCCGACCTCGCCCGCATGCAGACCACGGCCCGCCGGACCCCCGAGGGGTTCGTCCTCAACGGCGAGAAGACGTTCGTCTCCGGGACCGCCGAGGCCGCCTCGATGGGCGGCGGCCACTTGACCCTCGCCCGGGACTCGGAGGGGAACGGGTTCCACTTCCTCTACGTGCCGACCCGATCGCCGGGACTCTCGACCCACCGGTTCGAGAACATGGGCCGGATGGGGATCTCCACCGGGTCGCTCGCCTACCAGGACGTCGCAGTCCCGGCGGGGAACCTGATCGGGCCAGCCGGCCACGGGTTCGAGCTCGCCCTCGAGGGGTTCCAGGTCGCGCGGACGTTCGTGTCGGCCGCCTGCGTCGGAGCGGCCGAGCGCGCCCTCGAGATCGGGACCCAGCACATCCGGAACCGGCAGGCCTTCGGTCAGGCGCTCGGCCGTTTCGAGGGGATCCAGTTCGAGCTCGCCGACCTCTACTGCCAGGTCGAGGCGGTCAAGTGGCAGTGCCGGCGGGCCGCCTGGCTCTTGGACCGCTACACGCTCCGGGGGGACGATAGCCACCGGTCGGAGGTGAACCGGGCGGTCGCTTCGGTGAAGCTGACGGCCCCGCCGATCGCCTTCGAGACGGTGAAGCGGGTGATGATGTGGTTCGGCGCCGCCGGATACACGAAGGAGGTCGGCCTCGAGCGGGGCCTGCGGGGCGTCATGTCCTACATGGTCGGGGCCGAGGGCGGCCTCAACATCATGCGGATTATCCTCGGCCGCGAGCTCCTCGGCAAGGAGTTCCTCCCCTACCCGTGAGGGCTCGACCGCGGCCCGGCCGCCGGTCGCCTCCGGCGGCCCCATTCCGGGAGGAGACGTTCCACCACTGGCTCGAGCGAGCGCTCCCCCAGCGCACCGGCAACCTCTTGCCGATGGGGGACGACGTGGCCGCGATCCGTTGGCCGGGGGGTTCTCCTCCTCACGACCGATGCCCTCTCGGAGGGGACCCACTTCGAGGCTCGCTCCCCCCCCGAGTGGATCGGCCGGGCCGCGGTTTCGGCGAGCTTGAGCGATCTCGCCTCGAAAGGAGGTCGACCCGTCGCCATCCTTCTCGACATCCTCCTGCCTCCAAGGACGCCCCCGGGCTGGGCGAAGGCCGTGGTCCGGGGTGCCGAGCGGACCGCCGCGGCGGCCGGCTGCCACGTGGTCGGAGGGGACACCAAGTCGGCCGCGAGCCGTTCGGTCGTCGGGACCGCGATCGGAGCCGCCACGAGCGCTCGGATCCCCCGGCGCGACGGGGCCCGCCCGGGCGATGTCGTGGTCGTCACCGGGACGGTCGGACGGGGCGGGATCCGGGCCCTCGCGCGAAGGTCCGGTCGGCCCGGGACCCGGCGGGCGCTAATCGACCTCCTGCGGATCGAGCCCCGTCTCGACGCCGGCCGGACGCTCGCCCCGCTCGCGCGGGCGATGATCGATACCTCCGATGGGGTCGCGGATGCGGCCCGTCGGCTTTCTTGGGCGGGCGGGGTCCGGATCGTCCTCGATACCGAGCGCTTCCCGTGGGAGCCCCGGCTGCGCCGGATCGCGCCGAACGATCGCCGCCTCGCGGTGGCGTTCTACGGCGGAGACTACGAGCTCCTCGCCACCGTTCCCCGGGGCCGACTCGCCTCGGCCCTCGCCGCGGGGCCGCGCACCGGGACCCGGATCACCGTGATAGGGAAGGTCGAGTCGGGCCGCGGAGCGTTCTATCGGACCGAGGACGGTCAGCGCCCGCTCCCTCGGGCCGGGTGGGACCCATTCGCACGCCGGGCCCCGACCGTCTCCGTGCGTCGGTGAAACGCGGTCGACGTTAGGCTCAAGTAGGCTCGGTTTCGTTCCGCGCCACCGAGGGTGGCCACATTGGCAAACGAGGCTTCGCAGATCAACCCGTTCGAGACCGCTCGACGCCAGATCGACATCGTCGCGGACCTGATCGGTCTCGAACCGTGGATGCGCGCCCTCCTCAAGAGCCCCAAGCGAGAGCTCACCGTCAATTTCCCGGTCCGGATGGACGACGGATCCTACCGAGTCTTCACCGGCTACCGGGTGCAGTATAACATGGCCCGGGGCCCGTCGAAGGGCGGGATCCGCTACCACCCCCAGGTCACCCTCGACGAGGTCCGGGCGCTCGCCGCCTGGATGACCTGGAAGTGCGCCGTCGTGAACCTGCCGTACGGCGGGGCGAAGGGCGGCGTCATCTGCGACCCGAAACACATGTCGAAAGGCGAGCTCGAGCGGCTCACCCGCCGCTACGCGAGCGAGATCCTCCCGATCATCGGCCCAGAGATGGACATCCCGGCGCCAGACGTCTACACGGACTCCCAGACGATGGCGTGGATCATGGACACCTATTCGATGCAGAAGGGCTACTCCGTCCCCGGCGTCGTGACGGGGAAGCCGATCTCCCTCGGCGGCAGTCAGGGCCGCGGCGAAGCGACCGGCCGCGGGTGCGCCTACGTCATCCGAGAGGCGGCGAAGAACGCCGGCCTCAAGGTGAAGGGGGCGAGCTTCGCGGTCCAGGGGTTCGGGAATGCCGGTAGCGTCGCCGCGAAGATCCTCTGCGAGGAGCAGGGGGCCAAGCTGATCGCGGCCTCGGACTCCCAGGGGGGCGTCTACAAGGCCGACGGGATCAACTGCGCCGCGCTCGAGGCCCACAAGACGAAGACCGGCTCGGTCACTGGCTTCCCCGGCACGAAGGCGATCTCGAACGAGGAGCTCCTCCAGACGAAGGCCGACATCCTGATCCCCGCAGCGCTCGAGAACCAGATCACCAAGAAGAACGCCGACAAGATCGAGGTCAAGATCGTCGCCGAGGCCGCGAACGGCCCGACGGTTCCCGAGGCCGACACGGTCCTCTTCGAGAAGAAGATCGTCGTGCTGCCCGACATCCTCGCGAACGCCGGCGGCGTCACGGTGAGCTACTTCGAGTGGGCCCAGGACATCCAGGGCTACTTCTGGCCCCTCGCCGAGGTCACGAACCGGCTCGAGCAGGTGATGGTCCAGTCCTACAAGGACATCTACGAGGTCGCGCAGGCCCGAAAGGTCCACAATCGAACGGCCGCCTACGTGGTCGCCATCCAGCGGGTCGCCGACGCGATCCGGATCCGCGGGATCTACCCGTAGCGGGCCCCTTCGGTCGGACTCCTCGAGCGCGGCAACCCCGATGCCCGAGGAGTTCCCCCGATGCCGGGTCGCCACTTGGGCGGATGCCGACCGGTGGGCCGGGGCGCTCGCGGACCGGATCCGGGCCTCGGGGCACCTCCCCGGGACGATCGTCGCGCTGACCCGGGGCGGATGGGTCCCGGCGAGGCTCGTCGCCGACCATTTGGGGATCCATCGGCTCGTCTCCCTGAGGGCCCAGCACTGGGGGGTGACGGCGCGCCCGAGCGGGAAGGCGGAGCTCACCGAGGGCTTGAGCGGCCCGGTCGACGGGCACGACGTCCTCGTGATCGACGACATCACCGACACCGGGGAGAGCCTCGCCCTCGCGACGGAGCACGTCCGGGCGGCGGGGGCGAGGCGCCTCGAGACCGCCGCGTTCCTCCACATCGCCCACTCGAAGTTCCGGCCGGACTACTTCGCCGAGGAGATCGAGCGCGACCACTGGGTCTGGGTCGTCTTCCCATGGAACTACTGGGAGGACGTCGCCGCCCTGGGGGCCCGGGCGCTCTCGGCGACCCAGAAGGACCTCGAGGCGGCGCGCGCCCTCCTCAAGGAACGCTGCGGGCTTGAGATCTCGATCGTCGACCTCCGGCGCGCCACCGTGTCGGCCCCGACGCCTTCGGCGCCCCCGGCGAAGGACGAACTCTAGGCCACGCTAGTGGGGCGCCGAGGCGGCCGCCCGGTCGTCGGCGACGCTCCGGGCGCGCAGGTACTGCTGGAGGACGCCCGCCCCGATGATCAGGGCGAGGCCCGCGACGAGGGTACTGACCACGAGGGGGAGGGTCGCCGGGGCGACGAGCGCCTCGAGGTACTCGACCGTGAAGACGATCCCGTAGGAGAGGAGCCCGGTCCCGGCGATCGAGACCGTGGCGATCAGGAACGAGCGGGGGAAGCGACCCCTCGAGAAGTACCGCCGGATCGCCCGCCCGGACTCCCAGACGAACGCCCCGAAGATCCAGAGGACGAGCGCCGCCTGGGCGAAGAGCAGGAGCCGGTCGATGGGTGGGTCCCGGGGGACCGCCACCGAGACGTTGTACCCCGAGAGGAACCCAAGGCCGACGAGCGCGATCGCGAACAGTCCGAAACCGAACGCCACGGAGCCCTGGCGGATGTCGGTGGAGGCGGAGCGGATCGAATCGATGATCGCCTCGTCGATGTCGAACGTCCAGAAGACGAGGTAGACCCCGAGCAGGATCACGATCCCGATGATCCCGTAGCCGATCACCCCGAGCGCGGCCGCGAGGCCGAGGGTCAGGAGGACGAACGCGAGGGGGAGGACCGTCTTGGCCCGGAGCTTCGGGTCCTTGAGGGCGCGCACGAGGGTATAGTACGTCGACTCGAGGCTCGCGCTCTGCCGGATGTAGACCCTCCGGACCCCGTCGATGCGGACCCGGGAGGCGAGGATCGGGTAGAGGTACTCGTCCTCGGCGCCGTCGGAGACGAGGAAGGCGGACTTCGCGGAGAGTTCGACGAGGACCCGGTCGAACTGCTCGGCGACCCGCCGGTCGGAGACGAGACCGACCTGGGCGGCCCCGGTGAGCACGACGACCTCGCACGGCTCCTCGGATCGGCGGAGCTCGTCGAGGAGGCCGATGGCTGCGAAGAGGGCGTTGGTGTCGGAGTCCTCGGGGTCGGCCATTCCGAGCCGGGTGGCGGCGTCGAGGACCCGGTCGCGCCCGACGATCGGTCCTGCGACGCCGGCCTTGCGGCCCAGATCGTCGTCGCGATCGACGCAGACCACGAGGCGCATACGCGTTATTTAGGTCGCAGAGGCGGATAATAACCTTGGGTCAATTATTGCGAGCACGGGCACGGAGCCCATTCGGACGACCGACCGGCAATATCGGTCGGCGGCTCACCTCCTGAAGAAACTGTTATAGTGGCCGGCCCGCCGTGCCGGCCGACGATGGCCGAGCTCCCGGACAAGTCGAGCGCGTTCGTCGATTGGTACCTCGAGGTCGTCGAGGCGGCGAACCTCACCGACAAGCGCTACGGCGTGAAGGGGATGAACGTCTGGACGCCGTACGGCTTCCGGGCCCGCCGCGAGCTCGACCGGGTGATGATCCGGGAGATCGAGGCGACCGCGAGCGTCGCCGTCGAGTTCCCGACGCTGATCTCGCAGACGGAGTTCCAGAAGGAGGGGGAGCACATCAAGGGGTTCGACGCCCAGGTCTACTGGGTGACCCGGGGAGGAGCGACCCCGCTCGACGTGCCGCTCGTCCTCCGCCCGACGAGCGAGACGGCGATGTACCCGATCTTCGCGCTCTGGGTCCGCTCCCACCGGGACCTGCCGCTCAACGTCTACCAAATCGTGAACACGTTCCGCTACGAGACGAAAACGACCCGGCCGTTCCTGCGGGTCCGCGAGATCCACTTCTTCGAGGAGCACACCTGCCAGGTCGACGAGGCCGCCGCGACCGCGCGGGTCCGCTCGAACCTCGATGCGTTCGGGAAGATGGCCCGCTCCTTCGCCCTCCCGTTCGTCGCGGTCCGGCGCCCGGAGTGGGACAAGTTCCCGGGGGCGTTCTACTCGGTCGCGCTCGACATCCCGATCGGCGGGGCGAAGACCCTGCAGATCGGCAGCGTCCACCACTATCGGGAGAACTTCTCCCGTCCGTACGAGATCGCCTACGAGACCACCGACGGGGCCCAGCGGTTCGTCCACCAGACGACCTTCGGTCTCTCCGAGCGGCTGATCGGGGCGATCGTCGCCGTCCACGGCGACTCGAAGGGCGCGATCTTCCCCACGGAGATCGCCCCGTACCAGGTCGTGATCGTCCCGATCCTCTCGGGCG
The DNA here is from genome assembly GCA_963696985.1 of uncultured Thermoplasmata archaeon. Lineage (GTDB taxonomy): Archaea > Thermoplasmatota > Thermoplasmata > Lutacidiplasmatales > UBA184 > Lutacidiplasma. Next base: position 929,807 of record CAVOMG010000003.1, on the reverse strand, counting down.
AGACGCGGGAGAGCGTGCTGGCCTTCTCGGAGTCGGTGGAGGCCCGGCTTTCGAAGGCCGGCCTTCGGGTCTTCCTCGACCGTTCGGAGGAGCGGCCGGGCGCCAAGTACCTACCGCTGGGAGACCCGGGGCGTGCCGCTCCGTCTCGAGATCGGGGGCCGGGAGGCCGCCGCCGGTACGGTGACGGCGGCGAACCGCCTCGGCGAGAAGCGGCCGCTCGGTCCGGGGTCGCTCGAGGAGGGGGTCCGATCGGCGCTCGAGGCGTACGACCGGGCGCTTTACGAGCGTGCCCAGAGCGCCTTCCAAAGCTCGTTCAGCCTCGCGACGAACCTCGCCGAGCTCGCGAACTCGGACACCGTCCGGATCCTCCCATGGTGCGGGAAGGAAGCGTGCGGGCACGCGATCGAGACCGCGATCGACGGGGCCCTGCTCGGGACCCCGGAAGGGGAGCTCCCGATCCCGCTACCGGCCCTCGGGCCTTGCCTCGTCTGCGGGGAGGCCCGCGGAACCGTCTGGGTCCTCGCCGGCCGGCCGATGTGACGGATCGGGTTCGCTAGGGGGATTCCGCCGCCTTCGACGGACCCAGAACGCCAATACGACCGCGGCGACCGCCGCGACGGCGAGGCCGATCGCCACCTCCGCGAGCACGTTCGAGGACGTGGGGCTCAAGGCGGGGGCGACGGTGATCGCGAGCGTGGCAGTCGCGCGCCCGCCGACCGAGTCGGTGAGCGTGATCACCACCGAAAACGTACCGGCGGAGCTCGGCGTGCAGGTCAGCGGGGGCGCCGCCACCGACGCGCAGCCATCGGGGAGGCCGGTGAAGGCGAAGGACCAGGGGAGCGTGCCGCCGCCCGGGGTCGCCTCGATGGTCATCGGCTGACCCACCACCGGGGCGCTCGGAACCGTCGCGACCGCATGAAGGAACGGCGCCGCGTTGATCACTACGGGAGTGCTCGCGCCCCCGGAGATACCGTCCCGATCGACCACCGTCACGAGGACGTTGGTCAGCAGGACGGTCGTGGGGCGGCAGCTCAAGGTCGAGGCGTTCAGGCTCGAGCAGCCATTCGGTAGGCCATCGTAGGTGACCGTGAACGGGGCCACACCGCCCGTGAATTCCACCGTGAAATTGAGCGGTCGACCGATGTCGGTCGCGTTCGGCTGGGCGGTGAGGAGGCCGACCGTGAGCGGAGCGACTACCACGAGAGGCTCGGAGACCGACGCCGACAGGCCCACGGCATCGGTCAGCTCGACCTCGATCGGGTAGGACCCCTGGGCCGGGTCGACGCAGCGGACCGACGGCCCGTTCACGGCGGAGCAACCCGTGGGGAGGCCGGTCCAAACGTACCTGGTACGGCAGGGTCCCGTCGCGAGGCAAGACCGTCAGGGTCGTCGCCACCCCCGCATCGACCTTCCAGTTCGCCACGCTCGTCACCGCGAGCTGGGGGTCCGGATGGACCACGAGCGCGATCGAGGCGACCGCGCTGAGCCCGAGGGCATCCGTCACGTTGACCGAACTGCCCGCGGAGGGCTGGGTCGGGAGGCAGCTGAACGTCGAAAGGTTCACGCTCGAGCAACCGACCGGTAGCCCGCTGTATCGGTAGGTGAACGGACCGAGGCCGTCGAGGGGGGTGACCGAGACCACGGTCGCGGCCCCGACGTCGGTCGCGTTCGGGGAGGCGACGGCGATCACGGCGAGCTGGGCGTTGTCGACCGTGAGGTTCGCCCCCCCGGCGGTCGCCGAGTCCCCGTCCGGGTCGACGACCGAGACCGTCCCCGCGAACCGGCCGGCCTCGCTGGCCCGGCAGGCGAGCACGGGCACATCGGCCGACGGGCAGCCCGGGAGTCCGGTCCACTCGAACCGGAACGGTCCGACGCCCATCGTCGTGACCCGGAACGTGGCCGTGGCGTTCAGCCGGACCGCCACGGGAGAGACCGTCGGGGCGTCGACCCCGAAAGGGGCGATGAGGGCGGTGAACGTCCCGGGGCCGGCGACGGTGAGGTTGGGGCCATCGACCGAGAGGTTCGCGGTCACCGACCAACCGTCGAAGGTGGCGAGCGCTCCGGAAAGGTTGAGCGAGATCGAGTAGTTCCCGGGCCGGAGGAGGACCGTCGCGTCGGACCCCAAGCGCGTACCGTTGACCGACGCGATGGCGGTGAGCACGCCCGCGGCGACGAACGAGACCGGCACCGCCTCGGGGGTGAACTCAGCCGTGAGGGTCCCGATCGTCCCCGTCACGGAGACCACCGGGCCGGCGACGCTGGACTGGACCGAGGCGGAGCCCGTGGTCGACCACGCCGAGAACGTGTAGCCGGGGTGCGCGACGGCCTCGATCGGGTAGGTCCCGCCGACCGAGGCGGGGGCCGGGGTGTTCCGGTTCGCGTATCCGGCCACGCCGTCGAACGTGATCGTGCCGCTCCCGCCGGGGGTGTTCGAGAGGAGGAGCCGGGTCGTGGTGGCGCTCGAGAGCTCGAGGGTCAAGCCGGCGGAATCGTTGACGATGATGTCGGTCTCGGGCCCCTGCGGGTCGAGGACCCAGAGGGCCGCGGGGTCGGAGCTCTGCCACGCGGAGAAGGCCTCGCCCGCACCGGGATCGCTCGCGACGGCGTACTCGCCGGGGCCGAGTTCCGTCGAGGAGTCGTTGCCGTAGGGCCCCGCGCCGTTCACGGTGATGGCCCCGCCGTTCGACGGGCTGACCGAGAGGTGGATCTCGTCCTCGAAGACCCCGAGGAGCTCGACGGAGCTCCCTTCCACCGCGACGGTCGAGTTCTCGCTCTGGTCGCTCAGTTCCCCGTCGCCGTAGGCGTACCAACCCGCGAAGACGGCGCCCGGGCTTGGGGTCGCCACGATCGGATAGGAGCCGATGGTCACGGTTCGGGTCGCGTACCCCGAGGTCGCCACCCCGTTGAACGAGATCGTGCCTCCGGCCGCCCCGCTCACCCAGAACTCGACGGTGACGTTCCCGCTCGTCCGCTCGAACGAGGCGTTCAGGTATGAGGCATTCACACTTCCGGTGACCGTCAGCCAGGTGTAGGGGAGCGCCGAGCCGGCGACGATGAGGCCGGGGCCGGCGTCCCACCCTCCGAAGGTCCAGCCCGGGGGCGGATACGCCTGGATCCCGTACTCCCCGACCGGAAGGTCGGCGTTGCCGCCATCCGAGAGCCGGGCCACCGGGGGGGCGCCGTTTAAGAGGAACTCCCCGGTGACGACGGCGTCGGCGCCGGGGGGTCCGGCGGAGACGTTGTAGGTGATGCGGGTCCGCAGCGGGCCCGATCCGAACGTCGCTTCGACGCTGCCGTTGCCCCGGACCCAGAGGTTCGCCCAAGGATCGTCGGGGGGCGTGGTGATCGAGACCGACCCGGTGGTGCGCCAGCCCGTGAAGCCGGCTCCGGTGAAGGCCGCGGCGCTGATCGAGTAGTTCCCCGGACCGATGGAGGGGAACGTCCCGCCGTCGGGCGAGGAGGGCGCGAGGAAGTGCACCGCGCCGGCGCCCGACACCGACACGCCGACCGAGTACGATGGCGAGTCGCACGTGGGGATCGTGTAGTTCGAGGGCGGGTAGAATCCGAGCTGGAGACCGTCCTCCTGGGCGTTCGAGCCGGTACTCGAGGGTACTTCCCGAAGTCCGTCGTCGTCCCCGGGTAGTCCGTCGCCCCGAACTCGAAGGCCGAGAGGGCGCAGCTGTAGGAGTACCACGGATAGCTGCACCAGGCGGAACCGTCACGGCCGACGCAGGAGCCGTTGCTGATCTCGTCGACGAGCGAGATCCCTCCGAAGTCCTGCCCGAAAGAGACCTGGGCGGGGGTCGACCGGGCGGTGGCGTTGAAGAACGTCGGCGTCGCGATCTCCCACGGGGCGAGCGTGTCGTTCGCCCAGCTCGCGCTGTCGTAGCTCGGGCACGGGACCGCCCCGTCCTGCTGGGTCGGCGGGGGAACGCCCGGGCTGCACCCACCGTAGGAGTTGTTCTCGGGGACCGAGCCCGAAGTGGCGTGACCGGTCTCGAAGGCGAACACGGCCGGGAACTCACCGCCGGGCGTCCACTCGAGCCCGTTCTCGTAGGAGTTCGTGGCATAGGCCGGATCGAGCGGGAGGCTCGCGGTCGCGTTGTAGAGGTTCATCGTCGAGCGCTCGCCGTTCGTGTGATCGCCGACGAAGATCTGTTCGCCGGCCGGGTCACCCGCCCAGCCGGTCAGCTGGACCGTGACCCCGTCCCCGCCCTGCATGTTCAGGAACGAGGCGCCGTTCGAGCCGTCGAGATAGAGGGCCGAATACAGGCACGGGTTCTCGTAGCCGTTCACGGCCTCGATCTGCCAGGCGACCGCGGCGGCGATCCAGTTGTTGTCGGCGGGGTACGTCGTCCACGATTGGTCCGGGTAGAACTGGAGCTCGAGGAAGCACTGGTGGAGCCAGGAGTACGGGTCGGAGAGGGTGAGCCCGAACCAGATCGCCACGTAGAGGTCCCCCTGCTGGTCGGTCGGGGACCGGTCGACGGGGAGGGTGATGTTCCAGGTGACGTTCCCGCCGCTCCCCGGGAGGTCCGAGTAGAACTGGATCCCGGGCTCGTCGTGGCCGTAGCACCCCGAGACGTACTTGCTCTGGGAGTCGGCCGAGCCCCACCCGTCGGGCCAGAGTCCCGCGCAATCGGAGTTGTTCCAGGACTGGTTGAGGCCGGAGGCGGTCGGGACGAGCGGCCCTCCCTTCGGCAGCGTCGCGCCCGCGGGGTAAGGGGCGCCGGGCGGGATCGCCGAGGCTCCCCAGGCGGCGGGGTGGGGCCCTGGAAGGTGGAGATCGCCGAGGTGTACCTCGGGTGGGACGGGTGCGACCGACGGCCGTGGTGCTCGGCTCTCGGGTAGCTTAGCGGCCGGAGAACTCGAGGCAATGTGGGCAGCATCGAGCGACGGGAGACTCGGACCGTGCGGCGAGGTCGCCGGCGAAGTCCACGCGAACGACCCGACCGGGAGGCACATCAGGAAGGCCACGGCGACGGCCGCCCCCATTCCGAAGTACCTCAACGAGCAAACGTATCGGAGGGTTCGGCCGGTTTGATGGGCCCATCCGCGACCGGCCATTCTCCCTACAGGGTCGGGTTTGCCCGGCATATAGTAGCGCGCTCTTCGGAGGAATCCCCCCGATCCGGCCCGCGGGACCGGTTCGGATGTCCCGACTACCGGCGGTCGGGGATGGGGCGCGTAGGGTTCGGGGTCATGAGCCACATTCCCGCGAGTCCGAACCCCGCGAGGGTCACGACGACCGCGTAGACCCCGTTATCGATCCAGACCCCGGTCGTAAGTCCCCACCAGAGGAAGAAGGCGATCCCGGCGACGAGCAGGGCGGCGAAACCTCCGAAAGCCGCCCGGTGGGCGAGAGGGAGCGAGGCGATCGAAGGCGCGGGCACCTCCGCAGGGGCCTCGTCGGCCGTCGAGGGGTCGGGCACGTCGATTCCACGGGACGTTCGGAACATAACAGTTGCGACGCGGTCGCGGGGAGGTTCGGGGCGCGGACCCGTTAAGCCCGAGGGTTCATCAGTCGCGTGTGAGCGGATCGGCCGGGCGGGTCGCCCCCGACGGTTCGCCGTACCCCGATCGTTCGGCCCCCTCGTTCGAACGGGACATCCGGGCGATGTTCACCCATATCGCCGCCGGATACGACTGGTTCGACCACGTTGCCTCTCTCGGGAATGACCTCCTCTGGCGGCCCCGGGCGCTCTGGGATCTCGATCGCTTCCGAGCCAGGGTCCCGCCCGGCGGATCCTCGATGTGGGCTGCGGCCCGGGCGACCTCGCGGTGCTGGCGGCCACCCACTACCCCCACAGCTCGGTGGTAGGGATCGACGTGACGAGAGCGATGCTCCGGCGGGCGCAGCTTCGCCCAACGCCCGGGGGCGGCCCGGCTCGGCTGAACTGGGCGGAAGCGACCGCGCTCCGGCTCCCGTTCCCGGATGCCACGTTCGACCTCGTGATGTCGGCGTTCGTCTTCCGGAACCTCCCCAGACTTCCCGACGCCATGGTGGAGCTAAGGCGCGTCCTCCGGGGCGGGGGGACGCTCCTCACCCTCGAGATCACCGAGCCGTCGTCGGAACGGTTCCGGACGCTCTTCCATTCCTACTTCGACACGTTCGTCCCGTGGCTCGGGGCGGCGGTCGGAAGCGCCGGGCCGTATCGCTACCTGCCGGAGTCCCTTCGGACGCTCCCCCGACAAAAGGAGATGCTCGACCTCATGAAACGCGCCGGATTCGATCGGGTCGCGGCCCGACCGCAATCGCTCGGGATCGTCACCACCTATCTCGCCGGGGTCGACGGCCCGGCCCCCGGCCTCGGGCCGGCCGGCGCCGACTCGCGGATCGGGGGCGCGACGCCCGCGAGGCGTTCGCTTTAAGGGAAGCAGTAGGACTCCGCCCCGTAGCGCGATGCCCGAAGCCCCGTTCGATCCGTTTCGGGTACGCCCACGAGCACCGGGATTCCGTAGCCTGGATGTGTCAGAACACGAACCACATCGTTCCGCCCCAGATCGTGCGCGGCGCGATCGACGAGGCGCTCAGGGAGCGGCGGTACGAGGGGTACCCGTTCGCCGCCGGGCTCCCCGAGCTCGCCGAGCGGGTGACTTCCGACCTCGGGATGCCGGCGGACTCCCAGGTCCACATCTCGGCCGGCGGGACGGAGGCGCTCTACATGCTCACCCGGGCCCTGCTGGCCCCCGGCGACGAGGTCGTCGCCTCGGACCCGAGCTACCTCATCATCCACAGGTTCATCGAGCTCTCGGGAGCCAAGACCAAGAACCTCGACATCTACGCGCCCCCCTACCACCTCACCGCGGATCGCGTCCAGGAGGCGATCGGGCCGAAGACCCGGATGATCCTCTTGATCGATCCGCTGAACCCGCTCGGTTCCGGGTACCCCGAGTCCGAGGTCCGGGCGATCGCCGAGATCGCCCACGACCGCAAGCTCTGGCTCGTGAACGACATCACCTACCGGGACTTTGCGGACCATCACACCCTCGCGTTCCCCTACGCCCCGGAGCAGACGCTGACCGTCTGGTCGGTCTCCAAGAACTGCGGCCTCGCCGGGCTCCGACTCGGAGGGCTGATCGGTCGGCCGGACGTCGTGAAACCGATCACCCGCTTCAACACGAACGATCTCGGCGCCAACATCCTCGCCCAGGTGGCCGCCCTCGCGGCCCTGCGTACGAAGCGCGACTGGTTCGGGGCGGTCCGGTCGACGACCCGGGCGAACCAGACCCGGATCCGCGCGGTCGTCGAGAAGCTCCCGGGCACCTCGCTGCCGGTCTTCCCGTCGCAGGCGAACATGTTCGTGATCGATGTCGCCGAGGCCGGGATCAGCCCGGAGGCGCTCCAGAAGGAGCTCCTGCTGAAGCACGGGGTCTTCCTGCGCGCGGGGAGCTACCTCTCTCCCAAATTCGGCGGGCGATTCATCCGGGCCTCGTTTTCGAACCCGCCGGCGGACATCGACCGATTCGAGCAGGCGTTCCCGGCCGCCGTCGAGGCGTTGCGGTCGACGTCCCGGCCACCGGTCGCGACGGCCTAGATCGGCCGGTCGACGGGCAGCGCACCGACGTCGACGACGACGTGGGAGCGGCCGGGGCCGTAGGGCTTGACCTCGTGGGCGGTCGCCGAGGTGACCCGACCGCCGCCGCTTTCGACCGCCGCACGGACCTTCGCGATCGCCGCGGGGGATCCCTCCCGCGAGCCGACCAGGAGGTGGACGTGGAGGGTTCCACCCGAAGGGCGCAGGAGACCGAGGGCCCGTTCGACCCACGGGACCGCCGACGGGAGGTATCCGAGGACGACCCGGTCGGCGCCGCCCGCGGGGATCTCCGCCTCGCGGTTGTCCGATCGGTAGGCGATCGCCCGGTCCGCGACCCCGTTCCTCCTCAGGTTCTCGACGAGGTATCCGAACGAGACCGGGTTCTTCTCGACGGCGTGCACGCACGCCGCGCGCCCGGTGGTAAGGGCCGGGAGCGTGAAGTAGCCGATTCCGGCGAATAGGTCGACGACGGTCTCGCCGGGGGTCACCAGCCGGCCGAACCGGTGCCGCTCCTCCCGGTTCCCCCGGGCGAACATGATCCGGGCCGCATCGAATCGGAACCGGACGCCGTGCTCGAGGACCGTGGTCTCCGATCCGGTCCCCGCGATCCGCTCGACCGAGGGCTCCCGAAACTCCCCGTGGACCGCGCCCGCGCTCCTCAGGACGGTGGCGACGCCCAGCACCTCCCGATACGCTTGGCCGATGACGGGGAACGCCGGGCGCAGGCTCTCGGGGAGCCGGAGGATGAGGACCGACCCGAGCCGCTGGTAGCCGTCCGGGAGCTGCCCGGCGACGGGATCGCCGCACTCCGCCTTCAGGCGGGCTCGGACCGCCTCGGTGGGCGCCACCCGGGGGCCCGGGGCCGGCGCTCGGGCCTCACGGCCCGCGTTCGGTCCCTTCGCCCGCCTCGAGGATGACCTCGAGGAACTGCTTGAGGTGGTTCGTCAGGATCGGATTGTCGGTGAAACCGCACGCGTCGAGGCCGGGGGCGGCGAGGAGTGCGTGCTCGCCGTCGGCGAGGACCTCGGTGGCGACGAGGTTCTCCCGGGAGACGTACTGCACCCCTTCCGGCACCTTCTGGTGGGCGGCCGTGACGAAGGTGACCGTGACGCCTCGCTTGACGGCGCTCGCGACCTTCTTCGTGAGCCCGTCGCGGACCTCGGAGAGCTGCGGCGTCGTGAGGATGTAGGTCCGGGTCGACTGATCGAGAAGCTCGCCGATCTTCCCCAGGACGCGCTCTCGGCCGGCGAGCAGGTAGACGAGCTGGGGCTCGCCGTGCTCGGCGACCATCCGGTGGAGGGCGTCGAGTCCCTCGAAGACCTCCTGGATCGATCCCTTCAGGGACTCGGCGACCTCGAGGGGCGGCTTCGGCCGGAAGAGGATCGGTTTTCCGCCGGTCGGACTGGCGTATCCCTTCTCGGCGAGCGATTCGAGGACCTTGTAGGCCGAGGTCCGGGGGATCTTCGCCGCCTGGGCCAGCGTCGCGGCGTCCCCGACGCCGCGCGCGACGAGCGCGATGTAGGCCCGGGCCTCGTAGACGGTCAACCCGACCTTCCCGAGGATCTCGACGGTCCGACGATACTCGGCGCTCGAATCGGAGCCGAGCGGAGCGGCGACGGGCTCTTCCACGCGCGGGGTCGACGTCGCCTCGGACTCCGGCGTGGGGGCCGCAGGGGCGCTGCGCTCGGTCACGGGACCGGCTTCGCGAGCTTGAGGAGCGCTTCGGGCCCGAGGAGCTCTTGGACCTCGGCCTCCGTGAGCATCTGGCGCTTGACGAGGAGGGTCCGGACCGGCACCCCGGTGCGGTCCGACTCGTGGATCAGCTCGGCGACCTTGAGGTAGCCGAACCGGGGCGTGAGGATCGTGGCGAGGGCGGTGGAGTCGATGAGGTAGCGCTCGAGCCGTTCGGGGTTCGCGGTGATCCCGTCGATCGCCGTCTTCGCGAAGACCGGCAGGTAGTTCGTCAGGATGTCGGAGGAGAACAGCGTCTCGGCCGCCGCGAGCGGCATCATCACGTTGATCTCGAGCTGGCCCGCCTGGATCGACAACGCGGTGGCGAGGTCCGCCCCCACGACGTGGAAGGCGACCATCGTCAGGCACTCGGCCGCGGAAGGGTTGACCTTCCCCGGCATGATCGACGAGCCCGGCTGGATCTCCGGGAGTCGGATCTCGTCGAAGCCGGTCGCCGGGCCGCTCGCGAGGAGGCGGAGGTCGTTCGCGATCCGCACGAGCTCGAGGGCGACGCCGCGCAGCCAGCTGGAGGCCGCCCCCATCGACCATCGGCTCTGCATCGCCTCGAACGGGTCCCGCGCCGCCATGATAGGGAAGCCCGAGAGGCGGGCGAGCTCCTCGATGACGGCGGCGCGGAACCCGGGGACCGTGTTGACCCCGCTCCCCACCGCGCTCCCCCCGAGGGGGACCTCGGCGAGTCCCTTCTCGATCGCCGGCAGGAGCTCGAGCTGGCGTTCGAGCGTCGAGGCGTAGGCGTGGAACTCCACCCCGAGGGTGACGGGCATGGCGTCCTTCAAGTGCGTGCGGCCGGCCTTCGGGATCTTGGCGAACTCCTCGCCCTTTCGACGGAGGCTCGAGGCGAGGACCTCGACCGAGCGGCGCAGCTCGGCGAAGCCGAAGAGCGTGGCGAGCTGGGTCGCGGTCGGGAAGGTGTCGTTCGTCGACTGCCCGCGGTTGACGTGGTCGTTCGGGCTCAACTCGGCGTATTCGCCGCGGGGGAGGCCCAGGATCTCGAGGGCCCGGTTCGCGAGCACCTCGTTGACGTTCATGTGGAAGCTCGTCCCGGCCCCGGCTTGGAAGATGTCGACGATCATTTCCCGGTCGAACTTCCCGCTCGCCATCTCGCGGGCGGCCTGCTCGATGGCGCTGCTCCGGCGGGCGTCGACCGTCCCGAGCCGGCTCGTTGGTCCGGACCGCGGCGAGCTTGACGATCGCGTAGGCGCGGGTCAGGTGCCGGGAGGCCGTGAGGCCGCTCACCGGGAAGTTCTCACGCGCCCGGACCGTCTGGATGCCGTAGTAGGCGTCCGACGGGACCTCGCGCTTCCCGAGGGAATCCTCCTCGACGCGCGGGGGGGTCATGGGGAGTTGGGAGCGAGGTCGGCTTGAAAGCGTTTTGGCCGATCGCGCTCCTCGCGGGGCCTCCGGCCCCGGAGGAGGCGCACTTGGTCGATGCGATGGTCCTCGCCTCTGACATCGTCGAGACCGTCGTGTACCTCGCGACCCCGGCGATCCTCTGGCTCTTCCTCTACCTGGTCGCCTGGGAGGACGCCCCGATCGCCCGGGAGTCCGGGTTCGGCCGGCGCACGTTCTGGCTCCTCCTGCCGATCGGGGTGATCGCCTCGTTCATCGTCGCCCTGCCGTTCTTCGGGTGGGACGGCGACGTCCTCGCGATCAACCTCGCCGGGGGGGTCTTCCCGATCGTCCTCTCGGGTCTCTTCATGTGGCGGTGCTTCGGGGCGTCCGAGCGGGTCTGGGGCCGGTTCTTCGGCGTGCTCGCGGCCGAGACCCTCGCGCTGTTCGCGATCGTCGTCCTCGTGCCGGGACCGCTCTGGTCCACGGGGGCGGTCCTCGCCGTTTGCCTCGCCACCCCGCTCATCGTCTGGTCGCTCGAGCCGGCGTCGACCTCGGCCGCCCGGGCCGGCCCGGCCGCGACCCTGGCGCTCGGACTGACCTCGATGTCCCTCTTCCTCACCTTCGTCACCACCCAGCCGGTCGTCGGCGCCGGCATCGAGTCGATCTTTCCGTTCTACCTGCTCGCGCCGATCGTCGTCGGGGTCATTTCGGTCCCGATCGCGGTCCAGGGGCTCTCCGCACCGCCCGGGACGAGCCTTTCGCTGGCCTACTCCGCGTCGACGCTGGGCACGCTGATCGGGGCCGACGTGCTCCGACAACCTCCGCTCTACGGCGTTGGGCCGCCGGCGTTCCTCGAGATCGGCGGCGCGGGCCTTCTCGACCTCCTCTACCTCTCGGGCCTGCTCGCGGCGGCCGCCGCCTACGGGTACCTGAGGCTCTCCGAGCGCCGCCGCCTCAGCCCCCCCGTCGCCGAAGAGCTTCCGGAGGTCCGGACCCCGACCGGACTCCTCCAGCAAGCGCTCACGCTCGGCGCGGCGGGCCGGGCCGTCGAGTCCACGGCGACCTCCGCGAAGGCCGCGGAGTCGGCCGCCGCCGAGGCGAGGCAGAGGTTGCACGCCCCCCGGGCCCCGCGGACCACCCTTGGATCGGCCTCGGGTTGCCGCCCTGGGTCGAGGCGGACCACGCGAACCTGGAGGCCCTGGCCCGGCGAGGCAACGCCGATGCGATCGATGCGGGCCGGGCCTGGAACACCTCGCAGTGGCTCGTGCGGATCGGCCGCGAGATCGGCCAACGCCGCCTCGCGACGGCGGGCCGGCGGGGGGCCGCGTTCGGCATAGATCTCGCGGTCACCCTTCCGCTCGCGGTCGTCGTTTGGGTGGTGGCCGCCCTCGTGGCCGGGGGCGGATTCTCCGAGGTCGCGAACTCGGTCGCGTTCAATGCCGCCGCGATCGGCTACCCGGCGTACGCGTTCGTCTACCTCACCGTGGCCGAGGCGACGACCGGGACGACCCTCGGGAAGTGGGTCGTGGGGATCGAGGTGACGGGCCGGGAGGAACGACGCGCCGGGCCGCTCTCGGTCCTGATCCGCAACGTGCCGAAGCTCATCCCCCTCGAATTGGTCGGGGTGGGCGGCGCGCTGATCACGGCCATCCTCATCGGCGCCTCGGCTCCGGCGGCGCCGGGGGGACTTTCGAACCTCGGGCTCGACGCTCTGGTCCTCGGGATCGTCCTCGCGGGCCTGGTGCCGCTCTCCCTCTTCGTGGGGTGGGTCGGGATCCAGGTCAGCCCGGAGCGCCAGCGGATCGGGGACTTCCTGGCGGGGACGTGGGTGCTCCTGCGGCTCCCGCGGCCGCCGCCGGGCTGACCGGCGCGGCCGGCGGCCGGGGCGTGTGCTCGAGCGGGATCGCGATCGAACTGACGTTCGTCTCCCGGCCCGTCCGGTTGGTCAGTCGCTCGGTCTCGATCTTGATCGACCCGACGGTGACCTCGCCGACGAGGAACTTGTTCCGGACGACCTCGACCACGTCCACGGCCTTCGCGATCGCGAGGCCGCGGGCCTTGACCGTCACCGGCCCGGCGCCGCTGTGGAGCTGGGCCACGACCTCGAAGACGTAGGACATCGTCGGCCGGGGCCCGATGAAGACGATCGCCCCGGAGGGCGGCGGGCGGACCGGCGCGGGGGGTCGCGGCGTCGGCATCCGGGCGCCCGGAGCCGGCTCGGGCCATTAGGCTTGTCGCGCTCGGGACCTTCTCCCGGCTCCGCGAGCGAGTCGCGGCCCCCCGCTCCCTACCCCTTCCGGTACAAGGCCATCAGGTCGTCCCCGATGGCGAGGGCCCGCATCGCGGGCCGGTTCAGCACGGCGGCCCCCCATCGACGCAGCCGGTCCGAGGGCGACCCGGGCGGGTTCTGCACGATCCGCGTCTCCACCACGGAAAAGCCGGCGCGGCGGGCGAACCCGTTGAGGTCCGAGAGGGTGTACTCCATCACGTGGCCGTAGGCGAGGTTCGGGTCGTCGGGGTAGATATCCGGCTCCCGAATGGAGCGGCCGCGCAAGAGCGCGAACCGGTTGCGGAGCCGGGCCTGGTTCGGGGTGGTCACCAGGAGCCGGCCCCCGGACCGAGGTGGTCGGCGACGGCCTGGAAGAAACGGATGGGCTGGATGAGGAGGTGCTCGAGGACCTCGACGAACAAGATGGCGTCGTAATCGTGCGGGAGGCGGTCGAGGCCGTCCGGCTTCGAGAGGTCCGCCGGATAGTACGATCGGATCCCGAACTCCGAGAGGTCCGCGCCGGTCCGGGGCGGAAATGGGGCGAAGTCCGCGACGTCGTAGGTCCCACCGAACTTCTCGTGGAGAACGACGGCGAGCCCTCCGACCCCGCCGCCGAGGTCGAGCAGTTGGCGGTGCTTCCACGGCCCGTGCGGTCCGAGGAAGTCGACGACCGCGGGGTAGCGCCTCGAGGAGAAACGCATCCCGCGCTGGCGGATCTCGGGGACCAGGGCAGATTCGCAGAACCGGTCGAGGATCGGGTATCGGAAGGGGATCATCGTCGGTCTCGACCGCCTCGATCTTCGCGGAACTCGAGCAGCGGGTGATCGCGGCCGGCCGGGCCACGGGCGCCCCTCGGGAACGGAGCGCGAGAGGCGGTTCGGAGGATAATCTTGCCTTATCCGCCGGCCCAAAGGAACATTACGGGGAAACGACCCTTTCCGACGCCCGGGAGAGGACGGTGGCCAGACAGAGTCGAGGCAAAGGTTATGGCATGAGTTCCGTAAGCGGCGGGGCCGCGCAGGGGTGGCCCAGCTTGGTCAAAGGCGCCAGGTTGAGGTCCTGGTCTCGTAGGAGTTCGTGAGTTCAAATCTCACCCCCTGCATCTAGCTGCTTTGGAGTCCTCGTTGCGAGAAGACACGATCCCGTGCCCCAGCTGCCAGGAACCGATGCCCCGGGGCCTGGCCGAATGCCCGGCCTGCGGGGCCAAGCTCCGGCCCGCGGCTCCGGCCGCTCCGGCGAAGTCCGCGAAACCGGACCCGGCGGCCGCGGCCGAGGCAGCGGAGCGCCTGACCCAGCTCGAGCGCTGGCGCACGGCGGCCGAGACGCTGAACGTCGCACTCCCGGTGGTCCCCCGGTGGGTGGAGATCCGGATCCGACGCGAGCCGGATGCCGGCTGGATCGCCTTCCTCGAGGAGGTCGAGAAGACCGCCCAAGCCCAATCGCTCGACGCGCTCCGGGCGTGGGAGAAGCGGACCCTCGGTCGCCTCGGGCGGCTCGAGTCCTACTCGATCGACGATCGCTTGGAGCGTGAGCAGGTCGAGGACGCGGTCAGTGCGGCCCGCGGCGGGGAGGTCGCTCGATCGCTCGCCGTCGTCCAGCAGGTCGACCGGGTCCTCTCCCTCAAGGAGCGTCACCTCGACGTCGCCCGGGAGGAGCTCGAGCGTCTGATCGAGCTCGTCCGGGACCTCAAGGCGCTCGGGATCGAGGTCCCGTACGACCCGAAGGAGCTCTCCGAGGAGCTCGAGGGGGAGCTCCGCGCCGGTCGGTTGGCCCCGCTCAAAGGCCAGCTGCGGGCCCTTAGGCTCGAGATCGTCCGGTTCCTGAAAGGGGCCTTCCCGGGATACGTCGCGCGCTACGGCGAGCACCTCGTTAAGGAACGGGACAACGGCCACGAGGTCACGCCCCAGATCGCGGAGCTCGTGCGCTGTTCGAGGTCCTACTCCGAAGGACGGCCGGACGAGGCCGTCCAGCGCCTGCGCCGGCTCAAGGAGCTCCCGATCCCCGCGGTCGGCGCGGTCGACGGGGCCGCCCGGGATCCGGTCGGACCTTACAGGACCATCTCGAACAGTCGGACGTCTTCCGTCAAGTAGTGACGGTGGAACAAACCGCACTCCTTGAAGCCCAAGTGCTGGAACATCGCCGCGGCCATGTCGAGCTTCGCGAGCGCGTCGGCCCAAACGGAGTTGCAATTGCTGTGCTTCGCCCACTCGATCGCGGCGTGAGTGAGGGCGCTCGCGACCCCCTGGCGTCGCTGCTCCGAATCCACGGCGAGGTGGAGGACATGGCAGGCCCCGTCGGCGACGTGGCACCCGATCGCGCCGACCATCTTACCTTCCCGGCGCGCGGCGAAGTACGTGACCCCCTCCATCGAACTCGTGAACTCGAGCGGGGTCGGGGTCCAGGCCCGGAGGATCTCGGCCGGGAGATCGGACTTGAACGGCTCCCAGACCCGTTTGTAGAGGGAACAGATCTCCGGGATATCGTGATGGGTGAGCCGTTCGACGACGATCGGCTTCGCCCCGGAACCTCCCTTCTCCGGATGCGGCCCGGAACGAACGTCCCCTAGGCTTTGTCCTTCCTGAGTCCCCACGCCTGTTGCCTCGGTCCTAGGAGAGCGGGCGAACCATGCGCGCTCAGCCACTTGAACTTTGCTTCTGGAACGTCCGGCGTCCGGACCTCATGGCGTGTGGCGGGACGGGGTCCGGGGGAACGGCGTGGTCTCGCGGATGTGCTCGCGCCTCAGGACCCACCGGAGCACGCGCTCGATCCCGACGCCAAACCCGGCGTGGGGCACGCTCCCGTGCCGCCGCAGATCGAGATACCATTCGTACTCCTCGACGTTGGCGCCGGTCTCGCGGAGCCGCTCGGTAAGGGCCAGGACATCGGTCTCGCGCGCGCTCGCCCCGGCGATCTCGCCGTACCCCTCGGCCCGAGGAGGTCGGCGCCCTCGACGGTGCGCGGATCGCCCGGCGTGCGGAGCATGTAGAACGCCTTGACCTCCTTCGGGAAACGGGTGAGGAAGATCGGCGACTTCTCCGAGATCGTGAGCGCCCGCTCTTCGGCGGTGCCGAGGTCGCTCCCCCAGGCGACCGGGAACCCTTCGCCTTGGAGCCGTTCGATCGCCTCGGCGTAGCTCAATCTCGGGAACGGGCCCTCGAGGCGGGTGAGCTCCTCGGGCGGACGGCCGAGACGGCGCAGCTCCTCCGGGCGCCGCTGGGCGAGGTCGTGGAGGACGTCGACGAACATCCGCTCGAGGAACTTCATCAAGCCCTCGAGGTCGGTCCAGGCGAGGCTCGACCTCGAGATGCGTGTACTCCGTGAGGTGTCGGGGCGTGCGGGACTTCTCGGCCCGGAACGACGGGGTGATCGCGTAGACCCGCTCGTGCGGGGCGATCATCGCCTCGAGGTAGAGCTGGGCGGATTGCGAGAGGTAGCCCGGTCGGCCGAAGTAGTCGATCTGGAACGCCTCCGCGCCGCCTTCGGCCGGGTTCCCGGTCAGGATCGGTGGCGTGATTTCGAGGACGTCCTCCCGCTCGAGGAAGCGGCGGAACGCGCCCAAGAGCTCCGCTTTCACACGGACCATCGCGACGAGGTCCTGGGAGCGGATCGCGAGGTGGCGCTTGTCGAGGAGGAACTCCTCGGTCTGGTCCTGGAAGATCGGGAACGGCTCCCCGGCGTGGACGACCGAGATCGTCTCGGCCCGGACCTCGCGGCCCCCGGGCGCCCGCGGGTCGGCCGCCACGCTGCCCACGACCTCGACGACGCCCTCGGTCTGCACCCGCTCGGCCTCGGCGAACTTCCCCTCGCCGATCTTGTCCTTGCGCGCCGTGACCTGGGTCGATCCGGTCCGGTCGCGGAGGATCAGGAAGAGGATGCCGCCGGAGGAGCGGGACCGAAGCACCCAACCTCGCACCCGAACCATCGTCCCGAGCGCGTCCGCCGAATGGACCCGGGCGACCGGGTCGAACGGTCGCTCCTCGGTCACTGGTACTCACGCCACTTGTGGCCGCACTTCGTGCACTCGAAGATGCGGGTCTCCGGCTCGTCGGCGCCGCGGGTCTGCCGGAGCACCCAGTACGCCTTCTCGTTCCCACACTTCGGGCACTGCTCGTCGGTCGTGGGGAGCGTCGCCGTCTTGAACTCGACGACCGAGACCGACCGGCCGGCGGCCTCGACCCGACCGACCTCCTGGGCCTTGCCGAGCGGGACCGTCGCGCCGCACGACGCGCACCGCCACACCTTCGCCGGCTTGTCCGGCCGCATCAGCCGCTTGCACTTCGGACAGAACATGGGAGCGTTTTGATTCTGGGCGGCGTATTTGAGGTTGAGGAGGGCTCAGTCGCCGATCACCTGTTCGGCGGTTCCGAGGCTCGAAGGCGGGGCGTCCGGCGCGGCGACGCTGAGCGGGAGCGGCGACGGTTTCGCGCCGGGGACGAAGAGCGTGCGCATGTGCTCGGTCCGGTGGGTGAGGTCGGCCTTCGTGCCGATGTCGTGCCGGACGTAGAAGTCGCCCTTCACGAACTTGAGGGCGGCCTCGACCCGCGTGCTCGCCTCGTGGATCGCGCTCGCCTCCCCGACGAGGGCGATCGACCGGGAGGTGCCGGTCGTGTAGCGTCCCGGGCCCGAGGCCTCCACGTCGCCGAAGAGGATCCGGACGCCGGCCTCCTCGATCTTCGGCTCGTCGATCTCGAGGACGCCGCCGGCCTTCGGCGCGACGCCGTAGCCGGGCGGAACGAGGTACTTGACGACCGTCGCCCGAAGGCGGAATCGCAGGAGCGCGGTGTTGACCGAGCCCGCCGCGACGCCGGCGAGCAGCTCGGCGAAATTGCCTTCCTCGTAGAGCGTGAGCACGTTCACGCCCTCCGGATCCCCGAACCGCGAGTTGTACTCGACGAGGTAGGGCCCCCGGGCGGTGAGCATGAACCCCCCGTAGAGGATCCCGCGGTACGGGAGCCCCTCCGAGCGCATCGCCGCGACGGTGCTCGCCAGGATGGCGACGGCCCGGTCCCGCTGGGCCCTCGAGAGGAACGGGAGGAGATGATCGCGCTGAGAGTAGGCCCCCATCCCCCCGGTGTTCGGGCCGGTGTCGCCCTCGGAGGCCCGCTTGTAGTCCTGGACCAGTGGCATCGGATAGACGCCGGAGTCCGTGACGAACGCCATCAGGCTGAACTCCTCGCCGTCGAGCCGCTCCTCGAGGACGACCCCGTCGCCCCCGAGGGTGAGCAGGCGCCGGGCATACGCCGCTCCCTCCTCAGGGGTTTGAAAGTCTCTTCCCTGGACCCAGACGCCCTTGCCCGAGGAGAGACCGACGGGTTTGACCACGAACGGGGAGCCGACCTCGGCGACCGCGGGATCGACCTCGTCGGCGGTGGTCGCGGAGGCGTACTTCGGGACGCCCTCGATCCCGTGCCTCGTGAGGAACTCTCGCGCGAACTGCTTCGACGATTCAATGCGGGCGGCGGATCGGGACGGTCCGACGACCGGAACGCCGGCGGCTCGCAGCGCGTCGGAGACGCCGGCGGCGATCGGCGCCTCGGGGCCGAGCACGGCCAGGTCGACCGACCGGGCCTTCGCGAACTCGACGATCGCCGGGCCATCGGTCACCGAGCCGCGCTGGAAGTGCGCGGCGATCCGGAGGAGGCCGGGATTCGCTTGAGGCGCGAAAGCGACAACCTCGGCGCTCGACGCCTTCAGCGTCGCGGCGAGGGCGTGCTCGCGGGCGCCCCCGCCAACCACGAGGACCTTCATCGATTCCGGTCTCCCGACGGGCCGAGCGATAAGAAGGTTCCGAGGACCGGCGCGACGGCGGCCTTCACTTCCGCTATCGTTATACGGGGTGCTCGGGTGGTCGGCGGGCCATGGAGATCCGTGTGGTCGAGAAGGAGCATGACACGC
Source organism: uncultured Thermoplasmata archaeon (assembly GCA_963696985.1). Classification (GTDB taxonomy): domain Archaea; phylum Thermoplasmatota; class Thermoplasmata; order Lutacidiplasmatales; family UBA184; genus Lutacidiplasma. The sequence goes on along the minus strand of CAVOMG010000003.1, from coordinate 911,021 downwards.
TCCGGGTCGAGGTCCCCCGTGAGGAGGAGACCCTCCTCATCCCGCTCGTGGAGGCGCTTCAGGCCGAGGAGAAGGTCGTGGAGGCCCGTTACTACCTCGGACATCCGTTCCTCGAGCGCCCGTCCCTTTTCCTTCGAACGAAGGGCGAGAAGCCCCAGGCGGTCCTGAAGCGGGTCCTCAAGGACCTCTCGGACCTCTACGGGGACGCCCTTTCGGACTTCGACAAGAAGGCCGAGAAGGTCAAAGCGTAGGACGGGAGCGAAGCGCCGATGCTGAAGGAGTGCCCCCAGCACGGCTACTTCCGCGAGGAAGGTTGCCCGGTCTGCGGCCAGCCGGGTCGCTTCCTGATGAACGATCACGAGCTCGATCACCTCGGGCGCGTGATGACCGGGATCCTGCGACACTTCCCGGAGAAGTACGGGCTCGAGATGGACCCGCACGGGTGGATCCCGCTTCCGGCGCTCGTGCAGGCGATCTCCGGGCGGCACCGGGGGTACCACTGGCTGCGCCCGCACCACCTGGTCGCGATCGCCGAGAGCGACCCGAAGGGCCGCTACGAGGTCCGCGAGGACCGCATCCGAGCGACCTACGGCCACACGCTCGAGATCGACCTCGACCTGCCGACCGAGGAGATCCCGGACGAGCTCTTCTATCCCGTGACCCCCGACGAGGCGACGATCGTCCTCGAGGTCGGGCTCAAGCCGTCCGACCGCAAGAAGGTCCACCTCTCCAAGACCGCCGAGGACGCCCGGGCCGCCGGCGCGGTCCGGCACCCCGACCCCGTGATCCTCGCGATCGACACCGTCGGGGCCCGGGGCGACGGCCTCGTGATCATGAAGGCGGCCAAGACCGTCTACCTGACCGACCAGGTCCCACCGAAGTTCCTGAAGCGCGCCGAGCCGGTCGCGGGCAGTTGAACGCTATTCGACGAGCGCGTTCGATTCGTAGCTCGTGACCACGAAGACCTTGAGCACGATCCCCGTGGACGGCGCGTAACCGTTCACCCAGACGAAGTGGAACGTGTCGGTGTACGGCGCCGAGAAGACGATCGGAGCGCTCGGCGCGCCCGTGACCCGGTCGAGCGGCGTCGCGTTCTGGTGGGCCACGAAGGCGGTGAACTCGGTGTCGTTGAAGACGAGGAACGTGACGGGGGCGCCCGGCGGCGTCATCACCGAATAGTTGCCGACGATGTAGTCGCCCCCGGTGACGTCCCCGCCGAGCGCGGTGAAATTCCCCGGTCCGATCGTCCAGGGGCCCGGGTCGTCAGGGGGTCGGTCACCGAGGTCGGGGGCGTGAAGACCGCGCTGAGCATCAGATAGGAGAGCAGGACGACGACCCCGATGACGAGCGTCAGGCGGACGCCCTGGACGAACCGGAGATGGCGCTTCTCCTTCGGCGGAAGTCCGGAGGGCCCGCCCGGTCGGAGCGAGCGCGTGTTGCCGCAGGTGGGGCACTTCGGCGCGTTCGGGGGGAAGGCGTCCCCGCAGTACGTGCAGGTCCCCCACGCCTTCGGGTCGTCGGTCAAAGGAACGCTCGAGCCACCCGGGGGGGAGGCTTTCCCCGTTTCGTACGAACCAAGATCGACCTCGGACGGGGAGCCGGGCGCGCGTTCGGGCGGCCACCCGGAGGAGAAGGTTCCCCGACGGGAGGGCGACCTACGGGATCCGAGAAGACCCTCGGGAAGGCCCTTTCCCTGGGGGGACGGAAGCGCCCGGCGAGGCCATAGGCTCCGAGGGCCGTAGCGGTCGATGGCCAACGCCGCCCGCGCGGAGTGGCACCGGCTCCGGGAAGTGATCATCCACCGGCCCGGGATCGAGATGTTCTTCGGCCTGATGGAACCGTACTCGTTCCTCTATGAGCGCGCGTTCCGCGTCGACGAGGCGACCTACGAGCACACGGTCCTCGAGCACGCGCTCACGGGGGCCGGCGTCCAGGTCCACCTGCTCCGGCAGTTCGCCATCGAGGTCGGCGCTCGTCACCCCGAGCTGCTCGAGTGGATCCGAACGAACGCCGAGCGCTTGGTCCAGTACTCGGGTCCTCGGGAGATGGTCGAACGCTCTCGGGGCGCGCTCAAGCAGAACTTCGACACCTTCGACGCCGAGACGCTCTTTAACATCCTCCTGCTCCGGCCCTCCGTCCGCCTCAAGCGTCACCCCGGCACCCGGGTGATACTCCCGAAGATCGAGCTCGATTGCCCCTTGTCGAACCTCTACTTCATGCGCGACCAGCAGGCGCTCTCGCCGAAGGGGTTCATCCTCGGCCGGATGTCGAAACCCCAGCGGCGCCACGAGCCGTTGATCACCGGGGTCCTCCTGCGCGCCGCCGGCGCGACGATCGCCGGGGAGGTGCGAGCGCCGGGAACGTTCGAGGGTGGGGACTTCATGCCGCTCGGATCGTTCGCCCTCCTCGGAACGGGCGACCGGACGAACTCAAGCGCGGTCCGGCAGATCCTCAAGATGCCCCTGGGGGTCGACGAGATCGGGGTCGTCCACCAACCGTCGCACCCGGCGATCCCCGGGGATAGGCCGGACCGGATGATCGACATGCACCTCGACACGTACTTCAACGTCCCCGGCGAGGGGATCGCCGTCGGTTGCCAGGTCCTGCTCGACGTCGCCCGCGTGGAGGTCTACCGACGACAGGGCCGCGGGGCGATGCTTCGGCGACCGAAGAGCCTCTCCCTCTCGGAGTATCTCGCCGAGAAGAAGTTCGACGTGATCCCCCTCTCGACCCTCGAGCAGATGGGTTACGCCTCGAACTTCCTCTGTTTGGAGGACCGCAAGATCCTCGCCGTCGAGGTCGAGCAGGAGGTCGAGGAGGTGATGGGCGGGCTCGCCAAGCTCGCCCACCGCGACCCCCGCCGGTACGGGGCGCTCTGGGCGCTCGTTCAGAAGGAGCGCCAGCAACTCCGCGAGGGCCGGGGGTTCTTCCCGCACCTGGCGATGATCCGCGACCTCGGGATCGAGGTCGTCCCCCTCGGCCTGCGGGAGATCACCGGCGGCTACGGCGGGGCCCACTGCATGACGTGCGTTCTCGATCGGAGCGGCCGCTGAACATGCGCGCCCTCGGGAGGGCGACCGCGAACTCCCGGCGGATCGTCCGCGTCCTCAACCCTTGGGCTTGGGCACGCTGTAGTTGATGAGCACGTTCTTGCGCCGCGTGTACGATCGGACCGAATCGATCCCCTGCTCGAAGCCGAGGCCACTTTCCTTGAAGCCCGTGAACGGCGTCTGGGGGAAGGTCGCGGGCGCCTCGTTGATGCTCACCATGCCGGACTCGAGCCGGCGGGCGACGGGGATCGCCTGGGCGAACTCCTTCGTCCAGATCGAGGCGAAGAGGCCGTAGCGGGTGTCGTTCGCCTGCCGAACCGCGTCGTCGACGTCGGTGAAGGTCGTGGCGGCGAGCACCGGGCCGAACGCCTCGTCCCGGAGGACCCGGGCGCCCGCCGGGATCTCCGAGAGGACGGTCGGCCTTAGGAAGTTCCCTTCGTCGAGCGGGGCCTCGGTGGCGCGCTGGCCTCCGGCAACGACCTTCGCCCCGGCGCTCTGGGCCTCGGTGATGAACTCGAGGACGGACTCGAGGTGGGAGGTCGAGACCAGCGGACCCATCTCGGCGCCGTCCGACATCCCGGGGCCGAGCGCGTACTTGTCCGCGATCCGCGCGATCTTCCCGAGCAACGTCTCCGCGATCGATTGATGGGCGAGAAGGCGCGAGCCGGCCCAGCACATCTGGCCGGCGTTCCCGAAGATCCCGAAGGCGATCCCGCGGGCCGCCCGGTCGAGGTCGGCATCCGGGAACACGACCACGGGCCCCTTTCCGCCGAGCTCGAGCGTCGCCGGTACGACCCGGCTCGCCGCGATCTCGGCGATCCGCTGGCCGGCCTCGCCGCCGCCCGTGAACGAGACCGACCGACACCGGGGGTCCGAGACGAGCGCCTCGCCGACCTCCTTCCCCGGTCCCGAGACGATGTTGAGGATGCCGTCGGGCATGAGCGACTCCTTGGAGAGTCGCCCGAGGGCGAGCGCCGTGAGCGGCGTGAGGCTCGCCGGCTTGAGGACGACGGCGTTCCCGGCCGCGAGCGCTGGGGCGACCGACCGCATGGCGAGGAGCAGCGGGTAGTTCCAAGGGGCGATGTGGACGGTGACGCCGAGCGGCTCGCGCAGCGTGAAGTCGAGCCGGGCGCCGGGGACCGGGATCGTCTCCCCCTGGATCTTGTCGGCGAGCCCGGCGGCGTACTCGAGCGTCCGCACGACGAAGCCGATGTCGCCTCGGGACTCCTTGATCGTCTTGCCCATATTGAGCGTCTCGAGCCGGGCGAACTCGTCGAGGTGCTCCTCGATCTTCTGGGCGAGCCTCAGGAGGGCCTTCGATCGCCGGCTGCCGTCGTCGGAGGCCCACCAGGAGGAGTCGAACGCGACCTGGGCGACCTCCATCGCGTGGCGGGCGTCGCCGGCCTGCCCCCGGGCAACGGACGCGAGCGGGCGGTTGTTCGAGGGGTCCAAGAGGGTCTGGTGAGCGCCCGAGGACGCCGGCACGTTCGCGCCACCGATGTAGAGCTCGTAGGATGGTTCGATCGTCCCGGACATGATCTCGGGTTTGGAGCGAGGCCGACCCCTTAACGTTCCCGGGCTCGGAGATCCCACGGGACCCGCTCCGCCCTCAGGTTCCTGTTGGAGCTACTCGATCGCGTAGGTCCGGCCCTTCCATTCGAGGGGGCGGCGCCGAAGGCCCCGGCCGATCGAGGTGGCGAGGAGGACCAGGTAGAAGCCCACGGCGATCGGAAAAGTGAGCCCCCAGGCGGCGCCCATCCGAAGACCGTGGGCGAGCGCCACGTGTTTCGCGAAGAGCGCGAAGATCAGCACTCCCCCCCAGAGCGCGAGGAGCGGGAGGCCCCACAAGATCCCGAGGGGCAAGACCCCGAACGGAAGCCAGAAGAACGCCACGAGACCGGCGAAGAACGCCCCCTGTCGGGCGGCGGAGAATCGGAGGCCGTGGACGTTCTTGAGCAGCCCTTCGAACATCTCCGCCCGGTCGCGGTACATCCGGGTCGAGAGGAGTTCCGGTGCCCAAGCCACCCGCAGCTTCAGTCCGGCTTCCCGGAACCGCTGGGCGAGCCGCACGTCCTCGAGCACGGAGGAGCGGATCCCCGAATGCCCCCCGACCCGCTCGTAGGCCTCACGTCGCACCAGGGTGAACTGGCCATTCGCCATCGCGGCGCGGGACCGGGGGAGGTTGACGCGAGGGGTTCGGAAATAGGTCAGCACCATCTGCGCGTAGAACGGCAACACCACCCGTTCCCAGAACCCCGTGGCGACGAGCGTCGGGGCGAGGGTGGCGAGGTCCGCCTGTTCCCGCTCCGCCCACTCCACGCTGGCCCGGACCGTCGTCGGCTGGTAGCGCATGTCGGCGTCGGTGAATAGGATCCACTCCCCGGAGCTCGCGCGGTAGCCGACGTCGCACGCCCAGTTCTTTCCGACCCAACCCTGGGGGAGCGGGGGTTCCTCGATCAGACGGACCTGCGGAGCCCGGGCGAGCGCCACCTCCCGGGTCCGGTCGGTGGAAGCGCCGTCCACGACGATGATCTCGAGGTCCGGATGATCCTGGGCGAGGAGGTCGTCGAGGCAGGAGGGCAGGTCGAGTTCCTCGTTCCGGGCGGCGATGACCACGCTGACCTTGGGACGCGGTCCGGGCGCCGCCGGGGCCGCGGGGTCGAGGGCGGGCATGGCGAGGGCGAGGTAGATGGCCACGCCTTGGAAGACGAAGGCGGTCACCGAGCCGGCGATGACGAAGAGCAAGAGGCCGAGCTCGACCATCGGCCATCGGGAGCGGCGGCGTATTTAATCGACGCCCGGTAGCCCGGGGGAGGACTCCGTGACGACTGTCGAACACCCCCGCATCCGTCCGGGGGTGCTCGAGGATCGAGCCTACCAAGCCGGGATCGTCGAGCGGGCCATCGATCGCAACACCCTCGTGGTGTTGCCGACCGGCCTCGGAAAGACCGCGATCGCGCTCCGGGTCGCCGCCGAGCGTCTGCGGCGCGAGCCGAACCGGTCGGTGCTCATCATGGCCCCGACCCGGCCCCTCGTGGTCCAGCACGGAAAGTCGGTCGCCGAGACGCTCCTCGCCCCGCCGCCGCTCGTCCTTACGGGGGCGGTCTCGGCCGAGAGGCGGGCGGCCCTCTTCCAACCGCCCCAGGTCATCGTGGCGACCCCGCAGGTGGTGGCGAACGACCTCGCGAGCGGCAACTTCCCGCTCGACCAGATCTCCTTGATCGTCTTCGACGAGGCGCACCGGGCCGTTGGGGAGTATCCGTACGTCCGGATCGGGATCGCGAACCGGGAGGGCCCCGGGCCCGGGTGCTCGCCATGACCGCGTCGCCCGGGTCTCGGATCGAGACGGTCCGGGAGGTCTGGGCGAACCTCGGCATCGAGCACGTCGAGTACCGAACGACCGACGACCCCGACGTGGCGCCGTACGTCCACGGGGTGGGGGTCGAGCCGATCGCGGTCGTGGTCCCCCCGGAAGTCCAACATCTCGCCATACGACTGCGCGCGGCGGTCGGGCACCAAACCGAACGCCTCGTGGAACTCCACCGCCTACCCCACGGCGCGGTCTCCCGTCGCCAGCTCCTTGAGGTCGGGGCCCGGCTGCATGCGGAGGTCGCTGGCGCCCGGAAGCGGGGCGAACCGGCGCCGGCGGGGGTCTGGGCGGCCGTGACCGCCCAGGCGGCGGCGATGAAGGCGCTGCACGCGGGCGAGCTCGTCGAAACCCAAGGGGTCGATGCGCTCCGGGCGTTCCTCGCCCGACAGGCGGAGCTCCGACCTTCCCCGGCGCTCAAGGCGTTCTTGGGGGACCCCGACGTGGTCGAAGTGCAGACGCGCTTGCGCGGCCTCACGCTCGAGCACCCCAAGCTCGAGAGGACCCTCGAGATCGTCGCCGACCAGCTCCACCGGGTCCCGGAGTCCCGGGTCCTCGTCTTCACCCAGTACCGTCAGACGGCGGACCGGCTGCTCCAGGAGTTCGAGGCGAAAGCCGACCCGAAGATCCACGCCGCCCGGTTCGTCGGCCAGGCGACCCACGGCGACGACGTAGGCATGTCCCAGAAGGAGCAGGTGGAGCGGCTGAACCGCTTCCGCGACGGTTCCACGAACTGCCTGATCGCGACGTCGGTCGCGGAGGAGGGGCTCGACATCCCCAACACTGACCTCGTGATCTTCTACGAACCCGTTCCGGATGTCATCCGTTCGATCCAGCGGCGGGGCCGCACCGGACGCGCTCGGGCCGGACGCGTCGTCGTCCTCGTCGCCGAGGGGACCCGGGACGTGGGACTCCAGAAGTCGGCCCGGGGGAAGGAGCGACGGATGCACGAGATGCTCGAGCAGGTCGAGGCGGAGGCCCGAGGGGGAACCCTTCGCGGGCCCATCCCCCACGTCATCCAACGCTCCCTCGAGGAGTTCCCGGGGGCCGGCTGACCGGCCGGCGCGCTAGTTCCCCGTGCTGCCAAAGCCGCCGGAACGCGTGGCGCTGGGCCGGACCCGGCCCTTCGAGAACGCGGAAGGTACGTCCTCCACGACCCGGATCTGGCCGATCCGGTCGCCCGCGTGGATCACGAACTCGCCGGGGAAGAGGTAGGTGAGCGGGACCTTGACCTCGCCCGAGTAGTCCCGGTCGATCGTGCCGGGGGCGTTCACCATGAGGACCCCGCGCGAGGAGAGCCCGCTCCGGGGACGCACTTCGAGGAACGTCCCGGGCGGCGGCCGCATCCTCAGGCCGGTGCGGACGAGGGTCACCTGCTCCCGGGTCAGCTTCACTTCCTCGGAGGCCGAGAGGTCGAAGCACGCCGAACCGTCGGTCGCGCGCCGGGGCACCGGGACGTCGGCGCCGTCCTCCACGGACTCGATCGTGACCCGGACGGAGCGTTTGGGCACGTGGGGGCCGAGGCCGTCCGGGGCTTGTAGCTTCTGTCAGGCGTCCGAGGGTCCCGGGCCGGGCGGAGGCTCCGCGGAGAGGAACCGGGAGACGAGGTGGCGCTCGGCTCTTCGGAGCATCTTCCCGAGCGCCGGTGGGCTCTGTCCGGTCGTTCGGGCGAGCCGAGTCAGCGTGATCCTCCTCGGGACCGCGTAGTAGCCGAGCGTCCACGCTTTGGCGAGGACGACGCGTTGCCGGTCCGTGAGGGCCCCGGCCTCGGTGTCCGTCACGAACGAACGGCTCGAGGTCCGCACGACCTTGAACGGGAACTCGAGCCGCCGGAGGCGGTCGAGGACGCGTGGGAGAGCGTTCCCCTGGGCCCGGAAGGTCGCGAGCGTGGTCTCGGCGCCGACCCGGAACGGCGTCGACGGGGTGACCTCACCTCCGGCGAGGTCGATCAAGCTCCTCAGGGAGGCCGGATTGCGTTGGCGAACGAGGAGGATGTAATCCCGGGTCCGGGGGCGCCGCTCGACGAGCTCGAACCCTTCGAGCCCGTACATCCGTCGGATCCGCCGGGACTCTCGCTCCAGTTCCCGCTCGGAGCGGATCGCGCCCCGCCGCCGCAGCCTAAGGAGCTGGAGCCGCCAGCCCTTCTCGAGGCGGAGCGTCTCGAGGAGCTCGACCTCCTCGTACCGTTCGAAGAACTTGGGGGGGATGAGCCCGAGCGCCGACAGGGCGTCCGTGCTGAATTCGATGGTGACGGTCTGCATCCCGGAGCCCCGAGTTCAGTGGTGAACCTCCGCCCAGCCTCAGCGGCCTTAATACCGATGTCGAATCGTCGGCCGTCATGGCGTTCCGCTCCCTGGGGGCGTTCCTCCGGGACCTCGAGACGGCGGGGGACCTCGTCCGGGTGAGGTCGCCCGTCTCCCAGGACCTCGAGATCACCGAGCTCACGCAGCGCATGGTCGCCCGGGATGGGCCGGCCCTCCTCTTCGAGCGGGTCGCCGGAGCCCAGATGCCGGTGGCGATGGGGGTGCTCGCCTCCCCGAGGAGGATCGCCCGGGCGCTCGGCGTGAAGGACTTGAAGGAGTCGGCCGACAAGATCAGCCGGCTCGTCCGGCTGAAGCCCCCGGCCGGGATCGGCGCGGCGCTCAAGGACCTCGGCGGGACGATCGACCTCCTTCAGACCGTCCGATCGCTCGGGCCCAAGCGGGTCACCTCCGCCCCTTGCCAGGAGGTCGAGGTCACCTCGGTCGACCTCGCGGCGCTCCCCATCCTCAAGTGCTGGCCGGGCGACGGAGGACGGACCATCACGTTCCCCATCGTGGTCACGAAGGATCCGGAGACCGAGGAGGTCCACACCGGGGTCTACCGACTTCAGCAGTACGGCCCGGACACCCTCGGCTTCCATGCCCAGATCCACCGGGTCGGCCGAAGCAACCTGAGGAAGTGGGCCGCCCAGGGGTCGCGGATGGAGGTCGCGGTCGCGATCGGGGCCGACCCGGTCACCCTCCTCTCCGGTCTCGCGCCGGTCCCCGAGGGGATCTCGAACTTTGTCTTTGCGAGCTTCCTGAGGGGCGAACCGCTCGAGCTCGTCCGGACCCGGTCCGTCGACCTCGAGGTCCCCGCGGAGTCCGAGATCGTCCTCGAGGGGTACGTCGACCCTTCCGAGGAGAAGGTCGAGGGGCCGTTCGGGGACCACACCGGCTACTACTCCGCCCCGGAACCTTTCCCGGTGATGCACGTGACCCGGATCACCCGGCGGGCCCAACCGGTCTACCTGAGCACCGTGACCGGAAAGCCGCCGACCGAGGATTCGGTCCTCGGGAAGGCGGTCGAGCGGATCTTCCTACCCGTCGTGAGGCTCGTCCTCCCGGAGATCGTCGACATGAACCTGCCCGTCGAGGGGTTGTTCATCAACGTCGCCGTGATCTCGATCCAGAAGCGGTTCCCGGATCACCCCCGCAAGGTGATGCACGCGCTCTGGGGGCTCGGGCAGCTGATGTTCACCCGATACGTCGTGATCGTGGACGCGGACGTCGACGTGCACGACCTCTCCGAGGTCCTCTACCGGGTCGGGCTCCAGGCGGATCCGGGTCGGGACCTGGAGATCGTCGAGGGCCCGGTCGATCAGCTGTCGATCTCGAACCCGGTACCGAACCTCGGGGCCAAGATCGGGATCGACGCCACGAAGAAGGGGCCGTCCGACGGCTTCCCGAGGGCGTGGCCCGAGGAGATCCGGATGGCACCGGCGACGGTCGAGCGCGTCGACGCGCTGGTCGCGGCCGACCCGGTGCTCAAGGGCCTGTTGACCCGCCGACCCCCGCCGTGAGCGAGGCCCCCCCGCGCGGCCGAGCCGCGGAGATCGGGCGGTTCCTCGAGATCCAGAACCTGGGCCTCAATCTGCCGATCGCCCTCGCCTTCCTCCTCGTCGCCGCGCGAGGGCTCCCCTCGCTCTGGGTGTTCGTGCTCGTGGTGATCGCGTTCGTCGCCGCCCGCAACGCCGGTCACAGCTTCAACCGCTGGGTCGACCGGGAGCAGGACCGCGCCAACCCCCGGACCCAAGAGCGGGCGCTCGTCACCGGGCGGCTGACCGAGCGGTTCTCGCTCTCGCTCACCGCCCTCAATGGGGCGGTCCTGATCGTCGCCGCCTATCTGTTGAACCCGCTCGCCCTGATCCTGGCCCCGGTCGCCCTCGCGCTCCTCCTCGGCTACAGCCTCACGAAGCGGCTCGGCTGGGGCACCACGGTCTACCTCGGCCTGGTGGAATCGATCACACCCGCCGCCGCGTTCGTGGCGGTGCGGGGCGCCCTCCCGATCGAGGCCCTGGTCGCGGTCGTCGGGATGCTCTGTTGGGGGACGGCGTTCGAGACGATCCACAGCCTAGGGGACCTCACCTCGGATCGGCAGCTCGGGATCGCCACCCTCCCGACACGATTCGGCCCGAGGGCCTCCACGAGGGCGGTCGTGGGGTTGCACGCAGCGGCCTTGGCCGCGCTCACTGCCTTCGGGGTGGTCGCCCGCCTGGACCTCCTGTACTACATCGCGCTCGCCGTGATGACCGCGCTGGCGTTCCAATCCGATGCCGGGCTGATCCGGCAACCGAACGCGGTTCGCACCCCGTTCCAACGACACATGATCCTAGGCGCCATCTTCCTCATCGGGGTCCTCGCGACCCTCTTCGCCTAGTAGCTCCCCTCGGGAGCCCTAGGGGACCCCCTGCCCGGCGGATCGGTTCGGAGTGGAGCCCTTCCCTTCGGGCCTCCGCAGGTCCTTTGAACTCGGACGGCGGTCGGGCGGGAGGTGGCAGAGCAATGACCCAGGTGATGATCGGGCTTTCCGCGCGCGACGACAAGACCACGGCCGCCGTCTGGCGGATGGCGAAGCGCAACCTGAACCCGGCGGTCCGGCGCCGGATGGGCTGGCGAGGCCGATCGAGCTTCCTTCGGCAACTCATCCTCTACGGCTTCGAGAAGGCGAGCGAGGACCCCGTGGCGTTCCTTCGGGACGTACGGGAGGCGCAGGACCCGTTGATCCGGACGAAGGGCCGGGCCGAGGGGGGAACGGACCGTCGGGAGGCCATGGTCGCCCGATGGGAAGCGATCTTCCCGGCGGGTGCCGGGTCGGCCCGTCCTCGGAAGGGCTCGTCGAAGGCGGACTGATCGTCCGGCCGAGCCGGGCGACGCCGCGGATCCGTTCCTGGGACCTCGATTGACGCGTATCTACGACCGGCTCGAGGGGCTCGCCGTCTCGGGGCGCGCGACGATCGGACCGATCGGCCTCTCGGTCCCCGGGATCCTCTGGAGCCAACCCCACGGCCGCTCCGAACCACTTCCGGGAGGGCCGGGGGCCCTTTCGCTCTCGGACGATCGGACCGCCCCTCCGGGCCGCCGATCGCTTCGCCTCTCGGATGGCACCTCGGAGCTGGGGCTCAATTTCCCCATCGGCAGCCCTGAGGTCTCCGGGGGGCCCGGGGATGCGGTCGAAGCCGCCCCGGGAACCTGGGTCATCCACTGGCCGCTCGCGGAGGAACAGTGGACCCGCCTTCGGGAACACCCTCCCGAGCTCGTGGTCCTATCGAACGCTCGGGCGCTCTTCTCCGACGCCGAGCAGTTCATCCGAGCGATCGGCGAGCTTCGAGCCCAGCTCGGGGCCGGTCCCGTTCTCTGGACCCCCCGGGTCGGCCTCCCCCACCGGCTCGCGCATCTCGCGTACTTGGGTGTGGACCTCGTGGACTCCACGGAGTGTCTCGCGAGGACCACCGAAGGGGAGTTCTTCGTGCCGGAGCTCGGATCGTTCGACGCTTCCGCCGTGATCGGAACCTCGGCCTGCCCCTGCCCCGCCTGCCGGACCGATCCTCCGAAGGGAGGGGTCGCGCACAACGAGTGGGCGCTCGATCGGGAGATGCGCTTGGTGCGGGCCGCGCTCAGGGCCGGGCGATTGCGGGAACTCGTCGAAGCGCGGCTCACCGCGGAGCCGGTGCTCTCGGAGCTCCTCCGGTACGCCGATCGCCTCCTCGAGGGCGCTCTCGAACAACGGGTCCCGGTCACCGCGAGCGGGATCCGGACCTACATCCTCAAGGAATCCCAACGGCGGCCGGAAGTGGTGAGGTTCCGAAAGAGGTTCCTCGAGCGGTACCGACCCCCTCCGTCGAAGCAGGTCCTGCTGATCATCCCGTGCTCGCGGACGAAGCCCTACCGATCCTCGCCCTCGCATCGAAGGATCATCAACGCCCTCGAAGGGGTGCCGAACCGGGCTCGCCTCCACGTCGCGTCGGTGACCTCCCCCCTGGGCCTCGTCCCCCGAGAGCTCGAGGATGTGCCCCCGGCCCGCCACTACGACATTCCGGTCACGCACGAATGGGACGAGGACGAGCGCCGGTCGGTGATCGAGGCTGTCCAACATGTGATCGCGGTCGGGGCGTACCGAGGCGTCATCGCTCACCTCGACCCGGAGGAATACGGCTTCCTCCGGGACTCCCTCGTCCAGCGTTCGGACACCCAATGGACCGTCGCCGACGGGCGCACCGGGTCGGCGGACTCGCTGCGGCGGCTACGAGAAGCCGCCGAGGCCTCCTTGGGTCCTTTGAGCCCGGTGGAAGGCGGGCCCCTGGCGGTGGTCCGGGAAGAACTCGAGACGATCGCCACCTTCCAGTTCGGGGCAGGAGCGGCCCAACGGCTCTTTGAGCCCCCGGTGCGATTGCACGGTCGACCCTGGTTCCAGCGGGTGACGGATACCCGCGGATCCGATCTCGCCACCTGGAGAGAAGAGCGAGGGCTGTTCCAGCTGACGGTCGCCGGGGGAACCCGAATGATGGAAGCCCATCCGTTGGAGGTCGAAGTCCGGCCGGAGGTCCCGATGGCAGGCGACCTCTTCGTGCCCGGCGTGGCCAAGGCGGACCCCGCCATACGGACAGGCGACGCCGTCCTACTCGTCCGGGATGGGAAGCTTCTCGCCGTAGGCGAAGCCGCGCTACCCGGTCCTCTCATGGGCCAGCTCGGCCGAGGTCTGGCGGTCCGTCTTCGGCACCGGGCTCGAGCTCCGGAGTCCACCACGGCACCGACAGGGCCTTGACAGGGAACCTTGTGCCCGGCTCGGGCCGGTGGTCTAGCGGTTAGGACGTCGCGCTTACAACGCGGAGATCGGCGGTTCGAATCCGCCTCGGCCCATCCAAAGCGCGAAACGGGCGACCCTCGCCTTTAATGACCTACCGACTATCCGGCGACCAATGCGTTCTCCATCGTGGGTCGTCCTGGTGTCTTTGGTCATGCTCGGTTCGTCGCTCTCGGCCGGAATCGGGGCGCTCGGTTGGTCCGAGGGCCACGCACCGTCCGTGTCGGGCACGCCGAGCTCGCCGGGATCCATCGCGAACCATCCTGGGCCCGTGGCCGAAAATCAGCACGCGGCGACGTGTACGGATTGCGTCCTCGAGAACATCAGCCTCCCGAGCGATCCCACCTCGATCGCCTACGACGGCATCAACAACAACCTCTACGTCGGCGAGGACAACGCTTCCGCGCTCGGCGTCATCAACGCAGCGACCAACACGCTGACGACCTCGATCCCCACCGGAACGCCGACCATGGACGTCCCCGCGGCCGTCGCGGTCGACACGGTGACCAACGAGCTCTACGTACCGAACGACGCCGGCAGCAATGTGACGGTCGTCAACGCGACCACGGAGAAGACCGTGGCCAGCGTCACGGTGAAGCCGCATCCTTTCTCTGCGGTCTTTGATAGCGCGAACGGCTACATCTACGTCGGCGACCAGGGCGTCACGACGACTTGGATCTCGGTCATCAACGGGGCGACGCGCTCCCTGGTCACGAACATCAACATGGGCCCGGCCGTGAGCGAATTGGCCCAGGGGCTGGCGATCGATCTTTCGAACGGGGATCTCTACGCCGGGAACGGCCAGGGGAACAACATCACCGTAGTGAGCTTGAGCACCGACAAGGTCATCGGTTCAATCCCGGTCGGAGATTATCCGGGGTCGGTCGCGCTCGACACCTCCAACAACCTGCTGTACGCGGCGAACACCGCGGGCGAGAACGTCTCCGTGGTCGACACCACGACGAACACCCCGGTCAAGAGCATCGCCATCAACACCTCGATGCTTTCCGTGGGTCCCACCGCCGTGGCATACGATGCCGCGACCGGTTGCGTCTACGCCCCGAGCGGCGGGGGCAATTGGGTCTCGATCATCAACACGCACACGAACGCCGTGATCGGGACGGTCGCGATCCAAGGGTCCCCGAAGGCGATCGCCGTCGATCCGACGAACGGTAACGTGTACGTCGCCTACATCAACCCCGCGCTGACCGCCTCGTACGTTTCCGTCCTCGCCGTGGCCAACTGTCCATCGGGTTCGGTCCTCGCCTCCGTCACCGTGTCCCCCTTGCTCGGCGAGATCCTTCTCGCGGACGGGAGTTCGACCGAGACCGCCACCCCCACGTGCAATCCGGCACCGTGCCCGGGCGCCGTGAGCTACGCATGGTCGATCAACAACAAGTCCCTCGCCCACCTCGAGCTCGTCGACCGCGAACCCTACGAACGTCGTCGCGGGTGGGACTTCGGGTTCCGTCACGGTCTACGTCAACGCATCGCTTAACGGATTCACTGTCAGCGACCAAGCTTCGGTGCTCCTCATCATCGCCGGAGGGCCCGGGCATGGCAACAACACCAGTCCGCCCGGATTCCTCGATCTCCCGGGTTCCGACGGGGTCATCTTGCTCGGGGTCGCCGCCATCGTGGTCGCGGCCGTCGTGATCGTGATCTACACGATCAGCAAGGGGAAGGGCAAGTCCAGGATGTCCGGGCCCCCGCCACCGCCCCCGCCGGCGTACTCGCCACCGAGCCCCTCTCCGCCACCACCTCCGCCGCCCGGATGATCCGCTAGCGGAAGGGCTGGTTTCCCTTTCCGCCGTCAGACGGAGGGCGTTGGGCTCGCTACGCCCCTTGGACTTCCGCCGGGGTGTGGGGGGATGAACACGGCGAAAAAGCAGGTATAGTCAACGAGAAAGAGGGTCCGCCCTTCACGGGGAATGAAGGGTGGAGCGAGCGGGTGCCGGACGAGCGCACTGACTAGAATCCGCCAGTGCGCCAAAGAGCCGTTGATGAGATGATGGCTTCCGCCCGATGTCGAGCAAGAGGCAAGTGCGGCGCCTCCCTTCGTCGCCCTCGAGGCGCCGCATGGAGAGCGAAGTATTCGTCGGGTTGGACGTGCACAAGAAGTCGGTCGTCGCCACCGTTCTGGACCGAGAGGGGAATCGCCTTGATCAATCCAGTTTCGGATCCAGCGACTTCGAGTTGATCGCCTACCTCGACCGCATCCAGGGCCGAAAGCACGTCGTGCTTGAGGCCTGCAACGTCTGGGAACACTTCTACGATGCCGTGGCCTCTACCGACGCCGTAGTGACCCTCGCCCACCCCTACCGGGTGCGATTGATCAGCGAGGCCAGCTTGAAATCCGATAAGGTGGATTCGGAGACCCTGGCGGAACTCCTCCGCCTCCATGGTATTCCAATGGCCTACGCTCCCGACGCCGAAATCCGTGCACTCCGCCAGCTCGTGAGAGACCGCGCGTTCTACAAGCGCGAGGAGACGGGCATCAAGGGCCACGTCTACGCCGCCCTCCTCCGGAAGGGAATCCCCTACGACGAGGGACTCCTCGGTCTGAAACGGAAGCGTGAGGAGCTTCGCGACCATCAGCTTCCCGAGGTCGATCGAGGTCTGGACGCCTTGAATCGACTCGACGAGATCACAAAGGCTCTCGACGACGAGGTCCACCAGGCGTTCCTGAAGTCGACGGACGCGCAACTCCTCGAGACGATTCCAGGAATCGGTGAGTTCACGGCGGTGGCCCTGGTCGCTGAGCTTTGCCCCATCGACCGTTTCCCGAACGTCGAGAGGCTATGCTCATACGCGGGACTGGTGCCGACCAACCACCAATCTGGAGAGTCGTCCTACCAGGGCCACTTGAAAACGGACTCGAATCACCTCGTAAAGTGGCTCATGGTCGAGGCCTCGTGGTCCCACCGCCACTGGGCGGACAAGCGCAGCGACGTCACGAAGGTGGCGAGGCGTGTCACCCGTCGCGGTGGCAAGCAGAAGGGCAATGTCGCCGGGGCGCACAAGCTGCTCAAGATCGTTTACGCGGTCCTCAAGAGGAGGACCCCTTACACTCCTGACCGACCGAGCTCCGGTGTAGGTGCTGCGGAGTCGTGAGACGGCCGCGTGTCGTTGAGTGGGGTCAGTCGATCGGGAGCGGGCGGCTGCGATTGTCATCGTGCGCAAAAGGCGCGGATAAGTGGATGCAGAGCCCGCACACTAGCAACGGGAGTACCGATGTAGTCGACGACCAGACGCGGGCGGAAGCCACATAAGTGCACCTACTCTATCATCCACCCGATGGGGGGCTCAGAAAACCCCCGGGTTCGCAAACGGTATTGCGGGGGAGTGCTCGTCACAGGCCCTTACACAAGGCGAGGGTTTTCATCTAGGGCGAACTGGCCCGGGGTTCCGGATAAGGCCACTCGATCCCCTCAATTCTTCTTCGAAGCCCGGGCGCGGATAACCGGTGCATCGGCATCGTACTCGTTCTTAAGGAATTCGCGCGCGGCGGCTTCGACCTCACTCGGTGCGAGTGTTTTCGACGTGAACTCGCCGTATACATCGATTCGAGTCTTGTCGCCCTGGGGAGAGTAGACGTATACAAGCTTCGAGCCTGCGAGGACCCCCTCGAGCCACTCGGTGACGACCGAGACCGGCGGGAACATCGAAATCCGCATCCGATCCGGAGCCCACTTCCCTCGGAGGAACCGCTCCGAGCCGTAGATGATCGTGATGTCCGAAACCTTCTCGAACTTCGGATTCCGCGTGGTCTTGTGGGCGGCGTCATGGCCCTCACCCCCAAAAATGTACTTCCACACGAGATCGATCGGCGCATCGAATGTGCTCCCTTCATCTTTCACGTAGACCATCGCTGAACACTTTCCTCTGGAGTTCCTTATCTGACTCGGCCTATAAGTGTCGGTAGGCGAACCAAAGTAGGACACCCTTGGTCGTAACGTCTCGTCGAAGGGAGCGGGTCTTTGTCAGGCTCAATTTTTCGGCCTACCCGGTTCAGGCCAGTCTCGGGGTCCTAGGACGAAAGTGGGCCTTGCTCGTTCTGATGAACATTGCCCTGGGTCGGGCCCGGCGATTCAACGAGCTGCTCCGGACGACTCCGGGCATGAGCAAGAGAATCCTGGCCATGCGGCTGGCCGAGCTGGAACGGAACGGATTCATCCTCCGAGCGGAGCAGACCCGGTCCTACACGCGGTGGCAGTTGGGTCCAAAGGGGGCGGACGTTCTGCCTGTCCTTCTGACGTTGATTCACTTCGGCTCGAAGTGGAACGCGCGTACCGACTCCTCGAATGGGGTACCCCGCCCGTTGGGACCTACGTTCGACGTTACGTATCTCTCCCGGCCCCGATCTCGCATCATTGGCCGCCCGCGTCGGAGGGCCGAGGGCGTCGGCTCCCCAAAGTAGTTGGGTGGATCGAGTCCGACCTCCTTGGGTCGGGTTCGCGGGAGTCGCTCCTGCTCGAACGTACAAGGACCCTACGAGAATCTCCACTTGGTCCATGCCGGCCCGCACCCGGCAGAGCCGCGCCGGGAGCTCCGGAAACGAGGCCGCTCTCACCGAAGGGGCGTAGGCAGACTACGCCTATCAAGACCCACGGGTGGGTCGAAAGTTTAGAAACATCAGATTGCCGGCCGAAGGGGGATGTTTACCTGCGCTTCGCCAGGACGGAAGGATGTTGATTGGCAAAGCGGCGGAAATAGGGTAAGTCCTCCGCGTAGGCATTCGCCCAGGTCTCCTTCCTATCCCGCTTGATCTCCGCGGGGGTGAGTTCGGAAGACTGCCCGTAGCCAAATACATCGACGACAGTTCGATTGCCCTGAGGCGTGTAGAGGAACACCGTCTTCGACCCTGCGTACGGGCCATCGAGGTCTTCCTGGATCCTGACTGCGGGACGTATGGCAGTCATGCGACAGACCATCTTCTCCCAACGGCCCCCCTTTCGTCTCTCATAGCTGAGGAGGGTCGTAACCTCGGAAAGGGCCCTCTCCTCGAAGTTCCGCACCTCAGAAGTGTGAGCCCTGGGATGGAACTTCTCGTCCTTCTCCATGAAGTCCCAAACGACCTCAAGCGGCGCGTCGTAGACGGCTCCTCTGTCTTCCACGTAGGTCACTCTCGGCGAGAGCGCCTTGCCCGGGGTCTCCGAAGGGTGTTCGGCAGGTGTCTTCATTCCTGGTTGCGATCATGCACTTCAGGATAAGAGTTCCTCCGGTGAAGACGCGCGATGCCCGCGACGTGGTCCGCTCAGGGCGCGCACTTCGTTCCGTCGATTGAAAATTGTTCCACGGCTCACCCCAGACCTCCACGCGACCTCCATCGCGCTCCCCTGGAATGGGTCCGGGACGAGGGACCGTCTCCCGCGTCCGGCGAATGCCGTCTGGTCGAGAGCAAAGGAGGCCCCGGGTCGGTTCCCAGTGACTTGGCATCATCTGGAGGGAGGCCTTTGGGAAGGGACCCCTTTCCGGACCCCCTTCGGATAGAAGGTACATTGTCCATAGTGCGCACAAGATGCGTTGTGCACACCGAGGTTGAGTCGGCTCGAAAGTCATTAATATCATCGATTTCATGAGTGGAGGATGGAAGCCACTGCCGACCCACTGACCTCGATTCCGATTCGCACCTCCACGTTGCGGCTTCTCCAAGGTCTGAAGACAGGGGCTCAGAACTGGGATCAGTTCCTGCTCGAGTCGTTTGAGGATTTCTTGCCGCCGGATACTCTGAGAGAGCTGGCCCGACGGGCTCGCGAGCCCGACGTCTCTGCAGCTTCAGTGGTCGCCCGCCACCGGAGGCTACGGGAACGAGGGCGGTGACTTCTGCCCCAGAACCGCTTGACTCCCTGGTTGGAACGGATTGATTTCAAGGTCTCAGCACGGAGGGAATTCCTGAAACTGCCCGCGGAAGTGCGCGAACGCTTCCTGAGTAGCTTCGAAGAACTCAGCCTTCACCCCGAGATGCGAACCGCGACTTTGGACATCGCGTCGACCCGGAACGATCCCTCGCATTGGAGGCTCAAGGTCTCAGGCGGGTACCGAGGGATTTACAAGATCGTGCAGGGTCGTCCCAAGTTCGTTATATTCGAGACGCGCCAAGAGGTGTACGATGCCCTCCGCCGTTACCTATCTGGACCTCGATAGTCGGGACCAGTCGCTTGACCTTTGATCTTAGCGAACCCTGGGCCTAGAAACCGGAAGATGACTCAGCCTGCTCTAACACATTCGAGGCGCGCTATTCCTGGGCGCCTCACTTTGTGCTCTCCGCACAAGACGTGTTGGACATCCCTTCCCGGTTCGATTCTTGGCGAGGCTGATTTGAAAGGGTGTTGAGGTATCAATGGGAATTGCGTCTCAGCCCCGAGGAAAGTGATCAATAGTCCTGTCGCTTCCGCACTTTCCGATGGTTGCACCAAATGATGTGGGCGATACTTGGACCGATGAGGTCCTTGGCCTTATCCGGGCGAACTGGAAGCCCGACCAAGTCTTCTCTCTTTCGGATGTGTACTCGCGATCGACCGAATTGGCCGTGAAGCATCCGGGGAACGCGACGACACAGAACACGATCCGGCGAGTGCTCCAGCAACTGCGCGATTCTGGAGTTATCAACTTCTTGGATAACGAAGGACACTACTGTATCGCCGGCTCACCAACCCTGCCTGGCGACCCAATAGGGACGATCGATGACCCAATTATCAAAGCTCAGTTGATTCGGATTAGAGAGGCTTTTGATCAAGTCCTTCCCAGTTCAGAAATTCAGAAACTCGTCCTTGGGTTTAGGGGTCGAAAGGGTATCTATAAGCCCGCGGGCGCAAGCCACGCGCTATGGGTGCGTGAGACCCAAAATAGTTCGTACCAAGACAAGGACCCTGATGTCTGGCCGGACGGGTCCTGGACCTTTCGTTACTCTCCAGAAGAACGAAATGGCCGAATCGACCTGAAGTTGGACACAAATCAGAGTCTCTTGAATTGTCAACGGGACCACACGCCTATCGGGGTATTCCGACCCGCCCCACCTCTTGGGGGTCGAATAGCTTACAAGGTTCTAGGTATTGCATTCGTAGAGTCTTTTGACGGCACCCATTTTATTCTCCGAGGCGAACCTTCAAACGAAACCGAGTCCCCTATAGTCGAAACTGTCTCTACCACCTTTGATCCCATCGAGCATGTTCCGGCCCCGACGAGCGACGTTACACGGGTGCTCCGGGACCGTAAATTCGCAACTGCGTTAAGGGAAGCATATCGGGGTCGTTGCAGCCTATGCAATATCGGATTCAGAATCGGTAGCACGCCCGTGGCTATCGAGGCAGCGCACATTGTCCCAGTTGAAGCCGGAGGGGTGCGGGGGAACATCAAGAATGGGATTCTCTTGTGCCCGAATCACCACACGCTCTTCGACCAGTACGCTTGGACGATGGACGAGGATTTCCGGGTCATGGTGGCGCCTGACCGTGCGCTGCGCGAGTCTGCCAAGGACAACCACATTCTAACGATAGCAGGCGACAGACTTCCAAACTTGCCTTCGCTCCCTAGAAACTACCCCGCAAAGGAGTCTATCAATTGGCGACGTGAGCACTTCGAGGACAGGTGGAGGCAGACCTCAGCAATCCTACCTGGATAGAAATGTTGAGCTCGTGAGCCCCGTGACTCGCCACGCAGAGACTTGCCGCGAGCCCTGGCTCGGCCAGTCGAACCAAGCCAGCCCATTCTGCTCTGGCGGACAGCCGCCATACTCCTGAGCCGTAGAGAATCGGACTGATTCGCGATGCTTTGCCGAGATTAGCAGGTCCGGGACTCGTTGAACATCACGTCGATCCAACCTTGAACCAATCGGAGCTCGTCACGTTCATCGGTCTCTCGGACTCAACTGGAAGGCCCGGGTTTCTGGCTATCCCCGGCACCAATCCTGTGGGTGGGGGGTCGCGTCTTTCGCCAGGTACCCGGACCGAGAGCGCGCCTTCGATTCCAAAAGGGATGAGGATCCCCGGAACATCCAAAATAGGGCGTCAAGACCTGAATAGCGCAGCAACCTACTCCCCACACCCCGCGGTTCAGAGCTCGATCTCCCGAGTCCGGGCGCCCGCTCCCTCGACGGACCGGCTCTCCTCGCGTAGCGCCGATGGACCGTCCTAGTTATATGTGTGGGGAGTATGTCCCCCTCACTTGTCAATCAAGCACCGTCGACGCGGGGACCGTATCTATCTCGAAGAGTGGCGCACCTTCCGAGAGGGAAAGAAGGTCCGCAGCAAGTTCGTTCGCTACCTCGGACCCGAAGGCGGCCCGAAGCGCTCCGGCCCCGGGTCCATCCTGGACCGTGTCCGGCACGACCGTTCTCGTCGAGCCGGAGCGGTCCGACTGCTCTGGTGGCTCGCCGAGGATCTCGGTATTCCGACCTCCATCGACCGGATCTCGGGCCGAGATTCCGACCCCGACGCCCCCTCCGCGGGCAAGATCCTCACCGCCTGGGCCATCAACCGTGTCCTCGATCCGCTGAGCGCAACCCAGCTCGAGAACTGGACCCCCACCACCGACCTTCCGGTGCTCGCAGGGATCCCGGCCGAGGCGTTCCAGAAGGACACGTTCCTGAGGGCGCTCGACTGGATCTGCCATGACGATCCGAGCCGGGCCCTCGTCGTTGACCGTACCCTCGATCTCGAGGAGGAGCTCACCCGGCACTGGCGGGAGCGCTACCCGCTGCCGAAGGGCGAGACCGAGGCCCTCGCCTACGATCTCACCAGCGTGCTGTTCTTCGGCGTCACCTGTCCCATCGCCACGCCGGGGCGCAACCCGGACCATCAACAGCGCCTCCAAGTGAATGTCGGGGCGGTGGTGAGCCGCCACGACCGGATGCTCTGGCGGCACTTCGTGTACCGAGGGCAGCGACACGGCACCGGAACGATGCGGAACCTGCTGGTGGAGCTCCAGCAGGCGAAGATCGTCCCGGGGCTGCTCATCGTGGACCGGGGCCTCGTGGGGAAGGCGATCGTCGAGGAAGTGCGGGGCACCGGCTGGCACCTCCTCGGAGGGATCTCGAAGTCGACGAAGGAGATCCGGGAGATTCTCGATACAGTGAAGGTGCCCGAGATGCCGAGCAGTGTGGTCCAGGCCACTCGTGGGGGGGCGATCTACGCGGCGAAGGCGCGACGGCGGCTCTGGAAGGAGGAGCGCGAGGTAACGGTCTACACGAGCGCGGCCCGAGCGATGGAGGACCGGTCGGAGAGGAACCTGGCGCTGGCGAACCTCGGGAAGGCGCTGAACGCGCTGTCGGAGAAGGGGAAGGCGTGGAGCGAGGGGAAGCTCCACGAGGCGATCGAGGGAGTCCTTGGTGAGTGGAAGGAGTTCGTGCAGGTGCGGGTCCGTCGGAGCGGGGAGGGTCCGCGGGTGGCTTGGTCGTACCGGGACCGGGTGATCCGAGAGGCGGCGCGCCAGGACGGGAAGTACGCGCTGCTGTGCACCGACCCGCGGCTCTCGGCGGTGGAAGTGGTGGCGCAGTATCTGGGGAAGGACTTCGTGGAGAAGGCGTTCCGGACATGGAAGTCGGGGATCGAGGTGGAGCCGGTGCGGCACCGGCGGGAACGGCGCGTGCGCGCGTACCTGTTCGTGTGCAGTCTGGCGTATCGGCTGGAGATGGCGCTTCGCTGGAAGCTGCTCGAGGGTCGGGTGCCGGAGGCGAAGGTGGCGGAGTATCAGGAGCGGCTGTTGGCGGAACTGGACCGGGTCGAAAGGGCCGAGGTGAGCCTTGGCGGGCAGGCTCGGACCTGGTACCTGAACATCACGGACAACGTTCGGGATGGACTCAGGCGGCTCAAGCAAGCCGACCTACTCGACGAAGGACCACCGATACTAACAGTCCCCGCGTAGGGGGTAGGTCGGTGCGCTGTTCAGGTCAAGAATCGATGGGCTGGAGAAAGGGTCCACCCGGATTGAGCAAGCCCGAGTCCTTCAGGTCGGTTCGGCGGGAGCACGGGCGAAGGTCTGCGCGCCTTTGTCCGACCGGATTCTCTCCCTGCCGCATTCCTTGGCAACAGTGCACGGGATCGACAAAGGGAACTTCGCCAGACTCAAGAAGAGGCTGAGCAAGGGGAAGGTCGCGAGGGGGTACAGCGGTGGGCTGCTGGCAAGGGTGCAGGCGATCCTTGAGGAATGCACGACCCCTCCGGCGTAGGACTTATCGGGTATCAGCGCAGAGGAACTCCACATGAGGTCGATCTCCTCGATAAAGGGGCGAACTCAACACAGTACAGTGTCACGGCCTGCACTAACGTCTCCGGGGGCTGCTAGGACTGTTACGCCGAGAGTTTCGCAGCGCGGTATCGAGGAGTACCAAAGGGTACAGAGCCGCCTCTTTGAGCGGGGCCCAGATCTCCAGCTCTCGCGGAGCCAAGAGGAGGAGCGACTCGCATTCATGCTTGCGACCCCTGAAGTCAATGTCTGCCTTGGGTTGCTGCCGCGGACCCGTGAGACGAGAAGTGGGGCGGATTCCAAGTTGGAGTGGCGAGGCCGGGCGAGGAAAAGCGCGTGAGAGTCCTGCTAGACACCAACATTCTGATTCACCGGGAGGCGGGAGTCATTGACAGGGCCGACATCGGAGTTCTTTTCCGCTGGCTCGACAGGATCCGCGCGGAGAAGTGCATCCACCCTGGGTCCATCGAGGAGATCGAACGGCACGGCGACCCTCTGGTCGTCCGATCGTTCAAGGCAAAGCTGGCGAGCTACCAGGTACTGAGGACGAATGCGCCGGAGACGCCGGACATCACTGCTGTCCGCGCAGCCGACGTGACGGCGAACGACAAGTTCGACACGTCCCTCCTCCTCGAGTTGGCAGCGGGAAGGGTGGACGCCCTCATCACTGAAGACCGGGAGATTCACCGAAAGGCGCACAGCCTCAACCTCACGGCGAAGGTCTTCACGATCGATTCCTTCCTCGAGAAGGTAACCGCCGAGAATCCAGAGCTCGCCGACTACAAGGTCCTCTCAGTGATGAAGGCTTAGGGCGCGCGACTAAATAACTGACTCATTTCGTCGGTCTTCGTCGTGGGCGAATTGTGTAGTTCCAGTCGCCGTGGAAGTTGTGGGGCTCCAGATGGACCTCGGCCATCTGTTCGTCGGTCACCTTGACCCCGTCCGGATACCTGCCCTTGTCGAGTTCCGATCGGACCCTCAGCCCCGCAGTCGAGGTGGTCGCTCCGATCAGATTCACGATGACTGCAAGACTCGCCAACGGCTTTCCGCGCCAGTTCATCGCGATGTGAGAGAACAGTCGATGTTCGATCTTGTTCCATTTGCTCGTCCCGGGGGGAAAGTGGCAGATGGTGAGCGTGAGCCCGGTGTCGTCGGCGAGCCGTTGCAGTTCCCACTTCCACAATCGAACCCGGGCGCCGTTGCTCCCTCCGCAGTCCGCCGTGATCAGCAGGGAGGTAGCCCGTCGGTACGCCGGCCGCCCCATGACCTCCCACCATCGCCGGATCGCGCGGACCGCGAATGTGGCGGTGTCGTGGTCGATCCCGACGCTGACCCACCCCTCGTTCCGTTGAAGGTCGTAGACCCCGTACGGGATGGCCTTCCCCTTGTCGGGAATCAGGAAGTCGTGCACCCGCACCGGCTCGGGCTGGCCCTTCGGCCTCCACTCCCGTCCTCCGTTCTTGAAGTCGCCCACGAGTTCCTTCTTCTTGGTGTCCACGGAGATGACCGGTTGTCGACGCCGTTGGTGACGAAGGACCTCGACCTGAAGGTAGCGGAACTGGGCATCGCGGTCTGGGTTCTTCGAACCCTCTCGGTCTTTCTGGTTCAACTGAAGGCTGTACCCCGCGGCGTGCAACAGGTCCCGGACGAGGCGCTCGCTCACATTGTGCCCCATCGCCTGGAGCTCGCGGGCCAGACGCCGCGTGCTCCGAGAGGTCCAGCGGACTGGCGACTGAGGGTGGCCGGAGGTCGTGGGTTCCACCAGGGCATCCAGATCCCGGGTCAGTTTCGGGTCCTTTCGAACGGTCGGTGTGCGACCGCCGCCGGGTCGACGGACGCGACCCGGCTCGAGCCGTTCGCCGGCGCGAACCTGTTGCAGACCGCGTGAGATGGTGGAGCGCGAGATGCCCGTAGCCCGAGCGACCGTCCCGATGCCCCCGTGGCCCAGAGCGAGGGCTTCGGTGGCCGCCCAAAGTCGCTTCGACCGCTCGGTGAGCTCCGGGGCCAGAGCCTCGTACTTGGTGCGCAGCGCCTCGGACTCCACTACCTCGGGAATCCGAACGGGCAGTACAAGTAACCCACTTATTCAGTCGCAGCCCCTTACTTCGGTAACGTTAACCTGAGGGACCCGTTCTTCAACTCCTTTCGTGCTGACTACCGCGGATTCGATGAGTGGTTCAATCACAAGGCCGACGAACCCGCTTACCTATGCACGGGCGATGACGGCAGCGTCGTAGCTTTCCTCTACCTCAAGCACGAGGGGTCGGCAGAAGACTACAGGGACATACAACCGCCATTCGTCCCGGCATCTCGCCTGAAGATCGGCTCCTTCAAGGTGGAGTCGAACGGCTACAAGCTTGGCGAGCGCTTCCTCAAGATTGTCTTCGACAACGCACTCAAGTTCGGTGTCGAGGAGATATATGTGACAGCTTTCGTTCGGACGGAGGAGCAGGAGCGACTGATTCGCCTGCTCGAGGACTGGGGCTTCGCCCGACATGGCACGAAGACGAGCAAGGCTGGGACCGAACAGGTGTTCGTCCGTAAATTCTCTCCGGCGGTTGACCAAAGAGACCCTCGCAAAACCTACCCCTACATCTCGCGCAGAAGCCGGAAGTTCATAGTCCCTGTCTATCCCGAGTACCACACCGAACTCCTCCCCGACTCCATTTTGAACACGGAATCGCCGGCAAACTTTGTGGAGAACCGGCCGAACCGTAACGCGATCAGCAAGGTGTACATCTCGCGGTCGCTCGAACGGGGGTTGCGTCCTGGAGACATCATCGTCTTCTATCGAACGAAGTCTGGTGCCGCTCCCGCGCACTATACCTCTGTTGCGACCACAATCGGTGTAGTGCAGTACGTCATTCTCGACATCAAGAGCAAGGAGGACTTCATCCAGGTCTGCCGCAATCGAAGCGTCTTCTCCGACGAGGAGTTAGGGCACCATTGGGACTACTCCCCTTCCAATAGACCGTTCGTGGTGAACTTCCTCTACGTCTACTCGCTCCCGACCCGACCGACCCTGGCCCAGCTCAAGGCCGCGGGGATCATCTCGGATGCCCCGAGGGGATTCGAAGGCCTATCGGCAGGGGCCTTTGAGAAGCTACTGGAGGTATCCAATGCGGACAAGCGTATTGCTGTCGATTAGGCCCGAATTCTCTGATGCCATTCTCGACGGAAGGAAGACATACGAACTGCGACGGCGGATATTCGAAAGGAGGGACGTCCACCGGTGTGTCATCTACTCCTCCAGCCCGGTCCGGCGGGTCGTCGGCGAGTTTACGATAGAGAAGATACTAGCACTTTCGCCGACGAAGCTCTGGGCGGCGACATCGGACGGAGCCGCAATCGACAGAGAATTTTTCGATGCATACTTTCACGGGAAGGACATCGGGTTTGCCCTCAAGATTGGAACCGCACGCCGGTTTGCGCAGTCGCGGGAACTGCATGAATACTGTGGTCTCGTCCAGCCCCCGCAGTCGTTTTGCTACTTGATGAAGGGATGTCGGAGGTTCGCCTCAGCTCGATATGTCTCGGCGCGCACTCCTTCTTCGGGTAGCGAAAGCACGCGCCGCAGACCCGGCACCGGGACCTGAACCGAGGGTTCCTGGAGTGCCCGCGGGCGAAGCGCTCCCGTGGGCGGCTGGCTCGCCGACGACGCTCGCCGAGCCAGACACACCTCCGGCCCGGGTATCTAAAGGCCGGATGGGGGGGTGTCATTACGAGCCCCCGTGGTACTACCACCTCGAGGGAGCGGGCGGGGTCGAAATTGACCCACTGTAGGTTCAAGACTCCATGTGCCTACTCGAGGCAGGACAATCCTATCGTCGGGAAAGGGCATGATGGGCTTGTTCAGCCCCCTCTACATATTCAAGGCAATCTTCTCAAAGACCAGACTGCGCCAGTCTAACCATGGGTACAGGATTGGGTGACCCGGGACCGGGCCCGTACGAAAAGACCGAGAACGGGTCAACCATCCATTGGCGGCCGAGCATTGTGGAGCTAGATTCTATCTACTTCTCAGATCGCCTTCAAAATCGAGCTGATACCCGAGTCCGGAGGGTCAACTCGCGGCGCTCCGTCTTGAATTCATCACTTCGCCTCGACCTCGAGGAGGATCTTCTTGGATCCTATCTTCGAAAGCGCAATCGATTCCGTCCCTTTCAGGCCCATGCTCTGCCTCAGGTCTTCCGGAATCCGAAGCACTACCCCCCTCCCACTTTGGGAAAGCTTTCGACGGAGGCGAAGAGGCTCCCCCCAGATTCCGAGACGTCGAGCGACCTTGATCGTCCTCTGGCTATCCGCTTCGTCCACAAACTCCTCGCCGCAGACGGTGCATCGGTGACCTCGCTCGACGAACGCGAGTCCTTCGATCTCCGAGAGTATGTCGTCGACCGGAAGTAATTCCCCCTTCCCGCACACTGGACACTTCATTGCCCGCTCACCCTTCCGTTCCGGTGATAACCAGGACGAGTCCCTCTGGGCGGAAATGGCTCAACACGAGCTTCTTCGAGCCCCCATTCCGCACCCAGACCTCGAGCTTTCTTTTCCCCCGAGGGACCACCTTGATCGGGGATCGAAGGGCGTCTCTCAGGTCGTTGACATCCCAATCCCATTTCCTCACCTTCAGGTTTCGAAAGTGTTTCGAGGGTTCGATGTGGACCTCGTCGGGGTCGAACGGAAGCACCTTTCACCACATTAAGCGGTGCCGAGAGGTATTTAAAGGCCAGTTCCGCTGAGTCGCCCTGGTCAAGGACCGTGGCGCGTGGCTTCCTATTCGTACGTGTTTAGCCCCGTCGAGGATTCTCGCCCCTGCGTAGCCTGATTCGGACCCGGGTTCCGGTCGTACCCAAATTGTAAATCCGGGAAGTCGTTAGCCCTCTGCCCGAGGACAACGTGGCGACTCGGGCCGTGTCGGTCCTCCTCGCTCCCGAGGAGGACGACGAGGAGATCATCGTCTCGAAGAGAAAGCTCGACCGACTTCTGAAGGAGAAGGATGCCGAGATCGCCCGGCTCCGCAAAGAGGCGGAGGAACTCCGCCGGCGCCTCAGGGTCCACGAGAATCCCAACGTCCCGCCCAGCGTCCTCCACCATGCCCCCGGCTACCCTCTGGGCCGACCTCGGGTCCCTCCGGGCGAACACCGGAAGCCCGGCCCAAGCCCGGTCATCCCGGGTGGACTCGGGCTCCCCTCGTTCCGGACCGGAAGGTGACGCTCTCCGTCGATGGGTGTGGGTGGTGTCATGGCCACCACCTCCAGCGGATCGGGACGGAGCAAGAGACCGAGGTGGAGCTCCCGCCCCCGAGAAAGGCGATCGTCACCGAATACACGATCCCGGTCTACCGCTGCCTCGACTGTGGGGAGGAAGTTCGAGGGACCCTTCCCGACGGCCGAATGCCCACCGGCTACGGTCCCCAACTTCAGAGCGAGGTGGTGCTGGGGAAGATCCTCGAGCGCCTGCCGTATCGGAAGCTCGTCGATCGACTCTCGGCTCAGGGGGCGCCGATGAGCACAGCCACGGTGCAGGCGCTGGTGTGGGAGGCGGGCGCGAAGCTCGGGGGAGAGTATGCCGCCATCCTCGCACGGATCCGAGCGGCACCGACAGTGTACGCCGATGAGACGAGCTTCTGGGTCGGTGGGGCGCGGTGGTGGCTGTGGACCTTCACCACGGTCACGGACACGCTGCTCGTGCTTCGCCCGAGTCGGGGCGAAGGAGTGGTGCGCGAGGCCCTGGGTGATGGGTTTCCGGGCAAGGTGATCGTGTGCGACGGGCACGGTGCCTACCCGCACCCGGAGTTGGGCTGGGTGCTCCAGCGGTGCTGGGCGCATCTGCTGCGGATGGCACGAGCGGCCGAGGAGGAAGAGCCACGGGGGGCGGGGCTCTACGAGGAGCTCGCGGCGCTCTATCGGTGGTTGACCGAGGAGTTCGATCGGGACGGACGGCGGACCCACCGCCGCCGGCTGCATCGGATCGGGAGGCGCGAACTCGGTCGCTTGGTCCGCCGCTACGAGGCGAGTGCATGGACGCCGCTGAAGAAGGTCGGAGTGTACTTGCGGAACGGGTGGGGCTCGTGGCTGACGTTCCTGAAGCGCCCCGGCGTGGAGCCGACGAACAATCGAGGCGAACGGTCGCTGAGAGAAGCGGTGGTGATCCGCAAGATCGTGGGGACGCTGAGGAAGGCGAGGGGCGCGGAGGTCTTTGCCCGACTGATGAGCGTGCTGGGGACCTGGAAGCTCCAAGGGAAGGATCCGGCCGGGAAACTCTACCAAGCGCTCAGCTGACAATTGCTGTCGACCGGGCTAAACACATACTCCTATTCGGTTTGACCTGCTTGGCGGAGGAACTAGCAAAGTCAGCTCCTCGAAGTCAAACCCCGGGCTGATCGATCTGCTCGAGCCTCCGTTCTTGATGGGCCTCCAGCGTTCTTGCCTTTCTCTCTCCGAGAGTTGAATTAGAGTGGGCACAAGATTACGTGCACACACGGGGGTGCTCTACAAGAGTCCCCCCTCGGGAGCAGGGCGGGCTTTTCCCTAAAGATCTAGTGGTGATCCTAGCTTACTGATACCGGATTGTGCGGCGGCGCCCAAGACCGAGAGCGACGTATGGACTGAAGGCGGTCACTGCTCCGCCAATCAGTCGTCTTCGGTGGATTGAGCGGAGGCTGCCCCCTCGGTTCCGACGGTGGGTTTCTTGGAAAAGGACCGATAAAGATCCTTTGACCGCTCCCAACGTGGTCGTTGGAAAACCCTCGCTCTGACATTGGGCAACGGCACACTGACGGACGAGTGGCTAACGCGTCGTTGGGGACTTCCCGAAGGCTTGGAGCAGCGGGATGGGCGAAGGGAGTCCGGAGGGCGACCGGTATTCCGAGAGGGGTTGGCCCCCGATCCGGACTACCTGATGCGCTACCTTGCCGCAGTACCCGCATTCGTCGCACGACCGCCGCTCGCAATCGGTGGCGGCGATTCGACGAAGGAAGCCGTCGGGGAATGCGTCGTTGTCGATGACGACATCTTCGAGGGCACCGAACGCTTCGTGGAGGGGGCCGACCAATTCAGGAGCCGTGCCGCGGTTCGCCAGAGTAGCGAGCGCGTTCGTTGGCCCCTTGATCTGCACGAAGCTGAGAAGGTCGAGGAGGTTGCCGTGGTAGCTTCGTTCGGAGTAAGCCCGGGCCGCCCGGACCAGCCACTCGGTTGGGCGATTCCGACCCGAGATCTTGAAGCGGTGGACTCCCGCCTCTTCGTAGGCCGACAGGTCCTCGGGTCGAACCCAGATCGAAGAGATCAGCTTCCGAGGGTCTCGGACCACCTCGAGTCCGCATTGGAGGATCGGGAACTCGAACCAAAGGCAGTCGCCTCCTGGTTGAGAGCATAGGGAGCTCGTGTTAAGGTGGTGAGCTCGGAATGGGCACTCACGGATGCACGTCTGGTTGGTCAGGACCTCGACGCGCGCCCCAGCCCGGACCAGCCCCCGGATGAGGGCGAAGTTCCGGTTGGCTTCCTCTAGGATCACGGTGTCCGCTCCGAGCCGAAGGAAGTACTCGGCCTGGCTTACGGAGCGGATTCGGGCGAACGACGAGACGGAGATAGGGATCTCCGGATAAGCTCCATGGATGGCCTCCACCAGCGCCGGGAGAGCGACGACGAACCCATCCACGCCGAGGTCGAGTAGGCCAGCGACCTCCCGGACGAAGGCGTCGAGGTATCCGGATCGGTACTCCTTCAGCCCGAGGTCGTTGCTGTTCAGGGTGCCGAAGAACTTCCGGCCCCGTCCATGGATAGCCTGGAGGTGACGACGGAACCCCACCCGATCGATCATCGGGAGTATGAACGGTGGCCGCCCGGCCCCGGTCAGGGACGCGGGAAATCCCCCGAAGAAGGTCCGGACGGGAAGGTCGGCGACCCGATCCACGAGGCCGTCGTCGAAATTGGACGCCAGCACGAGCTCCATGCCGGTCCGACCCCCCGAGCGAGGTAAGCCGCGCCCCTTACCGGTGGGGGGCGACCGCCTTCTCGGACGACCGGCTAACAGGGGGTTGGCGCGCAAGCTGCCCGTCCAGACCGGGGATGAAGTCACGGGGGAGATGCGCCTCCAGCTCCAACACGTCGACGCCGCGCTCGTCCGGCTGCTCTCGGAGCGTCTCGCCCTTGTCCATATGCTGTGGGCCCACAAGCGGGCGATGCGGTTGCCCATGGAGGACCGTTCCCAGGAGGAACGCGTACTCGCCCGAGCGGTCCAGGCGTCTCGAGGGAGTCCGATGCGGGCCGCTTTCGTCGAACGTCTCTTTAGGTCGATCATAGCCGAGGGGAAGCGAAACGCCGCCTCGCGCCCACCGGCCCCAAAGTCCCCCCAAGTCAGGGGTCGATCGACCCGAGGAGGGTCCCCCGGGGGCGGACGCCGACGGTCGACACTCCCCTTGGCCGGGCCCGACCTTTTCCTCGGGCGGACCCCCCTGTCGAGCGACGGGCAGGCCGGACCGCTCGGTCGGAAGCCAGCCTCGTAGAGCTCGGCGTTGGAGGTGGACGGGTCCCCCATTGGATGCCGGACCTCGGGGCTCGATGGAACGCCGGAGCGGCTCCGACATGATTCGAAGTCTGCTTGTGCCGCGGGCTTCTAGGGCGATTGGCTTTTGAAACCATCTGGGTTGGAAAGGAGTGGGCACAAGGTTACATGGACACACTGGGGAGCGTTACACAAATCCCCCCCCGAAAGGGTCGGGCCTGCCTCTGAAGCCCCCGGTGTGTTCTAAGCTGACCGATTCGCGAGGCGTTCGCCATCGGGCCGTGGCGTCCGGATAGAGACAGGCTCGCTCCCGTCGGGCCCATCCGGGCGCCCCATCCAGGCCGCGGGTATCGGCTCCGCGGCGCGACGCCGGACGGACCGCGAGGTCGACGTTTCGCCGGGGGCACGTCGCTCCGCCTCGACCTACCGACCGCGTCGGCGCATCATGACAGCAACCGCCGCCACGGCAAGGGCTGCGACCACTGCTCCGATCACAATCCATCCCTCGAGGGACTCGAAGAAGGAGCCGGAGGTCCCGGAGCCGCTCTTCGGCGCGAGGACCGTGAGCGCGATCGAAGAGTTCCGGACGGCACCAAACGCGTCGCGAACCACAACCTTGACCGTGAAGGTTCCCGCGGACGCGTAGGTGTGGCTCACGGAGGCATCGATCCCTGTGCCGCCGTCGCCGAAGCTCCACGAGTAGGTGTAGGGCCCCATGCCCCCGCCGGCGATCGCCTGAAAGACGACCGTCGTACCGGCGGTCGGGGCGGACGTCGTTACCGTCGGACCGGCGACCGAAAGCGCGGCGGCGACGACACGCGCAGTGAACGCCTCCGAGGCGCTCCCGCCGAACG
This sequence comes from uncultured Thermoplasmata archaeon, assembly GCA_963696985.1. GTDB lineage: Archaea > Thermoplasmatota > Thermoplasmata > Lutacidiplasmatales > UBA184 > Lutacidiplasma. The sequence continues at coordinate 877,959 of CAVOMG010000003.1, read as the reverse complement.
CATCGGTGACCTCGAGGGTCCCGTTCCACGCGCCGTCGGCGGCGTAGGCGTGCGTCGACGAGTTGCCGGTGGCGACACCGCCGTCGCCGAACGTCCACGCGTACCAGTACCGGTGGGGTCCCGCCCGATGCGGTCGAGCTGAATGCGATCGGTTGGCCGAGCACGCTTTCGACGGGGGCGACGACTACGTCGGAGAGAGCGAGCGTGCGCGCGGCCACATGGACCACGAGGGAGCCGGTGGCGATCCCACCAAGGGCGTCGGAGACATTCACGGACGCGGTCCACGTCCCGATGGTCGAATAGACGTGCTGGGGGGTGGCGCCGTTGCCCCGCGACCCGTCCCCGAAGGTCCAGCTGTACCAAAACGGCCCTCCACCGCCCGTGAGATCGACGGAGAACGTGGCGGCATCTCCCACCGTCGGCTCGCGCGGCGAGCTGTTGACCCCGATGACCGCCAGTGCGGCTACCGTCACCGAAAAGTTCTCGGCGATGATGAGCGAGGATCCGAAGGCGTCGCGCACGGTCACATTCAGTTCGAACGCTCCGGTCGAAAGGTACGCATGAGCGGGAGTGGCCAGCGTGGCCGAGGCCCCGTCGCCGAACGTCCAGTTGAAACGGAACGGTCCCCCGCCACCGGCCCAGCTGGCGTTGAACACTTGGGCGACCCCGACCTCGGGCTGGGAGGGCCGGTGCCCGATCGAGCCGGAACCGAGGGGCGAGACCCATACCCAGGTTCCGTTGGTCGGGACGCCGCCGAATTGGTAGCCTGCGAAGACGACCAGGTCGTGGCAGTCGTCGCAGTAGGCCGCGCCAGTCAGGGCCAGCGCGCCCGGGCTCGTGGCCGGGGAGAGGAGAGTCCAGACTCCCCCCGCGAACTCCCAGGTATCCGAATCCGTCCCCTGATACCCCCCGGAGATCGTGTAAAAGCCCCCGAACACCACGACCGCGTTATCGTTGGGGTCGTAGACCATCACCGCCGCATCCCGCGGCGAGGGAGCGACGGGCCGGGAGACGTGAGTCCATGCTCCGTTCTCGAACTCCCAGGTGTCGTTGTAGTCGGGCTGCCCGTAGAGCCCGAATCCACCGAACAGGACGTCGGCCCCGTCCCGGGCGTCCCACGCAAGCATCCCCCTCGCCCGGGCGGGCGGGCTCAGCGAAGGGGTAATGTTCGTCCACGCGCCGCTCTTGAACTGCCAGGTGTCGTTGTAGGAGACGGTCTCCGCCGAATTGGATCCGCCGAAGAGGATCACCGCTTGACGGCTGGCGTCGTACGTCATCATCGTCCAGCCCCGCGGGGAGGGGGCGACCGATGGCGTCACGTTCTTCCACGTGAGGTTCTGGAACTCCCACGTGACGGAGTAGCCGGACGGGGATCCGTACGCGACGATGGCGCGGATCTGCGGGTCGTAGACCATGCGGTCGAGCGCCGGGGGCTCGACGGAGAGGTGGGAAGTGATGTTCGTCCAAGAGCCGTTCGAGAACGTCCAGGTATCGTAGAGCGACGCCGTTCCGGTCCACCCGCCGGAGGCGACCACAACATGGTCGGCGGCATCGTAGGCCAACGGTACCGACCAACGAGAGGAGGGCGCGCTCGTCGTCGCAACGCTGTGCCATTGGGGAGCGGGGGCGAGGTCCGGCTCCGCTGCCTCGGTAGGCTCAAGCGAAGCAAATCGGCCCGGGGGCCGCGCGCTCGGCCCTGTGGGGAGCGATGCGATCCCGCAGACCAACAGAACGGCAGTCATCGCGCCAATCCCAAGAGCGGTCAGGAGCAAATCGGCCCGTCTGTGAAACCTCGCACCCGTCTTCCTCGGCATCGTCAACCCTCTCGAAGCGTGCGGACCCGAGGCGGCCCGCGGGGGTGAGGGAGGGGTTCACGTGTATTTAGGCACCCGATTCGTAACCCGTTCGGCGAGACCCGCCCCGACTTCATGCAATTCGACGTTTTCGTGTGGGTCGCCCCGACCTCGGATTGGGTCCACCCGGTGGGGTCAGAGCCAGAGCGCTAACTGGAGGTCATCCACTGGTTTCCTTCGCAACATCACTTGACCCCTCAGGCGACCTTCCTGGACGAATCCCAGTCCTCGATACAGGGCTAAGGCATGTCTGTTGCTGGCAAAGACTCCCAGAGTAATCTTCCGAATACCCACCGATCGAGCCCAGCCAATCATAGTCCTCATCATCGCCGTCCCGAGACCCACTCCGCGAGCCTCTTTCCGAAGACCGATGCCAAGAGACGCCGTGTGCTGATTCTTCGCGTAGCGCCCCCTCAATATATCCGCGGAGCCCACAATTTCGCCTCCGAGCACGGCCACGATGAAGAGGCCCGACGGCCCGACCGTCTTCCTGAGGAAGGCCCTCTCCTCCGTGGGACTGATGGCAAAACTCTCGGTCATGATGTGGATGCCCTCCCCCCCAATCACATTGACGAGAGCAATGATTGCCTCGGCGTCCTGGGGTTTGGCCCTGCGAATCACCACGCTACGCCCGTCGCTCAGAGTTACTTTCCTGCGCCTGAACACGCTCCCCACAGAGGGACGGACGGATATGCTGCCTTCTCTCAAACCACCGGTATCTGGCGAGGAGAAATCTTTCAACTACAGACCGGATGCGACGAAAGCCCCGAGACGGTTCCCGAAAGACCAGGAGGGATGAGGTCGAGCCAATGGTGCGAATCCGGCTATGGGTGAAACCCGGAAGCAAGGCAGAATCCCTCGTATGGGACTCGTGGAGAAGGCGCTGGGTGGTATCCTGTCGAGCGCCACCGACCGGCGGGATGGCAAACCGAGCCGTGGTCGACTTGGTGGCGGACTGGCTCGGACTACCGCATTCGTCCGTCCGTTGGGTTCAGGCAGGATCGTCACGCGCCAAAGTGCTCTGGGCCGATGGGATTTCTGATGATGAAGCCGCGCGCCGACTGCGATCCCACGCGATAACGACCGAAGGGACAGGGCGAATTCTAGGGTGAGCGGTCGGTGGGCAACTGGTCCGCCCGAGCCTCCGACGCGGGAGAACTGTCCTCGCGTGGCGTCGAGTCTTGGACGCGGTGAACGGGTGGGCTGACAAACCACCCAATAGGTAACTACCCGAAGTTCCAGAGATCGGTGGGTGTCGGGCCGGTTCGTCTACCTTCAGTGCCGAGGATGTTCCGAAGTCTCTGAGTGCAACGGGCCGCGCGGAGGTGTGACCTTGAAGTCCGAATCGGTCGGAGAGGAGTAGATGCCAGCTGTATCGGAACGAACAAAGGCAATCGGGGAAAACACTGACCGCTTGCACGTCCAGGCTCACTTGGATCTAGCACGTGAGGATTCCAGTTCCGCGCCAAAGGAGAGTGGTTCGGGTCGGGCGGCACGCGAGGTAGAGGCGGGGCTTCGGCTCCAGGGGTGGACACCCCCGCTAGGCTCCGAAGTTCCCACAATCCGGGCGTCGTGCTAAGCGCTGAACCCCCGCACGGTTTCGTAGTGCAGGAGCAGCTCTCCGTCTTCCATGGTCTTTGACGAGAGAAGCTTGAGGGTCGCCTGCGCCTCCATCCGACCCCAGTACTGTGGACCCTTCCCGTAGACCACGGGCTGCACGACGAGCCAGTAGTCGTCAGCCAGCCCCCGCCGGAGGAACTCGAGTATGAGTCGCGGGCCGCCTTCTGCGATGATGTTCCCCCCTTCTCTCGTTTCAGCTTCGCAACAATCTTGGAAAGGTCGCCCTTCATGATCCGGGAGTTCTCCCACCCCGGCGATTTCAAGCGGCTCGACAGACAGACCTTGTCGACGTGGTCGAGCCAGCGAGAGTAATCGATCAAGTACTTCTGGTCCGTCGGTTTTCGCGCTTTCTCGGTCCAGACGCGTCGGTGACCGAGGAAGGACCGCCGGCCCATGATGACGGTAGTGACATCGTCGAACCGATTCAGCCACATCTCGCGCCACATTTCGTTGGGCCCCGTCGTCTCCCTGTCGGACCCCGGGTACTTCGGGAACGCGCCGCGGCCGTCCAGCGTCATGTAGAGGCTGGCGGTGATCTTACGCATGGTGAGGCCCCTTCCGAGGACCGAAAAAGTTCCCCTCTACATATAGGCCAGAGATTTTCCCTCGGTCGTTCTTGCGATAGGGGGGATCCCCCGACGAAGAGGGGGTAGATTCCACAGCTTATCGATGGTCGGAAGATGGAGCTACTTCGGGAGCGGCATGAGCCGCCGCCAGAGCCCCAGGCGAACGATACGGTGCACCTTCCGACTCTCAGGTCGGGGTCGTTTCGTTCGGTACGCCTTCTGAAGTACCGCCGTGACGTGGGGGGACCGCAATGGCGAAGAAGAAGGTCAAGGCCAAGAAGAAGAGGTAAGCGGCCGCGACCATCGACGGTCGTTGGCCCGCGGGGATTGCTTGCGCGGACCTCTCACCCGGCCCAAAGGGCTGGGGACGTCAACGGATCCCTGCTTCCCGTCAGAAGTTTTACTCCTACGCCGGCTCCGTCCCAGTGGCTAGCTCAAGTGCCATCGTCGAGCTAAGCACTGCATGGAAGGACTCCATGTTTGGCAGGATCACATTCATATCTCGAGGTTCGACCTTGTCCTGGCCCGCTCAAGCCAGGTCCCGCTGGTGGCCAACCTCGGGGTCCTCGCCCGGATCGAGTCCGTCACGCGACCTGCCAAGACCGAGATCCACGTTGGGGACGTGCAAGCCTTTGGGTGGAGATGAGCGCGAGCCGAATCCCCCGTCCCGCCTGTGAGTTTGACAGGGCGTACCGGGAGTTGATTGCCAGTTCCGAAACGCCGTCGCCGCGACCCAGCACGCCGTGCTCGCCCGAGTCACCCGAGGTCCGGGACTATCCCGCTCCCCCTTCCGGCGGCCCGGGCTACGTTCTCTGTAACGGCCATCTTAGCGATCTGTTCGACGCGCGGGAACGCGCTGCCCATCCCGGGCTGATAGCGGGACTGACGTAGGCTCCGTTTCTCGGGCGGCGCGGTCGGCGCGGCTCTCCCGGTGGATGCCCGGGATCCCGCTTCTCCGGTGACGGGCCCTGCGGTGAGGGTGATCTAGGGCATGGCCGGCCTCGCCCTAGGCGGTTCGATCCGATATGGCGTTTAACCGTCGACTCGGCCATCCGTTTTCCCGGGTGCCGGTTGGTGAAGAATGTCTATATCCAGCCGATCCGACGAAACCCTTTGATGCCCTGGGAGTACAGCGGGGAGTACTACCGGGAGTACTCTCGCACCACTTGGAATGCCGCGGCTGAAGCGTATGTCGAGCTCATGGGGCGCCTCGCTCCGCTCCGTTCTCAACTCATCTAGCTCTTGGCTCCGCGAGAAGGGGGGTGATCCTGGACCTCGGAACCGGACCCGGCGAACCCGCTCTGAGCATTGCCCGAATGGTCGGCCGAGGACGCGTGACCGGTGTCGATCTTTCCGAGCGGATGGTCGCGATCGCCCAAGAGGCTGCCCAGCGTCGAGGCTTGGACAATATCGAGTTTCGCGCGATTGACTGCTCCAAGCTCGACCTGCCGGACCGTTCGTTCGATGGAGCGGTCAGTTGCTGTGGCTTCCAGATCTTCACCGATCCCGAGGGAGCTGCCCGGGAGACCTGGCGCGTGCTGAAGCCGGGGGGACGGATCGCGGTAAGCGTCTGGAGCGTCGGCGCCAAGGTGCCGTTCCTCGACGTGATCGTTGCCCCGATGCTCGCCCACGCCGAGCCGGACGCCTCCGGATACATCCCGACTCCCTACGAAACCGGCGGACCGGGGGAGATGGTGGCGTTCCTGAGGGCGGCGGCTTCGAGGATGCGGTCGAATTGCGGGTCACGCACTCCCTCGTCTTTGCCACCGCCGAGGGGTATTTCGACACTCTGCTGAACGCCACGCCTCTGGGGCATTCGCTCTCGGAAGAGAGCCCGGAGGTCCAAGTCGAGGTCCGCGAGGCCGCCCGAGCTAACCTCGAACGCTGGAAGGGGCCGGGCGGGTTCGTCCTGCCGACGGAATGCGTCCTCGTCCGGGCGAGCCGACCCGTGGCTCGCTGAATCGCGGAACTCGGTTCCAAGAGTGATCGGCGAGCCGCCGCGGGCTACGCCCTCGACCGTTTCGGTCGCGAGGGAGGTCTCAGCGAGCGCCGGTAGTCCGCCTCCATGGCCCGACCGAACTTGGTCCAGTTGGCGCGCAGTTCGGCCTCCAGCTCGGATTTCGGAGGGTTGACGGTACCCAATTGCATCGTGCGGCGTCTCCCTCGAAGCCACAGCTCGGTCCGCCCCCCGGGTCGCGCGCTCAACCGATAGGCCACATTCCAGCCTCGGTAGTTGCCGACGGCTCGTCCGAACCATCGGTTCGGTGGTCGAAGCGTCACGTTCCAGCGGCTCCACATCCAGCCCGTAGGAGTCGGGTCCAAATCCTCGTAGACGACATGGTCCTTACGGCGCTCCAGGATCTGGCGCCGGTAGCTTTCTCCCTCGAGGCCGGGGTCGTCTGGGGTGTAGTCCGTGCACCATCGGAAAGCGAAGTGGAGCGGGACTCGGAACGTCACGCGGATTTCGTACAACCCGGTCGGCATGCGATCAACCCGTTGGGACCTTTCGTGTCAGTGGGGCGCAGGGCCCGTGCGCCCGTGGTCGATGGCGCGGTCCCATGCCTCGGGCCACTGAGAGAGCCGTACAAAAACCCGTGGGTGGCAGATCTTGCCCGTGCGGCTTTCGAATGAGTTAACTTCCGAACCATGTTCCGTGTCTCGTGCCCTTCGACCAGAACCTCGCGGAGCGGCTCCGACGCCTTCTTCCGAAAGCCACCGAGAAGCGGATGTTCGGAGGAATGGGTCTCCTCGAGAACGGCAACATGGTCGCGGGTGTCTCGCGTGACGACCTCGTGATCCGAGTGCCGCCAGAGGAGACCGATCGGTTTCTCCACGAACCGGGTGCCCACGAGATGATGCCCGGGCGTCCATCGAAAGGGTGGGTGAAGATCCGCGCCGCTTCAGTCTCGGAGGACGCCCAACTCCGGAACTGGGTCGAGAGGTCTCGCGCGGTCGTCCGGAAGCTCCCGCCTAAGTGATACTGGGTCGCGGGCCCCCTTCGCGGCCCCGTTCCGCCTCCTGCCCAGCCCGTGGAGATCCTCTTGCCGGATCCCTGCTCCGTCGACTGGCACGGGGCCGTCCCCCAGGAAAACACGGTGCTCGGGGGTCTCCCCACCGGCGTCCGGAGGTCCTACCGGGGGAGCGAATCGGGTTCGAACTACCCCCCTACGTACGGGGCATATACCTGCGCGTCTTACCCCTTCACGATGTCCGCTGGACGTCTCTTCTTCGTGAGCCTGCTCGTCGTAACGACCGTGCTCTCCCTCGGGAGCGGCTTGGTGAGTGCCCATCCGCTGGGATCGACGTTCCCCGCCGCGACGCTCTCGGGAGGCAGCGATCAGCCGAACCTCGCCATGGCATCGTCCCATCTTCCGACCGTCGCTCGGACGACCAAGGGAGTGCCGGGCCCCCTCGCTCCAAGCCTCGCCTCGCGCGCCGCTTTCGAACAGCGGATCATGTCGACCGCCCGCGCGGACCATATTCCCCTGACGGCAGTCTCGCTCCCGAACCTCCTCGGCTCCGCGTCGGTAACAAATGGGGTCGTGAACCCGATCACCACCGTCGCCCCGAACGCGAACATGTTCTCGGGAGGGCCCCAGAAGAACCTCGAGAACTGGAACCTCTCGATGGTCGAGCCGAGCTCCTATTCGACCTACTTCAACGGACACGACCTCACCGGGACGATCGTCTCCTCGAAGTGGCAGGGCGGGAACTCGTGGGCGGATTGGGTGGCCGGGAGCACGCCGCCCTACGATGAGTTCGGGGCGATCGCCACCGGTGGCGACTACTTCCCCTACCCGATCACGGCGTACTCGGTGACGTTCCACCTGAGCCATCTCGGGTTCGGGACGACGTGGTCCGTGACGATGACCGGCGTGACCCTGTCCTCGGTCTCCTCGACGATCACCTTCTACGAGATCGCCGGGACGTACTCGTTCACCGACATGATCGTGCATGACCACGGGTCGATCAACCCCGCGAACGGAACGGTGCAGGCCGTCTCCTCGAATGCGTCGGTTTCCCTGACCCACGTGTGAGGGGAGCTCGGGAGGCCCGAACGGACTGGTTTCGAGGAACCATGGGGGCGTTGTGACGGCCGGACGGCACCCACGACATTGGCGTAGTGGGGCCTTGTCCACCGGTCTACTCCTCCTCACGCTCGCGGTGATCGCCGCCGGCTTCGCCGGGACCGGGCCCAAGCTGGGGGGTGATCACCCACAGGCCCGACCGGACCCCGGCCTCCGCCCCCTCTCCACCATCACCGGGGTCGCCCCGCCTCCCGGTGCGATCGGTAGCCTTCAACTCACGCTCTCCAACCTGCTCGCGACCGCGACGGGCGCCTTCCAGGAACCCGTCTTTATCGACAGCTCGGCCCACTCTGATCTCATCAACTCGAACTGGACGAACGGGCTCGCGTACTACACGGCGAACGGGACACCGGTCCACGCCTGGATCGAATCCAACGCGACCAACACCGCGACTTCGACGCTTCTTTGGCTCCGTGTGGCGTCGATCCCCTCCGACGGCTCGACGAACATCTCGATCGACTTTGGCCCCAAGTCCTCGTTCGACCTCTCGGCGTCGGGGTACATGGGCGAGTCCCCCGAGCTGAGCGCCCGGTACGGGCAGTTCGACAACGGCGCGACCGTCTTCAACTTCTACGATGGGTTCGAGGCCGCCGCTCTTTCGGGGCAGTGGTCGGGCGGCGCGGGTTGGAACTACACCGCCGGGGTCGGATTCTCGCTCAACTACACGCCCGGCCACGGCGACGCGATCGTGAGCACGAGGAGCTTCGCGTATCCGGCGATCGTTGATTTCTACGGGGACCTCTTCGAGGCGGGCGGGGCGAGCACCTACATCGCCGAAGGGCTCGGCTCCTCGATCTGCATCGCCTGCTCGAACGAGAGCGTGGCGGGTTGGGTCACGCCCGGTACTTCGGGAGGCACCAACTCCGTGGTCGCGACCGGTACGTTGGGGACCGCAGGTCAGAGCGCCGGGAGTTCCCAACACTGGGGGGTGTTCACCAGCGAGCCGCTCTCCACGAGCCAGGCCGTGTTCGAGCTCAACTATTCGAACCCTCAGACGCTCACCACAAACATCCCGTCCGGCCCCCTACCGGTAGGGCTCGCGATCTCGGGCGAACCCACCGGGACCCTCTCGAGCGTGCAATCGACCGATTGGATCCGCGAACGGACCTACCTCGCCGAATTCCCCTCGGTCCAGGTGCACGAACAGTACACGCTATCTTTCGTGGGGTCCGGTCTCGCCTCGGGCACCCCGTGGAACGTGACGTTCGACGGTCTCCTGGAGTCCACCACCGGGACCTCGGTCGATTTCGAGTCCCCTATCGGCAGCTTCGCCTACTTGGTAGGGCAGCCCGCGGGCGTGATCGTGCGGCCGGGGGAGGGCGTCCTAACCGTGCGGGGACCGGGCACCACCCTCGCGATCACGTTCGTTTACACGCAGAACGTGACGTTCACGGAGTCCGGACTATCTACCGGGACCGTCTGGTCGGTCGCCGTCAACGGAAGCCTTCAGTCCTCAAGCAGGAACACCATAGCCTTCCCGGAACCCGCGGGCACCTACCCATATGTCGTAGGGGCGATTCTCAACTTTGTCGTGACCCCCGCCGACGGGTCGGTGGTGGTCGTGTCGAGCGGGGTGGCAGTCTCATTGCGATTCTCGGGTCCCAACTCGACCAATCCTCACAACACTTCCGGGCCTTCTAACTCGACCGGGACCCCGCAGTTCCTCGGCCTTTCCGAGACCGAAGGGTTGGGCGTCATGTTCGCAAGCGCCATCGCCGCCCTGGTGGTGGGGCTTCTTATCGGCATGCGAATCCGCCGTCCCTCCGCGCCGCCGCCGACGAGCCGACCCGCGGCCCGGCCCCCGCCCAAGCCGAACCCACCCTCCGACCCGGGCGACGACAGCTCCTGAGTGGGCCCGGCATCAGCGCGCGCCTCTATCCTTCTCTTGCCGATTTGAGGCCGGTAACCGTGGTGAACCGACCGGTATAGCGAGACTCTTGGCCGGGCAGGCGCGGGAGAAAGTGGACGGTGTTCACTCGGTGGGAGGGGCCCAGTCCGAGGTCGATCGGGATTCCTCGACCGGCGGCTCCATTGAGGGTTCGCTGGAAGCCTCTGCGGGGTATGAAGCCACCTCGGTACTCGCTCCCTTCGGGGGGCGCGGGCTCCGCCCCCGCTCCGGGAGAGCTTCCCCGGCGGCGCCGCATCAGGAGGACCCCGGCCACGACGGCGGCCGCTATGACGACCGATGCCGCGATCAAGGGGATCAGCAGTCCGCCGAGGGGGTCGCCGTTCGTTCCGGAGGGGGCCAACTGGACAGTGAACGGGACCGTCGCGGTCGCGCCGGAGGGGCTTGCCGTCGCGACAAGCGCGGTGGCGCCGATCGGCGCCCCTGTGGGGACGGCGACGAGGCAGGAGAACGATCCCTGCGCGCTCGTCCCGATCGCGTTTCCGGAGGCGTTCCCGATCGCGCAGCTCTCGATCAGATTCACCTGAAGGTGAGCGAGCGAGAGCGTGATCGTGCCACCGTCATCGAACCCGCTCCCGTTGGCGTAGATCAGGGTCCCTCCCGCCGCGGCCACGCTCGAGAGCGTGAGGTCGGGTACGGTCAGCCGGAAGGTCGAGTTCACCGTGGCGCCCGAATCGACATCGGTCACGGCGATGGGGGTCGACCCGGCGTTCGATGAGCCGGGGACATGGAAGGAGCAAGCGAACGCGCCGTTGGCGTTCGCCGAGATCGTGCCGCCCGTGCTGTTCCCGCGACTGCAGACCGTGAACGCCGACACGGCCGCGCCCCCGGCGAGGACCGTGACGTTCCCGTTCGCGGAGAAGCCCGCCCCGGTCACCGTGGTCACCGCGTTCGACGGTCCGCTCGCCCCCTCGAGCGCGACGGTCGGCACGGTCGGAGTGAACGAGGTGGAAAGGATCGGGTGGGTTGGGTTCTGGGAGACTTCGAGCTTCGAGCTGGTGATCGAAGGCTCCCGCAAGTTGACCCCCGAGGGAACCGTCCCGCCGGCGTCGCTCGTGAAGTTCGCTGAGCTCGCGGGGCAGGCCGAACTCGAAGTAGCGAGGAAGCAGACCTGATAGGTCGTGTTCGGGGCGAGCCCCGTTCCCGAGACCGTCACGAGGGCGTGGACCGGACCCCGGGAGGGCGAGAGGCTCAAGTGGGCGACCGTGACCTGGAACTCGACGCTCACGATGAAGTGGGCCGTAGAGCTCCCCTGGGAGACGGCGAGCCAGGGGTGGCCCGCGGCCTCGGTAGTGAAGAGGCCCACCGGAAGCTCCCCGATCGGGGTCGAATTGAAGTTCTCGGTGGCCGAGCACCCGACCGCGGCCGCGCTCGACGCCCAGCAGTAGTTGTACACGGTGCTCGGGGCGAAGCCGTCCCCGGCGACCCCCATCAGGGTCCCGTTCGGACCCTCGAGCGGCGTCAGGGAGAGCGTCGGGATCGTCACGCCGAACTGGGCGGAGCCGATGTAGTTCGAGACGGCAGGGCCTTGGGAGACGGCGAGCCAGCTCATTCCCGGCCCCGGGGAGGTCGCGAGGGTCCCACCGGGGACCGTACCGATCGAGGTCGAGGTGAAGTTGAGGGCGGGGGCACATCCGACGGGTCCGGGAGCGGAGGTCCAGCAGAGGTCGTATCGTGTGGAATCGGCGAGTCCGATCCCTTCGAGGGCGACCGCGCTCCGGTTCGGTCCCGAGTTTGGCCCGAGCTGGAAGGAGGCGACCGTGCCCGCGAAGGCGCCCGAGGCGATGTAGTTCTGGGCGAGGGGTCCCTCCGACACCGCGAGCCAGGCGCTCCCCCCGGTCCGCGTCGTGGTGACCCCGGCCGGGACATCGCCGATGAGGGTCGAACGGAAGGTCTGGTTCCCCGGGCACCCTACCGGAGTCGGGCTAGTTACCCAGCAGTAGTCGTAGGTGGTGTTCGAGGCGAGTCCGGTGCCGGTCAGGGTCACCAGAGTCCCCGCTGGGCCCAACGCGGGCGCCAGCGTGAGGACGGGATTGGTCACCGTGAACGGAGCCGCGAGGATGAAGTTCGCCACGTCCGGCCCCTCGGAGACCGCGAGCCAGTGCTCCCCACCCGACGCCCACGTGAAGGAAACACCGCTGGGGACGGCGCCGGCGGAGGTGGTGGTGAACGTCGAGGTAGCGGGGCACCCCACCAACTGGTCGACGCTCTCCGAGCAGTAGTCGTAGGTCGTCGTCGGCACGAAACTGCCCCCGGAAAGGGTGACGATCGTGCCCGGCGGGCCGGTGTCCGGGGAGACCGCCAGGGAGGCGCTCGTGACGTTGAACTCGGCCGAGTCGATGAAGTTCGCAGAGTAGGGGCCTTGACTGACCGAGAGCCAGCCGCTCGGCCCGCTCCAGCTGAAGTTCGCCCCGGCGGGGACCCCCCCGGTCGAGTTGGAAGTGAACTTCGAGCTTCCGCCGCATCCCGTCCCGGTGGAGCTCGTTCCCCGACAGAGGGTGTAGACCGTCCCCGGCGCGAATCCACTCCCGTCCACGGAGATCCTCGTCCCGTCCGGGCCCTGTCCGGGGGAGATCGACAGGTCCGCGACCGTGGTGTTGAACTCCCGCGCGACGATGTAGTTCTTCGACGAGCTGCCCTGCGAGATCGCGAGCCAGCCGCCTCCGCTCTTCACGGTCGTCGCCGTCCCGTTCGGGATGGTGCCCGAGGTGGTCGCGGTGAAGTTCTCCGAGGCGCCGCAACCGATCGCCGAGGCACTGTCCGTCCAGCAGTAGTCGTAGGTCGCGCCCGGCCCGAAGCCGGAGCCGGTGAGGTTGGCGAGGGTGCCGTTCGGCCCCTCGCCCGGCCCTAGCGTCAGGTTCGCCCGGGTGACGTTGAACTGGGCGGACTCGATCCAGTTGGTGGACGAGGTGCCCTGGGAGACGGCGATCCAGCCCGACGATCCCGTCCACGTGAGCGAGCCATTCCCGGGGGCCTGCCCGCTATCATCCGTCGTGAAATTGTGGGTGGCGGCGCAGCCGATCGCTGAGCCGTTCGTCGCGGTGCAATAATCGTACGTGGTGTCCGGCGCCAAACCGCTACCGGCGAGGCCGACCAAAGATCGGTTGGGTCCCTCCGGGGGACTGAGGGTCGCCTTCGGGGTCGATACGGTGAACTTGGCGGAGAGGGTGAAGTTCGCGGCTTGCGTGCCCTTGGAGATCGCGAGCCAGGCGGTTCCCCCCGACCGGGTGATCTGGAGGCCCGCGGGGATCAGGCCGGCGCTCGTGGCCGTGAAGTTGAGCTTCGCCGGGCATCCGGCGGCAGAGCCGTTCGACGTCCAGCAGTAGTTGTACGAGGCCCCCGGAGCGTACCCAACGCCCGAAATCGCCACGAGCGTACGGTTCGGTCCGTTGGCCGGCGTCAGTTGTTCGGCCGTCCCGGGGTAGGCGGTGAACGCGCCATGGTAGGCGTACACGATCTTGTACATCGGGCTGTTCAGAGGGACCGTGGCGTTGAAGTCGATGAGGTAGTCTGGCGTACCGTCGTAGAGTCCTTCGAAGCCTTGGTTCCCAAAATTCCCGTTGTTGATCGTGAGGTTCGCGAGGATCGTCGATCCGTTCCATGGATCGAAGAGGTACTGGCTCCCTCCGTAGGCGGAAGAGTTTCCCTTTCCCCAACCGATGATGTAGTTGGAAGTGAACACGTAGCGCTGGATGTCGAGGTACTCCCCGGTGTTCACGCCGCTACTGACCACAGAGTAGCGGACCTCTCCGGACGTGGTGATGAGTCCACGGGAGTAGCCCAGGTCGTAGGTGTACACCGTGCTGGCGCCCCAGTACCCGGCGCTGAACGCGATGCGGTCGCTCGACGCGTTGGAGGCGAGCCCGTTCACCCAGTTGTAGGTGACACCGGTGTCGACGGTGATCGTGGCCACCGAGGTGAACAGGATCTGACCCTTCGCGTTGTAGGTCGCGTTAAGCTGCTCGACCTGGTCCCCCGAACTCCCGTGCGCCTCGACGTTGATCAGCTGACCCTTCTGGGGGATCCAGTAGATGTTGTTCGCCTCGAAGCAAGTGCCGCTGAAGCTCGCTCCCATCTTCCCCGAGTACCAGCTGAGGTGCGAGGCGAGGTTGAAGCCGTAGATCGAGCAGTTCGAGGACATGACCACGACCGTCTCGTTGCCGACGTACTGCACTTGCTGGTTGGTCCCGTCCACGGCCGCGGTGGTGTTCCGCATCCGCAGCTGGCCGGTGGTCAGGTTGACGAGCTCGATCGAATAGGTGGATCCGGAGGAGGTCGTTGTCCCAAAGAAGAGCGCATCGCCATACCCGGAGTCGATGAAGAACTCGTCATCGAGCATCCCGTAGAGCGCCGTCCCATAGGAGGGGTACAGCTGGTAGAGCAGCACCACGTGGGCCACCGTCCGCACCGTATTGTTCACGAGCTGGAACTCTACGAGGTCGGAGTTGTTGTTCACGTAGTAGATGCCGAGCGAATGGGCGTAGGCGGCGGAGAGTGTGGGGACCTGGTATCCGGTTCCAGGGTAGATGACGGAAGGGAAGTAGGACTTCATCGGATTGAACCCCGGTAGCGAGAAGATCTTGGTGTTCCAGTTGAACGCCACCGAGGTCCCGGACATCGGCATGATCCGGGAAGATCGGTGCGGGATCGGAGGGGGCTGAGCCCAGGCGTTTCCGTGATAGAGCGTGAGGCCGCAGCCGGAGAGCACGATAATCGGGATGGCGAGCGCGATGAGGGCCCACGCGGACCGACTTCGCCGGAATCTCGACCGCCCGAGCGCGCCTTTGGACAATTTCCTCACCTCGGCGTAGCCGGTCCAAATCGCCGGCGAGCGGAGGCCCGTGACGCCCGGGGATAAAACATTGGCCAAGTAACCGACTTGATACGCCCCAACCTTCAGGATATTATATGGGAACGAGGGGAGGCAGATCGGGATCCTAGGTTCCGAGAGATCGGTCCCGGGATAACGCTCAACCTCCGACATCCCGTCGGTCGCCGGAGCCCCCTGGACGAGGCGCGACCTTACCCCGAACCGGGTGGTCCTGACGGTCCCGGAGGTGGCGGAGGAGGTGGGGCCGGCACCGCGGCGGGGGAAGGAGCGGAGGCGGGGGGGGGCTTTCGCCGGCGCATCATGAGGGCAAGGATCGTAGCGATCGCCACGACCGCGATCGCGAGGCCCGCGATCAGGCCGTATCCCTCTGACGACGGTAGCCCAAGGACCGTCGTCGAGGCGCTGGCCGCGTTCACCTGGACGCTCACGTTCGCCTCGGCCGTCCGGCCGAGCTTGTCGGAGACGCTCACGATGACGATGGAGAGACCCGTCGCGGTCGGGGCGCAGACCAGGCTCGACGCATTCTGGCTCTGGCAGCCGGCCGGGAGCTGGACGTAGGCGTAGGTCAGCGGGGCGAGGCCGCCGCTCACGGTCACCCGGAGGGTAAGCTGGGCCCCGACCGTTACGGTCGATGGGGTCGCCGAGAACGAATCGACCTTAAGGTCTGGAGTGAAGGAGATCGTCGAGGTCGCCGGAGCGCCGGTCGCCAAGGTGCTCACGGTCCCGGTCTCCGGCTGGGCCATGAACCCGCTCGGGCGCGAGATCGTGAAATCCCCATGGTAGCCGGGGCTGACGAGGAACTCGATCGAGGCTGCTGTGGAGGTGTTCGTGAGGGTCCCGGAGGAGGAGCCCGTGCCCACGAGCGTCACCGTCCAACTCGATCCCGACGGGAGCCCGGTCTCGTTGAACCAGAGCGGGTAGACCTGGGCGAAGGCGATACTCCGTCCGACCGCCGCTCCCGTGACCAGCACGCTCCCACTCGTCGGGCTGCCTTCATAGTTCGAGATGCCCCCGAGAGTGTAGTCGTACGAGCCGTTCGTGGCCGGGAACACCACCGTGTCCGTGGTCGAGTGCCCGACCGAGCCGTTCAGCGTAACGCTCCACGAGGTCCCCGATGGTAGTCCGGTCTCCGTGAAGGTCACATTGAACTCCTCGGCGAACGCGATCGTTTGGGCGACTCCCGCCCCCGAAATGGTCAGCGGGCCAGCCCCCGGGTGTGGGACGAACATTTTAGGCGGGATCACCGTGAAGTCGTAGGAGCCGTTCGGGGTCGTCGCGGCGAAGGTCGAAGCGCTCGTGTACCACTCCGTCGCCTGCGCCCCGTATTCGGAGGAGCTTCCGTTGATCCAGACTTCGAACGGGGTCCCGGCCGGGAGGTCGGTCGCGGTAAAGGTCACCGGGAAGACCCTCCCGAAAACCTCCACGATGCCGAGCCCGGAGTCGGCGACGTACCCGGTCTGTCGGGCCGGGTCCCACGCGACCCCCCAGGACACGCTTCCGAGGTAGTTCGGTATGCTGGCGACCTGGGTATTGGTAGCATCGGCGATCACCGTCGTCAGGCTCGTGTTCTGGCTGGTGGCGAAGATGTAGCCGTCGCCACGATCGTAAGCGAGCCCGCTGGGTTGCCCGACGTAACCGATTTGGTTCGAGAATGGGACATCAGTGGTGTCGTTGATCACGGAGATGTAGTTCGACCCTTGATTGGCGACGTAGACCCACCCCTTCGCCGAATCGTAGGCGAGGGCGATCGGACGGGTCCCCACGATGATCGCGGTGTAGTTGGCAAGGTTCGTGTCCGGGAAGGCGACCACGTACGACACATTGAGTAGGGTGACGAAGACCTCGTGCCTGCCGGAGTCGTAGGCCATGGCCGCCGGACCCACCGACGGCGGAAGGGTAACGTAGGAAACCTCGGTGTTGTTCGAATCGGCGTATTGAGCGATCACGCCGTTGAACGTGGACACCCAGACCTCGCGGGTGTTGGGATCGTACGCGACGCCGATGGGTACTGCCCCGGTGAAGAGACTAATGGTCGCGGACACGGTGTGGCTCGTGTCGTTGATGACGCTAACGTTCGCCGATGCCTGATTGGCCACGAAGACCTCGCCCATCCGGGGATCGTAGGCCAGCCCGAACGGGTAGCTTCCTACGGGAATCGTCGCGACCAAAGCGTGCGTGGTCGCGGAGAGCACGGAGACGTTCGAGACGTTCTCGTCCGAGACGTAGATCTCGCCTCGGCCCGAATCGTACGCCAGCTGGATCGGTTCGGACCCGGAGTTCACGTAACCGACGGGTCCGAACGGGCTCGTCACGGGGGTAGGCGCGGACGCCCTCGCCGCGGTGATCCGGAGGGACGGATGCACGCCCGCTCCCGTACCGAGGGGAGTAGGAGCGTCATGGTGCGGATACGCTGGGCCCGGGGCTGAGGCGTGGGGTGCCAGGATCGGGAATGGTCCGGCGAATCCACCGACCGAGACGGCGCAAAGGAAGACGGCCATGAGGATCGGTCCGCGAGCGGCAGTTCGTGCGGCGATGTATCCCATGAGTCCCCTAGCGTTGCTCCTCATCGACCTCGACGCCCTACGGCCGGCTCATCCTCCGGCCCCTCCATATACCTGCCGACAACGGGGGTCGGTCGGAGCCGATTTCCCAGCGAACACCGGCCCAGCCAGAGGGGCGGGAGCCCGTTCTCGCGAGGACCGGTGACCCCGGATCCCGCCGTGATCCGCCCGGCCGGGGTCGTGAAGCGGTCGAAACAAACCCTTATCCGACCGGCTCATACCCGATTATGCAACCTGGCCCGCCGACCGCAGCGCCGTCACCACCGCCACCGCCGATCATGCCGACCCCCTCGGGATCCGGGGCGGGGCCCGCCCGACTCGCCCTCATCCTGGGGATTGTGGGTCTCGTTTTGGGGGCTTCGGCCCTCGCCGCCGCCTTCGTCGTTCCGGGCCCTGCCCGGTCCAAAGGGAGATGCCGGCAACACGGGTCCGATCGGAGGGACGGGGGCGACTGGGGCCACGGGTCCGAACGGAGCGACGGGTCCGACCGGCCCGGTCGGTCCCGCGGGTGCCCCGGGTCCCGCGGGGCCCGGTACCCAAGTCGTGACTAGCCGGACGGGCGCCACGGTCTCGATCGGGTCCGCCTGCACGAACTACACGGGCGGCGCCGTCACGATCACCGTGCCCTCGAACGGGACGATCGTGGTCCAAGCGCAGGTCTGGATCATCGTCAATCACTCCAGCGGCACCCAGGATACCGCCTGGGTCAGCATCGGAACGGCCAAATTCGGTTGCAGCGCGTTGTACGTATGGCCGGTGGTCGTGCCGAGTGCTCAAGCTACTGGGACGTACAGCTACGGCGCCTTTCCGCAACTCCAGGAAACGGTGACGGCGGGCACGTACACGTACTCGATCGACGGTCTGATGAATGGCTCGGCGAACTCCGGGGATGTATTCTGGTTCGGGAATATGCAAGCGGTGTTCTACCCGAAATAGAGGACGCCCCACCCCCCGGGAGACCGTTCGGATCGCGCCCCGAACGGCGACCCGGGGGTCCCGAGCAGCCTTTGGCCCGCCACAAGGGCAGCAGTGAGCCCAAGCCCGCTCGCGTGCTCTGCCCACTCCAGCCTGATGGGTTTCGGCTAAGGACCTTCGCGGCACCTCGAACGAATGATCGGCCGGCGGCGGAGCGTCGCGGCAGGGCTCCTCCGGATATCGACCCGGTCGTGCATGGACTCCTGGTGGAGAGCGGGCGAGCCGATGGTTCGTGCTCCGCAGGGTTCAGGCGGGTTGGACCTGCCGGCATTGGACCAAGCGCCCCGTCGCCGTCAGAACGGCGTCCTACCGCCAAATTTCCCCCGGCGTTTAGTTTCTGGGCGACCGGTGGCGGTCGGGGCCCACGGCCGCCGGGGGTCCACTTGTCCGCTAAAGATACTGTTGCTCGGAGGTGCAGTACCACCGGTTGTATTGGGCGATCCAGGTCGCCGGCCGTCCGCAGCGGGGACAGGGGGTCGTCGGGGCCGCGGCGACAGGGGCCGGAGCCATGGGTGGTGCCGCGGCGGGGGGCGGTGCGGCCATAGGCGGGGCCGCGGCCGGCGGTGCTCCGTATGGGGTCGGAGCTCCGTAGCCGGGCGCCATCGGCGGGCTCGCGCCCCCGCTCCTCTGCCAGTTGATCAGCGGATCGAACTTGAGGTAGGCGACGAGGAGCAGGATCCCGAGGATGATCCCGCCGAGGATGAACCCGAGGATCATCCAGATGAGCGTCTTCGACTTCGCCGCGTCGTATTGGCGTTGGTCGACGAGGCTCTCGATCTCCTTCATCTGGAGGTAGATCACGACGTCGACGACGCCGAAGATGATCAGGAAGATCGGCCAGATCAATAGGAAGCCGAGGCCAGGGCAGACGTTGACGACCGCATTGCAGGCCGCGGCCGCGACAGCGACCAGGGCGACATAGGCGATGCCTCCGAGCGCGAGCAGGATCCCGAAGATGATCGCCAAGATCCGGATGACGTGCAGGAGCGTTTTGATCGTCGACGCTTCAGCCGGTACGGCACCGGGCACTGGGTACGGTTGGTATCCCATGCGAGCTTCCTCGGCCACGGACAGAACCCCTGGTTCATAGACCCTCCGGTCGGAGGGGAATCTCCGGTCCGGGCGCTCCGATCGTCGAAGGGGAATCCCGAGGGGGTCCACGTGGCGTGCGCGGTCGGGCCGGGACCGCCGAGCTCGGTCAGAATCCGCCCGACGGGATCGAACGTTGCCCCTATGTGCCCGCGCCGTACCCCTCGGGGGTCGTAGAGCTTGTTCCGTGGCGGAAACCATGCGGGTGATCATCTTCGGGGCCAGCGGGATGGTGGGCCAGGGCGTGTTGAGGGAGTGCCTCGCGGACCCGCGGATCGAGTCGGTCCTCTCGGTGGGTCGGAGTCCGGCCGGCGCCACCGCCCCGAAGCTCATGGAACTCCTTCGGAAGGACCCGACAGACCTTCGAGATGCTGTCGGCCAGCATCGGGGCTACGACGCGTGCTTCTTCTGCCTCGGGGTCTCCTCGGCCGGAAAGGCCGAAGTGGAGTACCGACGCCTCACTTACGATCTCACGCTCTCCGTGGCCCAGACTCTCGCTGAGCTCGACCCCGGAATGACGTTCATCTACGTCTCCGGGGCGGGCACCGACAGCACGGAGCGGGGCCGTTCGACGTGGGCCCGCGTCAAGGGCCAGACCGAGAACGCCCTGCTGCGCCTGCCGTTCCGGGCCGCGTTCATGTTCCGGCCCGGGGTGATCCGGCCGCTGCACGGCATCCGCTCGAAGACCCGGGGGTACCGGATCGCGTACGCGCTCCTCTCCCCGTTCGTCCTGTTGGTCGGGGCCGTATCGCCCGGCTCGATCACCACGACGGAGAAGATGGGCCGTGCGATGATCGAGGCGGCCCGTCATGGCGCGCCGAAGGTGATCCTCGGGACCCGCGAGATCAACGCGCTCGCGGCGGCCTGGAGCCGACCGCGATCGAGCGCGACCGAGATAGGGCCTACCGGACCTCCTCCCTAGTCGGGGGGCGCCCACCGGCGGGGGTGGGGACCGGCGGGACCGGCGAACCGGAGGACCCCCGACCGCGGGCCCCGACATGATCCGCCACGTCCGATGACCAAGCGGAGGAGTGCGCCAGCGATTCCGGCGGGCGGGTCGACGGAAAGGTCCACTCGAGCGGGAACAGCTGCCCTCCGCTCCGGGCCGAGCTCCTCGGGTCATCCGAGAGCTGATCCGGGGCGAGGATGGCGACGCGGCGCATCCTCGGCCCCTCGTGGGAACGGCCGCAGAGCGGGCAGACTGACTTGTGACCTTGATCCCGGGTGGGGGCGGATCGGCTGGTGGGGTTCTTCGGCGCCTCCCTGGTTTCGATCATGGTGCTAGGCCGCGGGCGCTCGGAGATGGCCAAGTCGGTCCCGGGTTCGCCGTCGGACCGTCCTTCGAGGCTTCCACGAGTGCCATTGGGGTGGGTCGGGTTCATGAACCCCCTCCGGATAGATGCGTGAGATATTGCGGTCGGCGTCCCCTCCACGAACCGGAACGGCTCGGGCTACGCTCGGGGTCCTCCGCCGAGCGGGAGGATTCTCATGAGCCGCCGGGTCGCTTTTGCCACATCCACGGCCTTCCCCGAGCTCTTCGAGGATGACCGCGGGTTGATCCTGGCGGGGCGGGAAGCCGGCTGGAGCGGGGTTCCGGCGGTTTGGGACGACCGCTCTGTCGATTGGTCGTCGTTCGACGCGGTCGTCGTCCGCTCCACGTGGGATTACCACCGCCGCCGCGTCGAGTTCCTCGAATGGGCCCGGGCCTGCGCGGCCGTTACGCTCCTCTTCAATGACCTCGAGACGATCCGATGGAACAGCCACAAGTCCTACCTGCTCGACCTAGGGAGGCGCCGGCTCCCGGTCGTCCCTACCGAACTCGGCCGGGCCGCAGAGGACCTGGGGCAGCTCGCGGAGCGAATGGGTTGGTCCAAGATCGTGATCAAGCCCGCGGTTTCGGCGAACGCTGAGGACCTACGGCTCCTTTCGCGATCCGAGATCCCCGATTTCGAACCCACCTACCGGGAGCTGCTGACCCAACGGGAGTGGCTGGTCCAGCCGTTCCTGCCTTCCGTCCTGGATCCCGGAGAACGGTCGCTCGTCTACTTTGACGGCCGCTACTCCCATGCCTTCCGGAAGGGACCCGCCCTGCCGAAGGACCTCCGGAAAGAAGCGGGCACGCCGCCGATCACCCCGGACGTCGCCGAACAGTCTGTCGCGGCCCGAGCGGTCGCTTCGGTCACGCCGCGACCGCTCTATGCTCGGGTCGATCTCGCCAACGACGGTCGGGGGGATCCGAGGATCATGGAGCTCGAGCTCATCGAGCCGTTCCTCGGCCTGGGGGGCGATCCGGATCTCCCCGCCCGTTTCTTCCGTTCGCTATCGGAGAGGTGTCCCTCCCGCTGAAGCGGGTCGAGTCGACGCCGGCGGCCCCGGGTCACCGGCCCCATCCAGCGGGAAGACTCCCGGATCCTCACGGCCCCGGGCTCTCTCGCCACCCCTCCGGTCACCCTCATGGGGAGGAACGGTTTCGCGGGTCCGGACTTCCGTGAAGCGATCTCGGTCCCCCCAGGATGCCAAGCCCACCCCCGTCTACCATCTCGGCCTACGCCCGGGCGAGATGCCTCCGAGGGTTCTCGTGCCCGGCGACCCCGACCGGGCGGAGAAGATCGCGGCCTCTTGGGACGAGCGGGTCCCATTGAGCGAGCGACGGGAGTTCCGCAGCTACCGGGGATCGTACCGCGGGGTGGAGCTCGGGACGGTCAGCGCCGGGATCGGGGGCCCATCGATGTCGATCGTCGTCGACGAGCTCGCCCAGATCGGCGTCCGGTCGATCATTCGGGTCGGGAGCTGTGGGGCGATCGACCCGGCCGTTCGGCCTGGGGACCTCGTCATCAGCCTCGCGGCGGCCCGGTTCGAGGGCACGAGCGAATCGGTACGCCCCGCTCGGTTACCCGGCGGTCGCCGATCCGGAGGCGTTCCGCGCCCTGGTCGAGGCGGCCCGGGCGCTCGGGGTCCGCTTCCACACGGGTATCACGGCGACGGTCGGGACGTTCTACCCCGAGCAGGGCCGGGCCGGTTTCGGAGAGGTCCAGAACTGGAAGCCGGGCGAGCCGCCGGAGGTGCTCTTTCGCCGGTGGCGGATCGTGAACATCGAGATGGAGTGCGCCACCTTGTTCACCATGGCCTCGGTCTTCGGGCTGCAGGCGGGCGCCGTCTGTACCGTGTACGGCGACACCCCCGATGGGAGCCCGATCCCGGAAGACCCGGTGCCGGCGATCCGAGTCGCCAATGAGGCGATCCACCGGCTCGCGACGCCCCCTCCGAAGGCCCGGGGCTTCGGTCGACCCTCACCAACCTCGGCCGCCCGACGACGCTAGGGGACGACTCGTTACGCCCCGGCGACCGTCGGGATCACCGGCGGCGGTTCGGGACCCGGATAACGGCGCCAGAGGTAGCGGAAGAACAGGATCACGAGGGCATCGGCGACCAGAACGATCGGGAGCTCCACCTGCGTGATGATCCCGATCGCCAAGATCGGGACGAGAAGCCCGAGGGCGAGGGCGAAGAGCGCCCGGTCGGAATGAGGCCTCCCGAGGTTCCGCTCGATCCAAACCAGGAACGCTGCCGCGTAGACGGGCACCGAGAAGGTGACGATCACGACGGAGACATGGTAGTTCTCGAGGATGCTGACGAGCAGCAGCAACCCCACGTAAAACACCGCACCGACGATCCCGAACGCCCACGCCGCTCTCCGCGTGGCGCCGGGAGCTGCGCGGAGGAGTTCGCCTGGCCACGCGTAGGCGAGAAGGACGAGCCCGAGGACGGCACCGAGCGCCCCGGCGAGGACCGCGTCCCCCATCCAGAAGTGGAGGGCCGCGTGCACGAACACGACAAGGGCGGCGACATCGAGTATCAGGACGGCGAAGGCGATCCCGATCCCGCGGCGCTCGAGCAGGGCCCGTTGCCGGAGCGCTGGGAAGACGTACCCGAAGAGCAGGATCGGCAGCGCAATGCTGTAGATCATGTGGACGAGCATGATCTCGGGCACCCACACCCAGTTGACCCCGAACGAATGCCCGTACGCCCCGGCCGGTCCCGCGGCGCTCGAAAGGGGGTCGAACATGGTGCTGAGCGCGATCCCTTCCTCAACGATCGCGTAGGCCGCTCCGAGCGTGAGGACGGTGGCCCACCCTTTGTTCCATCGGATCGCCGCTTCCCGGATCAGGAGGACCCCGGGGAGGTACAGTCCGAGGTTGAACGCGAGGCCGAGCCCGAACCAGGCCGGATTGAGGACGAGGTTCGCGAAGGGGCTCGATCCGGAGAGGTACTCGGGGATCCCGGGGGAGAGCAGCGCGAGGAAGACGATGGGGTGAGTGCGGAGAAAGTCTCGCCAGCGTTCGAGGCTGCGTCGGGGCGGCGCGGATGGGGCCGGCGAGCTCCCGGACGCGGGAGTGGGCCCGACGGTCTCCCCGTTGGCTGGGCCCGGTCGGGCCGACTCCATCCTCGAACCTCCCCCCTCGTCACGAACATCCGGTCGGCCGGTATTTGATACGCCGGTTTTGACGGGTCGCCACGTTCGAACGCCCGGGTTGTGGGTCGAGCTCTTGGGCCACCGCCGAAATGCTCTTTCAGGCCCCGGCTACCCACCGGGGCTGCGGCATGCCGATCTTCGTCGCCCTCCTTCGAGCGGTGAATGTTTCCGGCAAGACGGTCCGCATGGCGGATCTCCAGCGGATGCTGATCGAGCATGGGTGGCCGGGTGCCCAGACGCTCCTGCAGACCGGTAACATCGTCTTCCACGACGACCGTTCGGCCTCCGGTGACCTTGAGCGCCGTCTGGCCACGGAGATCGGGCGTCGGCTCGGGGTGAGCACCGAGGTTTTCGTCCGCTCGGCTACCGAGTGGAGCGGGATCGTCTCCGCGAACCCATACCCTTCGGAGGCCAAGTCCGACCCGAGCCACCTCGTCCTCGCGTTGTTGAAGGCGCCACCCGCGGCGTCGAACTGGGAAACGCTCCGAAAGGCGATCCGCGGGCCCGAGCGATTCGTCGGCGGAGGCCGACACGCCTACATCGTCTACCCCGATGGGATCGGACGGTCGAAGCTCACCCCGTCTCTCCTCGAGCGAAGCCTGGGGACCTCCGGGACGAGCCGGAACTGGAACACGGTGCTACGCCTCGAGAAGATGTCGATCGAACTCGGCCCTCGATAGCCAAGCGATCCTCCCGGCCCGAAGCGGCCCACGCGACGCTTAGAGACCCAGCGAGAGGCAAACGAACAGGACCAACGAGGTGAACGCCGCGATCGGGAGTCCGTCCCGCATGAACTCGAGGAGCCCGAGCCGCACTCCGAGTTTCTCGGCCTGGTGGGGCACGATGAGATTGCTCGCGGCCCCGAGCAAGGTCACGTTGCCCGCGAGCGTGCTGCCCGCCGCGAGGGCGATCCAGATAGCCGGGGTGTTCGCCGAATAGCCGAGGCCGTGGAGGACGGGGATCTGGAGCGTGACCCATGGCACGTTCCCCAGCAGCTGGGACCCGACGAGCGACGACAGGATCGTGCTGCCGATCGCCGGACCGGGAGCTCCGGGGCGTGGGATCGGCACGACCGACTCGAGGCTACCGACTACACCTCCCTGTACGACCCCCGCGACCACGACGAAGAGCCCGACGAAGAGGAGCAGGATCGACCAGTCGAGCTCCTGGACGAGCCGGGTCCGGCTCTCGGAGAGTGCGAGGGTGAGCAGCGCGCCGCCCGCCGTGATCGCATACAGGGGAACCGACGGCCCCTGGGTGAGCGCGGCCGTGATGTCCGTGGTGAAGAGGATGATCAACGTGCCGGGGAACACCCACAAGACCGGAAACCTCCCCAACCGCGGTCCCCAGGGGCCGGGCGGCAGGAGCCTTGGGGGAACCGTGGAAGGGCTCGCCGGAGTCGGCGCGCCGAGTCCTTTCCCGTAGCGCCACCGGACGTACCACCCCCCGAGGAGGAGGTTCAGGATCGTCGGGAGGAGGAGGTAACGAAGGAAGGTCGCGATCGGTGCGCTCATTCCGCTCGCGAGCGCGATGAGGAGGTTCTGTGGATTGCCCAGCGGCGTGAGGACGCTCCCGACCGTCACCGAAAAGGCGAGCGTGAGGAGGAGCGGGTGGGCCGGCCGATCCAATCGGCGGGCGAGGGCGAAGAGGAGCGGGACCCCGAGCAACACCAGCGCATCGTTGAGGAGGATCGCCGACAGGGCGCCGAACCCGACGAAGAGCACGAACGGTAGGTCCGAGGGACGGCGGGCGGCCGCGAGGATCCATGTCCCGAGATGCTCGAGCGCCCCGGACCGCTCCAGGGCCACACTGAACACGAAGAGGCTGAACAGGAAGGTGAGCAGCGGGAACTCGGACGCGACCGCGTCCCCGGCCGCGGCGACCGAAAGGAGGTCAAGGGCGACGTAGGCCAGCCCACCGCCGAGGAAGATCAGCCAGACCGGGGGCCCGCGGCTCGAGAGTTGCCGGATCACCACCGCCCCGATGATCACGAAGAGCAGGACGGCGGATCCGACCTCCAACGGGGCCCTCCCGGCCAGCAAGACGGTGGGAGGCAGGCTGTACTTTACCTCCGTCCTAGAAGCGCGCGCTCGGCCCCCGCAGCTGCAGTTCGCCCGTCACGGGGGCATGGCTTGGCGACGAACCCGCGCTCCGGGAGGGACTGGAGCCCACCCCGGGCCGGACGAGGCCACACCTCCTCCATTGCGTGTCTGAGGCTCGAAGTCACCTTCGATGAACACCGGAGGTGACGTAGTCGTATAGGGCCGGGGAAGGTAGGACCCCCGATGACGGCGACCCAGGTGCCGAAGGGGGGAAAGGTCCGGCTTGGACTTGTGGTGGGCGACCTGAGTGTCGGCTCGGGGGCCCGTCTGGAGGCGGACGGATCGATCCGAATCCAGGGATCCGCGTCCTTCCAAGGCGACGCCGTGGTCGAGGGCGATTTCGCCTGTGCGATGCTGGAGAGCCGCAAGGGGGACCTTCAGTTCCTCGGGGGTCTTTCCGTGGAGGGCGACCTCCGCGTCCGCGAAGGGGGGCTCGAGGTCCGGGGAGCGCTCAAGGCCCGGAAGGTCGACGTGGACCGCCGGCTCACGCTCGGGGGACCGGCCATGACGGAACGGATCGAGGTCGGCGGCCAGCTCAGCGGATCCTCCCTGGTCAAAGCCACGGAGGTCTCGGTCGGGGGCCAGATCCATCTCACCGGCCCGATCGAGGCGACCCGCATCGAGGCGGGAGGCAGCGCCGAGCTCGCGGAGGTCCAGGCGGAGCGACTCGAGGTCGGGGGTTTCGCCCGGGTCGGTGGGGGCCGGATCAGCGACCGGATCGAGGTCGGGGGGCAGTTCGAGTCGACGGGGCCGCTCGCCTTCGGCTCGCTCTCGGTTGGGGGTGTGGCCAAGTTCCGGAAGTCCTCCACGGGCGGCGATGTGAACGTCGGAGGCGTCCTCAGCACCGACGAGGCCCTGAAGTTCGATCGACTCTCGGTCGGCGGGCTCGCCTCGATCGGCGGGGACGGTTCTGGCCGGGCGATCGCGGTGGGGGGAAGCCTCCGGATCGGGGGCCAGCTCGAGCTCTCGCAAAACCTGGAAGTCGGCGGGAGCGTTCAGGCGAACGGAGGCATCCGGACCGAACGGATCGAGGCCGGAGGTAGCCTCCAAGCCGAACGTCTCCTCGCCTCCGACCAGATCGAGGTCGGCGGCTACGTGACGAGTCGCTCCGGGGCGAAAGCCGCCTTCATCACGCTCCACCGGAACGCCCGGGCCGTAGGTCCCCTCATCGGGGGTCGGATCGTGCTCGAACGCGGCTCCCGATCTGAGGACGTCTATGGGGACGAAGTGGAGGTCGGTCGTAAGGCCGAGGCCGGCCGGATCTTCGCCGGTTCGGTGCGGGTCTCGGGAGGGGCCACGGTGGGGGAGATCGTCTTCACCCAGGCGGTCGACGTGGCGCGCGATGTCGTGGTCCGGAAGCCCCCCCAAAAGGTCTCCCAGCTTCCGCCGTTCCCGCTGTAGGGGATACGGCTCGGAAATGGCGGAACGTGGGAGTGAGCGCCTCAGCCCATCGGCGAGGCGCCGGGAGTCCACAGAGCTCTACGCGAGCGTCCTCGAGGTCGTGAAGCGCCACCATGGGGCCGCGCGGATTACCCGGGTCTCCTACGGGGTCGGAATGCCGGTCGATCGACTGCGCGTGCTGATCGGCCACCTCCTCGATCTGGGCCTCCTGAAGAGCGCTGAACTCGACGGGCGGCGGGCGTACCAGATCACGGCCCGCGGTCAGGAGTTCCTCGCCACCTACTGGAAGATGCGGGGGTTCGTTGAAGGACTCGACCGGGCGAGCGCCTTCGGATCGGCCGGATCGTCCCAACGTCGCGGGGCCCTCTACCTCTCCGCGCGCTCCCCGGAGGGGCGATGAGTAAGGATCGACCATTGGACCTCGGACGATCGTTTATCTTCCGGGGCCGACTTCCTGGGAGGGAGAACCCGTGAGCGCCCCTGACCTCTACGATCCGAACGGCCCCTGGTCCCGGGGCCCATCCCTCGGGCGCATCGCAATCATCGTCGCCGCGGTCCTGATCGCCATCGCCGCCTTGTCAAGCCTAGTGTTCTTCGTCCCCCGATGGTTCGGGCTTTCGCCCTCGACCGAACCGTACCGCTACGGGCTCTTCGGGGGGTTCTTCTTCCTCCTGCTCATCCTCATCGTCCTCTTCTTCGTCGTGCGGGTCGCGTTCTGGTCGGTCCGGCTGGGTCGCCGGGGCGGATACTACGGCGCACGGCACGGCGAAGACGGGTTCAACGGACCCGTCCAGGTCGTGCGCATGCGATACGCCCGCGGCGAGATTTCCCGGGAAGAGTACGACCGGATCCTCGACGGACTCGGTCGCCGGCCGGGACCCCCTTAGATCGGCCCGGTGGCTCGCCCCGGGCCGGCCGCGGATCGAAGAGGGGGGATCGGCCTCTCCGAAGGGGGAGTCCGGCGGCCCTCGACCGGCACCGGAGCTCCCCGCCGAGTCCCGTCATGGGATCCGCGCTCTTCGGGAGAATCCGGGAGACTCCGCCCACGAACGCTTATGGCAGAACGTCCGTTCGTCGCTCATGGCCGCCATCACCCTGCGCTTCGGCCTCCGCCAGCCCTTTCAGAGATCGGCCGTCCGGGCCTTCGCCTGGTGCACCGACTACCGGAGCGACGATCACGCCCGGCAGGGGGAACTCGGCGTTCGGAAACTGGCCCGATTGACGGCGTCGACCCTCCTCCTGACCGACATCACCCCCCGGCCCTCGGGCGGTTCGATCCGGAAGACGAAGCTCATCCAGCTCGATCCGAAACACTTCTCCTGGACGAACACGCACCTCAACGGCCCTACCCGCCATTCGCAGTACTCTGTACCGGATCGTCCCCCGCGGTCGGGCCCGCTCCTCCCTCGAATTCGAAGCGTTCCAAGTAGAGTACCCAAGGTCGCGGCCCACCCCCGCGACGCTGAGGGCCCGGACCCTCCAGGTTCGGGACGAGGACCGGGCGACCTGGAGACAGCTCGCCCGTTCCATGAACTCGGACCTAGAGGGGTAGAAGCCCCCGGACGGCGAAGTGCGGTCGGTCGGGTCGGATCGGGCACGTCCCGCGCGGGGCGTACGGCCGGCGGGAAGGTCCGGGGGCCGGGCTCGTGGGTCGGTCCTAGTCCGTCTCTTTGGCACCGCACGGGAAGCTGTCGGTGAAGCCGAACTCGATCGAGCGGTTCCTGCCGGCGGGTCCACCCTCGCCGAACTTCTTACCGGACTCACGTCGGAGTATCCGGGGATCGATCGCGTCCTGCCGGCCTGCCGGTTCGCGAAGAACGGGCGATACGTCCGCGGCCGATCGGTCCGGCTCGCCCCGGGCGATGAGCTCGCCATCCATCCACCCTACAGCGGAGGCTGAACGGTGTCGATCCGGCTCACCACCCAACCCCTCGACGTCGCCCGCGCGTACCGGGAGCTCGAGGAGTCGGGGTCCGGGGGCGTGGTCGTCTTCGTGGGGCGGGTCCGGCCGGATAAGGGCCGAGCGGGGAAGGTGTTCGCTCTCGACTACGAGGCCGACGATCGCCTGGCCCAGCGAGCGCTCGAGAAACTCGCGGCCGACGGCACGAGGCGGTTCGGCGCCCGGAGGATCGTCCTGCATCACCGCCTGGGGCGGTTGCGGGTCGGCGTGATCTCCGTGATCGTCGGAGCGGCCGCGCCTCATCGCCGCGCCGCGTTCGACGCGGCGCGCTTCCTCATCGAGCGGTTGAAGGTCGAGGTGCCGATCTGGAAGACGGACCGAGTGCGACGCGCGCGTCGACCGCGACGACGCCCCCCGGCGCGGGCCGCACGATCAGCGGGTTGAGATCGAGCTCCGCCACCTGCGGGAGCTCGACGGCGAGTTGCGAGATCCGCTCGATGACCTCGTAGAGTCCCTCGAGATCGCCCGGCGGCTCCCCGCGTACCCCCCTCAGGAGCGCCGCCGCCCGGACCGACGCGACCATGTGGCGGGCCGAGAGGGTCCGGATCGGCGCGAGGCGGAACGTGACGTCCTGGAGGACCTCGACGTAGATCCCCCCCATCCCGAAGAGGAGGATCGGGCCGAACGCCGGGTCCTGCTGGGCGCCGACGATCACCTCCTTGCCGCCGGTGACCATCGCCTCGATCTCGACCCCCTGGAGGCGCGCGTTCGGGGCCCGGCGAGCGACCGAGGCGAGCATGGCGTCGAACGCCTCGCTGACGGCCTCGGCCGTCTCGAGCCCGAGGGCGACGCCGCCGACGTCGGTCTTGTGGGAGATGTCCGGAGAGACGATCTTCATCACGACCGGGAAGCCGACCTCTTCGGCGGCCCGGATCACCTCCTCCCGGCGTCGGGCCCGGCGAGCGGCGGGGAAGCGGATCCCGTAGGCCTGGAGGAGCGCGCGGGACTGGTACTCGGGGAGGACGTTGTGGCCGGCCCTCCGGGCGGCGGCGATCACCTTGAGGGCCGCGGCGCGGTCGACCTGGAACTCGCGGACCTTCGTGCGCGGCCGGGTCCGCCATTCGTGGTAGCGAGCGAGGCCGGCGAGGGAGGCGATCGCCTCCTCGGGGAAGGTGAACGAAGGGATCCCGGCGCTCTCGAGGCGGCCGACCTCGTTCGAGACGTCCGAGAGGCCGAACAGGCAGGCGACCACGGGCTTCTTCGAGCTCTTCCGGGCGGTGATCATCGCCCGGGCCGCCGCGTCGACGTTGAGCGTTCCGGTCGGCGTCGCGATCACGACGGCCCCGTCGACCTCCGGGCTCCCGAGGATCGTCCGGAGGGCGAACTGGTACTGCTGGGCCCGCGCGTCCGCGGTCATGTCGACCGGATTGGTCACCGAAGCCGAAGGGGAGAGCGCCCGGGCGAGTCGGCTCGTAACGCCCGCAGGCAGGGGAGCGATCCCGAGGCCGGCGCGTCCGGCAGCGTCGGCGGCGACGATGCCCGGGCCGCCCGAGTTCGTCAGGATCGCGAGACGGAGGCCGGTGAGATGGCTCCCGGAGGCGAAGACCTTCGCCGACCGGAACAGCTCGCCGATCGAGTCCATTCGCAGGACCCCGGACTGCTCGAAAAGGGCATCGTAGAGGTGGTCGCGGCTGGACTGGGCGAGCGCACCCGTGTGGCTGCGCGCGGCACGCTCCCCCGCCGGGGTTCGCCCGCTCTTGATGACGAGGACCGGCTTCTTCTCCGTCACCTCCCGCGCGGTCTCGAGAAAGCGCCGGCCATCGGCGAGGCTCTCGATATAGAGGAGGACCACTCGGGTCGCGTCGTCCTCGCCGAGAGCTCGTAGGAGGTCGTTCTCATCGACCCCGGCCCGATTCCCGACGGAGAGGAACCGGGAGAAGCCGATCCGCTCGGCGATCCCGTAGCGGAGGATCCCGGCGCACAACGCGCCGCTCTGGGAGACGAACGCGATGTTCCCCCGCGGGGCAGGCTATCGGAAAAGGTGGCGTTGAGCTGGATGTCCGGATGGGTATTGAGGATCCCGAAGCAGTTCGGACCGATAAGCGACATCCGGTACCGGCGGGCGATCCGGATCAGCTCCTCCTCGCGGGCGATCCCGTCGCCCCCGACCTCCCGGAACCCGGAGGAGATCACCACGAGGCCCTTCGTCCCGAGGCGCCCGAGCGACTCCACCGCCCCGGCGACGAGCGGGGCCGGGATGATGATCACCGCGAGGTCGGGCGCCTCCGGGAGGTCGCCCACCCGGGCGTAGCAGCGCACCCCGCAGACGCTCTTCCACGACGGGTTGACCGGGTACACCACTCCCCGGTAGCCCGACGTGAGGAGATTGCGGAAGAGCGAGTTCCCGACGGTGTCCGGACGGTTCGAGGCCCCCACGACCGCGATCGAATCCGGCAGGAACTGCTCGTGCAGCGAAGGGTCCCGACCGACGGTCACAGCGTCCTCGGGTCGCGGGACGGCCTTCGGTTATATACGAAGGTCCCCGTCGGAGTCGGATGGCCGAGGAGCACACTCATCCGCCCCAGACTCCGAGCTCCCCGCCCGGCGGGCCACAGCGCCGGGGGGGGCTCCCGGGAGCGTGATGCAGAAGATGGACAAGGGCCCGATCGCTCACGTCCTCGCGGTCGGCTCGGGCAAGGGTGGCGTCGGGAAATCCTCCGCAACGGCACTCCTCGCGATAGAACTTCAGCGTCGGGGGCTCCACGTGGGAATCCTCGATGCCGACATCACCGGGCCCTCGATCCCGAAGCTCCTGGGGATGACCGGTCCGCTCGTCGACCGGGGCGAAGGGATCGAGCCGGCGGTCTCATCCGGCGGGATCCCGGTGGTCTCCTCCCAGTTCCTCGTCGAGGACGAGAAGACCCCCGTGATCTGGCGGGGCCCGCTCGTCACCCGCCTCATCATGCAGTTCTTCTCCGGCGTCAACTGGGGGAAGCTCGACTACCTGCTCATCGACATGCCGCCCGGAACGAGCGACGTGCCCCTCACCGTCTTCCAGACGATCCCACTCGACGGGATGGTCTTCGTCCTCACGCCGCAGGACCTCGCGGCCCTGATCGTGAAGAAGGCGATGAACATGGCCCGGGACCTCCACGTCCCCCTCATTGGCCTCATCGAGAACATGGGCTACCTCACCTGCCCCCATTGCGGGGAGCGCATCGAAATGTTCGGCGAGAGCAAGGTCGCCACGATCGCGAGCGAGTACGGGGTCCCGCTGCTCGGTCGCTTGCCGGTCATCCCGGCGGTCTCGACGCTCGCGGACCAGGGGAAGCTCGACAGCTTCTCGAGTCCGGAGACTGCGGGGATCGCCGAGCAGCTGATCGGCTCGGTCTCCGACCTCGAGAAACGCCGCCCGACCGTCCTCTGAGGCGGGTCTCCGCTCCACGTCGACCGGTCGCCTAAGCCCCCGCCGTGGCCGGGGGCCTCAGGGCGCCGAGGGAAACCGTCTCGACCGGAATTCCACGCCGCCGCAAAGCCTCGGCGAGGCCGCCGACGTGGGCGTCCCCCACGACCGCCGCGACCCGGCCGTAGCCCCGCGCCCGGATCTCCCGAAGTCGGTCGGCCATGTGCTCGTTCCGCTCGTCGATCAGCACGCGAGCCACCCCCGGGTAGGCGCGGCGGATCTCGTCCACGTACTCGCCGGGGGCTTCATTGTACTGGTCGATCTGGCGTTCGACGATCCGGGCCGGGATGACGAGCCCGAGGATCCCTCCGAACAGAAGGAAGACCCGCTCCCGAAAGCTCATCGAGCGGATCAGGCGGGCGAGCGTCTGGCGGATCGGGTCGTCGATGAGGAAGAGCGGGAGGTTCCGCTCCTTCGAGACGCGGGCCGCGGTCCGCATCTCCCCACCCGCCGGCCCCCCTCCGAGCTCCTCGCCGAGGCGGCGCTGGAGCTGCCCCCACAACCGAACGAAGAGCGGCATCTCGCTCCGCCCCGCGGCCGGGACCACGTCGTCAGAGAGGACCGTCCGGGCCCGTTCGTCGTCGAGCTCGATCGCGATCGCGTCGAGCACCCGGTCCCGGAGCGTCGCGCGCAGGGGCGCGTCGAGGTCCACGACGTGCGCCGATCCGATCAGGAGGATCGGGGACTGGGTCGTGCTCGCGTACACCCGGAGGGAAGGTTCCCGGGGGTTCTTGGCCTCGAGCCCCGCCGCGGGGATATCCCCACGGGCCACCGCCCTCGGCGAATCGACGGCCCGCGGCAAACGGTAATAGGCGCCCCGGGTCCGGACCGTCATGGCCACGACCATCTTCCTCGTCCCGGCCGCCAAGCGGACGGAGCTCGACCAGGCCCTGAATGACGACGTGGTCGCGCGGCAGAGCCGGAAGATCCGGGACGCGGCCGCGCTCGGAGGTCCGTCCGGCGAGCTCTACGTGATGATCGAGGGGAGCGCCGAGGCGATCGCGCGGGCGGAGACCCTCCTGGGTCCGCTCGGGAAGCGCCTCCTCCCGGTCGAGTCCGCCGCGCTCGAAGCCCGTTTCCGCGAAGAGGACGAATCCGCTTCCGCCGGAATGGGGCTCTTCTTCACCGAGTGAACGGGCGCGCTACCCGTCCTCGGGCGGCGCGTGGGAGACCTCGAGGTCCTCCCCACCCTGGAAGAGCTGCTGGATGTGCCGGTAGAGCGGCTCGAGCCCCGAGAGGTCCCGGCTCGAGGTCGGGAGGAGCGTCATCAGCGGGCCCATCGCCTCGATCGCCCGGAAGACCCCCGAGGAAAGCTGGACATCGGGGGTCGGGCGGTCCCGCTCGACGGCCTCGATCAGGGCCTCCGGGTCGTCGCCCCACCGGAGCACCTCCTCGAGCTGGGTCGGCGTGAGGAGGTCGGCTTTGGTGAGCAGGTTGAACGTCGGGAGGCGGAAGCGGAACTCCACGGTCGCCGAGAGCATCAGGAGCGAGACGAACCCGCTCGGGTTCTTCGCGAGCGCGGGGTCGAAGAGGAAGGCGACCATCGACCGGTCCCCGCTCAGCGCCTCGAGGATCGCCCGGGAGGATTCCCGGAAGGCGAAGAGCTCGATCTGGCCCGGCGTATCGACGAGGACGTAGTCCGAGTTGATCTCCGAGAGCGCCTGCTTGACGTCGAAGATCTTGAGGGCGACGAGGTCAGCCGCGGCGATCTGCGCCCCGTTCGGGCCGAGATCGGTACTCCTCCATCACATCGGCGAGCTTCACCCACTCCCGGATGTCGACGTCCGGCTCGAGGCTCGGCGATTCGCTGCCCGGGTCGAGGTTGACGACCGAGGCCGAGTATCCGGCGGTCGTGAGCCAGGAGCGGAAGGCGGTGACGAGGCTCGTCTTTCCGGCCCCGGCCGTTCCGGTGAAGTAGATCGTGCCGGGGTCTTCCATTCAGCTCTTCCGGTGGACCGGATGGGTCTTCTGGAGCTCGGCGGCGAGCGCCCCGAGGAAACCGGCCTTGGTCGTACCGGCCCGCTTCGTCACCTTGACCCGCCCCTCGTAGCGAAACGGTCGTCTCGGGTAGTTCTTCTCGGGCTCCGGTTCGACGGTGAACCCCAGGGTCCGGGCGGCGGCCACGATCTCATCGAGCGTCACCGGTCCCGTCGAGAGCGTCCGGGGAACGCGCCGGCCGAGCGAGCGCGAAGCGTCGTC
The DNA here is from genome assembly GCA_963696985.1 of uncultured Thermoplasmata archaeon. GTDB lineage: Archaea > Thermoplasmatota > Thermoplasmata > Lutacidiplasmatales > UBA184 > Lutacidiplasma. Next base: position 842,931 of record CAVOMG010000003.1, on the reverse strand, counting down.
GGTCAGGTACGCCGGATAGACGTAGAAGTGGTCCGCCATGCGGCGTGCCCCGGGCGGACTACGCCGTGGACTCTCGGTCCGGGATGCGGACCGCGTTGATGACGCCGTCCTGGCCCGGCCGGGAAAGGACCCGGACGAGGCCGAGGTCGGTGGAGAGGATGGCGCCCTTGGTGATGATATTGCGCTGGACGTAGTTCGGATTCGAAGCGTTCTCGCGCACGGTGAGGATTTTCGCGACCCGGCTCTTCTTCGTCGCCGGATCGTAGACATTCGCGGTCGCGACGGTGAGGATGCGGAGCTTGCGGTTCCCGCCGCGGACGCGGTAGGTCTTCACGGTCCCGGGTCCGATCGTCGCCTGCTGGAGCTCGCGACCGATCTCGAACCGGCGCTTCTTGCGGATCGGCCTCAGGCGGCCGCCGGTCCGCTTTCGCCGGGAGCGTGCTTGCCAGATTCCCATGAATCAATGACTCGGGAGCGTTCGGAAAAAGGCTCGCTATTTGAGGTTTCCCGAACTGTCTCCGACGAGACGGGCCGTCGGGGGGAGCGGCCGCCCAGGCGAGGGCGGCGGCGTCGAGTTAAGTCTCCCTACCTCTCGGTCCCGGAAGAGGGGACCCTGTTCGCGGACGCCGACCGCCCGACCGATGGTTCGACCGGGACCGTCCTCGGGATCGACGAAGCCGGCCGGGGGAGCCTCGTGGGGCCGCTCGTGGTCGGGGGGTTCCTCTGCGGCCGGACGGACCTCTCGGGGCTCCCCGGGCTCGGCGCGTGCGATTCCAAGACGATCTCACCCGGGCGTCGCACGGAGGTCTACGAGCGGTTGCGCGTCGCGGGCCGGTCGTATTCGGTCGCGCTCTCGCCGGCGCTCGTGGACCGGTACACGGCCCGCGGCCGGCTCAATGAGCTCGAAGCCCGCGCCTTCGCCCAGCTCGTCCGTCGCGCCCGGCCCTCGGAGGTCTTCGTGGACGCCTGCGATCCGAATGCGGCCCGCTTCGGCGAACGGGTCCGTCGGCTGGCGGGAGCGACGGTTCCCATCCGGGCGAGCCACCACGCCGACCGCGACCTGCCGGTCGTGGGAGCCGCCTCGATCATCGCTAAGGTGCGCCGAGACCGGGCGATCGCCCGTCTCGCCCGCTCGATCGGGCCCGGGGTCGGGAGCGGGTATCCCTCGGACCATCGCACCGTCGAATTCGTACGGGCGATCCTCGCACGAGGCGGCCCGGCCCCGGCGTGGTTGCGCGCGTCGTGGGCCACGACGGGAAGACTTAAGCAAGAATTGAAAGTCGTCGCCCTCGAGCGGTTCGCGCCATGATCGAAGAGTCGCTCCGGTCCCTGGTCGAGCGGTTCAATCGACGGGCGGATCGAACGCCGGCGGTCCGGGAGGAGCTCGCCGGGCTCTCCCGATCGATCGCCCTCCGCCTTATCGACGGGACGAGCTACACGATCGACCTTCGGGAAAGCCACCTCACCAACCTTCGCCCAGGTGTGGAGGCGCATGCCGATGTCACGATCACCACGGACCGGGCGACGTTCGACGGCCTGATCGCAAAGGAGATCGGCCCGATGAAGGCCCTCGTGACCCGGAAGCTCACCATCGAGGGGAGCCTCGAGGATAAGCTGCTGTTCCGAAAACTGCTGTAGCGGTCTCGCCGTTATGGCAGGAAGACGCACGCCGAGATGCAAACGCCGTAGTGGTCCATCGGGATCACGAGCTCCTCCGTCCGGTAGTGGATCCGCTTGAGCTCGACGCCGCGGAAGTGGGCGATCTCCTCCATGCGCCACTTGAGGAACACCTTGAGCGACTTCTGGGTCCCATGGAGGTGGCCCTCGGCCACGTAGCCGCCCTTATCGTCCGTCCGGAAGCCGTAGGCGATCCCGGCGCTCACGACCTCGCCTTCGCCGCCGCCGTGGCGGGCGAGGACGCAGTGGGTGATCGCGCCGCGCGGGATCGGGACCCGGTCGATCTGGCGGATCCCGTTCGGCAGGACCGAAGAGACCGAGACCAGGTTCTGCTCGCCGATGCCGGCCTGCAAAAGCGCGAGGTCGAAGGCGTTGAGCTCGCTCGTCTTGTTGATCCCCTTGCCGCTGGTGACGAAGAAGCGCGTGGGAACGGGGATCAGGGTCGGCGAGGCTTCCGCGCGCGGGGGCACGAAGGCGGGGGAACGAACGTGCGACTTAAAGGTTAGGCCCGGCCCGCGTCGTGGCCCGGCTGAGACCATGATCGCGTGGCGGCGACGCATCGAATCCTCGCTCTCGCCGCGCACGGTGAGGAGCGCAGCGATGAGCGCGTCGGTGAGGCGAAGGCTCGCCGATTCGAAGAGCGTGCCGAGCGGGGCGAGCCGCGGGCGCTCGGGGTCCTCCGGGAAATCGAGCGCGATCAGGACGCTCGCGGCATGCGCGAGCTTGGACGTCGGTCGGGCCGTGATCACCACGAGCTCGGCGCCCTCGCGGCGCACGATGTTCGCCGTCTGGATCGAGGAGTAGCTCTCCCCGCGCCCGGAAAGGATGAAGACGGCGTCGCCGCGCCGGACGATCGGCGTCACGCTTTCGCCGATCACGTAGGCGCGCAACCCGGCCTGGACGAGTCGCATGGCGAAGGCCCGGCCAATGATGCCGCTGCGGCCCGCTCCGTAGACGAACGTCGACGGCGCCACCCGGAGCACCTCGATCGTCCGCTCGATGAGATCCGGCGAGACGCTCTTCAGGCTGTCCGAGACCCGCTCGCCGATGTACTGCTGGGCGCGGTCGAAGGTCTTCGCGCTAGTGATGGCTTCGGTGGCCACGGTCCCTCCCGGACTTCTTCGCGGCCGGCGGGGGCTTGCGGCCCTTGGGGGCGGGCTTCGTCGCCTTCGGCGCGGGCTTCGGCGCCGGCGGCGGGGTCGGCGGATGCCGCTTCGTCCACCGGCGGGTGAGGGCGCGCTCGTAGAGGAGTTTCATGTACATCGCGTCGTGCTCGAGGAGCGGCGAGCTCGAGATCACGGTGACGTCGTAGTCCCGCTCGGCGAGGAGCTCGGCGATCGGATCGAACTTGAGGTGCCCCCGCTTGATCGGGGTCAGTCGAAACTCCCCGGGGCTGTAGAATTCAGCGCCAGAGAAGTTCGCGTAGAGGTCGCCGCCGCTCGCCTTCACGAACTCCTCGACGAGCGGAGCGAGCACCTCGGGCTTGTCGAGGGCGAGCCGTTCGCGGGCCGCGATGTGCGGGAAATTGAGCACCGGCACGATCCCCTTCACTTGGTGCGCGAGCTCGAGGATCTCCTCCCGGGAGCCGAAGACATCCGGATGGCCGCTCGGCTCGACGGCGAGGCGGACCGCCCCTTTGCTGAACTGCTTCAACCACTCGGAGAGCTCGCGCGCGATCTCGGTAAGCTCCTGGACGCTATCCGCCCGGTCCCCGCCGCCGTAGAAACCAAGGTGGGTAACCGTGAGCCGGGCCCCGAGTCCCTCGGCGAGGACGCTCGCCCACTGGATCTGCCGGATGGAGCGGTCTCGGGCCTCCTCGCTCCCGAAGAAGTCGACGTAGTACGGGGCATGGAGCGTGAGATCGACGTCGAGGGCCCGGGCGAGCGCTCGGGTCTGCGCGAGGTCGGGGGCGTCCTTCGCGAGGCTCCAGGCGAGCGTCGTCAAGGAATCCCGGCGCTTGAGCGGGGCGTCGAGCGTTTCGCGGGAGGGCCCGGACTTGCCGATCGAACTGCCCGCCTCGACCACGAGTTGCAGGGGGAGCTGGCGGGCCACTTGGCCCACCTCCTCATCGAGGATGACGCGATTGAGCGGGTTGACCTTGATGAACTGGACCTCCATGGCAGTGAGGCCGAGGTGATGGATGTCCGAAATGCCGTCCCTCAGGGTACGACCCTTGCAGGAAAGCGGTATACCCGCAGGTCCGAACCGAATCACGACAAACCGACCCTCAAAGATCCGGCGGGACCGCGCTAAAGCTAGGCCCTATATATGCCGTCCCGAGCGCGCCGGACCGACACGAACCTACACTCCGGACCGACCTCGATCGGCTCGGTGCGATCGGAGAACGTGAGGAGTCGCTGACCCCAGGGATCCCCCACGGGAGCAACGATCCGGCCGCCGCGCGCGAGCTGGGCGCGCCAGGCCGGGGCGATCTCCGGGACCGCACACGAGACGAGGATCCGATCGAACGGCGCGCGGTCGGGGGCTCCGACCCAGCCGTCGGTGGCCCGGATCTCCACCGACCCGCCGTACCCGAGCGAGCGAAGGGTCTCGAGGGAACGGGCCGCGAGGTCGGGGTCGAACTCGAGCCCGAGGACCCGTCCGGTCCGGTGCATCACCTCGGTGAGGAGGGCGACGAGGTAGCCTCCCCCGCTCCCGACCTCGAGGATCGAGAGCCCGTCGGAGAGGCGGGCCGCCTCGAGCTGAATGGCCACCATGTGAGGCGCGGAGATCGTCGACTCGCCCTCGGTGAGGGGGAGCGGCTCGTCGTCGTAAGCCCGCGCCTCGTACTCCGCCGGGACGAAACGGTCGCGCGGGACGGCCGCGAGCGCCCGGCGAACCTCCGGGTCCGAGGCCCCCGAGCGGCGGGTCATCTCCGCGGCCCGCGCCGGCCAGTCCACGCCGGTCACGCCGGGCCCCGGCTCCTCCGGTGGAACCCGAGGCCAATGAGGTAGATCTCCGACGATCGCTCGCGGGAGGCCGGCGGTTTCGTCCGGTGGAACCGGTCGAACGAGGGCGAGAGCTCGTCGACGAGTGCGCCGAGGAGGTCCCCCTCGAAGACCTTGGCCACGAACGAACCCCCATCCCGCAGCACCCCCCCCGCCAGCGCGAAAGCACTCCGCACGAGCTCGACGCTTCGGGCGTGATCGGTCGCGTACGCCCCGCTGATGCGCGGGGACATGTCCGAAAGCACCACATCGAACGGGTCGGGGCCCAGACGACTGACGAGTCGAGGGTCGCCGACCAACCCTCGGACCACGCGGACCCCCTCGATCGGCTCGATGGTCCGGGGGTCGACGGCCACCACCTCCCCTTCCCGGCCCAGGAGCTCTCGGGCGATCACGGACCAGCCGCCGGGGGCGGCCCCGAGATCAAGGACGCGGTCCCCGGAGTGGAAGATCGGGTAGCGGTCGGAGAGGTGGGCGAGCTTGAAGGAGGCTCTCGACCGGAGGCCCTCCTCCTGGGCCTTCCGATAATACGGATCGCGCCGACGCTCGAGGACGAACCGCCGGGGCACGCTCCCGGACGCCGGTCCCTCAACATAACGGGTCCGGCGGGATCCCGTGGAGCCGCGGCACCCCCTCGGTCAGGCCGGGATCGAATTCGAGCCGGTCCCGATGACCATTCCCGTTCTACAGTGCTCCCAGGGAGAGAGCGACCGCCACGGAGACCGCGGCGCCCCCGACCAGGGCGGTGCCGCCGATGAGGCGAGCGAACAGTTCTCCGCGGCTCCAGATCTTCTCGGCGAGGACGAGCGCGGAGAACCCCGCCATCCAAAGGAGGCTCATCGCCCCCGTGACGAAGACGACGAGCATCAGGACCCAGCAGCACCCGAGGCAATAGATCCCATGCTCGAACCCCATGCGGGCCGCCCCGTTCCGGCCCGAGCGCCAGCGCTCCATGATGAAGCCGACCGGAGTGCGGCACTTCGAAAGACAGTAGGACTTCCATGACGTGAACTGATAGGCGCCGGCGGCGACGAGCAGAAGCCCCGGGATGAGCAGGCCCACCCCCGACAAGGCGCCCATGAGCCCCAGGGCGAGCAGGACGACCAGGGCCGCGCCCGTGAACGCGAGCCAGAGGAGGAGATAGGACCCGGAGAACAGGGCGGTCCGCACGGCCCCCTCACGCGCATTCGAATCGAGCGTGGCGAGCCCCCGGTAGGCGTTCAGCATCGGAAGGGCCGAGGGCAACATCATCGCCCCCATCATCACGCCGACCAACGCGAGGAAGGTGAGGCGGTCGACCGGGTCGGCCCCGCTCAACTGGATCATCAGGAGGTTGGTGAGGTTGGTGGCGGTCGCTACCGTGGCGATCCACGCGAGCCCGAGCACCACCGCGAAGATCGCGATCACCGTGACGCTGGGGGTTAGCTGGGCGAGCGAGCTCCGCGAGGCCGCGGCTGCCACCTGGCCCGGAACCACTCAGGGGTTAATCTTTCCCACGCAAGGGGGGATCACCGGACGCTTGCTCCCACCCTTAATTATCTGAAGGCCAATCCACCTCCCCATGGCCGAGAAGTGGAACATCGAGGCGGAGTACATCCAGAGTTGCAATTGCGACTACGGATGCCCGTGCAATTTCAACGGCTATCCGACCACCGGGAACTGTGAGGCGCTCGTGGCCTACCACATCAAGAAGGGACAGTTCGGCGCGACGAAGCTCGATGGGACGACCTTCGCCTGGGCGCTCTGGTGGCCGAAGGCGATCCACGAGGGCCACGGCGTCGGCCGGGTCTACGTGGACCCCCAGGCCTCCGCCCCGCAGCAGAAGGCGGTCGAGGAGATCACCGGCGGGAAACACGGCGGCGGGGTCTTCGAGATCTTCCCGAAGACCTTGGAACGGACCTACCCGATGCGGGTGACGAAGATCGACTTCCACTACGACGGGGCGAAGAGCTGGTTCAAGGTCGATGGCGTCGGCGAGGTCCAGTCCGAGGAGCACAAGAACCCGGTGACGGGCGCGATGGTGGATACCTACGTCCGCCTGCCGAAGGGGCTCGCCTTCCGCGAGGCTCCGGTCACCAACATCCGCCGGTGGTGGATGCGCGACGAGGACCTGCTCGCCGTCCATGAGAACGTGAACGGCCACGTGACCATCGTCAAGGTCAACGAGACGGGCGTCATCGGGTGAGCCTTCGAGCCGGACCGCGCGGTTCGAGGTCTCCGAACGGCGACCGGGGCCTCGCGGCCACGGGCGGCGTCGGCCCCGTAGGGTCTCGTTCGTTCGATGGCGAGCGGCCTTTGGGGAATGCCGGGTCGTTCCGGTCGAGACGCCCCAAGTCGAGCCTCGGGCGACCCGCCGAGGTTCGCCAAGACCCGGTCCCCCCGGGCCTAGGTTCCTAGAAGACCCGAGTTCGTTGGGAGACGGGAATGGGGCCGTCCGAATTTGAATCGGAGTCTCTTGCACCCCAAGCAAGAAGGATGGTCCAAGCTACCCCACGGCCCCAGGTGCACCGTCGGGGCCGCGGACCCGGGTCGGATTGATAACCGTTACCGAAGCGGCCTGGCGGTCAGTGGTGGATGATGAGCCACGCCGCGAGCCCCGCGGCCCCGATGATCGCGGTGTTCGCGAGCGCGAGCCAGAAGAACGCCCACAGCTCGCTCGAACCCTCCTTCGGGGTGACCTCGGGCGGAGGGGTCGAGCTCCCCGGGGTCCCGGCGTAGGGGTTGTGGAAGGTGGACGTCGCGCCCGCCATCGACCCGACGTTCGCTCCGGCGCTCTTAACCTCTTGGTCGGTACGGCCGCTCAGGCCGCAAACCAGGGGACCCGGGGCCCGGCCCGAACGGCCGGAGCACGAGGCTGAAGAGCTCGGAGCCCGGGTCGCCGGGCGCGTAGGAATCCCGTACCGCGAGGTGGTAGAGGACGTAGAGCGCCTCCTCGTCGGTCTTCACTCCGAGCGAGCCCGCGACGTCGATCCGGAAGCGGTTCTTCAGGATCTCGAGCATCTCAGCGAAGTCGACCTGGGCCGAGCCTTCCTCGGACTGGGCCTGGTGGAACAGCCCGACGGCGACCCCCGTGGCGAGGCGGAGGAGCGTGCGGGGCGGCAGGATCCCGCGGTGCCAGTGGGCGGCTTCGGCGCCCTTCGATCGGGGGACGACCAGGATGGCGAGCTCGGACTCGATCGGCCCGTCCGGGGCGCTCCGGCCGCTCTCCCAGGCGGACCGGGCCGCGGCATCCGAAGGGACCACGACGATCGCGCGGGGCGGCGTCTCCGGCGGGCCGCCGGACCCCCGGACCCAGCGGGCGTGCCGGGGCGGCTCCGAGGCGCTCCCGCCGGCCTCGACGAAGACGGGGAACGCGCGGCGGGGCACGCCGGCCTCCCGGACCCAGAACTCCGGGGTCGGGGTCGTCGTCCGCACCACGGGCGGGATCCGGCTGAACCCGAGACGGGCGAGGGCGGCTTCGGCGATCCGGAGGGGGTCGGCGACCGGCTCAGTAAGCGATTGCGGGGACATCGCTAGTTATACCGGGTCCCGGGGGATAAGCTCGCCGGCACCCCAGCGTTACAAGCCGGGGACCCCGGCCCTCAGGAGACCCCAGTTCGCCGCAAGGGCGACCAGGACGACGAGGAGGTACGGGCCGGAGTAGATGAACCCGCGACGGGCGATCGCGCGCTCGCTTGATCGCCACATCGGCAGCGTCACCCCGAGGAACCCGACGGCGACCGCGATGAGGACCACCGCGATCGGCCAGGTGATCGGGCCGAGCACCACGAGGAGGATCGTCGCCGGGATCAGGAGTCCCGCGGAGACGACCACGATCTTGGCCGAATACGCCGGATCGTCCATCCGAGGGAGCATCGGGAGACCGACCGAGGCGTAGTCCTCCCGGAGGAGCAAGGCGAGGCTCCAGAAGTGGGGAGGGGTCCACAGGAAGGCGAGCAGGGCGAGGGCGATCGCCCCGTCGGTCCAGGTGCCGGTCGCCGCGGCGCTCCCCGCGAGCGCGGGGGCGCTCCCCGCGAAGCCACCGATGACGATGTTCCAGCTCGAGCGCCGCTTGAGCCAGACGGTGTAGACGACGACGTAGGTGAGGCCGCCGAGGAGGATCGAGAAGCCCGTGAGCGGGTTCAAGAGGACCGTCGCCCCGCCGACGCCGAGCGCGAGAAGGCCGAGCCCGAACGCTGCGGCCGACCCGCTGGGGTCGATCCGCGCCTCAGGGAGCGGGCGGTGGCGGGTCCGCTTCATCCGGGCGTCGAGGTCCCGGTCGAGGTAGTGGTTGAGGACCGCCGCCCCGGCGGAGGCCGACGCGCCGGTCCCGAGCAGGACCGCGAACCGGAACGGGTCGAACGTGCCGGGGGCGGCCACGAAGTACCCGCCGACGGCGACGAGCACGATGAGCGCCGTGATCCCGGGTTTCGTCAGGGTCAGGAGATCGCGCCAAGTCGACCGGGGGAGGGGGCCCTCGGGGGGCGACGGGGGGATGGTCGCCATGACGAGGGACGCCCGGTCAGCCTAGCGGCGCACCGGCGCGGCGGCGGGGCCGGTGATCCCCGGCGCGGGGCGACCGGCGGGGGCAGCGTCGGGCAGGGCCCCAGCCGGGGCGCGGACGTCGGAGGCCCGCCAGGCGAAGTCGATCCACCGGCGGGGGACCTCCCGGAGGTTCGCGAGGACCATGAGGACGAGGAGGACGCCGAAGAGCACCGTGGCGAGCCCGAAGTGGAGGAGGACCGTCGCGATCGCGAGCTGGCTCTCGATGACGAGGCCGCCGATGAGCGCGAGGAGGACGACGAGGGCGAGGGAGACCAGGGAGAGCAGGCGCAGGACCGGGCGGCGCGATTCGAACGCGACGCCGAGGAGGGCGAGCGCGAGGACGATGAGGCCGAGACCGAGGGCGGCGATCCGGTGGGTCCACTCGATGCCGGCAGCGCCGGCGAACCCCGCGAAGAGCGCGCCGTTGCACGTCGGCCAGTCCGGGCAGGCGAGGCCGGAGCCGCTCGCGATCACGTTCCCCCCGAGCAGCATCGTGACGTAGGTCATCCCGAAGGCGAGGAAAGTGAAGCCCCGGAACCATCGGTGGCCGTTCATGGGGAGCGCCTGCCGAGCGGCCTCTTTAGGCCGACCCCTCCCCCGTCGCCGTGATCGACGGGGTGCCGACAGGCAGGGGGGTGGGGCGGGCGATCGGGCCCAGGCTGTCCGAGGGGGTCGGTTCGCCCCACGGGTCGGGGGTCGTGACGACCCGGCCCGCGTAGTAGGAGTAGACCATGTTGAAGGCGAAGAAGAGCTGGCCGATCCCGAGGATGAAAGCGCCCAGGGTCGAGAGGAAGTTCAGGGCCTGGAAGTTCCCGGTCCACAGGTAGGTGTAGACCCGGCGGGGCATCCCCTCGGCCCCGAGGATGAACATCGGGAAGAGGAGGAGGTTGACCCCGACGTAGGAGAGGACGAAGTGGATGTGGGCGAGCGGCTGGCTGTACCAGCGCCCGGTCCAGACCGGGTAGTAGAAGTAGATCCCCGCGAAGATCGCCATCATCGTCCCGGCGAGGACGACGTAGTGGAAGTGGGCGACGACGAAGTACGTCGCGTGGTAGAGATAGTCGACCGGGATCGAGGCGAGCAGGAGCCCGGAGAGGCCTCCGATGACGAAGCCGGTGATGAACGCGATCGAGAACCACATCGGGACGGCCATCCAGATCTTCCCGCCCCACAGGGTGGCGATCCAGTTGAACGTCTTCACCGCCGACGGGACCGCGATCGCCATCGTGGAGAGCATGAAGACGAACCGGACGTTCGTCGAGATCCCGGTCGTGAACATGTGGTGCTCCCAGACGGCGAAGGAGAGCACCGCGAAGACGCACAGGGCGATCACCATCGCCCCGTATCCGAAGATGTCCTTGCGGGCGAGCTTCGGGATGACGGTGGAGATGAGGCCGAACGCCGGCAGGACCATGATGTAGACCTCGGGGTGAGCGAAGAACCAGAACATGTTCTGGTAGAGGAGGGCCCCGCCGAGGGGGGTGCCGTTCGCCGAGGCGAGGATGTGGGTCCCGAAGTTCCGGTCGGAAAGGACGAAGGTGATCGCGATCGAGAGCGACGGGAGGGCGAAGAGGAGCAGGATCGAGTTGATGAACGTCGACCAGACGAAGAGGGGCATGTTCCAGTACTCGACGCCCGGCGCCCGGTGCTTGATGATCGTGACGATGAAGTTGATCGCGCCGAGCATCGACGAGGCGCTCAGGATGTGCAGGCCGAGGACCCAGAGGTCGATCCCGTAGGGGTTCGCCGGGTCGACCTGGAGGGAGAGCGGGACGTAGCCCGTCCAGCCCGCGTTCGCGTTCGAGAGGATGAGGAGGCCCCCCGCGATCGGGAGCATCCAGAACGCGATCGCGTTGATCCTCGGGAGCGCCATCTCCCGCGCCCCGATCATCGACGGGACGAGGTAGTTCCCGAACCCGGCAAGGGTCGGGATGATGAACATGAAGATCATCAGCGTCCCGTGCATCGTGAACAGCGTCGAGTAGACGTCCGGGGTGATCCCGAGCGTCGTCTGGGGATCCATCCCGAGCCCCTGGATCACCCCGAGGTCGGTGCGGATGAGGATCGCGTAGATCCCGCCGATGAAGAAGAAGACGATCCCGATGGTGATGTACATGAGACCGATCTTCTGGTGGTCGGTGGTGAAGAGCCACTTGCGCGCGGTCCGCACGAACCACTCGCCCTTGTAGCTCAGGAGGCCGAGGCCGAAGGCGCCGAGGGCGACGACGAGGAGGATCTCCACGATCGGGGTCGTCAGGTCGGTCATCGCCTCCTCGATCCTCCCTAGCTCACCAGCGTCGCGATCACGTAGGCGATCGACGCCCCGACGAGGACGACGAGGAGGAGCTTGAGCCCGAAGGCGATCGACCGGTCAGTGACCATCGCCGGGACCGGCGGGCGCACGCGGCGGCCCTCCGGCCAGACCCGGTAGGTCCGGTCCACGAGGTGGATCAGCATCGCCGCGCACAGGAACATGAGCGCGACGGCGATCCCGAACGACTCCTCGACGCCGGGGCCGACGAGCGGCCCGAGCTTGAAGCTGTAGAGGGCGAGGGCGCCGATCACGAGGAGCATGAGGACCGCGATCGTCTGGTAGAGCCTCAGGACCGCCGCTTGGGCCCGGCCCGAGTCTGGGAGCGCCGCGGTCTCACTCAAAGAGGCGCACCTCCCGGTGGGGGACCCCGCGGATCCTATCGACGCGGTAGAGCATCCCGGTGAGGATCAGGAGCGCAACGACGGCGACGAACCCCGCGACGACGGCGATCGGAAGGTCGGGGAAGAGGTTCCCGTCGAGGATCCCGAGGAAGGCGTAGACGACGAACGCCGAGGCGACGGTGCCGATGAGCAGGAAGAGGGTGAGGACCCCCCAGAGACAGCCGGTCCGATAGGCCGGCGCGGGTTCAACGCTAGTCACGGGCGCTCGCCTCCGCGCGCGGGCTCGCCGAGGGCCGCGCGAGCCCCGATGGGGCCGGATAGACCCCGGGGAGGCGGGCCGCGCTCCCGGCGGTCAAGAGACGGGTCCGGTAATTCGCCTGGTAGCGCCGGTAGAAGAGCCACACGATGGCGGCGTTCACCAGGACCGGGGGGCCGAGCACCTCGGCGACCGTCATCGGGAGGATCTGGATCCCGGGGGTCAGGCCGCCCCAAACGGTCATCGTGGCGAAGAAGGCGATCAGCGAGTTCCCGATCCAGACGAAGAACGGCCGATCCCGCGGGTGGGTCCGGGGGGAGCGATCGAGGAACGGTAAGAAGAGGATGAACAGGATGATCGCCGTCGAGATTCCGACCGCAAGCACCGGGGTGACCCCGTAGAAGTCGACCAGCTTGAACAACCAGAGGAAGTACCAATCTGGCTCCGTGACGACCGCGGCCGCCGCGAGGTTCCCGGCATAGCTCGGGAGCTGCCACGGCCAGAGCGCCGCGATCCCGAGCAGGAGCCCGATGTAGAGGAGGGCCCACTTGGTGATGTAGAAGAAGATGTGGGGCATGAACGGCACGTGCTTCTTGTCCTCGGTCGCCGTGAACCGACGGCGCTGGAGTGGATCGGAGGTTGCCGGCGGCGCGATCCCGTGGGACTCGAAGAGGGCGATGTGGGCGTAGAGGAGCGCCCCGAGGGCTAGCGGCAAGAGGAGCACGTGGGCGGCGAACATCCTCGACAGTAACCCCTGCCCGGTCCCGTCGGAGAGGATCAGTGGACCGAGCAGCGGGCCGGCGTACGGGAGTCGGAGGGCAAGGACGAGCCCGACGTTGGTCGCGTTGAGCGAGATCTGGGTGTACGGGAGGAGGTAACCGGTGAACCCCATTCCCAGGGTTGTCAGCAGAAGGAGCGACCCGACCATCCAGCTGAACTCGCGGGGGACTTTGTAAACGCCGAGATAGTAGCCCCGGAAGAAATGGACGAACGCGAGGAAGATCATCGCGTACGCGCCGTAAAGGTGGCTCGAGAGCAGGAGCGAGCCCATCGGGACCGAGTTCACGATGTACGACGTAGAGCACCACGCCGCCGGCGCGCTCGAGAGGGTCCCGGCGGCCTGGCCACAGGCGAGGTAGGTCGGGTTGACGCTCGGCTGGTAGTAGAGCAGGAGGAGGAGGCCGGAGACGACCTGATAGAGGAAGGCCGTCGCCACGAACCCGCCGGTCCAATACGACGGCTGGAAGGTGAACGCCGGCTGGGGCCGAAGCGCCCACTTGGGCATCCCGGTCCGGTCTTCGACGAACCCCCAGACCCGGTTGAGGGTGCGGTTGAACCAGCGCTCGAACCCCATGACGACCGCCTACGATGGGAAGGTGCTGCAGTCGTGCACGGGGGACTGCTTCGAGAGAGCGGACTGGCTGCCGACCGCATAGTCGCCCTGCAGCGTCGACAGGTGGCCATTCACGGGCGGGCCCACCTCGCTGATCGCCGAGATCGTGTCGTCGGCCGGATCCCACTGGAGGATGACTTGGGGGAGCGGGAGGACCGCAGGCCCGGTAAGGTTCGCCGCTCCGTTCGCGGGATCGTACGTCGACCCATGGCAGGTGCAATGGATGTAGAACGAACGGCCACCGGGGGTCTTCGGGCAGGTCCCGGGCGGAAAGAAGTTGATCGCAGGGGCGGGGCAGCCCAGGTGCTGGCAGATCGCGCTGAACGCGACGATCGAGTTCTGGTGCCCGATCCCGTTCTTGACGTTCGTCGCCCCCGCGCCGCCCGAGCTCGCCGGGGCGAGGTTGATCAGGAAGTTCGGCTCGTTCAGGAGCGGGTAGTTGAAGAGGAGCACGTCCGAGGTCATCACGTTGTACTCGGACTCGACCTTCGTGACCGTGAGCGGGGAGCCGTCGAGATCGAGGAGCTGGACCTTCGGGTAGGAGGAGATTCCGATCGCCGGGGGCTGGGCGTACTGGATCGAGCCGGCGACCAGGCCCCCGCCGGCGGCCCCGACGAGGCCGGCGACGGCGAGCAGTTTGAGGACGTTGCGTTTCGTCTCGTCGACCTCCCCCGGCGGATCGTTCGAGGCGACCCGGCGGACCTGGCCGATCGGGAATCCGAACGTGCCCGCCGACCCCGACCTCGGGCAGGCGAAAGGGAGTCCAGCCAACATCTACAGCGTCCTCCCCGTGTTGTCGACCATCGGTTCGGCGGGGACAGCGGGGTCGGGGATCCTCGCTTCGCCCGGAAGCTCGGCCCGGTCGCTGCTGCGGTAGATGAGCCAAGTGATCCCGATCCCGGCGAGCGTCGAGAGGATCTCGGTGAGGTAGACGATCTGGTCGTCGGTGAGCCCGCTCACGTCCGCCCCCGGCCGTCGAGTCCGACGGGGGGCAGCGCCATCGACCACGACTGCGGGCCGACGGCGCCGGTCCAGGCGCTCCCGGACGGCGGTGCTGTGAGCACGGGGGCGTGGGTCACGGCCGCGGGGATGTGGGAGACCGAGGGGGTCGCGGGCTCGTCGCCGAGCAGCACGCTGCGGATCGACGTCGCTCCACCGGGTCCGACCGGGAGGTCGGCCGATTTCGTGAACTCGGCGAGCAACTCCTGCTTCATTCGCATCGCCCGCCCGTAGTAGCGCCCGATCGTGCGGAGGATCGCCTGGTTCTCCTTTCCGAAGAGGAGGAAGGCGGCGGCGATGAGGAGGATCGCCCAGTCGATGTCCGAGAAGAGGGCCATGGGGATCTACCTCACCCTCCGGCGACCGCGAGCGGCGGAGGCGTCGGCGCGCTCTCCCGCTCCCACCGGGTCGCGAACCAGAGGCCGCCGAAGTAGAGGGCGATCATCGGCGTGGCGACGAGCAGCATCGTGATCCCCGAGTTGTCCGGGGTGACCACCATCCCGAAGACGAGGCAGCCGACGACCGCCCCGCGCCAGTGCTTCCGCCAGGCGGCCGCCCGGACAACGCGCAGCCGGGTCAGTCCATAGATGAAGACCGGGAGCTCGAACGCCACCCCGAACGCGAGGGAGTAGAGGAGGGTGAATTGGACGAACGAGTCGATCCCGAGGACCGGGGCGGTCCCCATGGCGGCCACGTAGAGGAACAGGAGCCGGAGGGTGAGCGGGGTCAGGAAAAGGAGGCCGAGGAGGGTCCCGACCGCGAAGAGGATCGTCGCCGGGATGCCGATCTGCCGAAGGAGCGCCCGCTCGTTCGACCGCAGCGCCGGAACCAGGAAGGCCCCGACCTCGTGGACGATCCAGGGCATCCCGAAGATCACCGAGAGGAGCGCGGCGATCTCCATCTGGACGATGACCGAGTCGCCGACCCCGAGGTTGAGGAGGGTGACCCCGCCCGGGAGCTCCCAGGCTTTGAGCAGAAGGAAGATCTGGGCGGCTACGTTGTAGAATAGGCTCGGGTAGGGGTAGGCGAACGGCAGGCTGAAGGGGCCGATCGAGAGCTCGACCGGCTTGAGCTCGAAGGTGATCAGGAAGGCGAAGATCGGAGCCAGGACGAGGGCGATCCGGACGAGCCGACGCCTGATCTCGCCGAGGATCGCGAGGATCCGGTCGAGGTCGCCCATCGGTCAATCGATCCGCTCCACCTCCGGCGGAGCGCCCCGGGGCCACCGGGGTGCGACGCGGTTGGTCCATCGTAAGGTCGACATCGCTCGCCGTCCGCGCGTCCGCGGGGCTAGTGGGTGGGTCCGCTGGGGGTGGCGGCCGCCGCGTCCTTCGCCTGCTCCGCGCGGATCTCCCGGTCGACCTCCATCCGGCCGCGCTTGAACTCCCCCATCGCGCGTCCGAGGCTGTGGGCGAGCTGGGGATCTTCGTCGATCCGTAGAACAGGATCGCGATCACTACGGCGATGATCAACCAGTCGTCGATGGAATCGAACATGGGCGCGGGAACGACCCAGGTAGGCGAGATATGACGTTCGTATGGGACGGTACGACCGGTACGAACGGTCCGGACCTTGGGGGCTTAAAGAGGCTCAGGTCGGGGCGATGAGCACGGTCGAGTTTCCCGCCGAGACCGCACGTCCTAGGGCGACCTCGGAGAGGATGGAGAGGCACGCCGCGCTCCGCTGGATCCCGATCGTCGCGCCGTAGGATCCGGAGCGCCGGGCGGCGCCCTTCAAGGAGCGGGCCCGCACCCGCGCCGCCTCGGCGAGGTGGCTACTCTCCGCGAAGGCGTCGCCGGCCGAGGAAAGCGACGGGTGCATGAGCGAATCCACGGCCTGCTTGAGGCCGGTCTTGAGCTCCTCGAGGAGCCGGGGAGCTCCGCGTCTTCCGGCCGTTCCCCGGGTTCGTCCTCGTGGAGCTCGCGGGCGATCTCCGCGACGATCCCTCCGAGCTCCTCGAGCGCGTGGACGGCGACCCGCCATTCGAGCAGTCGTCGGGGGTCGGGGCTCCCGATCCGACGGGCGAGCGACCAGTCCCGGCTCGCGAGGAAGAGCTGGCGAACGAGCAGGGCGAGGACCCGGTTCGTCTCCTCGGCGAGGGAGGTGAGACGTCGGGAGCGGGTCCCGGCCTTCAGCAGCTCCTCGGACTCTTCAATGGAGGCGATGAGGATCATCTTCATGCGCTGGACGAGCTGGGGCAGCTGGTACTTCGACGGGTCGACGAAATTCTGGAGCAAGATCCGGTTCGGTTCCTGGGCGACGACCGAGACCCCGAGCAGCCGACGGGCAGCCTGCTGGAGCTCTTCGATCCGCTCCGGTGCGAGGGCGACGGTCGTCCGGATCTCGATCGAATCGTGACCGACCCGGTAGGCCCCGATGACGAGGCGCTCGAGGAACCCCGGCGTTTCGAACGAGTGGGCCTCCACGAGGTATGGCGACCCGGCCTCGGCCGCCCCGGGGGTGGCTGCCGGCTTGAGGAAGAGGGTCCCGTCGTCGTTCTGGTCGAAGACGATGAGGTCGCCCGGCCGCAGGTTCATCGCCTCGGCCCACGGCTTCGGGAGCGTGACGGCGATCGACGAATGGCCGGCCTTCAGCACCCGTCGTTCACGAGGGGGATTTCCCCACGCCATCCGATCTTACCCCCGAACCTCTTACGAGGTCCGTAGGTTGGAGCGGGTCCTCCCTCTTAGGTCTTTTCCTTGGGGGGTGGGGCCCCGCCCGGGAGCGGAGGCGAGACCGGGGGTTCCGGGTACCCGAGCCGTTCGGGGGGCATTTCGTCGGAGGAGCCACGGCGCTTGCCGATCACGAAGCCCAAGACAAGGGCGATGATGACGAGGGCCGTGATCGTCCCGGAGATGATGAAGACCGGCGCGCCGGGCCCGCTGTACGGCGCGCTCCCCGCCCCCGTTCCGGCCTCCCCGGAGCCGAGGATCCCCCACATCCCGGCGGTGAAGTGGGCCGGTTCCAGGCACACGTACTGGTACTCGCCGACCGTCGGGGCCGTGAAGTTCGCCGTGACCACATCGCCTTGCGTCGCGTCGACGCTGAGGTTCACGAGCGGATGGTTGGTGCCAAAGTACGTCAAAAGGTCCTGGGTCGAGTCGGAGTTCGGGAACTGAAAGCCCGGCGTCGGGGAGAGCGTGAACGTGTGGGGGGTCGTCGCGAGCTGAGTGAGCGTGACGTGGACGGTGTCGCCCGGGGTGATCTCATCGGCGGAGAGCGGAGCGGTCGTTATGGTGAACGCGAGCGCGTCGGTCACGGTCACGTTGATCCAGTCGTCGGTCGACGCGCTCGTGGTAAGGGCGCGGGTCGTCGGAGGATGGCTCGCTGCCACGGCGGCACCGCCGACCCAGGTCCAGAGGAGGAGTAAGAACACGAGGCCGAGGGCGCTCGCCACTCGGAAGTTGCTGGCCATGCGGTCGACCGCCCCGAAGGGACCTCGCGGCACGCGACCCGAGGGTCGTTCAAAGCCATTACGTAAGTATTTTTTCGAGCGGCCACCGGGCAGGCCGGGTCCCGTGCCGGCAGGAGCCGGTACGTACGCGGCCGATATGTACTCGAGCTCCCTCGGTACCTTTCGTGCGACTTCGACGGCTGGCCCGGGGCCTGACCACGTGGGCGGGCGGGAGTGTCTTGCTCGCGACCGCGGGGATGGCGGCGGCCGGACCGACGAACTACGAAGAGACGATCCCCCTCGTCTGGGTGATGGTGGCGATCTCCGTCGCCGGGGCGATCATCACCTGGGGGATCATGGCCTACGCGCTGTGGAAGTTCCGCGACCCGGCGACGAAGAGGCGTCGGTATGGTTAACAAGCTCGAGGTCGCCTGGACCCTCGCGACCGTCGCCCTGATCGCCGGCGTCGCGGTGTACTCCACGTTCCTCCTCTACAATATCGACACTCCCCCGAAACACATCGACGAGTACGTCGACGTGATCGGGCACCAGTGGTACTGGCAGTTCTGCTACCCCGCGAACGGCACGTGCGTGAACACGACCTACAACGCCGCCACGAATTCCGAGTCCGGTGGGGCGATGTGGGTCGAACCCGGTTCCGTGGTCCAGATCAATGTCACCAGCACCGACGTGATCCATTCGTTCAACATCCCCGCTCTCGGGATCCGGCTCGACGCGATCCCGGGCCGGATGAACTCGATCGCTTTCAACATCCCGAACGCCGCCGCGGGGACGCAGTATCTCGTGCAGTGCACCGAGTTCTGCGGACAGTTCCACGGGACGATGCGCGCGTTCGTCGTGGTCGAATAGACCCGAGCGGCTTCCGCCCGGCCATCGCCTCAGGGGTGCGGGGGCGCCGGAGGGGACCCGGCCGTGGGCAGGGCCCGGCCGCCGTGGTGGCGGGGCTGGGGCACCGTCGGAGACAGCCGCCCGACGTACGCGGCCGCCGCGGCGAGCGCCACCGCGATCCCGAGGATCGCGCCGGCGCCGGCGAGCGCCCATCCGGCCACGATCGCGGTGCTCGGCACGGCCGGGGGCGAGGGTGGGGGGACATCGACGTAGAGGAACCCGAACATGTTGGCCGCGAAATGCCCGGGGACCGTGCAGATGTACTCGTAGGTTCCCTTCCCGGTGAGCGTGAAGTTCGCGGTGGCGGTCACTCCGGGAGAGGTCGGAACCGCCAAGTTCAGGGCCGGCGGGTGGGCTTGGAAGTAGCTCGTGAACCCCGACGGGGTCAGGTTCACGTTCGGCTGGGCGACGAGGGTCCAGGTATGGCCGATCGTCCCGAGGTTGCTCACCTCGACGGTCACCGTGAGGGGGAAGCTCGTGACGTCGATCGCGATCGCATCCGGGACGAAGCTCAGGGCCGAGGTCGCCGTCTGGTCCGTGATCGTCACCGAAAGGCCGCCGCCGCTCCCGGTGACGTTGAGGAACCCCAGCATGCCGGCCTGGAATTGGTACGGGACGATCGAGACGAACTCGAACGACCCGCCCGCCCACGTCGCCGGGATCGCCAGGGTGACGCTGGTGGAGGCGCCCGGCGCCACGGAGACGTTCTCCGAAGCGTTCGACGCGAAGAACCGGTAGAGCTGGGTGGGGCTCCAGCTCCGGTTCAGGGTCAGGTTGGCGACCTTGGAGAGGGTGAACGAGTGCGTGTACGCTCCCGTGTTGTGCAATAGGAAGGTCACCGTCGAACCGGCGGAGGCCGTGAGCGCGCTCGGGTTGAACGTCCCGGCATCGGTGAGGTTGACGGTGAGGTTGGCCGAGGGGCCGCCCCCGGGGGGACCCCCGGTCGCTTGCGCACGGACGTACTCCACCCGGGGGACCGAGCTCGCCGTGGCCGTAAGAGCGCCCCCGATCACGAGGAGCACGAGAGCGACCACGGTCAGCGAGGGGGTGAGGGTCCTCCGCGGATGCAAGCTCGGCCCCACCTTCGGCATCGGGTACCCCGCCGACCGAGGGCGGTTTGATATGACTATGGTACGAATCCCCGGAGGGCCCGGTCGCCTAGTCCCCGTTCCCCTTGCGGGCCGACTCTTCGGGCTCGAACCGGCGCAGGAGTTGCGTCGTGACCTCGAGCAGGGGGTGGTGCGCCGACCGGTCGATCTCGATGTCGTCGAGGGTCGCGAGGTGGTGTTCGAGGGCGACCTTCTCGAGGCCGAGTTCGGCCTTCGCGAACTCCTCGGGGCGCTCGGCCGCGAGGATGTAGGCCTGGAGCTGGGCGAGGCCCATCTCCCGGGCCGCGAGCGCCCGGTGGTGGCCGTCGATGAGGATCCAACGGTCCCCTTTCTGGACCACCAGCACCGGTTCGGCGAACCCCCGTTCGAGCTCGTAGCGCCGGCCCTCGAGCTCGTCCTCGAAGACTTTCCATTGGGTGGGACGCAATCGGGAGATCGGCACGAGGCCGCGCCGGTAGGTGAACGGCATCGCGTACCGCTCGCTCAGCAGCGTCCGGAGGGTCTCGGCCTTCGCGGGGGAGGCGCGCTCGAAGTGGGAGCGGACGATGTCGAGGTTCGAGACGATCCCGCAGAGGCGGCCCTGGTCATCGGTGATCGGGAGGTCGCGGAGCCCGAAGCGGAACATCACCCGGGCGACGTCGTCGATCGCCATGTCGGGCGTCGCGGTGTACGTCCCCGGGCGTATGATCTCGGCGAGCGGCTTCTGGCGGTCCTGGATGTTCCGCAGGAGCTCCTTGGCGCTGACGAAGCCGACAAGACGGCCGTCGGTGTCGGTCACCGGGAAGCCGTGGTGGCGGCTCTTCATCAAACGGTCCACGGCGTCGCCGACGCTCATGCGGCTCGTCAGGTGCTCGACCTCGAGCACCATGTAGTCCCGCACGCGGGCGGTCATCGCGGCGCGGCGGGGGCCTCGTCGCGCAAGTAGGCGGTGAGGAGGTGACCGATGAGCAGGTGGACGTCCTCGATGTGCTGCATCGAACGCGACGGGACGACCACGGGGATCTCGACGAGGCCCTTGAGCTTCCCGCCGCCCATCCCGGTGAGACCGATCGTCCTCAACCCCATCTTCCGGGCGGTCTCCATCGCGGCGAGGACGTTCGGCGAGTTGCCGCTCCCGCTGATCCCGACCGCGACATCCCCCGGCTTCGCGAGGGTCGCGAGCTGCTCGGAGAAGACGCGCGCGTACTCGGTGTCGTTCGCCCAGGCCGTCACGCTCTCGACGTTGTCGACGAGCGCGACGCACCGGAAGCGCCGGCCGTCCCCGCGGATCGTCGCCTTGCCGATGTCGACCACGTAGTGGGAGGCCGTGGAGGCGCTGCCGCCGTTCCCGAAGAAGTAGATCGTCCGGTCGTTCGCGCGGGCCTCGAGGAGGACGGGGACGATCCGGGCGATCCCCTCGGCGAGGTACGGGTCGGAGAGGGCGGCCTTCGTCTCTTCCACGTACCGATGCACGTACGGCGCGATCTCGGCCATCGGACCCTTACCGGCCGACGAAGAGGATCCGCGAGCCCTCGGGCGTGACCCGGATCCTCAGTCGACGCATCGGCGACAAGGCGCTCTCTATTTGAGCACTTCGCGACGGCGGGTGCACGACGAGGAAGAATCCCCCGCCGCCGGCGCCGGTGACCTTGCCGCCCCACGCGCCCGCGGCCTTCGCCCGATCGTAGGCGGCATCGATCGACGGCGTCGTGATCCCCGAGGTGAGCGAGCGCTTCCACTTCCACCCCTCGTCGAGCGCGGCGCCGAGGCCCGGCCAATCCCGGGCGAGGAGGGCGTCCCGGCTCGTCAACGCGAGCTCCCGCATCCGGGCGAGGGCGTCCCGGTTCTCCAAGGTCCGCTCCTCCTGGTTCTTCAGGATCCCGCCGGCCTGCCGGGTGGTCCCGGTATAGTAGAGGGAGAGGTGGTCCGAGAGGACCTCGCGGTCGCCGGCGGTGAGCGGGATCGGGCTCGGGCGCACGGTATCGTCCGCGAGGAATTCGAAGAAGCGCAGGCCGCCGAACGCCGCGATGTACTGGTCCTGCTTGCCGAGCGTCCCACCGAGAACGTCGATCTCGATCCGGCACGCCTCCTCGGCGAGCTGGGCCGGGTCCTTGAGGATCCCCTGGTAGGCGTAGAGCGCGTTCAACAGGCCGACCGTGAGGCTCGAGGAGGAGCCGAGCCCGGTCCCCTCCGAGGGGATGTCCGCGATGGTGTGGATCTCGAGCGCCTCGGTGACCCCCGTCGCCCGCATCGCTTCCCGGACCAGCCCGTGCTGGAGGTCGGCGAAATGCTCGACGTTCTCCGTCCGGGAGTAGGCGACGCGGACCGACCGGTCGAACTTCTCGTTCACGAGCACGTGGATGTACCGGTCGATCGCCGCGCTCGTGACCGCCCCGCCCCCGTGCGTCCGGTAGTACGACGGGAGGTCGGTGCCTCCTCCGGCGAAGGAGATCCTCAGGGGGGTTCGGGTGATGATCATCGGGCCCCCGGCCGTCGCCCGTCGGACCCCTCGGGGGCCGGCGCGGGCCGCGGCCGGATCCTCGGGCGGCGCCCGAAGAACGCACGGGCCTCGCGCTCGAGGTCCCCCACGGGAGCGAGCGGGCCGAGCGCCGGCTCGAACGTGAGGGCCCGCCGGTCGAGCACGATCCCGATCCCCCGGTCGTTCTCCGAGCGGATCATCCGCCCGAACGCCTGAAGCATCGCGCGCTGCGCGGGCGCCTCCACCACGTACTCCCAGCCTCGCCCGGTCGTGGCGTCGAGGAAGCGCCGGAGCGCCTCGCGCTTCGCCGTCGGGCGCGGGTAGGGGATGCCGACGATGACGACCGCCTCGAGTTCCTCGTCCGGGAAATCGACCCCCTCGGCGATCCGTCCGCCGGTGACCCCCAACAGGACGCCCTCGGGGGAGCCCCGCTTGAACCCCTCTATCGACCGCCACAGGTCGCCCATCGTCTGCCGGCGGGACTCGATGACGGCGTTCGGGGGGAGGGCCGACTGGAGGCCCGCCGAGAGGAGCCGGTCCATGAGGTCGAAGCTCGGGAAGAAGACCGCCGTACGGACCGGTAGGCACTGGAGGACCTCGGCGAGGCGGTCGGCGATCCACGGGATCGCCGTCGCGTCGGTCTGCAGGTCCTCGAAGCGCGTCGAGACCGTCGGATCGAAGAAGAGGCGGCGGTTCTCCGACGGGAAATTCGAGGGGACCTGGAGGAGGCGGGCATGCTCCCCGAGCCCCAGGGAGTCGCGATAGTCTTCGAGCGGGGCCAGGGTCCCGGAGAGGTGGACGGAGAGGTGGCAGGCGCGGACCGGCTCCGCGGGGACCGAGGCGTCGAGGGAGTACGCCTCGAGCGCCCGGCGCGGGTTGCGGGTCACGACCTTGACGTAACCCGGGCCGTTCGAGCTGCGGCCAGGAGAGCAGGGTGACGGCGACGGTGTGGACCCAGGACCTCGGGAGGCGGCGCGCGCGCCGCCGCTCTTCGCGGAGCGCCTCCCCCCAGCTCGACGAGCGCGCCGAACCAGGTGTCGAGCCGGTGGGAGGTCCCGCCGACCGCGGTCAGGACGCGGTCCTCGAGGGCCCCCTCCGGGAGGATCCCATCGTCCTCGGGCGAATAGGCGTCGATGAGCTCCGTCACGGCGCCCTGGGCGATCTCGAGGAGCCGGCTCGCGCTCGGGCCGTCCGGGACCGCGAAGTCGCCCCGGTCGTTGAGCTCGGCGCGGGCCCGGCGGATCGAGTCCTCGGGGAGCGCGACGGTGGTGAGATCGCGCAAGTGGTCCGGGAGGTTGTGGGCCTCGTCGACGACGAGGTCGATCCGGTCGAGGCCGACCCCCAGCCACTGGAGGAGCGACTGGCGGATATGGGGGTGGAAGAAGAAGACGTACGGGGCGGTGATCAGCCGCGCGCGAGGGAGGAGCTTCTTCGAGAGCTCGTAGGCGCACAGGTCCTCGGTCGCGCAGAAGGCCTCGAACTCCGCGGGGCTCGCGAGCTTCTGGCTGAACCGGTCCGCGAGCGCGTCGAGGTCGGCCTGGAGGACCTTCGCATAGTACGGGCAGCCATCGAGGTCGGTCATGTCCACCGGGCCGGGTTCGGGGAGCTCCGTCGGCGGCGCGAGCCAGGTCCCTTCGTCGAACATCCGTTGGGTCGTCCGCTTTCGGTCGGCGCAGAGCTTCCCGTGCTCCTC
The DNA here is from genome assembly GCA_963696985.1 of uncultured Thermoplasmata archaeon. Lineage (GTDB taxonomy): Archaea > Thermoplasmatota > Thermoplasmata > Lutacidiplasmatales > UBA184 > Lutacidiplasma. The sequence goes on along the minus strand of CAVOMG010000003.1, from coordinate 818,916 downwards.
GGCGGTGGCCCCCTTCATCTCGGCGACCCCGCTCAGAAGGAGGCAGCGCTTCTGGCGGCCCTCGAGGCCGAGCGCGAGGAACGGGTGGTCGAGCCGGTGGGAGATCGCCCGGGCCTCCTGGAGGACCTGGACCTCCTGGGCGTGGGTCCGCACGAGGTAGACGATCCTGTGGTCGTCCTTCTCGGCGTGCTCGAGGAGCGGGGCGAGCGTGCTCACGGTCTTGCCGGAGCCCGTCGGCGCATCGACGAGGAGCGCTCCGCCGCGCCGGCCGAGCTCGGCGACCTCGGCGAGGATGCGCTCCTGGCCGGGGCGGGGACGGTACGGGAAGAGCGAACTCGACGTATCGCTCGCTGGGGGAATGGACTCCGTAACCTCCGCTCCGGCCCAAGGACGGACGCCGGGGGTTTGAAGGTAGCGACGCAGCGGAAGGCCGATCGGCCTAGCCGTAGGCGTACCGGACGCCGTACGGGCCGCGCGGCAGGGTCCACGTGACCGAGCCCTGGTCGCAGGCGATGTCGCACGCCCCGCACTCCACGCAGTCCTCGTATCGGAAGACGAGGCGGCCCTCGATCCGTTCATAGCACTGCGCGGGGCAGACGAACGTGCAGAACGAGTGGGGGCAGCGGGCGCAGATCTCCGGGCGGGTCGTGATGTGGGCGTGGGCCTTCGAATCCGTCTGGAACCGCAGGGTCGCGAGCCGGCGCTTGATCTCGACCGCCTCGACCTGGGCCGGTGGGGCGGACGGCGAGGGATCTAGCGCCATCGTCGATCGGAGGGTCCCGTCGGCTATCAGGCCTTCGAGGGGGCCGATGGGAGCTTCGCGAGGAGCTCGAGGTCCGACCGGACCGCGGCGACGCTCGATTCGAAGGCGCTCCGCTCGGCGCCGGTGGAGCTCGACCTCGACGATCCGCTCGATCCCGCCGCGGCCTACGAGGACCGGGACGCCGATCGCGAGGTCCCGGTGGCCGAATTCGCCCGAAAGGACAGCCGTGGCCGAGAGGAGGCGCCGCTCGTCGAGCGCGACGGCCCGGGCGAGCTCGGCCTGGCTCGCCGACGGGGCGAAGTAGGCGCTCCCGGTCTTCAGGAGCTCCACGATCTCGCCCCCGCCCTTCTTCGTCCGTTCCACGATCGCGCTGAGCCGTTCGGGAGGCAGAAGGCGGGTGAGCGGGACCCCGGAGACGCTCGTCAAGGAGAGGATAGGGACCATCGTGTCGCCGTGGGTCCCGAGGACGAAGCCGGTGACGTCCCGGGGCGCGACCCCGAGCTCGAGGGCGACGAACGTGCGGAACCGCGCGGTGTCGAGCGTCCCGGACTCGCCGAAGACCCGGGCCGCCGGGAACCCCGTGACCTTCCGGAACCAGTAGGTCATCACGTCGACCGGGTTCGTGACGACGATCACGACCGCCCCGGGGGCCTTCTCCCGGACCGCGTTCGCGTGCCCGGTGAGGATCGAGGCGTTCTTCTCGAGGAGGTCCGAGCGGCTCATCCCGGGCTTACGGGCGAGGCCGGCGGTCTCGACGACGAGGTCCGCGCCGGCGAGGGCATCGAGCGACGTCGAGCCGGTGACGCGGGTCGAAAAGCCAAGGATGGGGGCGGATTGCTGGATGTCGAGCGCCTTCCCTTGCGGGAGGCCCTCGACGATGTCGATGAGGGCGACCTCCTTCGCTAGATCGGCCTCGGCGAGCCGCTGGGCGAGCGAGCCGCCGATGTTCCCGGCGCCGAGCACGACGATCTTCCCCAATCCCACCAAATCGAGTTCCCCCGCGCGCGGACCGCCGTCGAGGATTTATCGCTGTCCTCGCCGCCGCCCGCGCTCGGCGGGACCCCTCCATCGAAACCTTCATTCAGGCGGATTGGGGTGCCCGCCTCCGGGATGGATGTCGACGCGGTCCTGCTGAGCGTGCAGGAGCGGGACAAGTGGCGCCATCGCCTCGGCCTCCTCGAGCACTCGCTCGAGGAGGTACGGGCGAAGCGCGCGCGCTGGCAGAGCCGGCTCAAGCGGTTGGAGGCGGACCTCCGGCGGCTCGCCGACTACTCCGACGCCCTCCTGGGGCAAAGCGGTGCGATCCGACGGAGCCGAGGCGATGGTGCGACGGACCGGCGAGGCTTTCCACGATAGGGCGCTCGAGCTCCGGGAGGCGCGGAACCGGGCCTCCGAGGAGATCGAGCGGCTGGAGCGGGAGGAGCGCTACCTCGCCCAGCAGGTCCGCGATGCCCAGGACCAGGTCCGGTACTACGAGCGTCTGCTCGGGAAGCTCCGGCGGGACTGGGGCCGACCGGCCCGCCTGCCCGAGATCTTCCGCAAGCTCGGGTGAGCCCGGCGGTCCGATCCATGCGCGTCCTCGTCTTCGGGGCCGGGGCTACCGGTAGCCTCCTCGGGGCCCATCTCGCCCGCTCCGGGTTCGAGGTCCACCTCGTGGCGCGTCGGGCACATGTCGCCGCCATCCGAAAGAACGGGCTCTTCATTGAGGGCCTCACCGAAGAACCGGTCCGGGTCGATGCCCACGACGAGCTTCCGGTCGGGGCGGACTACGATCGGGCCCTCTTCACCGTCAAGGCGGGGGACCTCGAAACGGGACTTCGGACGATCGCCCGAAACCTCCTCCATCCGGCGCCGACCCTCCTCCTCCAGAACGGCCTCGGGATCCGGGACCGGGCCCTGAGGGCCGTGCGTTCGGCCGGCTGGGCTTACCCGGAGAAATGGGTGACGCGCGGGATCCAGATCCTCGGGGCGTACCCGCTTGGCCCGGGTCGGATCAAGCGCGCGAGCCGGACAGAAGAGATCGTCCTCGGCGATTCGGGGGTCGAGGGGGGCCTCAACGGGTTCGACGCCCTTCTCGCCCGCGCCGGCATCGCCGTCCGGGTGGTCCCGTCGATCGAGCGCGAGGAGTGGCGGAAGGCGATCGTCAATGCCGCGGTGAACCCGGTGACCGCGGACCACGGCGTGCCGAACGGGGCCTTGGCCGCCGACCCGCTCCGGGGCCAAGCGCTCGCCCTGCTCGAGGAGGCCCGTCGGACGGCGGAAGCCGACGGATTCCCGTTCACCCGCGAGGAGTGCGAGCTCGAGCTCTTCCGGGTCGTCCGGGGGAGCGCGGAGAACCGATCAAGCATGCTCCAGGACCTCGACGCCGGCCGGCCGACCGAGATCGACGCGATCTCGGGCGAGGTCCTGCGGATCGGGACCGCCCGAGGCCTCGATCTCCCCGAGACCCGCCGCATCGTCGCCCGGATCCACGCGCGCGCGTCCGGTCCGGCCTCCGGGGCCGAGCAGCGGAAATAAGCGGCCCTCCTCGGCGGCGGCGATGGCGAGGAAGCGGCTGGTCACCTCCGCGGAGGTCCAGGGAAAGCGGGTCCTCGTCCGGGCGGACCTCAATGTCCCCCAGAACGATCAGGGGGAGATCGCCGACGACCGGCGCATCCTCGAAGCGCTCCCGACCCTCCGATTCCTGAGGAGCCACGGGGCCCGGACGATCGTGATGTCCCACCTCGGACGGCCGAAGGGCAAGGCCGACCCCCGTTGGTCCCTGGCGCCGATCGCGGAGCGCCTCTCGGGCTACCTTGGCCAGCCGGTCCCGCTCGTCGAACCGATCACGGGGCCGAGCGCGCGCGCCCGGGCCGAGGCGCTCCGGGACGGGGAGTTCGCCCTGCTCGAGAACCTGAGGTTCGACCCGGGCGAGGAGGCGAACGACCCGGTGTTCGCCGCCGCCCTCGCCGAGCTCGGGGAGCTCTTCGTGGAGGAGGCCTTCGGCACGGTCCACCGCGCCCACGCCTCGACGGTCGGGGTCCCCGAGCGGCTCCCGGCGTATGCGGGCTTCCTCGTCGACAAGGAGCTCCAGGAGCTCTCCCGACTGCTCGAGCGCCCGCCGAGCCCGTTCGTCGCCCTCCTCGGGGGGGCGAAGGTCTCGGACAAGCTCCCGCTCTTGCGGAGCCTCCCCGGTCGGGTCGACCGGATCCTCATCGGCGGCGCCCTCGCCTTCCCGTTCCTCGCGGCCCAAGGCGCCGATCTCGGCGCGACCCCGGTCGAAGGCGGTCTCGAGTCGGAGGTCCGTGCGGTCGGCGCGATCGCCCGAGAGAAGCACACCGAGCTCCTCCTCCCCGAGGACCTCCTGGTCGAGCTCCCCGGGCAGCAGGAACCGGTCCCGGCCTCCGCTGACCGGGTCCCGGCGGGCGGGATCGCCCGGGACATCGGACCCCGGACCCGCGACCGCTTCTACGAACGGCTCGCCGACTCGCGGACGGTCTTCTGGAACGGGCCCCTCGGCCTCGCCGAGGACGCGCGCTTCTCCGCCGGCACCCGGGAGGTCCTCGCGGGGCTGCTCACGATCCCCGGCTTCCATGTTTGCGCCGGCGGCGACTCGGCCCGGATCGCCGAGGACCTCGGCGTCGCGGAGGCGTTCCAGTTCATCTCGACCGGCGGCGGGGCCGCGCTCGAGTTCCTCGAGGGGACCGAGCTCCCGGGGCTCGCGGCGATCCCGAACGCTTGACGGGGCCGACGTCGACCCCGATCGGGTAGGGGGGGCGCCCGCCCCCGACGGTCTCGTAGAGGTAGTCGAGGTACGGCCCGTCGACCCGCGTCGCGCTCAGCTCGACGATCTCGGGGACCTCGTAGGGGTGGACGGCGCGCAGCCTCCGGAAGAGGGCGCCGACCTGCTTCGGGAGCGTCTTGAACAGGACCAGGACCTCCTCCGAATGTTCGACCTGCCCGCGCCACCAGTACGTGGATCGGATCGGCAGGCGCTGGGCGCAGGCGGCGAACTTCCGCTCGACGAGCTCCCGGGCGATCCGATCGGCGACCTCCTCCGACGGGAACGTCGTCAACACGAGGCGCATCGGGCCGGCCGCCTCGGCCGGTTCGATCGGGAACGGGGTCACGCGGCGAGCTCCGGCGGGGCGAGGTCGCCCGTGGCGAAGTCGAGCCGGGAGAGGCTCAGGTCCCGCAGATCGACGACGGCCGCCTGGGCCGGGACGGGGGTGATGTTGCGCATCCGCTGGTACTCGGTCTCGGCCTGCCATGCCGAGGCGTTCAGGAGCAGCACCCCCCGGTACCGGTCGGCCCCGAAGGTGTGGGCGTGCCCGGTGACGAGGATCTCCGGCGCCGGATCGATCACGAGCCCGTCGCGCGGGAGCGGCGCGAGCGGGGTCCGGCCACCGTAGATCGGGGCGAGGTGGCGCATCAGGAGCATCCGCTTCATCACGTCGGTCGGGCGGGCGTAGCTCGCCCCCGGGATCGCCGGGATGAGGTCGTCGAAGCTTCGCCCGTGGTAGGCCTCGATGACGACCCCTTCGAGGGCGAACGTCGAGGGGTTCCCGAGCGACCGAACGTTCGCCGGGAGCTCCTTGCGGACCTCCTCGGGGAGCGCCGGCTGGGGCTCCGCCGGGCAGACCGCGTCGTGGTTCCCGGGCACGACGATGACGTCGAGGCGGTTCGGGAGCTCGGCGAGTCGGCGGCCGAGCGCCCGGTACTGGTCGAGGATGTCGTGGATCGCGAGGTCGCGCTCCTGGTTCGGGTAGATCCCGATCCCATCGACGAGGTCCCCGGAGATCACCACGTGGTCGATCTCGCGGGCGAGGTCGGGGCGGGGGCCGCGTCCGGCGAGGAACTCGACGAGCGCGCCCCACGGCCCATCGAGGAAGGAGCGACTGCCGATGTGGAGGTCGGAGAGGAACATCACCCGGCTCGGGCGTTCGGGCGGGTGGCGGGTCCGGTTGGGCGGGACGTCCGGCCGCACCACGTTCTCGACGAGCGGGAGGCGCCGCTCGCGCTCCCGCGCCACCTGCAGCTTCACGCCGATGACCTCGTCCGGGATGAACGCCATCCGGGCAGCGAGGGAGTCCTTGAGGACCAGGGCCTCGAGCGCGCCGCTCGCGTCCTCGAGGCGGACGATGAAGTGGTGCTTCTCGGGGGTCTGCCGGACGTCCCGGACCATCGCGATCGCAGAGCCGACCCCTTCGTGGCGTCGCAGCTCCGCGACCGGACGCAGGTTCGGGAGGTCGGACCGTCCTTTGAGGAGCCGCCCGAGGGTGTCGAACCGCGACCGGAAGAGCTCGCCATAGGCGAGGAGCGGGGCGGCTCCGGTCGCCGGGGTGAATCCCTCGCAGAGGAGCGCGAAGGAGGGGGTCTCCGCGCGGGCCAGCTCCGCAACGGCCGCCGGTCGGGGGACCGCGCGCTCGGGTCGCCGGCCGATCCCGACGACGCGTTCGACAGACTCCGCGGTGACGACGAGGTGGTCCGGACCCAAGCCCTCGAGGACCCGTCGGCTCATCACGAGCGGCTGGGGGCTCGCGAGCAGGAGCCGAAGGGCGTCGGCCTCGACGATCTTGTGATGCTCGGTGAAGTAGGCGACGAGATACTCCCGCATCGAGCCGCCAACGCGCCCGAAGGGGACGCCGGCGGGCGGTCCGAGGCCGTCCGGGCTACATTAACGATTCGTTCGGAGGGCGGGAGGAGCGCGCTAGCGGTACGATTCCTTGGCGTACGCCGCCCCTTTCGGGAACTTCTCCTTGAGGTGGGCGACGAACGACTCCGGAGAGCGCTCGAGATGGGAGTTGTACCACGCCACAACGATGTCCCTCAGGACCGGGTGGAGGCTTCGGAAGTCGACCGAGGCCTCGTGGGCATCGTAGAGGACCGCCTGGTTCATCATCCGCATCCAGCCGCTGTAGCGGTGGTAGCTCTCCCCCTCGCACCACTCGTAGATGCCGCGCATGTGGGGCTTGCCTTCGGGGGTCCGGTAGTACCAGAAGCGGAGCGTGAAGCCGAGCCAGCCGGGGGTCCGGTCGTGGAGCTCGATCGTCTTGACCCCGCCGAAGTCGAAGTTCTCCTTGAACGTCCACTTCATCGGGTACTCGACGAACGTCGCGAACAGCGTTTGGGACGGCTCGATCGTCAGGTGGACCGAGATATCCTCGAACTGGTTGTGGACCTCCCAGAGGTCCTGGAGGAGCCGCTTGGTGATCTCCGTGCGCTCCTTCCCCTCGACCTGGTCCTCCTGCCCGACGGAGTGCTGGGCCTTGGAGAGCTCCGACTTCAACGAGAGGACGAAATCGTCCTCGGCGAGGGCGGGCATCGCATTCTCTTCGGGATCGCTCGTGGGCGCCGGCGGAGGTGCGCGCTTCGACCGACGAGGCATTCCGGTTCTTCTCCGAGGGCGCGTTAGGTGGTTCGGCTCTTAAGACTTCCTTTGCATTTTGGTCGGCCGGCTGGCGAGAAACCCACTTCCGACCGGCGAGGCCGCCGGGGCACGCTCGGGCGCGCCGAACCGCTCCGGGCGCCGGGTCCGCGGCGGGGCCCCCCTTAAATACCTACCCTAACATGAACGAGTCGGAAGAGACTCGGAGACGGAGGGAGGGCAACCCCCGCCGTCGCCCACGCTCGCGGATACGGACTCATGATCCCCCCATGTTCCCGTCGTAGTTTCCGAAGCTTCGTGGTCGACGGCGTACGGGTTCCCTAGCTCCCCCTCCGGGTCGAGCCCTTCGTTCGAAGGGATTCCACCCAAACACAGAAGGAGAGCAGAACGAACATGAGCAACGACCCGAACGCCGCCAAATACCAGATCCGCGCCCGAATCGCCGCGGACGGAGTGATCGAGAAGCCCGATGTCGTGGGGGCCGTCTTCGGACAGACCGAAGGCCTCCTCGGCGACGAGCTCGACCTGAGGGACCTCCAGAAGTCCGGCCGGATCGGCCGGATCGAGGTCGACATCGACTCCCGGAAGGGAAAGAGCGAAGGGGAGATCGTGATCCCCTCCTCGCTCGACCAGGTCGAGACCGCGATCCTCGCCTCCGGCCTCGAGACCGTCGACCGGATCGGTCCCTGCCGGGCCAAGATCGAGGTCATCTCGGTCGAGGACATCCGCATCTCCAAGCGCCAGAAGGTCGTCGAGCGCGCCAAGGAGATCCTTTCGAAGCTCCAAGAGAGCTCGAAAGGGGTCGGGCTCGACCTCACGGAGTCGGTCCGCAAGGCGGTCCAGGTCGAGGAGATCACCTCCTACGGCCCGGAGCACCTGCCCGCCGGTCCGAACATCGACCAGGCCGAGGCGCTGATCGTCGTCGAGGGTCGGTCGGACATCTTGAACCTGCTGCGCTGCGGAATCAAGAACTGCATCGCGGTCGAGGGGACGAGCGTCCCCCAGACGGTGAAGGACCTCTCGCGGGGCAAGACGGTGACCGTCTTCACCGACGGGGACCGCGCCGGCGAGCTGATCCTCAGGGAGATGCTCCAGACGATGGACATCGACTTCGTCGCCCGCGCCCCGCGCGGGAGCGAGGTCGAGGAGCTCACCCAGAAGCAGCTCGTCAAGTGCCTGCGGAACAAGATCCCCATCAACCAGTTCCTCGAGATGTCCGGGTTCGAGTCGACCGGCGCCTCCCGGGCCCCGATGGACGACCGCCCCGAGGGGGGCGGCGGCCCGGGCCCGAGGGGTCCGCCCGGCCGCGACGACCGGATGCCGAGGCGGGACGACCGTCCCGACCGGAGTCCGATGGCTCCGCCGCCGCCTCCCGCTCCGCGGGACGCCGGCGCCCGACCGATGCCTCCGCCACCCCCGGCCCCGAGCGCCCCGGCGGCTCCCTTGCCCCCCGAACTCCAGCGGTACTTCGAGCTCCTGGGCGGGATCGAGAACACGTCGAAGTCCCTCTTCGTGAACTCCGAGGGGAACGTCGCCCGCGAGGTCGCCGTGAAGGAGATGATCGAGGCCTTGGCCGCGCTCAGCGAGCCCGCGAAGGCGGTCGTCTTCGACGGCGTCGTCAGTCAGCGCCTGCTCGACGTCGCGCAGGAGAAGGGCATCGACACGGTCGTGGCGAACCGGATCGGCGCGATCGGGAAGATCCCGGACAGCATCCGGGTCTACACCCGGCAGGACATCGCGCCCGGCGCGGCGCCTCGGGCGGCCTGAACGGGCGCCGGGCCGAAGGGTTCGCGCCCATGGACGCCGCTCGGGCTCGCCCCGGCGCTACCACCCTCTTAAGGGGCCACCGGGCGTACTCGGGGTAGGAACGTGAGCGCGAACCCCACGACCGCGGCCGGGGACCGGCCGCACCGCTCGATCATCTCCCTCGACGAGATCGAGACGACCGACGACATCCCCATCCCCTCCGATCCGCTCGACCGCGTCATCGGCCAGGAGAAGGCCGTCGAGATCGCCCGCGTCGCCGCCTACCAGCACCGCCACCTCCTGCTCGTCGGTCCCCCCGGGATCGGCAAGTCGATGATCGCCCAGGCACTGGCCCTGCACCTCGACCGACCCGGGACCGAGATCCGGATCGTCCACAATCCGGAGAACCCCGAGCGTCCCTCGGTGGAGGTCGTCGGCCGGGACGAGGTGATGCGGGAACGGGAGGCCCACCGGGGGACGGAGGGCGAGCTCGTCGACCCGAAGGAGGCCCCCGCCTCCGTGTCCGAACGCCTCGGCTATCGATGCCCTCGCTGCAGCTTCTACTCGCACCCCCAGGAGCGGTACTGCCCGAGCTGCGGGAACTTGAAGCAGCTCATCCCGGGCGTCTCCGGGAGCGGCAATCCGTTCCGCGACCTCGTCGGCGGGATCCTCGAGCTCACCGTCAGCCCGGGCGGGAACCCGATGGAGTCGGTCCGGACCACCCGACTCAGGAACGGGGTCGAAGAGGTCGTCGCTTACGAGCGGGCCGGCGATCGGATCAAGGTCCTTGACCAGCGCGCGCTCGAGCGCCGACGCTCGGCCCAGAAGGAGAGCCCCCGGAAGGTCCTCGTCAAGCTCGACCGCAACCCGTTCGTGATGGCGACCGGCGCGAGCGAGACCGAGCTCCTGGGCGACGTCCGCCACGACCCGTACGGCGGCCACCCCCAGCTCGGCACGGCCCCGTACGAGCGGACGATCCCTGGGGCGATCCACGAAGCCCACGAGGGCGTGCTCTTCGTCGACGAACTCCCCCATCTCGGCCACCTCCAACGCCACATCCTGACCGCGATGCAAGAGAAGCGGTTCCCGATCAGCGGCCGCAACCCCCAGTCGGGGGGCGCCTCGGTCCGGGTCGACGCGGTGCCGTGCGACTTCATCCTCGTCGCGGCGTCGAACATCCAGGACCTCGCCCAGATCCTCTCCCCCCTGCGCTCGAGGATCGCGGGCGGCGGCTACGAGATCCTCCTCGACACGACGATGCCCGACAATGACGCGAACCGGCTGCGCCTCGCCCAGTTCACCGCCCAGGAGATCGCTACCGACGGCCGTCTTCGGCCGGCGACGCGCGAAGCGATCGCGGAGCTGATCCACGAGGCGGGCCGGCGCGCGCTCGCCCACGACGGCCGCAAGAGCGCCCTCACGCTCCGCCTCCGCGAACTCGGCGGGCTGATCCGCACCGCCGGCGACCTCGCCGCGATCTCCGGGAGCGTCCACCTCGAGGCGTCCCACCTGAAGGAGGCGCTCGCGCGGGCCCGGTCGATCGAGGAGCAGATCACGGCGATGTACGGCTCCTACCAGGGCGGGCTGCGCCGGGATGTCAGCGAGTCCCAGCGCCAACAGATGGGCTACTACCAGTGGAACGAGCATCCGGAAGGCGGGAACTTCCCGGGTGGCTACGGCTAGGACGCGCGAGTCCTCGTAAAGCGCTATGAACCGGGCCTCGGTGCCCCGCGCCACGGGCGCGTAGTCTAGCGGTTATGACGTCACCCTGACACGGTGAAGGTCGCCAGTTCAAATCTGGCCGCGCCCACCTATCATCCGGGGCAGTACCAATTCGATGAAAAATGCACCTCCGTGGAAGTCCTTTGAAGTCAGGCGACGCTAGGAGGGTGGGCTGGCCGGTCGACCGAACTCGCGGTCGAGAGGCCGCGCATCGTTTCCCGATCGAGACGTATGTAAGGACGTCGCTTCCAGTTAGATGAGTTTCGAGCCGCAGAGAACTCAGGTGCCTTGTCCGGAGCAAGTCCGACGAGGCCGTTCCTTTCTCCGTCGTTGAAACCTGACGGGTTCGGGCCAACGTCGGTATTGTCTGGCAGAGGGGACGACCAATAGAATCAGCTATGTAGCCTCCGCTCGAATCGGATGGATTGAATGCGGACTGTTCGGGGCGGCTACATCATCCCCCCCTCGTTGGGTTGTTCTGGTCCGCTCCCGCCATCAGCTATTTGCGCCCGAAGCGCACGAAGACAATTGCGGCGAGGGACCCCAGGGCGGCGTCCTGCACTCAAGGGCGTGCGACCGTCCGTTAGGACGTCGCAGATTCAAGCCTGCAGCTCGGCCGCTCTGGAGCGTGAGGGGTATACGGGCTTCCCCGTTTCAAGATTGCGTAGATGACCCGCAAGAGGGCGTGGGCCGAGTCGATAGCCCCGCGCTTGGCACCCTTCCGGCGAGCCCCTCGGCGGCCGACTCGAGCCACGTAACTCCCTCGAGCCCTCTGCCGATGGATGTAGCTCGCCTCGACCAAGATCCACCGAAGGAGGTGGTTACAGTCGGATTTCAGCCTACCCTTGCGAGAAGTCTCACCGGTCTGGAAATTCGTAGGGCAGACCCCACAGTAAGAGCTCAGTTCATCGAAGCTCGCGAACCGGTCAATGGGACAAAGGAACGCCACCAATGTGACTGCGGTCAGCTCCCCGATTCCCGGGATCGACTCGAGGAGTTGTGCCTCCTTCGACTCGAGGAATCCGGCATGGATTGCCGCATCGAGCTCCCGGGTGGCAAGGTCGAGCTCGACGAGCCGGTCCAGGCCCCGGTCGACTTGGGGGAGTTGAAGCGATCGCAGTTCTTCTCGACGGCGTTTGAGACCGAGGATCCCGTCTTGGTATGGAACCCCTTTCGCGGCGAGGAGGGCGTAGGTGTGATTCGTGACCGCCTTCTGGAGCTTACGGTAGAAGACCCGATCCCGAACGACTCGACGCAGTGCGCGAGACTCCCCCGAGGGAACGAAGGCGGTGGGGAGAGCCCGAAGTCGAAGGAGGGTGGCGAGAGCTTCGGAGTCGACCTTGTCCGACTTTAGGCTGGCATCGGCGATCAGTCGGGTCTTGTAAGGGTGGGAGAGCGTGACGTCGGCACCGGCGGCGACCGCCGCGTCATGAAAGTGCTCCCACATCGAGCATGCCTCGATGGCAACATGTTTGGTCCCGGGAAGTCGTTGGAGGTAGGCGATCAGTTCGGCGTCGGTGGGCCCAAGGGATGACTGATCGACCAACGTACCCCAAGGATCGACGGCAGTGGCGACGGCTCCCTTTCGACTAATGTCCAACCCCACGAAGGTCTCTGCTTCCATGCGGCGCCCCCGAGGAGAGGACAAGGGGCGCCGCGTATGGGACTTGCCTCGCATCGAGCGGAGGCTATCATGTCCTCAAGACATCGATGTCCGAACCGCAGGCGACTGACCATCGCCCCTCAAAGTTCCGAAGAACATGGCACAGAGACGCCCCGCGCACGACAACCCCCTTCCCCTCTCCCGAGGTAGACCCACCAGGGGCCGGTCGGTCCACCTCTGCCCCTCGCTCAGTCGACCCACGTTCGGATGGTCCGGGTTGGCCGGGCCGGCGAATCCCCGCTCCGGATCACGGAGGCGGCGGAGCTACACCCGGTGAAGTCGCCGCAACCGTTGCGGGGAGGGTGCCGGCCGGAGTGCCCGAGGTCCCCATTGGGGGCTTCGGCTTGCGAAGCAGTAGGCCGACAAGGGCAGCCACGATTCCGACTAGGATCACGATCCCAACCAAGAGGTCGAGGGTGATCCCGCTCGCCTGGCCGCCGGTTCCTGACGAGGTGGACGGAGGAACGGGGGCGGCGGCGACAACCACTCTGAACGAGCGTGTCATGTTCGCGCCCAACGCATCAGTGACCCGAACCGATACTGAGTAGGTTCCGGCCACGGCGAATGTGTGGGTGGCGCTGGCGACGCTGCTCGTCCCATTGTCCCCGAAAGACCAGGCGTAGGTGTACGGCGAGATCCCGCCAGTCACCGACACGGCGAAGCCCGTTGGAGCGCCCGCGGTCGAGCTGCCCAGGACGGTCGCGTTGGCCGCGAGTGCAGGACTCGCATAGACCGCAATGGTGGTAGTGCCCTGGAAACCGACCCAGCTCGTGACGGTGACTGTCGCGCCAAACAGCCCAGCGGCCACATAGGCGTGAGTCGTCGTGGATCCGGTCGAGTTGGCGCTGGCATCCCCGAAGTTCCATCGGACCGTGTTTGGGGCGAAGCCGGCCAATACTGAAGCTGCGAATCTGACCGTCAAGCCGGCCTCGGTTACCGCCGGAGTGGCGGTCGCTGCGACCAGCGGAATCGAGGAGAGAACGTAGGTGAATGGGGACAAGTATCCGGCCGGCGTTTGCCCCCCGAACGCGAGAAGCCCGCCGGAAGCGGGGTCGACGGCACCGGCCATTTCGGAGAGAACATCCGGAGGCAGACCCGCCGTGGCGGTGACGTTCGCCCAAGCGCCCGACGCGAATACCCAGGTCGTGGGATTGGGCACAGCCATGTACCCGGGGTCGTATGAGTCCCCGCTCGAGGCAACGACCTCATGCGCGCCGGGCAGGAAAGCCGCGACCGGAGTGTTCATCGCGGGCGGTTCGGCGTTTAGCGTCGGGGTCAGATTACGCCAGGTCCCCGAAGTGTAAAGCCAGGTCGCCTCTTGGGGGTGGCCCCCGGCTCCCGCGTATGATCCAAATAGAAGCACGCCACGATCGGCCGGGTCGTCCGATCCGCTCGGTAAGTTGAGCCGGCCTGCCGGCCCTGCCACCGAGGTGACATCCGCCCAGCGCCCGCCTTTGAAGACCCACGTGTGAAAGAGATTCCCGGCGGTGCTCCCGCCAGTCATGACGATCTCCTGATCGGTCGTGTCAGTTACCATCGCAGGATACGTGACATAGGGCGGGGGTCCACCCGCAGTCGAGGTGAGGTTGGTCCATGTCTTAGCGTGGTACGACCAGGTCTCATTAGAGAAGGAACCGTTGGGCAATCGACCACCAAACAGGATTACGCCGCCATCGGCCGGGTCGTACGCGAGTCCAGAGTAGTGAACGTGCGGGGGCGCCCCGGTCACGGAGGACGTGATGTTGCTCCACGCTCCATTCTCAAAGGTCCAGGTATCGCCCGGGCTGCAGACGAAGTTGCAGCCGAGGCCCCCGTACAGGAGGGCGTACCCATCCGAGGTATCCCAGGTCATGGACGCTGCCCGATCGGAGGGGCCGGGGCCGGCCGCCACGCTCACGTTCGCCCACTCGCCAGGTGACTCCCCGAACGACGCACCGGACACGGCACGCCCTCTCGCGCCGGGGGTGGTCAACACAAGGGGTAAGGTCGTCGCGCGGTAGGGCGCGTGCCCCGGGCTCGCGGAATGGGTCTTATTGACCGTGGTGAGGGAGTCGGTCGGAGGCATTCCTAACGAGATGGTCCCCGCCTGCCCGTGAGGACCCACGGCTGGCAACGCGTCCAAGCTTGAGATTCCCAGCGTCGCCAGGCCTAGGAGGATCAGGACGCTCAGGCTCAGCGAAGCGGCGCCCGGGGGCGTCCCAGTGCGGCGGGGCATGAGGCGGGACTGACCGTCTCACGGATAGTTCCTTCGGCCTGGCATGACGGGGGAAGGGCATCACGCGGCACGTTGTCTCGAGGGGAGTCGATGCGACCGCGCACGAACTGCAACTGAACTGCGTCCCGGGGGCACGAAGGCGCGACTTCCGCTCGAGGGGACGTTCCCACGCTCCTTGCCAGCTCCCTAACGGGGTCCTCAGCGACCGTCATCAGGAGCCCCGAGGAATAACAGACCCTGCTCGTCCTAGGCGTCGGCCGCCCTCATATTCGGGGGCAAGCCGAAGTGCGTTCTCCACCGAAGATTGAACACCGTCCTCCTGCTCACCCCCCACCTTCGTCCAACCTCCTGGCGACCTCCGTCGCGCTCCCCTTGAACGGGTCCGAGTCGACGTACCGCTTCGCCCGGCCACCGGCCACCTTAAGACCGAGGACTCGGGAGGCTTCAATTCGATTCGCCTCCTTCCCGAGCCCGACCAAGTTCCGCTTCAGGACCAGGACGTGTCTGCGAATCGCCCGCCCCTCCGATTCGAAGACGTACTTTCGGTCCGTATGCCGAACGAAGTCTTTGACCACCGAGCCCCAGGATCGCTGCCGGGTCATGGCCAGGAGCGCTTCCTGCCCCGCCGAGTCCTTCGGGTCGACGAACGCGACAAGCTCAGATCGCATCTCGTTCGGGTCCGGCGAAGGTTCGATGAGCCGGGCGGTCAGGAAGGTGAATGGGCGGATAGGGCTGAGATTCCGGACCCGTGGGAGCAGGTTCGGAGTCGACAGGGAGAACTCCGAGGTCGCCGGAACGCCAGCATATTCTTCGGAAGCAGCCTCGGACTTCTCGATGATCCGCTCCCAGAGTTGGGCTACCCATACCTTCCGTTTCTCCCCGACCTGGTAGGACCCGAGACCGTGGTCAGAGGCACCCATCAACTTCCCAGTCCTGAAGACGTGGGGCCCTCCGTTCTTCCGGCGGACGAATGGAGCGTACCGCTTCGCCGAAAGACCGAAGAAGCGGGGAGACGTAACTGGCACTACTTTGGCGGTATTCCCCGCGCTCTGACGTGATTTCCGATCCCTCCCAACGCATCGTTAGTGTGCCCCGAAATGGCTCCGTTTCCCAGACCGATTCCTCTGGAGCGGAGCATTAAATCCGGCCTTCCGTCCAAGTCGGGGCGTGGGTTCCCATCGCCCCCGACCGAGGGCTGCCTCTCTCTCTCTCGATTGCAGGCCCACATCCAACGCATCGGGATTGGAGGACCCTTCCACGATACGCCCCGAGAGCGGTGGCGTCGGGCTCTCGCCCTCCAGTACACCCTTGGCCTGCTCCTCCCCGGTGAGCGCAAGAGCATGCAGCCCTCGACAGCGCGCGTTCCGGAGGCGCAGTACGAGGCGATTCAGAACTTCATCACCAACTCGCCTTGGGATTGGCGAGAGTCCCAAGGCCGCCTCCTGGACCTCATGGCCCACGAACTCGGCTCTCCCCGAGGGATCCTGATCCTCGACGATGTGCCCCTGGTCAAGAAGGGACGCAAGAGTCCCGGCGTCTCTCGCCAGTACTGTGGCGTCTCGGGGACCGTGGACAATTGCCAGCTATGTACCCTCCGCCCGATTGAGGCTGACCGGGCCGGGCAACCGTGGACTGACCCGGGGCTCACATCGTCGTGAGGTTGGTGCACTCGTCCCGCAGTCAGCTATCTGCGCCTGACGCGCCTAAAGACATCGGCGGCCACGAGCCTCCGGACCAGTTCCGCTCTCAGGCAAGTGCGACCCTCGTTCTCACGAGTCCGCCGGCAATTGTTTGCGGCCCTCCGGTTCCGGAGCGTGAGGCTGGTACGGCGTTCCCCGTCGGAGCACCGCGTAACAGATCTTCAGCAACTTGTGGGCCGCAGCCACGGCACCCGTCCCCTTCCCGTGACGGCGCGCCGAGCGGTTCCCTGCCTTCGCCACGTCTCCCCGCTTCTCGTATTGCCCGGGTCTTCCACGCAGCCTCGATCAAGACCCACCTCAGCAGGTGGTGACTGTCCGACCGGAGGTGCCCGTGGAACTCTCGGTCTCCGGACTGGTACGTGCTTGGCGCCAGGCCGCAGTACGCACTCACCTGGTCGATGTTGTCGAACCGTGTGATCGGGGTGAGGTAGGCGGCCAGCGTCACGGCGGTGATCTCCCCGATGCCCGGGATCGTCGCCAGCAGCTGCGCCTCCCTCGACCGCTCGCTTTCTTCATGGATCCCTCGGTCCAAGTCCTTCGTGGCGCCGTCGAACTGGGTCAGCATGTCAAGCGTCCGGTCGACGACGGGGTCCTTCAGCTCGCGCAACGCCTCGCGCTTCCGCTTCCGCCCAAGGACACCCACCTCGTACGGAATCCCCTTGCGCATCAGATAGCCGTAGAGGTGGTTCTTGATCGACAGCTCCTTCGCCAAGTAGAAGATCCGCTCCTTGACGGTGTCCCGCATCTGGCGGAGCTCCGGAGGCGGGGCGAACGCCTCGGGGATGGCGTCGAGGCGCAGCAGCATGGCGAGCGCCGCGCTGTCGACCTTGTCGGTCTTCACGCGGGTCTCCGCGATGAGGCGAGTCTTGTACGGATTCGAGAGGACGACCGACGAGGCCTCCGCGGCGGCCGCATCGTAGATGTGCTCCCAAAAGGAGCACGCCTCCAAAACGACTCGCTTGTCGCCGGGGAGCGCACGAAGGGTACTCACGGAGCTCGGTGTCGGACGATCCGAGCTTGGTCTGGTCCAACCGTTGCCCCTGCGAGTCGACGGCGGTGGCTACGATCGAGTTCTTGCTGATGTCGAGTCCGACGAAAGTGCGTGATTCGATGCGGCGCCTCCGAGGGAAGGACAGGAGGCGCCGCGCTTCGGGTTTACGCCCCATCGGGCGGAGGGTATCATGTCCTCAGGCCGTGGTGGACACGTTCTACCTTCGCCCCGGCGAGGGACGGAACCGGGAGTCCGTCGGCTTCTGTTTCGCCTTGGACCTCTATCTCCCCAAGGCGTGGGCCGAGGATCCCGAACGATGCCGGGAGGCGGGGATCCCCCTTCCCGTAACCTTTCGGGAGAAGTGGCGCATCGGTCTGGAACAGCTCGATCGAGCCCGAGGAGTCCCCCACCGAGTGATCTTGGCGGACTGCGGCCATGGCGATGCCCAGGAATTCCGGGCCGAGCTACGTCGGCGAGGCGAGGCGTACGTGATGGAGATCACGGCCAGCGAGGTGCGCGTGGTCTCCCCAACCATGCCGGCGTACGAGGCCGGCGATTACCTTCCAGGACGACGAGGGAACCGTCGACTCGGTCGCCCCCACATTCCGGATGGAGTTCCCACCCTCAGCGCGGAGTCGTTGGCCCGACGGGCCAAGGACTGGGTGACAGTCCGATGGGGAGAGGGAACCAAGGGTCCCCTGGAGGGGCGCTTCACGCGCCGGAAGGTCCGAGTCTGTCGGGGGGACCGGGTTCCCACCGAGGAGATCGTCTGGCTGCTGATGGAGGATCATCCCGAGGGGCTGCGATCGTGGATCTGTTGGGGCTTGGAGAAAGCGCGCCTGGAGGAGCAGGTCGCCATCGCCCACGGTCGATGGTCCATCGAGCGATTCCACGAGGGGGCGAAGATGGAGCTCGGCATGGATCACTTCGAGGGAAGGAAGTGGCCGGGACTGAACCACCATCTGATGATGGTGCTGATCGCCCACACATTTCTGGTGCTGGAGCAACAGCGCGTGGAGCGAGAGGGGCTGAAGGAGGGCGAGGAACTCCCCACGTTGGCCGAGATGCGCCGTCGGACCGTCTTCGAGGTGGCCTGGGCTCTGGCCCCACGGACCGCGCTCGAGAGAACCAAACGGGAACGGTTGAAGTGGGCGTGGTCGATCGCGACCTACTGGGCGGGCGCCGGATAACGGCCATCGGGACCCCCTCGCGGGCCGGGCATCGTTGCCCGAGAGGGCGCCACCTCGTTGGAAACGGACGGGGAGATCGACCGTCGGCGAAACGCGACGGGACTGGGTGCCGGGAGACGGGACGTGCGCACAAAGGCCCCGGAGATTATCGATGGGTCAATTCATTCCGCCAAAGTAGTGGTAGTTACCCTGTTGGCTTTTGGTCTCGAACCCCATATAAAGGGGTAGTGAAACCGAAGGCGAATCGGTACTACCCCCCCACCTATCATCCTCGGGATCCCGGTTACGTGACGGGGACGATGCCGGCGATCTGAACGCGGGGTGTTCCGAGGCCGAGCCCCGGCTCCCGGGGCTGAGGCTCCGAGCCCGGGTCGGACCGCTCCGTCGGTCCGGTCGTCCGAGCTCTACCGGCTTCCGGGCTGGAAGAGCCCGACGACATTCCCCTCAGGGTCCCGGAAGTACCCGGTGAACCCCATAGCGCCGTCGCCGATCGGCTGCTTCGACTGGAGGATCCGGCCCCCGTGCTTCACGACGGTCTTCTCGGCCTGGGCGAGATCGTCGACGATGATCGTGACGACCGGGTGCTCGAGCATCCCCCCGCGCTTGCCGATCCCGCCGCCGATGAAGCCGGGGGCCTTGGGCTGGCCCTTTTCGTCCACTGGCCCGGTGGTCACCATCGTGTATTCCATCTCCGGCATCGGCATCATCTTCCACCCGAAAGCGGCCGAGTAGAATTTCCGGGCGCGTTCGGGGTTTTCCGCGGGCAGTTCGAAATGGCCTACCTCTCCGGTCATTGACCTGCGATCGGGACGTTCATCCTACGATTAGAACGTTCGGATGGGGGTCGTGGAACGGTTCGCCCGGCGCTTATTTTCGGGCCCTGGACGAGGCACGACGGCCCTTCCGACGGGGCGTCGGCAGCGCGAAATAGGTCTGCAACGGCACCCAGTAGCTCTCCTTCCAGCCCTCCGAAAGGTGACCGACGTGGTCGGTCGGCACGTCCTGGTGCGTGAAGTCGAGCCTCGTCCCGCCCCGGGAGGGGCGGAGCCGGAAGGTGACCTTGGAGTCGTGGCCCTTCGGCCAGGTGGGCTCGGAAGGTCGCCAGGACTGGACGATCCGCTCCCCCGGTACGAGCTCGAGGTTCGTGCCGTGGATATATCCCCCCCACGCCTCGAAACGGCCGCCGACGCGGGGGCTCATCCGGGCGCTCGCGCCGGTGAACGCCTCGTGGCCCTTCGAGGTCGCGAGCGCCTCGTAGACATCGAGGGGCGGCGCGGGGAGCCAGACGGTCTGGCGGATGGTGCGCTTCGGCATCCGGGGGAGGAACCCGGACCCGGGTCTTAAATCTCCCTTATCTAGTCACCTTTCTGGCTAGCGTGGATCGCGTTCGGCGGGTTCGGACGAAAATCCTCTACTCGCGAACTCATCTTCCACGCTTCACCGGCTGGGGAAGAATGAACTCGCCTCGCTCCCCTCCCGCGCGCGATGTTCCTCACCTTCCAGTTCCGGCTTCGCCCCAACTCCTCCGTCGAGCGCGAGCTCCTCCGGTGGCTCAAGGAGCTCCGGTTCCTCCATAATTACGCTCTCGAACAGCGCCGCACCGCCTGGCAGAACGAACACCGCTCCCTTTCCTACCTCGAGCAGCAATCCTCCCTCGCCCGTTGGAGGGCCTTCGACTCGGAGGGTCTCGGGAGTCTACCCGACGACCCGGCCCGTGACGTCCTCCAGCGCGTCGACCTCGCCTTCCGAGCGTTCTTCCACCGAATCGGGCAGGGAGGGTCTCCCGGTTATCCGAGGTTCCGCCGAGAGATCCGATCCTTCACCTTCGGACAACCCGACTCCGTGACCGTCCGAACCCGGACGGTCCGCCTCCCCAAGCTTGGCTCCATCCCTTACGTCCACCACCGGTCCGTCCCCGCGAACGGCGTCTTGAAGAAGGCGATCGTGACCCACGAGGCCGGCGCCTGGTACATCGCTCTCGCCTATGCGATCCCGGACCCACCGGGCGCTCCCCCGGGTCCCCCAGAAAACCCGGTGGGAGTCGACCTCGGACTCACCCACCTCGCCACGCTCTCCGAGGGCACCACCATCGATCCCCCGAAGTATCTCCGTAAGGCGGAGAGGCGCCTGGCCCGGGCCCAGCGGTCGCTGGCGCGCAAGCGCCCGGGTTCCCATCGTCGGGAGCGGCAGCGGGAGAAGGTGGCGAGGTGCCATGAGAAGGTCCGCCGACAGCGTCGAGACTTCGCCCACCAGCTCACCTCTCGGTGGGCGTCGCGGCACGACCTGATCGCCTTCGAGGATCTCGACGTGACCCGCCTATCGAGAGGACCGTTCGCTCGGTCGTTCGCGGACGCCGGGTGGGGGATGCTGAGGATGATGAGCCGCTACAAGATGGCGATGCGGTCGGGACGGTATGTGGAGGTCCCCTCGGAGGGGACCACGCAGACCTGCTCGATCTGCGGCCACAGGGCTGATCCACCATTGACGCTGGAGCAGCGGGAATTCGTGTGCCCCGGGGGCCACCGGATGGACCGCGATTGGAACGCCGCTCGCAACATCCTCGAAAGAGGATGTCTCGAGGTAAGCCGGAAGCCGACTGAACTGACGCGCGGGGAGAGGGAGCCTCCACCGGGGTCGGGGGACCGAAGGGTCTACCAGACCCGGCGAGCTCACTCGGGGAGCCGCGAATCGAGCCTCACCGGAGGCGGAGCGCCTCCCAACGGTCGGGAAGAGCTCAGGACCGAGCCTTCCCGACCAGAAAGGTGAGCGCTTACAATCTCCCGACGGCGGGCGGTCATTCGATCTTGAGATACCGCCGGGCCACGAGGGTCCCGGCGACGAGCATGACGAGAGCGAAGCCAGCGAGGTAGCCGAGGTCGATCCACTGCGCCGTCCCGCCGACCACGATCCCCCGGCCGAAGAGGGCGCAGTAGGTGACCGGGTTCCAGTTGGCGATCACCTGCATCCAGGAGGGGAAGTTCGCGGACGGGAAGAGGGCCCCGCTCGCGAACATGAGGGGCATCGTGATGAAGTTCGAGATGACCCCCGGCGTCTGCCAGTCGGTGCTCGAGGCGGTGACCGCGAGGAAGAGGCAGGAGAAGCCGAGGCCGAGGAAGACGAGCCCGAGGATCCAGCCCGCCCACATCAACGGGTCGCCGTTGAACTGGACCCCGAAGACGAGCGCGGCCACGATCATCACGGGGATCTGGACGAGGCCGCGGGTCGCCGAGCCGAATGCCTTCGAGAGGTAGACCGTCGACTTGCTCGTCGGCGTGAGCAAGATGCGCTTCATGTAACCGAACCGCTTGTCCTGGATGGTGCTCATCGCTCCGAACATCCCGATCGAGAGCATCGACGTCGACAGCACCCCCGGCAGGAGGAACTGGAGGTAGCTTTGGATGTGGGTGTGCAGGAGGGCGTCGAGCGCCGACAGCGGAACGTTCGCAAAGCTCGAGCCGAAGAAGGCGAGCCACATGAACGGCTGCACGATCGTGATGACGAGGACCCACGGGTTCCGGAACGTCCTCAAGAGCTCCCGCCAGTAGAGCCCCGAGAACTGGCTCCATTGACCGATCGGCCGTAAGTGCTCGGTGACCGGCGCCTCCAGCGTCGGCGTCGGGAAGACCAAGGGGTGCTCGCCTTCGGCGGTCAACTCCGGGCCCTCCGAACGTTGGCGTAGAACTTTCGGTAGTCGTGGACCTCGCTCGACGCCTGGTCGATCCGCTTACCCGTGAGCTCGATGAAGACCGACTCGAGGCTCGGCTTCTCGACGTTGATCCTCCGGATGAGGTCGGGCTTCAGCGTGTCGAAGAGTCTTGGGAGGACCTCCTCGGCCCGGGTCACCTTGAGGACCCAGACGGCGCCTTGAGTGCGGACCTCGGAGATGCCGGGGACCGCGCGCAGCCGCGCCTCGTCGAGCGCCTCGGCCGTCTCGATCTCGACGTAGTCGGCACGGACCCGGGCCTTGAGGTCGGCCGGGGTCCCCTCGGCGACGAACTTCCCTTGGTCCATGATCGCGACCCGGCCGCACAGCGCGTCGGCCTCCTCGATGTAGTGGCTCGTGAGGAAGATCGTGATCCCGTACTCCCGGTTGACGCCGGTGATGAGCTCCCAGAGCATCCGGCGCGTCCCGGGGTCGAGCCCGATCGTCGGCTCGTCCATGAAGATGATCTGGGGCTGGTGGAGGAGCGCGAGCGCGATCTCGAGCTTCTTGCGCATCCCGGTCGAGAACGTCCCGACCTTGTCCTTGCGGCGATCGAGCAGGGAGAAGTACGTGAGGAGCTCTTCGGCCCGGCCCTGCCAGTCGGTCAGGCGCTGGAGCTTCGCCTGGAGCCAGAGGTTCTCCCACGCCGAGAACTCGTCGTCTAGGATCACCTCGGCCGCGACCCAGCCGATCCGTTGCTTCACCTCCATCGGGGAGCGCTTGACGTCGTAGCCCGCGACGATGGCCTCGCCGGCCGTCAGGTCAGAGAGTCCGGTGAGGAGCTTGATGATCGTCGTCTTCCCGGCCCCGTTCGGACCTAGGAGGCCGAAGATCCCTCCGGCGGGGACCCGCAGGTCGACGTGGTCGACCGCGGTGATCGGCCCGTAGGTCTTGGTGAGGCCGGAGGCGAGGATCGCCTCAGTCGGCACGGTGAGCCTCCCGGCGCGGGGTGGACCGACGGGCGGGTCGGGTGGTACGGGCGAGCCGTGCGCCATTCGAGGACGGATTGGAGGAAACCCCGGTCCCGAGGCGGCGCACGAGTTCTTCCACGGCATCGGCGGCCCGGACGACCTCCTTCCGAGGGAGCGGGTCCAGCGCCTCGAGCATACGGGTCCGTCGGGCCCGGCCGATGGTGGCGAGGCGCCGTTGGCCCCGGCCGCTGAGGCGGACGAGCACCCGCCGCCGGTCGTTGGGGTCCGGGGATCGCTCGGCCCAACCGCCCCGAACGAGCCCGTCCACGAGTCCCGAGGCCGTCGAAGCGCGGATCCCGGTCTGCTTCGCCCAACCGGTGGAAGGCATCGGCCCCTGGTGGTGGATCCGGCGCAGCATGAAGAACTGGGGCATCGAGAGGCCAGCCGAGGTCGCTTCTCGGCGGGCGATCCGCATGTTGGCCTGAGTGAGGCCGTCGATCGCCTCAAGAAGGCGCGTTTCCGAGGCGGACCTTACGGGCTCGGAACGAGGCATATGGTTCGGTTACCGAACCATTCGGTCCCCTATATGAAAGTGCGCTGGGGGTGAGGTGACTCTGGCCTTCCGAAAGACGAGTCTAGTGGCGTCGGCGGGAGAGGGCGATCGGCCCGTCGATAGGGCTCATACGGAATTCAAGTGCTCAATGCCCAAGATAAGCCGGACGTTGCCGCCCGGCCACCGTCCCGAGGGCCGGGCTCCCGCCGGGCCGATCAGAGCTTCTTGACGGCCTGCACGAGCTTGCCCACCGTCTCCTGGGCGTCGCCGTAGAGCATGCGGGTGTTGTCCTTGTAGAAGAGGTCGTTCTCGATGCCGGCGAACCCCTTCCCCTGCCCGCGCTTGAGGACGAGGACGTTCTTCGCCCGGTCGACGTCGAGGATCGGCATCCCCTGCAGGGGGCTCCCGGCCCGCCGGGCGGCCGGGTTGACGACATCGTTCGCCCCGATGACAAGGACGACGTCCGCGCTCTCGAACTCGGGGTTGATCTCGTCCTGGTCGAACAGGCGGTCGTACCGGTACCCCGGCCTCGGCGAGCAGGACGTTCATGTGACCCGGCATCCGGCCCGCGACGGGGTGGATCCCGAACTTGACCGACACGCCCTTCGCCTCGAGGGCGTCCATGAGCTCCTTGACCTTCTGCTGCGCCTGGGCGACGGCCATTCCGTACCCGGGGGTGATGATGACCTTGGAGGCGTAGGCGAGCATCACGGCGGCGTCGTCGGCGTCGATCGGTTTGAGCGCACCCGCGATCGTCCCCGTCTCCTCGACCTTCGAGCCGTACGCCGCGAACAGGACGTTCGCGAGCGAGCGGTTCATGGCCCGGGCCATGACGATCGTGAGGAACGAACCCGCGGCGCCGACGAGCGTCCCGGCGATGATCATCGCGTAGGCGGCCGCCCCGGCGGAGGTGTCGACGAGGGCGAAGCCGTCGAGCGCCACGGCGACCCCGGTGAGGGCGTTGTACATCGAGATCACCACCGGCATGTCCGCCCCGCCGATGGGGAGCGTCATCAGGAAGCCGTAGGCGAGGGCGAGGAGGTAGAACGGCCACAGCCACAAGCTCCCGGAGTAGACGAGGACGAGCCCGCCCGAGACCGCCGCGACCACGAGCACCGCGATGTTCGTCGGCTGCTGGCCGGGGAACGTGACCGGCCGTTGGGTCATCCAGCCCTGGAGCTTGAGGAACGCGATGACGCTCCCGGCGAAGGAGACCGAGCCGATGAGGGCCCCTGCGACGGCGAGCGCGAGGTAGCCCGTGGACTCCGAGTACGCCACGAGCTCGACGGCCGCGATCCCGGCGGCGGCCCCCCCGCCCATCCCGTTGAAGATCGCGACCATCTGTGGCATGTCGGTCATCTTGACCCGCTTCGCCGCGAAGTAGCCGAGGAACCCTCCGATCCCCACGCCGAGGACGATCCAGAGGAGGTTGCCGATCCCGGGGATGAAGAACGTCACGACGACGGCGACGAGCATGGCGGCGCCCGCGTAGACGATCCCGCTCCGCGCGGTCCGCGGGTCGCTCATCCGCTGGAGCGCGAGGACGAAAAAGAGGATCGTCAGGATGTAGATCGGGTCGATGAAGTCGATCATCTACGGGCCCTTCGACTTCGAGCGGTCGAACATCTGGAGGATGCGGTCGGTCACCACGTAGCCGCCCGTGACGTTCATCGCCCCCATGATCACGGCGAGGAACCCGAGGATCTCCTCGGGAAGCGTCGTGGCGAACCCGAGGGCGACCATCGCCCCGATCACCACGATCCCGTGCACGAAGTTCGACCCGGACATGAGGGGGGTGTGGAGCAGGGTCGGGATCCGGCTGATCACCTCGTATCCTACGAACCCGGCGAGCACGACGATGTAGAGGGCGGCCCATACCTCGGCGATCATGGCGCGGCTCCGAGCAGGGCCCGGGTCGGGGCGTAAACGACCGACCCGTCCCGGGTCACGAGGGTCGCCGTGAGGATCTCGTCGGGGTAGTTCTCGGGGAGCCGCCCGTCCTTTACCTCGAAGAGCGTGAGGAACGATTGGAGGTTCTTCGAGTACATCTGGCTCGCATGGTAGGCGACGCGGCTCGGCAGGTTGGTCGGGCCGATGATGGTCACTCCGTGGTCGATCACGGTCTCGTCGGGCCTCGTGAGCTCACAGTTCCCACCGGACTCCGCGGCGAGGTCGACGAGGACCGCCCCCGGCTTCATCCGGGCGACGGTCTCTCGCGTGACGAGGGTCGGTGCCTTCCGGCCGGGGACGTTCGCGGTGGTGACGACGAGGTCGGCCTGCGCGACGGCGGCGGAGACCATCGCCTGCTCCTGGGCCTTCTCCTCGGGGGTGAGCTCGCGCGCGTAGCCGCCCGCTCCCTCGGCGTTGATCGCGAGCTCGAGGAACTTCGCCCCGAGGCTTCGGACCTGCTCGCCGGCGGCCCGGCGGACATCGTACCCTTCGACGATCGCCCCGAGGCGCCGGGCGGTCGCGATCGCCATCAGGCCGGCGACCCCGGCGCCGAGGATGAGCACCCGGGCGGGCCGGATCGTCCCCGCGGCGGTCGTGAGCATCGGTAGGAGCCTCGGCGAAAGGCCGGCCCCCAGGACCACGGCGGCGTAGCCGGCCACGGTCGCTTGGGAGGATAGGACGTCCATGCTCTGGGAACGCGAGATCCTCGGCAAGAGCTCGAGGGCGAACGCTCGGATCCGGGCCTTCACGAGCGCCCGCACCAGATCGAGGTGGCGCCCGGGGTAGAGGAGGGAGATGAGGAGCGTGCCCGGCGCCCATCGAGCGGCCGCGGGAGGCTCCGGCGGCTGGACGCCGACGACGATCGAGATCTCCGTGAATCCCGTCGGATCGGGTACGATCCGGGCGCCGGCCGATGTGAATTCGGCATCGGGGAAACCCGCGGCGGTGCCCGCGCCGGCTTCGACGAGGACCTCCCAACCGGATTTCACGAGCTTACCGACGGTTTCCGGGACGAGCGCGACCCGCCGCTCGCCGGGGAGCGTTTCCTTCGGAACGGCGATCCGGAGGGCCATGGTCCCCGTCCACGGGGCGGGGATTATACCGTTACGGGCCCCGGACGCCGGGCGCCGCCTCCGGCTCGTCTGGCCCGCTCGATGCGTCGGCCGGGCCGGAAGGTTGAAGGTCAAAGGGCGGTTCGGGGGCGGCGACGTGACGAAGGCGGCGCGCCCCGAAGACCGGCGCGCCGCTCCCCTGGGCCGTTGGGTCGACGCGGTCATCGAGGGCGACGCCATCGAGGTCCTCGAGGCGTGCCCCGCCGAGTCCGTGCATCTCGCGATCACCTCGCCGCCGTACAATGTCGGCATTGCCTACGCCGGCTATTCCGACGATCGCCGCCACGAGGAGTACCTCGCCTGGTTGGCCTCGGTCTGGAAGGCGCTCGAACGGGTCCTCGTCCCGGGCGGCCGCTTCGCGCTGAACGTGGCCCCGACCTCGATCAAGGCGTTCCGACCGATCCACCACGACCTCTCGACCGACCTAAGGAAGATGGGGTTCATCATGCGCACCGAGATCATCTGGTACAAGCAAACGATGGGCCGCCGGACCGCCTGGGGGAGCTGGCGGAGCCCCTCGAACCCCCACGTCGTACCGTCGTGGGAGTACGTCCTCGTCTTCTCGAAGGGACGCTGGAAGCTCGACGGAAGGCGGGAGGACGCCGACATCACCTCGGCCGAGTTCCAGCAGTTCTCGGACGGGTACTGGGCGATCCCGCCGGAACGCCGCCGGGCGGGCCACCCGGCGCCGTTCCCCGAGGCGCTCATCGAGCGGCTCGTCAAGTTCTACTCGTTCCGGGGGCAAACGGTCCTCGACATGTTCGGCGGGACCGGCACCGTGCCCGCCGTCGCGCGCCGGACGGGCCGGCACTACCTCTACATTGACGCCTCCCCCGAGTATTGCGAGGTCGCGGCCGACCGGGTCCGCCGGTCGATCCCGCCCGGTGATCGGGCCGACATCCCGGCGCCGGAACGATGGCGTTACGCGGTCGGCGGGAGCCCGGCCGCGCCCGGTGCGGCCGTCGGATAGTCCCGCGAGCCGGCCTCCGCACCGGCGGCCCGTGGCGGGAGCAATCGGCGACCGAGCTCCCGGACGGCGAAGTCGAGGAGGGGCTCCAGGTTGACCGTATCGGCCCGATTGTAGTGGACGAGGCGTTCGAGCGCCCCAGCCCGGCCCTGGCGGTGCTGTTCCCAGAGCCGGACGGCGTCGAGTCCGTGCACGCCCTCGACCCCGGTGCGGTCCCCGAGGCCCAAGGTCTGCTCGATCCGCTTGAGCCCGCCGGCGTACCCGATCCGGTAGAGGACGAACCGCAGGTCAATGTGGGCGGGGGGCGGCAGGAGGTCCGGGAAGCGGACCTTTAGGAACGGGACGTCGAACCTTAACCCGTTGAACGTCACGAGGACCGAGAAACGGGCGAGGTAGGCCGGCAACTCCTCGAGGTCGTCGTCCGCGACGAACGTGCGGGGGCCGCGGGCCCCGTGGACCGTGACCGTCGTGACGATCCCCTCGTACGGGGAGAGGGAGGTGGTCTCGATGTCGAGGAACGCGGTCTCCGGGCGGAAGGCGGGGTAGAGACGCCACATCTCCGAAGACGGCAGCCGCCGGGCGAACCATTCGACGCGGCGTTCGGCGAGCGCGAGCTCGCTCGCCTCGAGCTCACGGTCGAGGCCGTGAGGGGACGCCGGCCGGGGGCCCCGACGCCGATCGCAAGTCGGCCCAGTCGAGGACCCCCTGCGCCCACAGGGCGGCCTCGGTCGCCGGGCCAATCCCCGGAAGGTGGACGAAGGTCGATCGGAGCATGCCGGGTCCGGGAACCCCGGCGGGGGCGAAAGGGTTTCCGGGGCCCCTCACGGCGTCGGGTCGGCCCCATCGATGGGAAGCGGGCCGAGGGCGCTAGTCCGATCCTTGACGAGGGCCCAGAACGCCCGGACCTGGTCAGGGGGCAGTCGGGTGTC
Organism: uncultured Thermoplasmata archaeon; assembly: GCA_963696985.1. Taxonomy (GTDB): domain Archaea; phylum Thermoplasmatota; class Thermoplasmata; order Lutacidiplasmatales; family UBA184; genus Lutacidiplasma. The sequence goes on along the minus strand of CAVOMG010000003.1, from coordinate 790,434 downwards.
GTAGTACGGCGCGCGGAACTCGGCCTCGAGGAACTCCGGGTCGTCAGAGTCCCAGACCAATCGGAGGATCCCTCCCTCCACTTCCTCTTCGGTCGCGTAGACGCGCTTGCGCGGGTCGGTGGAGATCGGCTCGCGGGCGAGCGACTCGAGCGGGGGATCGGGGGGTGGGGGAGGTCCTCCGGTGAGCATCAACGGGGGGGGCGGGGGCGGGACCCGCAGGCGAATCCAGGCCGCCACGGGCCAGTGGACCCGGGAGGCGCCTAATGAAGGCATCACTCGGGAAGTCTCCCCGGGGTCTAAAGGCGAGCGGAGCCGATCTGTGGGGAACAGAGTCTGGTCGGGCAGAGATCACCGCTTCTGGGCGGTTCGTCCGGTCCGGCCGCGCGGACCGGCTTCCGAGCGTCGAGCGAGGGTGGATCCACCGACTCTCGAGCGTTCGCCCCGGCCGTCTCCCTCAACGGGCCTCTGATCGCCCGCTCCACCGGGCCCCCGGCCGAGCGCGAGAGGCCCGTTCCGGGTCGACCGCCATTCGGGTCAAGGGCCTCCGGGCCCAGATCGCGATGGCCAGGGTAGGTCCTCGGGCAAGGTTCGGTCGCGAAAGCGGAGTCCGAGGTCCCCGAGGCGAGCGGATCATCCGGCCTCCGAACCGGAGCCCGGGGGATTGTCGCCCCTGGTGGAATCCCTTTCGTGGGGTCTTTCGGAGGCGCCCGCAGGTCGCGCAGGGGGGCGACGCAGATCGCCCCCTTAGGGGCAGCCCTCTCAGCCCTCTCGGTCCCTGGTTCCGGAGCCGGGCATCGGGCCGGTGATCCCCCGGAGCGCGTGGACCGTGCCCAGGGCGAGGAAGCGCAGGTGGGTGCGTCGATCACGGTAAAAGAGGAGCACCAAGACCGCCTCCCGGAACGGCATGCTCAACAGAAGCATTCCCACGACCGGGAACTTCCTCCAGTACCGCGCCCACGTCCTGAACACGTCCCGCGCGACGTAGTAGTGGCGGAACGGCTGGACCCTGCGGATCGTGGGAGCGCGGTCGGATCCGGGGTCGAGCTCTCCGCGTTGATGCTGGATCCGAGCGGTGGGCACTTGGAGCACCCGTCCACCCTTACTTCGCAACCGCAGCGTGAACTCGAAATCCACGGCGTCGAGGAAGTAGCTCTCATCGAACCCCCCGACGCGATCGATCACCTCCAACGGGAGGAACAGGCCCGAGTTGGTCCCGAGAAGGTCATCGGTCAAGTCCGCCTCCAACGGAGGGTATCTTCGGCGCCAGTAGCCTGCGAGGAAGTCGTCGGTAGGTAGAACGACCGGCTCGACGTTTCGGGCTTCGAGGGCCTCGATCGGCAACCGGCCCGTAACGCGGTCGTGCGCATGGAGGAGGCGCTCCACCGCGCCGGGCTCTAGGACCGAATCCTGATCGAGAAAGAGCGCGAACCGATCGTTCGCCCCCTTCGCGATCCGCAGCGCCTCGTTGAACCGGATCGGCAAACCGAGGTTCGAGGGGTAGTAGTGCTCCGTGATACGGGCCCCGTGAAGGGCGCGGGCGGTGCCCGCGAGGCGGCGCATGTGATCGACGGTCTCGGCTCGAGAGCCGTTGTCGAACACGATAAGGTGGTCGAGTTGGGTCACCGCCTCGCTTAGGACCGCCTCCAGTAGCCGGGGCTCCGGGTTATACGTCACCAAGATCCCACATACGCCCCGGATCGAGCGTGTCCCGGGTGCGCCGACTGACGGGGACGGTTCGGGAGCAGTGCCTTCCCCGCTCATCTTGCCGCGGTCTGGTTGAGATAGACCGAGAGGAGCGAGAGGCCCGTGTTCCAGTCGCCGTACAGGCCGAAGAACACCCCGTCCTGGTACGCTGACCGAGTGAAGTCGAGCGTGATCAGCGTCCATGCGCCTTGAGCGGAGAGGGCGCTCCCGTCGATCCGTTCCGTCACCAGGGGGACCGGGGAGGTGGTGTTGGTCCAAAGGCCCAGCGTGAGCTGGTCACTGAGCGGGGCCGCGGTAGAGGACAACCAGAACGAGAGCGAGAACGTCCCTGGTGAGAGAACGAGTGGTCCTTCGGTCCGGAGCAGCCCCGTTGTCTTGGTGAGCCGATCGACATGGACCACTCCCGGAGGAGTGTTCGAATACGACGCCGTGACGCCCTTGAACGCGACCCCGGGATCGTAGAGATCGTCCGGCACGAAGGAGGCTGTCGGGGCCGTGTATCCACGCTCGAGTAGTATCGCCCCCTTGTACTCCTCGACGATCCCGTAGGTCGATTGCGAGAGGAGGTCATTGACCCACGTGATCATGGGGGTCGGGTAGGGGCCAATGAAGCCCGGGGGCGTGTAGTTGAACCAGAACGTCGACGGATCGGTCAGGGCGTACTGGACGGGCTCCCCATCATACGAACCCGGCTCGTACCATACGGCGCGGTTTGTCAACATCGGCATATCCTCTTGGATGAGCACGCTCGCGTTGGTCGGCACGCGCTCGGTCATGCCCCACAGCGCTTGATCATAGGACGTCTGGGTGACGAGGGCCGGAAAGTGGTAGTCGCGAAATGGGATCGAGTAGTAGCCACCAGCGAACGCGTTCCCGGGGCTGTAGGGCAGAATGAAGAACCCGAGCCCGATGACGATCGCGCTCATCTGCAGAAGTTCCGGTTCGCGAGAAATCCGACCCGGAAGTCGCCAGCGCCGGACCCGAGGGCGGGAGGGCGGCGACGTCGGATCGAGTGCCTTGGGGGAAATCGGGACCGAGGTGTACCGGAAGCGCAGGGCCTCAATCCACGCGATGAAGAGTACAGCGCCGACAATGTAGAGGTACTGGTATGAGAACTGAGCATAGTGGTCCGCCACGGAGAAGAGCGTGAGCCCGGCGTAAGGCAGGACCATCAGGACGTAACGACACCGACGGATCACCGGGAGGAACGGGACAACCAGGAGGGTGAGCCCAAGGATCTTTGCCGACAAGTCATCCGGCAACCCGCCGAGCAGACTGGGGGCGCCCGGACTCCCCGCGAGATGGTCGTAGGAGAGGGTGAGCGTGGGCCCCTGGACTGCGAACGGGAACGCAAAGATCGCCACCGCGGCGATCCCCACCACGAGGGCAAACCGCTGCTCGAGGAGGAACCGGGTGACGCCGAGCCCCCGTCCTCGCAGCTCTGCGATGAACCGGGGGCCCAGGAGCAGGCCCACGTAGATTCCCACCATGACCGCCCCGAGCGAGCTGGTGAGGGCCGCGACGACCAGGAACACCGCGGACGCGGCCGGCCATCCCTTCAGGTGGAGCAGATAGGCGATCGGAAAGAAGACCGAGAAGAGGATCTCATAGTGGTTGGGGTAGAACGGGGCTCCGAAGAGGGAGTAGTTGAACAAGAACAGGCCTTCGACCAAAAGGGCGCGGGATCGGCTCCCCCAAACCTCGGCCGCGATGAGGTAAATGACGAACCCTCCGATCGCCATTAACAGGTCCTCGGCGTAGACGAGCACCATCGGGTTCGGAAAGATCCGGGTCAGCGGGGTAAAGGCGAGATAGATCAGGTTCTGCGGGGCCGATTTCAGATGGCCGTAGTCGAGCCCCGGGGGGGCGCTCATGTTAGTGAGGACGTAGTTCGCCCCGAGGTCCCAGACGGTGAGGTTGAACGTGCGCTCCATCAGGGTGCTGATCGAGATCCACAGCACGGCGTAGGTGGCGGCCAGCAGGCCCGCGATCGCGCTGTAGACTCGTACAAAGCGGGTCCCCGGAATGGGCACGTGCGGCACGAGCGCCAGCCGAAGGAAAAGACTTCGGTGGACGAGAGCGGGTCGCGAACCGACCCCTTCGCGCGTGCCCGAAGACCCGCAAGGGTCCGTCGGCCGCACCTGAGGCGCCCGGTACCCTCCGAGTCTGGGGGAGACCGTTCTCGGACGCCTCCTCGGTTCCGGCTGGGGACCGAAGGGACGACCGCGGCGTTCGGGAACTGCGCCTCGGTCAGCCGGGACGCCTTCTCTGGGACCCCGAGGGCTCAGCGGACCAGATACGGGTGGCCCCAAGGGCGGCCAAACGGGTTGGATGCAATCCCCCGAGGATGGGGCCGGTCCGCCCCGCCCCGGCCGTCAGATCGACCCCCGAACCCGTCCCGGAGCCCGAGGTCACGTACAACAAGTGTCCGGGCTGGTTTTATTACCTGAATCCAGTCGTGTAGGATAGCGTCGGGGGCCACCGGGGCCCCTCCGTCATAGGGGGCTTTCGTGCGGGTATTGATGGTGTCGCGGGCGTCGTATCGCCTTCCCGCGAGCCAGGGAGGGACCGACGCCTACGCCCTTCGCACCGCAACGTATCTCGTCCCGCAAGGGCACACGGTCTACCTGGTAGGGCAGGGCCAGCCGGGTCCCGCGTTCAGCGAGGTGAGGTTTGTGCGCGTCCCCACCCCGGTGCAGATCACGAGCCGTTCCGGCTCGCGTACTTCCTGAAGGGGTTCCTGCTGAATGTGGCGAGCGTACCTACGGCGGCCCGCTTCTTGTTCCGGCATCGCGACGAGGTCGATGTCGTCCATTGCAATTCGAATCTTGCGGTGATCTCGCTCGGCCTCCTCTTCCCCGACAAGCCGATGGTCTATACGCTGCATGACCCCCTTGCGCGGCGTCGAAGCGGTTCGGCCGCGCCGTGGGTCGAGCGCCTCCTTCGGCCAATCATCAACGGCGTCCTCGAGCGGTGGGCGCTCCAGAAGGCCGCTCACGTCATCGCCGTCTCCTCCGATATCCGAGACCAGGCCGAGGAGGTGCTTGGCCCGAGCAACAAGCTCACCCTGCTCTACCCGTTCTACCGGCCGGGCCCCTTCGCCGGTGCCCCCGGGAACCTCGGAGTCGCCCCGCCAGCCGTACGTGCTGAGCGTCGGAGCGCAGACGGGCCGCAAGCGCTTCGACCTGTTGATCCGTGCGCTCTCCCAGGTCCCCTCCGAGATGCGGCTCGTGTTGGTCGGCTCCGGCTCCGATCGCGCCCGGCTCAAACGGTGCGCCCGGGACGAGGGTGTCGCGGCCCGGGTCACCTTCCTCGACCACGTGGATGAAAGCGAACTTTCTCAATTGTACCGGGGCGCTCGAGTCTACGCGCTGGCATCGACCCGGGAAGGGTTCCCCGCGACGCTCATCGAGGCCGCGTTGAGCGGAACCCCGACGCTCTACTTCACGGAGGCCCCCCACCCCGACCTCGAAGACTCCCAGTCCGACTTCTTCCGAGTGATCCATTCGCTCGAACCGGCGCAAGTCGCCGAGGCCATCGACCAAGCATGCGCCCTCCCTCCAGCGGCGATTCCCGGGCGCCGGCAGATCGCGCAGTGGGCGCGCAGCCGATTCCCCGCCCCGGAGACCGTCGCCGGGGCGATCGGACGCATCTATGCGGGTGTGGCGGAGTCGGCCCTGATCCCCGAGGGAGTCCAAGCGACGGCGTGAGCCCCCGGGGCGGGCCGCGACGGGCTTTGCCGGGCTGCGGGGGACCGTACGTCCCGGGTTACGAACGAGGTTATCCCCGGGGCGCCCATAGAGGATCCCGGCCGTTCTTATGTCCCCACACCAGCAGGTGCGCGGGAGGGACGCGGGTGACCCCCTCCACCGAGAATCCACCGCTTTCGAGCAAAGCCGGTAGCGTTTGAAGGGTGAACACGTGGTGGTGCAAGGCCCGGAACTCCAGGTTCCTGCGGGATCGGGCCGCAAACTCCTCGAAGCTCCCCGCTCCTGGGTCCATCGCGAGGTCGTGCGTCCGCAGGATCTCCGGCAGATGGCCGAGATCGTCCTCTCCCACTCCGTTGCGGAGGTCCACCATGAAGTGGGCCAGCGGGGTCGGGTCCCGGGCGTGGTCGAAGGTCCGGGCCCCCTCCGGGGCCACCACGATGATCCATCCGCCCCGGCGGAGGACGCGGTTCCATTCCCCTAGGGCCCGAAGGGGGTTCGCGAGGTGTTCGATCACATGCGAGCTCAGGATCGCATCGTAGGCGCCTTCGCCGATGATTGGGCTCAGTTGCGTGGCATCGGCCACGAATTGTCGTCCGGACCCGTGGCCATTGGACACCGTTCCGAGCCCTCTTTGGCCGGATTCGGACCACAGGGTCGCCGCTGAAAAGTCGACATTGTCCCACGATCCGAGACAGGGATAGATCGGGACGGGCCCTCGGGAGGAGAAGACCGCGGAAGGGCCCCCGATCTCCAGGCATCGCTTCTTGGAAAGGCGCTCCTCGAGCGCTGGGTACCACGGTGAGCGGGACGGGCGTCGGCTCCGTTGGATGAGGATCTTCAACCATTCCTGGTTCCCCACGAGGGGTCGGATCTTCAGCAGTGCCCGAAGGCGAACGCCGAGCGCTTCCGACCGAACCGGCCCGGGCATGGTGGGCCGTGCGCATTTGAGTTTGGCCATTTCAACTTACCGGCGCAGTTCCGTCGAGCGAGGGGGCTGTGGGAAATGGTTTCACACGCGTTCTGCTTAACTGCTAAGTGCCGCCAGCTTGACGTAGCTGCGGACGTTAGTGGCCGCGGGCTGAACGGATCGCCCGAAGGCTTTCCGCGTACACCCCGGCTCTATCGAGCTCGTCTTTTACGAATGTCCTCATAGGTCTCTCGTTTTCGAGGGGGTTTCGGGCTTAGATGCTTTCAGCCCTTATCCCGGAGCGCGTGGCTGCTCAGCGATGCCTTGCCAGACAACTGATGGACTAGAGGCGCCGATTCCCCGTTCCTCTCGTACTGTGGGAACCTTCTCGTCAGAGACCCTCGCACTTCCGCCAAAAAGCAACACACCTGTCTCGCGACGGTGTAAACCCAGCTCACGATCCCTTTTAATGGGCGAACAACCCCACCCTTGGTAGCTGCTGCACCACCAGGATAGGCAGAACCGACATCGAAGTAGCAAGCCTCCAGGTCGATAGGGACTCTTGCTGGAGACAACTCAGTTATCCCCGGGGTAACTTTTCTCTTATCAACGGCCCCTACAGGGGAGGCACGTTGGTTCGCTAGGCCCTGCTTTCGCATCGGGAATCCTCGTTAGGCAGATTCCCGTCAAGCCGGCTTTTGCCCTTGCACTCTACGGTGGATTTCTGACCCACCTGAGCCGACCTTTGGGGGCCCTTGTTACTTTTTGGAGGGCGTGGCGCCCCACCCAAACTGCCTACCTACGGGTGTCCCCATCACTGGGTGAGCGATACCAACCCGAAAGGGTGGTGTTTCATTGATCTCTCGGAACGGACCTAGCGGCCCGCCCTGGTAACGAGTCCCACCTACGCTACACATTCGGATTAGTATCACAACCGCAGGCTGCAGTAAAGCTCCACGGGGTCTTCGCTTTCAGACGGAAGACATTGGACTGCTCGCCAATGAGTCAGTTTCGCCGGCTTCCGAGCGGGGACAGTAGAGCTCTCGTTGGTCCTTCATGCAAGTCGCCAATTAAGCGACAAGGTATTACGCTACCTTAAGAGGGTCATAGTTACCCCCGCCGTTTATCGGTCCTTCGTCCCGTTGAACCGGGCTTTCAGATACCGACACTGGGCAGGATTCAGCGGCCATACACAACTTTTCAGTCTCGCGGCCACCTATGTTTTTATTAAACAGTCGGAGCTCCCTGGTCACTGCGACCAGACACCTTCGTGTCTGGCACCCCTTCTCCCGAAGTTACGGGGCTAATTTGCCGAATTCCCTCGCTCGAATTCTCGCCGACACGCCTTGGGCTTCTCACCCAGGGGCACCTGTGTCAGATCTCGGTACGAGTCGCAGTTGCCGTCCTCGACTTTTCACGGGCCATCCGCATCGCGAGAAGTCCCCTTGCAGAGACCCATACTCCCCTTCCCCCGGTTCTCACCATGACGGTACTCCCCAGGGCGACGAGGAAGAGATAGGCTGGCGTATGCCCACTCCCCCTAGCGGCTGGCTTCCTCGAGGACGCTTTAACCTGCGAGTCACAGAATATTAACTGTGTTTCCTTTCGCGAGTGCCGATTAAGGACTCACTTAGGCTCGACTAACCCACGACGGATGAACGTTGTCGTGGAACCCTTGCCCCTACGGCGGACGGGATTCTCACCCGTCTTTGCTGCTACTCCTCCCAGGATTTTCAATGGGACCCGGTCCATAGGAGCTCACGCCCCTACTTCTACCCGAGCACCACGCCTCCTTACACGATTGCCGCTACGGCGGCACGCTCGCATATCGGGGGCCGGTTTAGCCCCGTCCATTTTCGGTGCCCATGCCCTCGACTGGTGAGCTGTTACGCACTCTTTGAAGGATGGCTGCTTCTGAGCCCACCTCCCAGTTGTCTTCGAACACGGACGCCCTTTGCATGACACTTAACCGGCACTTGGGGCCCTTAATGCGAGGCTGGGTTGCATTCCCTTTCGCACGGCGGGCTTACCCCTGCCGCGCTCACTCCCGGTGTCTACACGACGCGGGACTTCGGAGTTCGACAACCGGCCGAGACCTTTCGGTCCCGAATCCCGTAATCGGTGCTCTACATCCCGCGCTGGCTCGACCGAGACCTACCTGCGAGTAGTTTCAGGAGGAACCAGCCATTCCCAGTCTAGATTGGCCTTTCACCCCTAAGCACAGGTCATCCGAGTGATTTGCACGTCAACACCGGTTCGGTCCTCCACCTACCTTTCGGCAGGCTTCAACCTACCCACGCTTAGATCGATTGGCTTCGGGTCTTCCACCTATGACTTCGGGCGAGCGCACCCCGTCCCTGGCGCCTTGCGGCGTTGCGGACTGTCGGTTTCCCTGCGGCTTGGCTCGTTGAGGAGCTTGGCCTCGCCATAGATCGAAACTCCCTGGCCCGTTATTCAAAACGGACGCATGGACCCTGTGTCCACGGCCTTTCGGCCGCTTCGTTCCTTGGGGGCCACATGCGGCTTGTCGTCAGTTGGTTTCAGGCTCTTTTCACCTCCCTTCCGAGGTACTTTTCAGCGTTCGTTCGCACTACTAATGCACTATCGGTCTCGGGACGTATTTAGGATCGGAAGACTGTACCTCCCAGCTTCCCGCGTGATATCCAACACACGGGTACTCGGGATACCTCCAATCTCGCCTCTTCCGACCGCCTACGGGACTTTCACCCTCTTTGGTCGGCCGTTCCAGGCCCGTTCGGCTACGGAAGCCTGCGAGTACGGAGGTCCACTACTCCACATCTCCCCACCCTCACCGGGCGGGGATTCGGTTTGTCCTCTGCCGTGTTCGATCGCCTTTACTAGCGGCATCTCGTTTGATTTCTTGTCCTCCCCCTACTAGAATGCTTTACTTCGGGGGGTTCCCCTTCCTTGCGGAATGTCCCTTGCGGGACCGGAGTTCCGATTCGGTGATCCGTGGATCGATGGTTCCTTGCGCCTACCCACGGCTTATCGCAGCTTGGCACGACCTTCATCGGCGCCCGAGCCCAGCCATTCCCCAACTGACAGGAGTCAGCTACACTAACGACACTTAACAAGCGTCCAGAACGCGTGTGATCGGCGTCATCGGCGAACCGTCCAGGGGACGGCCCCACCTTCGCCCTTCCCCGAAGAGACCAGTGTCTCTGCGAGTGCATGGCGCGCCCTGTCGGAGCGCGGGCGGGTTCGACCCGACGAATCTATTTAACAGGTGCGCCGCGGCGACGCCGACGGCCGCTCCCCTGCCGGTTCCGAGCGCTCCGGGACCATGGCCGTTCCATCAGTTCCATATGCCAGGGCCAGGTCCGCCCGACGTGGCCGGGCCAGTCCAGATCTCCGTGATCCTCCCGACGCTCAACGAACGGGCCGCCCTCGGCTTGATCCACGACCCGCTCGTGGGCGCCCTCGCGCCGTATCGGGCCGAGGTGATCGTCGTCGACGATTCCTCCACGGACGGCACGATCCCCCTCGTCGAATCCTGGGCCGGCGAGGGCCTCTTCCACCTGAAGGTCCGCGCCGGGCGCCGGGGCCTCGCGTCTGCCGTGCTGGAGGGGATGGCCCTCGCCCGGGGCGAGGTGGTCGTGGTGATGGACGCCGACGGGAGCCACGAACCGCGGTCGATCCCCGATGTCGTCGATCCGGTCCTCCAAGGTCGAGCAGAGTTCGTCCTCGGCAGCCGGAACGTTCCCGGGGGATCCGCCCCCGGCCTGCCGTGGGTCCGGCGGGTGATCTCCGCGGGGGCGGCGCTCCTCGCCCGGCCCCTCACCGCGGTCCGAGACCCGATGAGCGGGTTCTTTGCGGTCGCCCGCCCCGTGCTGGACCGAGCCCCCTTGGCCCCGGTCGGCTACAAGATCGGGCTCGAGGTGCTGGTGAAATGCGAGCCCGATCCGGTCCTCGAGGTCCCGATCCATTTCGCCCCTCGGATGGCGGGCGAGAGCAAGCTCGGCGGGGTGCAGATCGGCGGGTACGTCCGCCATCTCGGCCGCCTCTACGGCTGGCGCCTCGTGGGGGGCCGGCGGCATCACCGGGCCGGCGGGAAGAGCCCGCCGAGGGACCCGAAGATCAGCGCGCCGTGATCCCGGCCATCATCCGGGGGGACCCTGGGTGGACGCGTTCGAACCGGGCGGCCGCATAGCGGCACAGTCCGAGCGAGTTGGGCTCGCAACCGGAGCAGTTCCGCTCCGCCGGGACCGGGCCCGGGTCCGGTCGGCGCGGATCTGCGCGAGCGCGACCTTCAGCCACCGCTCCTCGGCGTCGCCGTACGGGACGTCCACCCACCCCTCGCGGACCCCATTCCCTTCGACGTCCCCGTAGAGGACGACGCCATGGGTCGGGCGTACCCCGAGGGCGGCGTGCACGAGCCGGCACTCCGCGATCGCCTGGAGCACGTCGAACGCCCGCCCATGGGCCTCGTGGAACCCCACGTAGAGGTGGGTGGACTTGTACTCGACCGGGTAGAGGGAACCGTCGGCCCGCCGGATGATGAGGTCGGGCCGGCCGCTGAAGCCGAGCTCCGGATCGGAGAGCGTGAGGCCGTGGGCGCGGATCGAGGGATGGATGGCGACGCGCTCGGGCGGGAACAGGACCGGGAGTCCCTCCTCGTGCTCGTCGAGATAGACGAGCGTGTCGGTCGGGAAGAGGTCGAGGCGTCCCTCGTTCGCTTGGGCCCGGAGGACCGGGGGATCGAAGAGCGGGGAGCGGTGGAGCGGGATCACGTCCTCGGGCGTGATCGCCGGTGCCGGGGGCGGGTTCACGCCGGTGCGGTGCGCCCGGTGGAGCTCCATCTCGTAGGGGCAGCGGTAGTAGGTGACGAGGTCGTGCGGGAAGAGGTGCTCCGGCGGGGCCAATGTCGCGATCGCGTTCACGGGCCGAGCTTCGATTCGCCTGTGTTATGAACCTAGGCTTCGAGAGGGCCGAGCTCACGGGTCGTCGACCCGTTCGGGGGAGGATCGCGGGACTACTGGGCGTCCCTCGGCGTGCTCGCCCCGACCTGGACGTTCTGTCCCCGCCACGTCACGACCTCGACCGGGCCAATCGGATCGTCGGCACTCGCGCCCCGGGCGGCGGCCCACTCGACCCGGGTGCCCTCGGAGAGCGTCCCGATGAAGGCCCGGGCCCCGAGCACCGGCCCCTCGGGCCAGTCGGTCTCGCCCACCGGCTCGATGAGGTACTCCGGGATCGCGGCCCCCGCCGCTCGGACGCCGGCCGGACTCGTCCGGACGGTGATCGAGGCGACCGTGTCCGCCGATCCCCGGATCACCGATGCGGCCGCGCCTTGCACGCTCCAGGGCGCTCCCGCCCGCGCCAGCGCCGGGCCGACCCGGGCCAGCCACTCCTCGAGCGTCGCCTCCCAGGGCGTTCGAGCGCTTCGGTAGGTTTGCCCGAGCTCGGCCTCCATGACGAACCGGGAGCGGTTGTAGGCGGCGCGGACCTGGGCGAGCTCCCGGTCCTCGGTGACGAATCGCCGATGCCAGCAGACCCGGCCTCCGAACGCGCACATGCCGCCTGATCGTTGCCATCCGAACGGCTCGGGCGAGCCGATCGGGGGGCCGTTCGCGTCCGGTCCGCCGGTCTGGGCGTGGAAGGTGAAGGTGGCGTTCGGCCCGTCTCGGAGCCGCGTCAACTGGAAGAGGAAGCCGGCCCCGAGGTCCGGCCCGGAGACCATCTCCTCCTCCATCGGCGCGCGGGCTCCGGCCGACCGGTCCGGCCCGGTTACGGCGAGGCGACCGAGACCGAGTGGATCGAGGGGAACAGGTACGGTACCTGGAGCCAGCTCTTGTCGCCGTCCGGGCTGACGAAGAGCTGACCGGTCGTCGTCCCGAGGTAGATCCCGGGCGGGTCGAGACGGTCGATCGCGAGCCCCTCGCGGTGCGTGCCGACGTCCCCGCGGGTCAATCGGCGCTTGATCGTCGGGGCCCAGCTCTTCGTCCGCTCGGTCCATCGGTAGACCTCGGGTCCGTTCGCGAACGCCGTGCGGGTCCGTCCCGCGAGCGGCACGAAGTACGCCTGGCCCGGCCGCGCCTCCGCGACCGCCGTCACGAATCCGAAGTCGTTCTCGAGCGGCCGACCGATCCGCTTCCAGCTGTCCATGGCGTCGTGGCTGACGTAGATCCCGTCGTGGTCCTGGCGGTAGGCGGTCCGGGTATCGCCCGAATCGAGCACGACCTTATGGACGCACTGGCCGACCTCCGGGCGCTTCTCCGGCTGGAAGCTCACCACGACGCCCCGGTTCGCCGGGCGCCAGTGCTCGCCGGCGTCGTCCGAGCGGAACATCCCCGCCGCGGAGATGCCGACGTACATCCGCTTCGGGTCCGTGGGATCGATGATGATGGTGTGGAGGCACATGCCCCCCGCGCCCGGGTTCCACTTCGGCCGGGTGGGATGGTCGTTGAGGCCCGGCACCGGGGCCCAGCTCGAGCCGAGGTCGTCGGACCGGTAGAGGCCGGCCGGGTCGACGCCGAGGAACACGGTCTTAGGCTCCGATACGGGCCCCGCCTCGAGGTGCCACAAGTTCACGATCGGGTACTTGGGCATCCCGGGCGATTCGAAAGGGTTCGGCCGCTCCTTCTGGAGCGTCATCATGGGCGGGGCGATCTCCTTCCACTTGCGGCCGTGATCGGTCGAGCGGAAGAGCATCGGGCCGACGAACGGGCTGTTCGCCGCGGAGTAGACGGTCCCCGGATGCCGGGGGTCCGGCGCCACATGGAAGACGTCACTCCCCGGGTGGAACGGTCCTCGGACCGACCACTTCTTCCGACGCCGGTCGCTCTCTAGAACGTAGCCGCCCTTGCGCGTCCCCAGATAGACCCTCACGGAGTTGTTGCTCGGCATGGTTTCCCGCGCCCGCCTGGGCGCCCGCGGCGATGGCGGAGGCTCCATTAATGGGTTGGGGTCGCCGATCTCCCGGACCGGCCCGGCCCCCGTGCGCAAGGTCCTCGCCCGTAATGGTCGTGAGCCGATCGAACGCCGGCGGGCCGTTCCGGCCGGGCCGCGGCAGGCACGTGGAGACACCCGAGTCTGGGGGGATGAATACTAATGGGGCTCCGAGTGTGGCGGCGCCATGATTCGAGCCGATTCGACGAGCCGTTGGGGTTCTCCCGGCCGAACGGACCGGCGATTCGCTCTCGTCGCGGTCATCGTGGTGGGACTCCTCGTGATGATCCCTCCCGTTTCGGTGTATGGTACGAACCATCCCCTGGATGCCCGATCCGGGCCCACCCCGGCTCCCGTCGGCGCGGTAAGAATGACGTCGTCCACGTCCGCCCGCCTCCCGGGAACGCTGGGAACCGCGCTCCCGACCGCTGTCGTCAACGTTCGCGCCCTCTTCGGTGGGTCTACCCCCTCCGACCTCACGAGGGTCTCCCCGTTCGGATCTCCCGTATCCTCCCCGCCCTCGGGGCGGCAGGGGGCGGCCCGGCTCTCCCCCCAACCGTTCACTCCCTCCGGGAACGTGACCGTGACCCACGTGACGGACGGCCTCAACTTCAGCGACTCCGGAGGCACGACGCCTCCGGACGTGCAGTTCGCCTCGGGGCCGACGCAGGAGGTCGAGTTCGACAACCTCTACGGGGAGATCTTCAACCTGACCGGGGCGAACCTCGGCTCGTTCTACCTCGGGAACTTCTTCCGGACCGGCAGCGACTACCTCTCCGATCCGAAGATCATGTACGACAACGAGTCGGGTCGATGGTTCGCTTCCATCCTGCACATCAATTCCGCGGGCACGGCCGCGTTCAGCATGCTGGCCGTCTCGAATTCCTCGGATGCCGCGGGGACGTGGGCCGTCTACTCGCTCGCCGACGTCCCGGGGGACCTCGGGGACCAGCCGATCCTGGGGCTCAGTTCCGACCTGATCGGGATCGGCGTGAACCTCTTCACGTCGAGCTCCTACGTGGGGGTGCAGTTCTGGGTGATCAACAAGACGAGCGGCCTATCGGGGGGGACGCTCACGTACCGTTCGTATGGCCCGGTCGCTTCGGACTACTCCCTCCATCCCGTCGACGGACTCTCCCCGAACGCGACGCTCTACTGGGTCGAGACCGACCCGAGCACCGCCAACCATATCGAACTGGTCGCGGTGAACGGGGTCCCGCCGAGTGTCCCCGTCTTCACGAACAGCTCGCTCGCGGTCTCCGCCATCTCGGCGCCTCCGGGGGCCCCGATGCCCGGAAGCTCGAACCTCCTCGACCCGGGCGACCAGCGGGTGCAATCGGCCGTCTTTAGCCACGGGACGATCACGCTCGTGCTCAACGACGCATGCGTGCCGTCCGGCGACTCGGTCGCCCGAGGGTGCGTCCGGTTCGTCCAGATCGACCCCGCCACGCCGTCGGTCGCCCAGGACGCCGATTTCGGGATCGCCGGCGCCTACCTCCTCTACCCGGCCGTCGCCGTCGCTCCGAACGGAACGGTCCTGATGGTCTACGGGGAGAGCTCCACGACCGTGTACCCGAGCATCTACGTGACGGCGCGCAGCCCCGCCGATGCGGCGGGCACCTTCGCGACGCCCGTCCTCCTTAGGGCCGGGACGGTCGCCATGAACGGCGGGCTCTGCTCGGGAGGAGCTTGCCGGTATGGGGATTATTTCGGGGCCGCCTGGTCCCCGCTCGGCTCCACGGCCTGGCTCGCCGGAGAGTTCGTCGGCGGGAGCAGCGCCGAGTGGGAGACCGCGTTCGCCGAGGCGAGCTACTCCGGGGCCGGACTCACCCCGCAGCTCCGCTTGACCGCCTCCCCGTCCATCCTCGATGCCGGCCAGTCGACGAACGTGACGTTGGTCTTCGAGAACTCGACGTGTGTCGGCGGATCGTCGAGCTACTGCGACGCCTACCTTCCGCTCGGGTCCTCAAACTCTCTCGAGAGGAACTGCACGAATCCGCTCACCACGCTCCGCGCGACCGTCCCCTTCCCGGCGCCCGGGAGCTATTCGATCGGCGTCGGGGGATACCTCGCCGTCTACGCGAACTCCTCCTGCTCGGGCGTACCCCTCCTGAACATGACCGTTACCCCGTTCGACATCACCGTCCTGGCCGCGCCGACCGTCACGCTCCGAGCCCACCCCGGGTTCCCCGACGACGTGGGGGTCCCGGTGACCTTGACCGCGAGCGCGACCGGCGGCGACGGCGGATTCACCTACGCCTGGACCGGCTTGCCGTCCGGTTGCACCGCGTTGACCAACGCTTCCTACTCGTGCACGCCGACAACGCCGGGCGCGGGCCAGGTCCGGGTCGCCGCCACCGACACCCTGGGTTCCACGACGGAGGCCTTCGAACCGTTCACGATTGTTCCGCCGCCTTCGGTGACGCTCAACGCGAGCCCCTCGGTCGTCGAAACGGGGCAGGCGGTGGAGTACACCGCGACGGCCGTCGACGGGGTGGGGAGCCTCTCGTATCGGTGGACCGGTCTCCCATCCGGCTGCGCCGGCGGCGATCTCTCGGACGTGATCTGCACCGCGAAATCGTCCGGGACCCCCCAGGTCTCCGTAACGGTAACCGATGCGCTCGGGATGACGGCGACCTCGAACTCGGTGAGCACCCAGGTGATCCCGGCGCCGGTCCTCTCGATCTCGGTCTCCCCCATCCCCACCGCCCTCAACGGCCTTCTCAACGTCACGGCCGCGATCTCGGGGGGCGAAGCCCCGTTCCAGTACGCCTGGTCCGGCCTCCCCCGCGGGTGTGCGTCCACGAACGGCCCTACCGTAGAGTGCCGGCCCACCGAATCCGGGACCTTCGAGGTCTCCGTGACGATCGTCGACGGGCTCGGGGCCGGAGCGTCGGCGGTGACCAACGTCACCGTGACCGCGGCGCCCGGGACATCGACGAACTCGATCGGGACGACCGAGCTCGAGGAGATCTTCCTCGTGATCGTCGCGGTCGCCGGGGCGGGGATCGGGCTCGTGGCCCGATCCCGCCGCCGGACGCGACCGCCGGCGTAGCGAGCGCGCTCCCGAGGACCTTCGTCGCCCCGCCGGCCCGTTCGGAGGGCGTGCCTCGGCGTCGACCGCCGCTCGCGGATTCGCTCGGTCGGCGGAAGCGGACCGCTGAGAGGTGGGAGGTCGGGCGCCGCCCCCGGGGGCGATTCACCCGCCTTGAACGGAGTGCAGGACGTCGACCTCGTCATCCGGGCCGAGGGGGGTCGAGAGGGCGTCCTTGCCCCGGACCTCGGTTCGGTTGACGAAGACCCGGATGAACCGTCGGACCGCGCCGGTCTCGTCACGGATGCGGAACTTGAGCTTCGGGTAGCGCCGCTCGAGCTCCTCGAGGAGGGCGCCGACCGTCGGAGCCGGGACCGAGAGGTGGCGCTTCGGAACGAAGTCGGACAGCACCCCGTCGAGGTGGACTGACGCCATAGGCGCTAGCCACCCCCGGCGCCGTGGGCCCGGGTCATGCGAGCGCCCTCAGCTCCGGCGGCATCGGGATCGTTCCCGTCTTGACGCCGATGATCCCGTGCTCTGACCACGCGTGCAGGAACTGGCCGTTCGGGAGGGCGCGCCAGCCCGATCCGTCCGAATCGAACCGCTCGCTCCCCACCACCAGCTCCCGGGAATCCGTACGGTAGGTGAGTTCGTAGTAGGGGTGGGTCGCGTCGAGCAGTCCTGGGCCGTGCTCCCCGCGGTACATGCAGAACGCCCACAGCTCCTCCGGGGAGCGGGAGAGGAGGACGTTGAGGCCCGTATAGGGGCCCTGACGGGGGGAGCCCTTCTCCCGCCAGACCCGGAAGAGGTCGCCCACGGTGTGGCTGAAGGCGGCCACGGGTTCCCGGACCTCGTCGAGGTGGCGGAGCAGGAGGTAGAACAGCACCTCGCTATCGTTGACGCCCTGGAGCTTCGATTCGTACGGCCCGAGGAACGGTCGGGTCTCCCTCGGGTGGAGGATCGAACCATTGTGAGCGAAGAGCTGGTGGCGATAGGCGAACGGCTGGCTATTCTCGAGCGAGATCAGGCGCTCGTGCGGGAGCCCCAGGGGGTTGCTCGCCTTCCTAAGATGTCCGAAGATGAGCGGTCCGCGGGCTCGCCGGGCCATCGCGCGGTACCGTTCGATCTCGCCCGCCTCGTACGCCCCGCCCGTCCCTTTCTCGAGGTGGACCGGTTCCCCGGGGGTCACCCAGCCGATCCCCCAACCGTCCGATTGGAGCTGTTGCTCCGATCCGTTCGCCTGCTTGAGGAGGGAATGGTCGGAGTCGAGCAGCCAGGGCTCCCCGCTCGATCGGGCACTCCCGAGCAGGCCGAAGAGCCGGCACATCGCCCCGGTTAACGCTCGGCTCGTAAAAGGAGGAGGTCGGCTCAACCGGGGGCCGTGCCGAGCCTCGTGTCGCGGCTGGCGCTACGGCCACCGTGGGCGGAACGCTTTTTAGCCGACCCGCAGGTCTTCAGTACGGATGGAAGAGTCCATGGTGCACGTTGAGGTGACCCCGGCGGCGTTCGACCAGGTACGCCGGATCATGGAGAAGGAGGGGAAGGCCGGCACGGCCCTCCGGCTCTACGTCCAGGGCGGGGGATGCTCGGGCCTCACCTACGGTATGACGTTCGACCGGCCCGAATCGGGCGACGAGGTCGCCTACGAGAAGGACGGCTTGAAGGTCGTCGTCGACCGTTCGAGCGCCCCCCTGCTCGAGGGGCTGAAGGTCGACTACCTCCTCGGACTCGACCAGTCCGGGTTCAAGATCTTCAACCCGAACGCGAAGGCGACCTGCTCCTGCGGCAAGTCGTTCTCGGCGTGATGCCCGGGTAACCTGGGTACCCCCGTGAGCGACGCGTTAAATACAGTGGAACCGCTACTCGCTTCGGGGAGACAAGGAGGGCCCCATACATGTCGTTGAAGATCGAAGTCAGTAATGAAGCCAAGGACCAGGTGCGTCGGCTGATCGGGAGCCAGAAGCCCGGGACCGCTGTGCGCGTCTTCCTCCAATCCGGAGGCGGGGGCGGCGGGGGTTGCGGGTGCGGGTCCGGCGGCGAGGGCGGTGGTGGCGGCGGCTGTTGCGGCGGCGGAGAGGTCTCCGGTCCGAGCTTCGGCATGGCGTTCGACCGCCCTCGCAACGGCGACGAGGTCGTCAAGGTGGACGGCTTCAACGTCATCGCGGACTCCACGACCTCCGAGATGCTCGAGGGGGCGAAGATCGACTTCGTCCAGGACCTGAACGAGTCCGGCTTCCGCATCATCCCGAAGGACGGGATCGCCCCGTTGGCCCCGACCGCTTCCGGCGGCGGCGGCGGCGGCTGCGGGTGCGGTGGCGGCGGCTGCGGCTGCGGATAGGCCCGCTCACCAAACCCATTCCCCCCGATGGGGGCATCTCTCCGCTCGGTCCAGTGATTCGCAAGGTATTCCGCCAGTGCGGGCCGCTTTCGGCGTGCGCGTGTCCCCGAGTGGCTGCGGAGCGAACCCGGCTCGAGGAGACGGGGATCGGTGAGGCCCGCCTAGCTTCCCGGATCGCGCGACTCGGAAAGGCCTCGCGAGCAGCGTAGCGAGCAGCCGAAATTCGCGTACCAGACCGACACGATTTTCGAGGAGAAATCGCCATCCGAAGGCGCACTCAAGGGTGCTCGGAACCGGAGAGTCGGAGGGGGAGCGCGGGCCCATGCGAGACGTGGCGGAGCCCCCGAGCGCGGCGACCGACGTTCAGGGCCGGCTGCACAGCGGCCTTGATTCGGTCGAGCGTGGGGCGGACCACAATACTGTCCAGTTCCCTATGTAGCCCACCGATGGTAACCGAACGCCTACCGAACCTACGCTGAGCCACTATAAATCCCGAGATTCGGGTGGCCGATTCGAAGAGCCATGAGCGGCAATCCGAACAGCAATCCGCCGGGGAATTCGACCGAGATGCCGAAGGAGATGCGGGACCGGGGAGGTTCCGCAAGGAAGTCCTCTTCGATGACGTTGATCGCGATCGTCGCGGTCGTCATCATCGTGGTGGCCGGGCTGGGAGTCGCGTACGAAGCTGGGTGGTTCAAGGCCAAGTCATCCGGCGGGGCCCCCCCATCACGGCGAATTCGTGCCCGACGGGCAACTCGCTCCAGGGCGCGGGCTCGACGCTGGTCGCCCCTCTGATGGGGGTCTGGCAACAGCAGTTCACGGCGGATGAGATCAACTACCAGCAGGTGGGCAGCGGAACCGGGATCAGCGACATTCAGACCCAGGCGGTGGACTTTGGCGCTAGCGATGCGCCGGTCTCCACGTCTCAAGCGCCGGCGTTCAAGTCGAACGCGTGGCTGACCCTCCCGGAATCCGCCGGCATGGTCGCGCTGGTCTACGACCTGCCGGGCGTGACCGCGAAGCTGAACTTCAACTGGGAGTTCGTCTCGGCCGCCTTCGGCGGGACGATCACGAACTGGAACAACTCGGTGCTCCAGGGGATCAACCCGGGCGTGAATCTGCCTTCCGCGTCGATCCTCATCGTCCACCGGTCGGACGGGAGCGGTACGTCGTACGCATTCACCCAGTGGATGTCCCTGAACAACGCCACGTGGGCGAGCAAGTACGGGTATGCGACGACCTACGCCGGACCCGCCACCCTCTCCGGCGAGATCGCGAGCAAGGGGAATGCCGGGGTGGCGGCGTCCGTCGAGGGTACCTCCAACTCGATCGGATACGTGGATCTGGTCTACGCGCTCCAGAACGGGATCTCCTACGCGGCGGTCGAGAACCCCGCCGGCAAGTACATCGTGCCTACGATCGCGGACGGTCTCTCCGCGTTGCAGAACATCACGAAGGCATCCACGTTCTCGTTCCCGAGCGGGACGGACTGGGCGAACTGGACCAAGGTCAACATGGAGAACTCCCCCGGCACGGTGGACTACCCCATCACCACCTTGACCTACCTCTTGATCTACGAGCACCCGGACGTGGCGTTCGGATCGAGCTCGACGGTGATGAACAAGAACGTCGCGGAATCACTCCGGGGATTCCTGCTCTGGGCCGTGAACAGCACGCAGGGACAGAGCTACTCGGGCCAGGAGTATTACATCCCGCTGCCGCAAACGATCCTCACCGCCGACATCAAGACCATCAACGAGATGACCTGGGGAGGGCAGGCGCTCACCTGCACCGAGTAAGGCGGTTGCACGAGTAGGTGGGGGGACTTGGGAGCGGCCTTTCCTCGTAGTAACCGGCGGGGTGGGTTCGAGCCCGGTCCCAGCCACCGGGGAGCGGTGGAGTGGCCATGAGCTCCGGAGGGCCGCGGCGGCCGTTCGGAGCGAGCCTCAACCAATTCTTCCGTCGCGGGGCGGGGCGCCGGTCGATCGGGGATTGGATCTTCCTCGGGATCGTGGCGTTCGCGGCGCTCCTGCTCGCGGTGATGGCCGCGGTGCTCGTTGGGGTCCTGGTCCAGAGCTCCTGGCCCAGCCTCACCCGGTACGGCATCGGGTTCCTGTGGGGGCCGGTCTGGAATTCCAATACCAAGTACAACTCCTTCGGAGCCCTGCCTTTCGTGGAGGGAACGCTCGTGACGAGCTTCCTCGGTCTCCTCCTGGCCCTGCCGGTTAGCATCGGGGTCGCAATCTTCCTCTCCGAGCAGGCGCCGTCCTGGGTGCGCACCCCACTGGGGGCCGTGGTCGACCTCCTCGCGGCGGTCCCTTCGGTCGTCTTCGGCTTCTGGGGCCTCTACGTTCTGGTCCCCATCATGCAGCACTCCGTGGAGCCCGACATGCAGGCGGTGTTGGGGTCGAGCGCACTGTTCGGGGGCACGACGCCGGGAACGGGGATCTTCACCGCCGGAGTGGTCCTCGCGATCATGATCATCCCGACCATCTCCGCAGTGTCCCGGGAGGTGCTGCTCGCGGTGCCTCAGAGCCAACGGGAGGCCGCGCTCAGCGTGGGGGCCACGAAGTGGGAGGCGATCCGGATCGGGGTTCTGAAGTACTCGAGAGCCGGGATCCTTGGGGCGGTGATCCTCGGCCTGGGGCGTGCCATCGGCGAGACCATCGCCGTGACGATGGTGATCGGGAACCGTGACAGCACCTTCACCTCCCTCTTCTCCCAAGGTCAGACGATGGCGAGCCTGATCGCCAACGAGTTCCTCGACCCCACCTCGCCGATCGACAAGTCCGCCTTGATCGAGATCGGCCTGCTCTTGCTCGTGGTGACCATCCTGGTGAACATCGTGGCCCGTGGGCTCATCTGGCGCCTCACGAAGGGGGGCCGGTGACGATGGCGACTCGGCGCTCACCGGGGCTCCGGGACTCGGTCCGGAAGTGGAAGAGCCGGGCCATGCTCTGGCTGACGGTGGCCTGCGTGGGAATCGTGCTCGTCCCACTCGGAAGCATCCTGTGGACCTGCGTTCAGTTGGGCGGCAAAGTGCTCAGCTTCAACTTCGTGTTCGGGAAGGAGGACACCTTCGGGTGTCCCCTCGGTTCAACGGGGTGCGTGGTCGGGGGGATAGGGCCGGCCCTCGAGGGGACGCTCCTCCTGATGGGCCTCGCGGCCCTCATCGCGATCCCCATCGGGGTGCTCGGTGCGGTCTGGCTCCGAGAGTACTCCCGGGGGAGCGTGGGCCGGGGCATCAGCTTCATGATGGATGTCCTAACGGGCGTCCCCTCGATCGTGGTCGGTGTGGTGATCTTCGCGCTCTTCCAACTGTACTTGAAGCAGTACACGTTCAGCACCATTTCCGGGGCCGTGGCTCTCGCCATCATCATGCTGCCGATCGTCACGCGCACCGCCGAGGAGTCGCTCCGATTGGTGCCCGATTCCCTCCGGGAGGCGGCGTTCGCCCTCGGGATCCGGCAGCACAAGGTGGTCCGCAAGGTGGTGCTCCGGACCTCCGCCCCCCCTCTCATCGTCGGGTCGCTGCTTGCCGTGGCCCGCGCCGGAGGGGAGACCGCCCCCCTGCTCTTCACGGCGTTCGGGAATCCGTTCTACCCCCAGTGGAACCAGGGGATCTACTATGTGCTCACCCACCCCATCGGATCCGCACCGTTGCTGATCTACGATGACGCCCTCAGCCCCTGGACCAACCAGATCGCCGACGCGTGGGGGGCGTCGCTGGTGCTGATTCTCCTCATGCTCGCCATCAGCCTCGTCGCACGGCTCCTGCTCATACGACGGCTCAAAGGGTTTGGACAGGGCTAGAAAGATGAACGCAGAGCAGGCTCGCGCGGGAGAGAAGCCCCGGGACGGTGGGGGCGCCCGGGGACCGACGAAGCTCAAGGTGGCCGGGTTCAGCGCCTCCTACGGGTCGAAGAACGCGATCGAGGGCGTGAACCTGGAGTTCCCGGACAAGAGGGTCACCGCGATCATCGGTCCTTCGGGCTGCGGCAAATCCACGCTGATCCGGTCCTTGAACCGCCTCCACGAGGTGACTCCCGGCGCCCGGCATACCGGGTCGATCTTCCTGGATGGCGAGGAGATCCACGAGATGGACCCGGTCCAGCTCCGCCGCCGGGTGGGGATGGTGTTCCAACGGCCCAACCCATTCCCGACCATGAGCGTCTTCGAGAACGTGGCGGCCGGGCTCCGCTTGGCGGGAGGCTACTCCCGCGAGGAGATCGACCAAGCGGTCTTTCGGAGCCTGTCCCAGGCGGCGCTCTGGGAGGAGGTCAAGGACAACTTGGATGGGGCCGGCATCGGGTTATCGGGCGGGCAGCAGCAACGCCTGTGCATCGCTCGCGCCCTGGCGGTCGAACCGGAGGTGCTCCTCATGGACGAACCGTGCTCGGCCTTGGACCCGATCGCCACGGCGAAGATCGAGGATCTGATCTTCGACCTGAGGAAGAACTACACGGTGGTCATCGTGACGCACAACATGCAGCAGGCGGCTCGGGTCGCGGAGTACACGGCGTTCATGTACCTCGGCAAGCTGATCGAGTTCGACGTCACCGAGAAGATGTTCGAAGCGCCGACGGAGAAGCTCACGGAGCACTACATCACCGGGAGGTTCGGGTGATGGAAGGTGAACCGCCCGAAGCGGAGCGAACGAGGCCGATCGACGAGCCGAACCGGCTCCGCGGTCGCGCCGTGGAGATGGGGGACTGGGCGCTCACGATGGTCCATGACGGCTGGGAGGCCTTCCGGACCGGCGACCTAGAGATGGCTCAGAAGGTGCTCGACCGGGACACGGACCTCGACCGGTTCGACCAAGAGATCGAGCACGAGGTGATCAGCTTCCTCGTGCTTCAGAAGCCCTCGGCGGGGGAGCTCCGCACGGCCGCGGCGCTCCTCAAGGCCACGACCCACCTCGACCGGATCGGACGGCTCGGGTTCGACATGGCTCGGATCACCACGACGGACGGCGGGAGCGACGTGGCGGAGATCACCGAGATCCTGACCTCCATGGACCGGGCCGCCGAGTCGATGGTCCGTCAAACGCTCGACGCGCTCCGCGCGGGGGATGCCGCGAAGGCGAAGCAACTGTTCTCGCAAGATGACGCGGTCGACCGGATGCAACGGCAGGCGACCCGCCTTTGCATCCGCGAGCTCGTCAGCGACCCCATGTCCGCCCAACGTCTCTCGGGCGACCTCATGGTCGCCCGGCATTTCGAACGGATCGCGGATAACGCCTGCAAGATCGCCGAGCGGACCATCTACGCCGTAACGGGCCAGCGCCGAGCCGAGTACCTGCCGCGGCATGCTTACCGACCGTACGCCCTCGAGCGCACGCGGGGCCAGTAACGCACTCGGCGCCCTCGCCGACCGGGGCCCGACAGCGGGCCTCTGCGCCCCGAACACTTCGGACCGCTCTCGGTCCCGGTGCTTTCGACCGCGATGCTCCGGAAGCTAGAACTGGATCCCGAGCCTTCGAGGGCGTGCTTCGAGAGACCCCCTGGGATCCCTCCCCGTCGGCCGGATGGGGGGCAGGTGCCCTCCCGCGACCTTCCCGGGCTAGCGCTACTGTGGGCGGGGTCCGGCCCGGTGACCTCGCAACCCGGAAGGGTCCAGGCCCGGCCGTTATACCCGGGCGCCCGAGATGGGGGGCGAGGGGTAGGAGCCTCCCGGGGTGGGCAGCGGCCCGCCGCACCGGGTGCACCGGTCCAGGTCCCGGTCGAGGCCGATCTCTGCGAGGTTTTGGGCGTAGCCGGTGGTCCGGTCGATCGACTGGAGGATGAGCCCGAGGGAGCGGATCGCGGCCGGCGGGAGTCGGTCCGTCGACCCCCGCATCAGGATACGGTCCGCGAGGGCCGCTTCGGTCTCGTGGAGCGCCTCACCGACGTCGAGGAGGCCGTTCGCCCGGACCGCATCGGGCTCGAGGGCCACGGCGTGGGCGGCCTTCAGGTGCTCGAGCGCCTGCGTGTGGTAGGTGGACAGCATCCGGCGGAGCGACTCCGGCGGCCCGGCCTCGGCGAGCCGGCTTCCGTGCTCTCCGATGAGGACCGCGTGGTCGCCGATCCGCTCGAGGTCGCGGGCCCAGAGGAGGAAGCGGAACGGGTCCCCGCGTTCCCCGTCGGCCCCCGGCGCGGTCCCGGCGCCCCCGAGCCTCAACCCCCGCTCGATCTGCCAGGCGAACCGGTCGACGTCGTCGTCCCGGATCGAGAGGGTGGCCGAAGCGAGGACGGAATGCGGGAGCCAGGAGGTCCCGGCGTCGACCTGGAGGTCGTAAACGAGCTGGAACATCCGGCGCAGGAGGACCGGGGCCGGTGGGACGGCGCCGAGGGAGACATCGCGCAGGATGATCCTCGCCCCCTCCTCCGAGACGCTCTCGGTGTGGCCGGTCCGGCGCGCGAACGACCGGGTGATCGCCCGGGTGTCCGGGGTCAGCCCGGCGGCCTGCCGGACGACGAACTCCGTGGCCCCGGCGAGGTACGCGCCGATCAGCCGCCGGAAAAGGTGTTCCCCGGGCTGCCCGGGCTCGACCGACAGCACTGCGCTGATGGCCTCCCGTCCCCCCTCGGAGTCCCGGACGATCAGCGAGCCGTCCGGCAGTGTCCGCAGGAAGACCGAGTGGCCGGGAGTGAGGCCTCGCTGGCCGACCCACTCTCGGGGAAGAGAGACTCCCACGGTGACCGCCCCCATCCGCTGCAATCGGCGCGGCGTGAGGTTCGGGTTCTCGGCGACGGGTCGGGCACCGCCCTTCGGGGGCGATCGGTCGGTCACGGCGGGCGTGTTTCGAGCGCTCATCGACCGGGAGAGCGCTCGGAGGAGATATGTAGCTTATTCAATTAGAATATAGATTAGTATGCATGTATAGGTAGTCACCCGCTCGCTACAGGGACGCGCGCCCGGCGGCGCCGGGCGACCCCGCTCCGCTTCCTCGGGGGTCCGAAGAACTCGAGACAGACCCCGTCCGGATCGGAGACGTAGGCGATGCTCTCGTCGGTCTCGTCGATGCGAAAGAGAAATCGAGCCTTGAGCTGACGGGCACGCTGCACCCAATAGTCGACGTCCACGACCCGGAACCCGAGGTGGTCGAGTTCCGTGCCGGTCCGGAACTCCTCGTAGAAGGGGTTGTCCTTCGGATAGTAGTTGAGCTCGAGACGTGGGATCTGACGCGGGAAGGCGAGCTGGACCCAGAGACCGCCGTGCTCCATCGTTCCGCGCCGGCGGATCCGGAAGCCGAGTCCGTGGTAGAACGCGATCGAGCGCTCGAGGTCGCGGACCCGGATGCCAGTGTACCGGAGTCGTATCGCCCGGCTCGGCATGGGGATCGGGAGGCGCCTTCCCCTATATCGCTCCCGACGTCCGATCTTGTGGCCGGTGCGAAATACGTCGGCAGGCCCTAATCGACGTGCCAGGTCGGGCCGGAGTATCCGGCCGGTTTGCGAGGCGGGTCCTTCCCCCCGAAAGGGTCGGGTCGGGGGATGGGCCGCCGACCATCGAGGCCGGCGAGATACGATTCGATCGCCTCGGCCGACCGGGTCCCGGCCGCCATCGCATAGACCACCGACTTTCCCCCCGAGGCAAAGATCCCGTCGACCCCCGTCATGGTGTCGGGCCGCTTCCCTTCGGGCCATGCGTGCGCCCGCGCCTTCAAGTCGAGCGCGGCGGGGAAGCCCGTGAGGTCCGTCCGTTCGCCGACCGCGGCGATCACGGTGTCGCAGGGGACGGTCTCCTCCGAGCCCGGCACCGGGACGAGCGATCGGATCCCACCGGGGCCCGGCGGACTGAGCTCGGTCCGCTGGAGGACGACGGCCTCGACCCGATCCGTGCCGAGGATCGCCTTAGGTGCCCGATCGAAGACGTAGTCGACACGCTCCGCGTCCCCCTCCTCGAGCTCCTCCGAACCGGCCGGCATCGACTCCCGGGCCTTCCGGTAGACGAGGCGGACGCGGCCTTCGGGCGCTAGGCGGAGGGCCGATCGAACCGCGTCCATGGCGACGTCGCCACCTCCGAAGACGAGGATCGACCGGCCGAGCCGGACGGGGGGCCCCTGGTTGATCGCCCGGAGGAGTTCGATGGCATAGTAGACCCCCGGGAGCTCCTCCCCCGGGATCCCGATGGTGCGGTGGTAGGAGGTGCCGAGGGCGAGATAGACGGCGCGGTACCCCGCTTGGAGAAGGCCTTCCGGGGTGAGGTCGACGCCGGCCCGCTCCTTGAAGGCGAACTTCACGTCGAGGCCGCGGAACCGGCCCACGTCGTCCAGGATCTCCCGGCCATGCATGTGGTACTTGGGGATCGTCCCGACTTGGCCGCCAAGGTACGGCTCCTGCTCGAACACCGTGACCGAGTACCCCCGGAGGCCGAGCTCCCAGGCCGCCATCAGGCCCGCCGGACCGGCTCCCACCACGGCGATGCGCTGATTCCGCGGAGCGCTCGGTACGTAGGCGAGGTCGGCCTTGCCGTAGTCGAGGGCCGCCCGCTTCAACTGGCGGATCGCGATCGGCACGCCGCGTTCGGCCATGATGCAGGCGTCCTCGCAGTAGTGATAGCAGACCTTGCAGAGGGTGGAAGCGAGCGGGTTCTCCCGGAGCGTGACGCGGGCCGCCTCGTCGAAGTTGCGCTGGCCGATCAGGAGGTTGTACTCCCGGCAATCCTGGGAGATCGGGCACGCCTCCACGCAGAACGGGAGGGCACACTGGAGGCAGCGCTGACCTTCGAGGACCGCGTCCTCGAGCGAGTACGGGCGGTAGATGAGATTGAACGTCGATCGTCGCTCGTCGACTGGGGTCTCCGGGACGGGGACCCTTTGATACCGGGAGTCCTCGTTCGTCACCGCGACCTGCCTCGCCCGGACGATGGACGTGCCTCTTGTCGCCCGTCCCGTGCGACCTGCGAAAGGCATCGCCGTCTGGGCCGAAGGACGATCGTCCCGACGGGTATTACGATTCTCGTTCGACCCGTCCGATAGTTGAAGGGCTCCTGGGCCCAGGCTAGCTCCGAACGGGGCCCAAGAGGGTCGAGTCGATCTCCGAAAGCCGCCGACATCCGCACAGCGCCACCGCCGTCGCGAACTCCGCTTCGAGGAGTTGGAAGTAGCGCGTCACCCCCAACTCCCCGCCCGCAGCCAGCGCCCATAGCACCGGTCGGCCGATTCCGACCGCGCGGGCGCCCGAGGCGAGAGCGATGACGATATCGCTCCCCCGGCGGACGCCACCGTCGACGTACACCTCGGCCCTCGTACCGACGCTCCGCGCGATCGGTGGGAGGACATCGAGTGCCGCCGGTGCGGCGTCGAGCTGTCGGCCGCCATGGTTCGAGACGACGATCGCTCGAGCTCCGCGCGCGATCGCCCGGTCGGCGTCCGCGGGTGATAGGATACCCTTGACGAGGACGGGCAGTCGGGTGATCGAAAGGAGGTCGTCGATGATCGTCCAGGTCGTCGCCGCCTCGGGCCCGAGGGAAAAGCCGACCGAAGTTCGTGCGGGGGTCCGGGCGGGAGGGGTGATCCGCGGCCCGTTCCCCAGGCTGGCCCGGGAGTAGACGTCGAACTCCGCCTCGGCGAGCCCATCTCGCTGCGCGAAGACCGGCATGTCGACGGTGAGGATGATCGCGCGGTAGCGAGCTCGCTCGGCGCGCTCCACGAGGTCGCGGCTCTCGGAGAAGTTCGGTTGGAGATACAGTTGGAACCATCGGGGGGCACTGGGAGCCGCCTCGGCGATCTCCTCGAGGGAGCGCGCGCTGAGCGTGCTAAAGGAGGCGAGCACACCGGCCGCGGCGGCTCCCCGAGAGGTGGCGACCTCGGCGTCCGCATGGAGGAACTCGTGGTGGGCGGTCGGAGCCACGAAGAATGGGTCTCGGACCGGCGTTCCGAGAAGCGATGTGGACAGGTCCAGGCGGGAGACATCCGTGAGCTGCCGGGGGATGAGCGTTCGATGCTCGAACGAGGCCCGGTTCGCCCGGAGCACGCGCTCTTCCTCGGCGCCCCCCTGGACATAGGCCCACTCGCGTGCTCCGACGGTACGCGCCGCCACCGCTTCCAGTTCACGGAGGGACCGGAACCCCGGTCCGGACGCGTCGGCCATCGGGGGTCCGAGCGGCGCCAGGATATGAACCCCATCGAGCGGCGGGCAATGGGAGCCCCCGCGGCCGTCATGGCGTGTCGACGCTCTGGCGGGCCGGCCAACATGTCTGGGACAGCGCGAACCTGCCTGCTGGCCCAGCCGTGAGGTATTTCCGAAAGTGTGAGGTGGTCCCCGACATGGGGTGGTCGGGAGCGCGTCGCAACGCCCTCGATCGGGGGATACGACCCTGGGGGAATTAGGGCCGGCAGTCGAGGAAATTCCGGGTGCCGGGGAGCGACTCCGCGCTCTCCTCCACATTGCCGAGGAGATGGGGACAGGCTTCTCGGTCTCCGAGCTGGTGGCGCTGCTACCTTATGGGGCGACCGATGTCGAGGTCCAGACCTGGTTGGAGGCCCACCCGGACCTCGTGAAGTTCGACGCCGAACTGGCCCTGCCGGCGAACGGGACCCTGGAGCACCGATCCGAGCGAAGGACCCGGGGGGCGCTCTACCTCGAAGCGGCTCAGGCGTTCGTCGACGGTCCGATGGCCCCGATCCGCCCGTGGGTGCAATGTATTGGGCTTACGGGTTCGACAGCGTACGGTGAACCTCAGGCCGGGGACGACCTCGATTTCCTCGTAATCGCTCGCTCGGGAGCGGTGTGGATTGTTCTCGCGTATGTTTACCTCCTCGTTCGGCTCGGCCGGGGTCCACGGCTCCCGGAAGGATTCCCGGAGGCATGCTTCAATTACGTGCTAGATGAGCCGGCCGCGCGGCGAGAGTTCGAACGCCCCCAAGGTTTCCTGTTCGCTCGAGAAGCCCTCGCGGTCCGACCCCTGTATGGCGAGGACTCCTACCGAGGACTGCTCGGTTCGGCGAAGTGGATGGCTGTCGTCGTTCCGAAGCTCTACGCGGATCGCGCTCGGTCCACGGCTCTTCCCCCCACCCCCCGGGCTCCGTGGCCGGTCCGATGGGTCAACGCGGCTATCTTCCCGATCCTGGCCACGTACCTCCAGATGGTCGGGGCGGTCCGGAACCGACGGTTCGTCGAGCGGGGGTTCGCGGAACGAACCTTCGGCGTGCGCACCCGGCTGGGGAGCATGGCCTTCGTATCCTCCCGGTTCGAGCGGCTTCGCGCGGGGTATGAGACCGGGGGGGACGTTCCCTCCGCTTCCAAGCAGGCAGCCCCGGCGCCGGACCGGACCTGGGGCCGTCCGGGACGTTTGATCGCCGGGCTCGGCTCGCAGGACGAAGCGGCAGGCGCCATTGTGACGCAGGAACGCCGGACTTGAGGCAGGACCGCGCGGTGCAAGGAGGTTGGGGAAAGGTGCCGGAAGGCCCCGCAGGGCCGGTGGGGCGAGGGGGGGCCGCGAATTGCGAAAGGGAGGAAGCGACGTCCCCATCTCGGACGTTTCCCCGCGAGCCGCGCGGGGGGCACGATTGACGGTTGTGGCCGAACCGAGCCCCGGCTCCCGCAAGGGGATCGCCTCCCGTCTCTCCGCGGTCCCGTGCTGGGGGTGGCTCGCGCTGGCCGTTGTCACGTACTTCCTGACCTCGTTTGTCTACTCGGAGTTCCGCGCGATCGATTTCCAGACCACCACGTGGGACCTAGGGATCTACCAGCAAGCGATCTGGTCGACCTCCCACGGGCATCCCTTCTACGAGGCCGCCGATTATGAGACCGGGGGGTTCGGGACCTTCCTCCAGGTCCACTCGGCCTACGTCCTCTACGGGGTCGTCCCGATCTACCGGTTGTGGCCGTACCAGGGGACACTCTTCGCGATCCAGTCGGCCGTGGTCGCCGCCGCAGCGATCCCCCTCTATCTCCTCGGCCGAGACGTCACCGGCTCCGACCGGCTCGGTCTGGTTTCCGGGGTGGCGTACCTCGCCTGGGCGCCCACGCTCGGGGCGAACCTCTACGACTTCCATATCGAAGCGTTCTTGCCCGTCGAGATCTTTGCGTTCGTCTGGCTCTGGAGCCGCGGCAGATACTGGCAAGGCTTCCTGGTGGCGGCTTTGGCCTTCGCCACGATGGAACTCGCTCCGATCCTGCTCTTCGCGGTCGGGGTCTTTTTTCTGTGGCCCGAAGGGAAGGATCTCCTCCGCCTCGCGCGGACGCTCCGGGCCCCCGGGCTGTGGAGCTCCGGCGCTCGATCTGCGTACCGATGGATGGTCTCGAGCCGTCGGTATCTCGCCTCCGGCGGGCTCTTGTTGACTTCGGTGGTCGTGTACCATCTCGGTCTGATCGTTCGGCAGAGGTACCTTTCCCCCCTCCTGGGGGTTCCCGCATTCCCCTCCGTCAATCGAGGGTACGTCATTGGCGGGAACCCCGGGGAATTGGGCCTCCTCCTTCAGAATCTCGGCACCGGCTTGCCCACCAAGGTCCTGATGTGGGTCCTCCTGCTCGCGCTCCTCGGGTTCATCCCCCTCCTCGCTCCCCGGGCCCTCCTCATCTCGGTCCCGTGGGTCGCCTTCACCTTCCTGAGCGCGAACGTCAACTACGTCGTGATCGGCTGGCAGTACGGTTTCATCGAGGGCATCGGCCTCCTCGTGGCGTTCGTCTTCGGCCTGAAGGAGCTGGCGAGGTGGTGGGGGAATCGCCCCGCCCCGGCGGTCCCTCCTTCTCCGGAGGGCAGTGGACTTCTCCAACGCCGATTCGAGGCGATCCGGCGACATCTCCCCCAAGGCCGGCGTTCGGTGAGCTGGGCCGCCATGGCCTGCTTCGTGGCGCTTCTCGCGGTCAACGTCGCAGCCTCGCCGGTCGACCCCTCCCTCGACAACCTGAGCGCGCTCGGGGGGGGCTATCGGTTGGCGATTGTCGGCCCGTCCGGCTATGCCGAGGTGCAAGACCTCGCCGCGCTCGTCCCACCCGGAGCGGCCGTACTCGCCTCGGACAACTTGTTTCCCCTCGTCGCGAACGACCTCAATGCCTACTCCCTGTTCTGGCAATCGAACAACGGGCTCCTCCTTCCGTTCAACGGCACCGAGCTACCTCCCTACGCCTTGCTGTCGCAGAGCCGAACGTACGCGGTTCCCACTTGGCTTTCCTCCGCGCTCTACAATCAATCGGAATACGGGGTGCGCGGGATCGCCTGGTCGACCCCCGCGGGTGCCGTGATGTTGTTCGAGTTGGGGTACCGTGGTCCCACGGCCCAATTTTCCCCCCGGGGGTTCTCGATCGGATGTTCTTGGGGGCGCAACTCGGCCGCCAGAGCGGAGGCGAATTGGTCGCCGCCAGCAATTCGTCGACTCCCGGGGTCGTCCAGAGCGTGCCCGGGAAGGTGGGACCCATCTGGTCCGTCCTTCTCGGCGATCTCCCCGCCGGCCGATACCAATTCACCCTGTTCGTGGAGGCTCAACCGGAGGACCCGTCGCACCCCCCCACCTCGCAAACCCCGGCCTTGTTCGTGAACGGTTATTCGTTCGCGAATCCGGGCTGGATCAGCGATCGTCTCGATTATGGGGCTTTGAGCGGACCGACCTGGGTCGGTGTAGATCTCTCCGCCTCCCTTTCCGAGCCCGCGATCGACGTCGTCATCGAGACCTACCTCTGCGAGCCCTCGATCCTCTTGGATTTCGAATCCATCGAAGTCGCGCAGTCGAATTGAGCGGATTAGTCGGAGTTATGCCGCAAACGACAATTCGGCCGCCAAAGATGCCTCGGCGGTCTAGGTAGGAAGCATCGGCGCGCCTTCCCGGGGCCCACTCGGAGAGCCGAAGTTCGAGTTTGTGGGGGCCCTCGTCGCGTGCCGTTAGGACCCTTCCCTCTGCGCGGGAGACTTTCGGGTTAAGGGGCGGCGCCCAATGTCGCGCGATTCGGCGGCGGGCCGGGGTAACCCCACCGGAGAGCCGGCGCTACCACTCGGAAATATCCATACATCCGCGGTAGGTGAGGGGCTAGGATGCTCCCCATCGAACGGCGTCGTTTTTGGACCGTCTGCGCACTCTGGCTCGTCACGGTCACCGCTTTCCTGATCTGGTTCGACTACGCGGCCGCGACTGCCTTCCTCCATCCTGCGGGCGACCCGATGGGCCGAACGCTCTTCCAGGTCCCGGGGTATTCGAACACGGTTTACCCATTCACCTATGCAGGGGTCGCGGCCTCGGTCCTGGGCGTCTCGATCTGCGTGTACCGTGAGGAACGGCCGGGCTTACCTCGGATTGCCGCGGCGGTCCTGGCCTTCCTCGTCGGGAACCTCGCCTCGATAGGGATGATCGACACCTTCGAGCAGATCTTCGTGGGGCTTCGATACTACACCGGGTTCGGGCACGGTGACAGCGTGTATTGGCTCGGCCAATACTGGGGCAGCTACCAATCCGCGGGCGTAACCCTCGGGGGGATGCTCCCGGTCCTGGCCGTCCTTCCGTGGAGCCGGCGACGAAATTGGACGGGGGTAGCGCTCTGCCTCGGCGTGTACGGCCTCGCCATGGCGGTGTGGTTCCTTCACGGGTACTCGGACCCCCAGAATGGGGATGCGATCGACTACGGGATGAACGCGCTCGCCCGGATCGCTTCCCAGCTGGCGCTCGTGGCGGCCGTGCTGCCGAAGGATGCGCTGACACTGATTCGAGAGATGGCCGCGAACCTCACTCGGCGGTTCTCCCCGGCGCCCACCGCCCCCGCGGAACCGGGACAGCTAGGCACACCGTGACATACGAGTGGGACCATTCCCGGATACGGGTATGGTGGGGGCTGCTCCCATTGGCGGGCAAATGATTCGGCTCCTTTCTCGGGCTCGCCCCCGGACAGGTCCGGGAGTTTCGAGTCCCGGCCCAGTCGCCGCGGCCGCGAGGGTTCAGCCCCAGCGCCCTCTCCCGTTCACGACTTACGGGTTCTTCGCGGTGAGCGCCGCCGCCGGCTCGGCAGGACTCGGACCAACCCAACCGAACGGGGCGGGACAGGAAGGTCAGGCGATCCCGCCGATCCAGGAAGGGGGCCCGCGTGCAGGTCGTCGACGGCGGACCCTCTGGGTGGCCGGACTCGCGGGGGCATCGACGGTCGCGGTGATCATCATCGTTCTCGTGGCGGGATTCGGTTGGCTTTCGGGAGGCTCGCCGACCCCGGCCCGACCCGGCGCGCTCCGATTCCAGGTCCAAGACGAGACGTCGTCCCTCGGTCCCACGTTCCATCCGGGGGTCATCCTCGGTACGGCCGGGAACAGTTCGGCTTCCTTGCTCGGCGGAATCGGAGTCTACGTGAAGACGCCCGAATTCACCCTCCCGGCGGTGGCCGCCATGACCCTCGGGCCCGACGGCCCCGTGGTCACGAACCTTACCCCCTCATTGAACGCGTACTTCTGGGAAGGGGGGATCTACGGGGCGGATTGGAACGGTTCGGCTTGGCTCGTCGTTGGCCAGGCCGGTTGGGGGGGTGGAAACTTCGGCACCGCCGTGTCGATCGAGGGCACGACGATCACCAACCTGACCGGCCCGGTCTACTCCGACTTCGCTGGCGGAGGAATCTTCGCGCTCGGGTGGAATGGGTCCGCCTGGTTGTTGGGGGGCAATTCGAGCACGGGCCCCGCGCTCGTCAGCCTGCAAGGCTCCCGTGTAACGGACCTTTCCTCTCGATTGTCCGGGCCCGCGACGGACTGCTATCTCCAGATCTTGGCATGGAACGGCGCGGCCTGGATCTTGGGGGGTCAGGGCATCTTCGAAACGCTCCAAGGGGCGAGCATCACGAATCTACTGCCCGGAACTCCATTTCAAGGCAACGGTGTGTACGCCGCGGGCTGGAACGGTTCCGTTTGGCTCGTAGGAGGCGGCGGCGGAGTTCTCGCCCTCTTGCAAGGGGACACCGTGCGGGCCGGCCCGACCATGCCCTCGACGTTCGACCAGGTCGTCCTGTTCGTGGCGGCCGTCCCGGGCGGTTGGCTCATTGGAGGGAAGGGGGCCACCTCGGCGGGTGGGATCGAGGCCGAGCTCGTGGTACTGGCCGTCGATCGAACCCCTCCAACCGCTGCTGGATCTCAGCTCGCGAATGCCGAGCTCCTTCATCGGCGGGGAGATCCAAGCCGCTTCTGCCGCACCGATGTTCGGTCCGACGTCCTACCTCGTTGTGGGAGAGGGGGACTACAATGGACGGTCCGGGTACGGCGTCGGCGCGATCGCCTTGCTGTCCTACGCCCCCGGATCGTGAGCCGGAGGTTCCTCCTTCCCGATGGATTCGAACGCAGGTTCGGGCGTGTCACTAGGTTCCGGCGCCCAGCCGACCGCATTACCTCGGCCGGAAGACCGTGGGTTCCCGGCGATCGACGTTCTCGTCGCGACCTACCAGTCCGAGGCGACCCTCGGAAAGACGCTACGCTCGGCCCGGGCGGTGCTTCCGACCGCGAGGATCCTCGTGGTGGATCGCCACAGCACCGATAGGACCGCACAGATCGCGACCCAGTTCGGGGCGGAGGTCTTCGAGGAGGATCGCGGTCTCGGCCGAGCGCGGAATCTCGCCCTGGAGCAGGCGACCTCGGAGACCGTCCTCTTCCTCGACAGCGATGTCGAAATCGTCCGCCCGGACTTCATCCTCCGGGCGTGGGAGGAGCTCCGTCGCCCCCGGACCGCCGCCGTGGTGGGCGCCACGGTCGGACACCCCTTCCACTATGGCCTCCCGCTCGGATTGACGCTCCTCGGGCGGCCCTGGGCCTTGGCCGCCGCCATACCGGATGACGTGCAGAGCCGGGAGACCTACTACCTGCAGCGAGCGGCTCGCCGGGGGCACCTGCGCGTTCGCTATGTTCCGAACGCAATGCGGCACGCGGGCACGTTCCGGTCGGCCCCGCACTGGCCGGAATTCCAAGGGGCAGCAATCCGACGTTCCTCCGGATGGAATCCTCGGGAACTGGTCTACTCCGCGATGGTGGTGATGCTCATGCACATGAACAGCCACCGGCCCCGGAACGTGCTCTACTCCCCAATCTTCTACGGGAAGCTCCTCCGCGGATTCCTCGCGCCCGACCGCTGGGCCAGCTCGACCGGACGCGACTCAGCCCGAGGACGGACGTCGGGCCTCCGCGGGGGGCGTAAGCGCGCGGGCGATCGCGGGGATCTCGTATTCGAGGTCTTCGACGATCGTATCGCCGACCGGGCGTCGGCGCAGGAGCAGTCCATGGCGATGGAGCAGGAAGAGGTAGGACGCGCGCTTGGTGTCGACGCCGAGGCAGACCCCGTATTCGGAGAACAGGTACTTCAACGGCCAGTACTCCGAGACGATCTTCATGCCGCCCTCGCGAGCGCCGCGGATGATCGGAGTCTCAAGACCCCTGGGGTCCCGCCCGCCGGGGTGCGAACGACCGGGGGGTTGCTCGTCACCACCATCCCTCCCGCCCTTACCCTCGTACGAAGGTCATCAGGAAATGGTCTCCGAGCCCGTACCACGGCCAACGCCGCCCGACCCAGGCGTCCGCCGCCCCCAGTTGATCGAAATGACGGGAGAACCGTTCCGCGTACTCGGTAAGGTCCGAGGGAGGGAGCAGCACCGGCAATCCCTCGATCCGCTCCACCCGGAACCCCCGTCCGAACAGCCGTTGCATCTCGGTCGGAGTATGGGCGTAGACGTCGACGCAGAACCGGGAGCCGCCCACCGGGATCGGGTTGCGCCGTCGGCCCAGGGCCCGGGTGCCTTGGAGGGTGATCGCGTAGCCCGCGAGCTCGAACAGGCACCAACGATTGTAGACCCCGGCCACGAAGGGGCTCCCCGTCGGCAGGAGTTCCCCCAACGCGGTCGCGACGGTCGAAAGGTCGGGCTCGCAGTTGAGCGCCCCATACGTCGAATACGCGGCATCGAAGGCCGAGGGGCCGACCTCGACGAGCAGCCGACCGAGCGCGCTCGCCCGAAGCTGCCGAGTGGTCAATCGGTCGCCGAGGCCTTCCAGGTTGGCCTTCGCCCGGACGACCGCCAGCATGCGCTCGGAGATGTCGACGCAGGTGATGCGGTGACCTTCGCGAAGCAGCGGGAGAGTCTCCATGCCCGACCCGCATCCGATCTCGAGGAGTCGCTCCTTCCCTTGGAAACGAGGGCGGAGCCAGGCGAGCGACCGGTCCCGCAACCAGCGGTTCATCCGGTTGCCGAGGACGTGCCGATCGTAGTCGTCGGCGACGTTGTCGAACTCGGCCGTCAGCCAATCGTAGTAGCGCTCACCGTCCCCCTCGGAGCGAGGGCCCGGGGGACCGGCCGGATCGAACCGCATCCGGAGGACCCGGGCGGGGTGGGCGTACCAGCGGGAGTACTGGTCGACCCCGTACTTGGCGAGGAACATCTCCAGGATCCGCTCCCGCTCGACGGGCTCCACGACGAGGTCGGCCGCTCCGGAACGGCGACCCTCCGGAAGCAGCACTTCGCCCGCGCCGGCGCGCAACACCGAGACCGGCCAGCGCGCCGACCTCTCCCGCGCGATCAGGTAGAGGAGGTTCCCGTCCCGGACGAACCCGAGGGGGACCGGCCCGTGCGGGGTCAGGAGCTGGAGGGCGTGGTCGGGGTCATGGACGACGGACATGGAGCTCCCGTTTGTCACCGGCCCGCCCCTATAGATGGTACGCCGGATTTGGCCGGCTGATCGGTCGCCTGGCGAGGAGATGCCCCACGGGCACGGCCTCTCGGCACGCCCCGGCGAGCCGGTCGAACCCGGCCAGACCGGCCAAGATCCGCTTCGCGGCGCTCATCCGCTCGAGGGTAGGATCAGGGGGGCCCGAGGCGGGGAGCCGAAGTTCAGGAAGCAACCGAGCCCAGAGGCGTCCGCCACTCGGGGGCTCAGGTAGGGGAGTCCCCAATTCTGCTCGATGAAATGAAGGACCGAGGCCGGGTCGAGCTGGGTCGAGCAAATGGTGTGGCTCGGGGTCCAAGGAGAGATCGCGATGAAGGGGACCCGGAACCCATCGAGGCCGGTCGAGGTCATCGGAGGGGCGATCGGATCCCAGAATCCTCCGGCCTCATCGTAGAACAGGAGGATGAGCGAGGAGGCTCCCACCGGGCTCTCCAGGATCGAGTCGATGTTCGAGATCGTCCAGTCCTCGCCGACCGAGATGTTCTGGGGCGGGTGCTCGCTCAACGTTTGGCTGTTCGAGGAGTCGACGTAGACCACGGACGGGACGACCGCCGCGTGCAGCTGGGTCGAAAGTTCCGCGGCCGGGACGATCTGGGACACTGCGCACCGGTCCTGCGTGATGGCCGGGAAGTATGTCGGTGCGAGATCCTCCGGGTTCCCCGGACCCCCCGCGTACTCGTAGCTCCAGGGGATCCCCGATCCTGAGAGTTGGCCGAGGATCGTCGGTTCGCTCGTAAGGTTGGAGGGGGGAGGGCTGTCGTAGTACCACCCATCCCCGGAGTAGGCAGTGATGTCGAAGACCCGGTTGGGAGCGGTCGGTCCGAGGACCCCAGTGAAGAAACGGTCGCCCAGGCCGTAATACTCGGCGAGGGCGTAGTAACCCGCTAGCTGGGACGAGGTGTAGTACCCGACGGTGTCCTGCGGATCGGGGTAGCCGGCGGCATTGGCTTGGGCCACGAACAGGTCGTTCGCGCCATGGTCCCATTCCTCGAGTTCCGCCGCGCGGTCGTGCTCGAAGTCCGGAGTCGAGAAGCCGGATAGCGCGAACGGGGAGACGGTCTGAGAGCCGTTGAACGAAACCCGGAATGAGCCGTTCGGCGGACCGCCGAGGACCCCGGGGAAATCTCCAAAATAGTTCTCGAACGCGTGGTTCTCCTGGATGAGGACGAAGAGGTGCTGGATCGGGGAGGTCGTCCGGGGAAGGGTGGCGATCGTGCATGGGCGGGCGGTTGACGGAGGGACCACGAACGACGCGAGAACGACGCTGGCCGCGATCGCGGTGAGGAGGGGCGCGAGCCCCCAACGGACCCCCGGGGAAGAGCTCGCGCCTTCGCCGGACATCAACCCTCCACTGGGCCGATGGGCCCCTCAAGAGATAGCGAACGTGGCCGGCCTAGGGGGGCCAGTAGAGTCCCTAGCCCACGTGCGGTGACATTGAATTGGGGCCGGCGCGACCGCGCCTCAGGCGAGGCTCGACCCCGCCCGACCCCTGAAGCCCCGTGATCTACGGGCCATGAACCAATCTCAGGGGTGGGCTCTCGACCGCAACACCCGGCGAGCCCATCCGGGGTGGACCAGATCGAGGACGGCCTGGAGTAGGAGCGCAGGGCGTCCCGGTGTGCGGATACCTCCAGCAGCTCGCAGGACGTCAGCCAACGCCTGGGCGACGGACCGACGGCCGGGCGAAGGTGCGGTCATCCGCACGAACTATTCGTGCCAGGCGAGCACCTCCTCCAATTGGGGGAGGAGGGAGACAGCATTCCGATCCTTCAGCATCGCCCGGGTCGCCGCGGCCATCCTCTCCGTCCCGTCGGTCAGGCGTTCGTACCAAGATGGATCCACGGCGAGCGACCGGGAAGAGTTCGCCGGATGACGACGATAGAGGGTCAGCTTCTCCGGGTCAATCACCAGCCCGCCCTCGCTCGCGAGGCCGGCGAAGAAGAGAAAGAAATCCACCCCGATCGGAACGCTGGCCAGACGCTCCAAGATCCGCTCGAGCTCGGATCGACGGATCGCCACACAGCTCAGGTGCGCCTCCGGCACCGAGTCGAGAATTCGCCGGAAAGACTTCCACGTCGCGGGCCCATGGTAACGTTCCACGCCCCGCCCCCGGATCCTTCGGTCGACGTCCCGGCGTTGCGGTGAGGTCGAGCCCGTTCGGCCCGCCTCATCGATCTCCTGGTAGTCATTGTGGTAGTAGGCCGCCCCGTGCCCCGGTTCGAACACCACGCGAAGTCTCTCGACCTTGCGGGGATCGAACGCGTCGTCGTCCTCGAGAAACGCCACGATTTCACCGTGGCAAGCTCGAACGGCTCGAGCGATCGTGAGGCCGTAAACTTGCGAACCGAACTCGATGGTCTGGATCGACTCCGATCCCAGGTATCGATCGATCTCGGGGTCACGGAAATCTTTGATGACGATGATCTCGACGTCGTGCGGGGACGTCCGTTGCGCGACGACCGAGCGGACCGCGTCCACGAGGTAGGCCCGGCGGCCGTACGCCGGGACGATCACCGTAAGGAACGGTGGGTCGGGTCCCAACCCCTTTCGGAGGTTTCCCGCGGGCCCCACTTCGGTCAATGGCGGCTATCCCCTAGGAGGCGTTCCCATAATTCCGTCACGGTTAGAGGCGCACCCCCTCGAGGACGGATCCGCGAGCGCGGCGACTTGGACTCCGTGGTTCCGGACCCCGCGTGCTCGCTTCGCCAACGGTGTCGGGCCGGGTGATCCTATCCGAGCCGGGGTGTCGCTGCCGGGACCCTAAGATCCCATGGGGGGCGGACTCGAGGTAGCGGCGCCCGAAGATCCCCGCTTGGGCTTGGTGAGCTTGAGCATGACCCCGCCGACGACGGCGGTGAGCAGGTAGACCGCGAGGAGCGCATCGTAGAGGAAACGAATGTTCCCTCCGTAGTACGTGACCCCGAACAGATAGTTCGCGAACGACCCGGCGGAGGAGAACCCCACCTGGCTGTACGTGAAGATGTCCCCGAGGAAGATTAGGGCGAGCAATCCCGATCCGGCGACACCGGCCTTCAGGGCGAATCGAGATCGCAATACCAGGAGCAGGATCGCCCCGATGAGATCGGCGATCGCCATGACGAGCACCACGTACCAATGGGAGTAGTAGCCGTTCGAGATCGCCCCGAAATCCGTTTGGAGGTTCTTGTCCGTGAGAAGCATCACCCCAGAAAGGGCGAAGGCCACCAGAAACAGCAGGCTGTGGGCCACCGCTCCGCGAGCGGACGAGTGGTTCACGGGTGGTTCGCTCGTAGCGGTCTCGCCGTTTTTCCCGCTCATCGCGCCACCCCTCGGCAGTCGGGATCATGTCGGGCGCGCTCTCGGCGGTCGCATCGAAGGGACCTCGGACCGTGCATGGCCTCCCCCGCTCGGCGGCATCAACGGTGGCGAGGTTTGTCGCCCCCGCCGGTTCTCCGGATTGGGAATCAACCGACCGACCAAGGGCCGTTGGGCCCCACGGGGTCCACGATGCCTCCCCCCCACCGTCAGTTGGTCGCCGGGGTGCCGGCGTACAACACCGGCCCTCGACTCCGGGAAGCGGTCCGATCGCTCCTCTCCCAGGGACTCCCTGCCGGGACGGAGTGGTCGCGGATCTGGATCGTGGTCAGCGGATGCACGGACGATACCGCCGAGGTCGCCGATGAAGTGGCCATCGAGGACTCCCGCGTCCGGGTGATCCGACAGGCGACCCGAGAAGGTAAGGCGTCGGCGCTAAGGGAGGTGTTCGCCCGAGCCGAGGGCGACCTCCTCATCTTGCTCAATGGCGACGCCACCGCCCAACCCGGCTCGGTGGTCGAGCTGCTCCGGGCCGCCGAGAAGGCCTCGGGGCCGTTCGCGGTCATGGGTCGACCCATCCCGGGGCCCGAACGGAGCACCGGCATCGGCCTCGCGATCCAGATCTTG
Source organism: uncultured Thermoplasmata archaeon (assembly GCA_963696985.1). Lineage (GTDB taxonomy): Archaea > Thermoplasmatota > Thermoplasmata > Lutacidiplasmatales > UBA184 > Lutacidiplasma. Next base: position 749,320 of record CAVOMG010000003.1, on the reverse strand, counting down.
TGGGACCTCCATCACCGTTTGCACGAAAGCGCCTTGCGGGACCGTGGAGGCAATCACCTTTCCGACGAGCTCTGGCTCGTCCCGATCCCCGTCTCCACCTCCATCCCCGCCGGGATCGTCAACGATGGGGCGTACCTGGGCGCTTGGCTGTACCGGCACGGCGGGTCCATCATCTACGCCTCCGACGCTCGGGTCCTCCTCGAGATCCCCCGGACCCCCTCCGAACACCTTCGCCAGCGACGTCGGATCCATTGGGGGCACCGCCAGGTCGAGGATATCCTCGGCGTGGCGCCGACGACCTGGACATCGTATGCGAAGCGGCACCCGGCCGAGGCCCTCTCGGCCCTCCTGGGGAGCGCCCGAGATCACCCGGGCAGCGTGCCGTGGATTGGCTTCCTGATCTTGATCGAGATCGAGGCGATGGTTCTGGCCGGCTGGGACCGTTACATTGGGGGGAAGAACCACGTCCTCTGGGACATCGTGGCTCCCGCAGGGTCAGTTAGCCCCTCTCATGCTCAGCCCACGGGGATCGACTGATGGCCCGGATCCTTAGGGAGTTCGGCGATTCCGACCCCCCGGTTCTCGCAAAGGTATTTGCGCGTGCCATGATGGCCCGTCATCGAGCGTGGGTGGGCCGTTGCCGTCGGAGCCGAATTCGGGACCAGAGCGAAGCCTCACCCCCCGGGAGGCCATCCTCCAAGCCGTCGGGGACCCGCTTTCCCGACAGGTCCTGCTGATGCTGAGCGAGGCGCCCCGGTCGGCGAATGACCTCCTCAAGTCCGTCTCCGTTCCGCAGAGTACGCTCTATCGACGTTTGGGCGAGCTCAAGGATCTCGGCCTGGTCGGCGTCCAACGCACGATCCTCACCGAGGACGGCAAGAAGGTCGATCTCTTCCGGAGCCTGCTCGAAGAGGTCGACATCTCGCTGCGAGGGTCCTCGATGTCCGTGCGGACCCGCCGCCGGGACCTCGCGGCGGAGCGGCTCGCCGACCTCTGGGGCGAAGTTCGCGAGCCGGACGGCCACTCGTGAACGGGTACTGCAGCGGGCCGGTAAGTGGGCCCTCTGGGCGATGCTGGGGGCGATCGCGGTCGTTGGGAGCATCGTCGTGTATCGCGCCCTGCGCGCCTACCGAGCCCGTCACTCCACCCCCTTGCTCTACCTGGGGGCGGGACTCGTGATGATCTCCCTCGGGATGCCGACGCTCTGGATGGGCACGTACTGGCTCACCGACAACATCCTCTGGTGCAGCCTGCTCGGCAGCGTCGGGATCTTCGCCGGATTCATATTCGTCCTCCTATCCGTCGAGACCCGGAAGTCCTGATCTCCGCCGCCCCTGGGGCGGAGACGCCTGTAGCCGCTTCGGTCGAATTCGACTCGCCATCGTAGGGCCACCGGTCTCGGGGCCTCCCGCTGAGGCGGAGGGCGGGCAACATTGGGCCCGGACGGATTTGAACCGTCGATCGACCGGTTATGAGCCGGACGCTCTAGGCCGGACTAAGCTACGGGCCCATCGCCCGTCCTTCAGGAGAGGCGGGGGCGCCGCCGAGCGGAGTTCCCACCCGGGACGCGCGGCGTCCCGGATCTTTGAACCGCTGACCTTTCGGTTAACAGCCGATCGCTCTGCCACTGAGCTACGGCGGCACCGGTTCCGTCGAGCAGGGAGCGCGCTAATAGCCTTTCCGATTTGCTGGGCTGGTCCGGTGCTCGGCGGCGCGCTCCTTCAGGATCTGGATCGATTCCGTCATCCGATCGAGCCCCTTGTCGAGGTCGTCCCAGAAGTCCTTCGCCCGATCGGTGACGACGGCGCCGTTCGCGGAAGGCTGGATCACGCCCTCCCGCTCGAGCAGGTGGAGGGAGTAGCGGACCTTGTGGATCGGGAGCTGCATCATCTCGCTCAGGCGGATGATCCCGAGCGGGTTCGTGGAGGAGACCCGCTGGAGGATGTCGACGTTGCGGGAGAGCAGATCGAGCTCCGAGACGATGCGATCGATCGGCTGGGCCCCTTCGGCCGCCGGAGCGCCCTCCTCATCGTCCTTGCGGGAACTCCTCTTCTCCATCCCTTCGAAGCCTCGGGGCAGGGACGGGGGGCCGATACTTCAAGACTTTGCGCGTCGGCGGGCGTTGGGGCGCTCGCGGTACGCCGCCCCAATTCCGAGGGGCCGGTCGGGGTTCCGACCCTCAGCGAGAGAAACCGTCGCTCGAGAGCGGTAACGCCTTAATACGCTCCCCTTCTGAATAGTGACGGTGCGCCGCGCGATGAAGGAGATCTCGGTCCGGGCCGGCGGGCAAGCCGGGGACGGGATCGCTTCCGTCGGCGACACGATCTCGAAGTCGTTCTCCCGGATGGGCCTCCATGTCTTCGGGCTCAATGCCTACCAGTCCGTGATCCGGGGCGGCCACGTCTGGTTCCAGGCGCGCGCGTCACCGGAACGGGTCTACTCGCAGGGCGACGGCTGCGATGTCCTCTACGCCCTCGATCATCAGACCGCCCAGGTGCACCTCCCCGTCCTCTCGCGGGGGGGTACCGTGGTGTACGATCCCGAGAAGTTCTCGATCCCGGAGGGCGAAGTGCCCGTCGGGACGACCGCCCTCCCGGTGCCGACCCTTGAGATCGCCCGGAAGTACACCAGCCAATCGATCCTCCAGAATGCCGCCGGACTCGGTGCGACCGCCTACCTGGCCGGCATCCCGATCGACATTCTCGAGCGCTCGCTCGCCGACTCGTTCGGCAAGAAGAAGGGGGAGGTCGTCGACTGGAACCTGGGGGCCGCGTCGGAGGGATACAAGTTCGCCCAGGCGCACGCCCCGGTCAACCCGAACGCCCCCGCGCCCGCGGGCGAGCCGAAGCTCCTGATCACCGGGAACCAGGCGATCGCGCTGGGAGCCGCCGCGGCCGGCTGCAAGTTCCTCGCCCAGTACCCCATGACCCCCGCCTCGACGATCATGCACTGGATGGCGGCCCACTCCCAGGAGATCGGGGTCGTCGTGAAGCAGGCCGAGGACGAGCTCGCGGCGATCAACATGGCGATCGGCGCCTCCTTCGGCGGGGTCCGGGCGATGACGGCGACGAGCGGAGGCGGCTTCTCGTTGATGGTCGAGGCCCTCGGGATGGCGGGGATGACCGAGACCCCGGTGGTGGTCGTCGAATCGCAGCGGTCCGGCCCATCGACCGGCCTTCCCACCAAGACCGAGCAGGGGGACCTCAATCTGATGCTCGGGGCCGGACAGGGCGAGTTCCCGAGGGCGATCCTCGCCCCGTCGAACCCCGTGGAGGCTTACCGGATGACGATCCGCGCGTTCGAGCTCGCCGAGCATTGGCAGACGCCGGTGCTCGTGGCGAGCGACTTCCATCTTTCCGAGTGCACGGCCACGGTCGACCGGTCCGAGATCGACCTCAACGTCCCGATCCCCTCGCTCTTCCAGGTCGAGCCGAACGGGCACGATTACAAGCGCTACCTCTACACCCCCTCCGGGGTCTCCCCGAGGGCGATCCCGGGCCAACCGGGCCTCAACTTCATCGCGGGCTCCGACGAACACGACGAGAAGGGGCTTCTGATCTCGGACGTCCGCTCCGGGATCCCGATCTGGGTCGCCGAGCGCCAGAAGATGATGGAGAAGCGGATGCGCAAGCTCACCGGACTCGCCCAGGCCACGGACCCGCCGGTCCTCGTCGGGCCCGCCGGAGGCGGCCATCACCTTCGTCGCCTGGGGTTCGACCGCGGGGGCGATCCGGGACGCCCTGCCGGTCCTGGCCGCCCGTGGGGTCAACGCGAACCTCCTCTTCGTCCGCACGCTCTACCCCCTCCATGGGAACGCGATCGTCCAGGTGCTGTCCCGGGCGAAGCGGATCCTCCTCGTCGAAGGGAACTTCTCGGGGCAGCTCGGGCGGCTCCTCCGGGCGGAGACCGGGTTCGAGATCCGGGACCGCCTCCTCAAGTACGACGGCGAGCCGTTCTACCCTCACGAGATCGTGGCGAAAGCTCTCGAGGTGACCGGTCATGGCGGGCAGTAGCGCCGTCAGCGTGCAGCCGTCCGTCGGCACGCCGCTGCCGATGGTCGGCAAGTCCGAGACGAAACCGACCTGGTGCCCCGGCTGCGGGGATTTCGGGGTCGTGGCCGCCATCGAGATGGCGGTCAAGAAGCTCAAGCTCCCCTCCCACAACGTGGTGATCGTCTCGGGGATCGGATGCTCCTCGAACCTCCCGCACTTCCTCTCGAGCTACGGTTTCCACGCCATCCACGGCCGTTCGCTCCCGGTCGCCGAGGGGATCCGATGGGCGAACCACGAGCTCACCGTCATCGCGACCGGCGGTGACGGGGACGGCTTCGGCATCGGGTGCGGCCACTTCGTCCACACGATGCGCCGCAACGTCGACATGACCTACGTCACGATGGACAACCAGATCTACGGGTTGACGACCGGCCAGGCGAGCCCGACGTCGATGATGGGCCAGAAGACCAAGTCGACCCCCGGCGGCGTCATCGAGCGACCGATCGACCCCATCGCGCTCGCCCTCGCGAGCGGGGCCACCTACGTCGCCCGGGGATTCTCGGGCGATGTCAAGCACATGGCCGAGCTCGTCCAGAACGGGATCGCCCACAAAGGGTTCGCGTTCGTCGACGCGCTCTCTCCTTGCGTGACGTATAACAAGATCAACACGTTCGACTACTTCCGGCAGCGCGTCTACAAGCTCGAGAGCTCCGGCCACGACCCTTCGAACCTCGCGAAAGCCTTCGAGCGCTCGCTCGAGTGGGGGGACAAGATCCCGATCGGGCTCTTCTACCGGGTCGAGCGTCCGACGTACGAGGACCTCGAGGACGTCCTCGCCGCCGGTCCGCTCGCGAAGCAGACGGCGGGGCTCGCCGGTCGCGAGCGGCTCCTCGACGAGTTCGCTTAGGCGACCACCGACGGAGTCATACCGACCCCGAGCATTCTTGGGACGGGATGGCCGCTCCTTCTCCCCACCCACCTTCCGGTTCCACGGGGTCCGGACCGATGGCCGGCCGGATCGTCCTCGTCACCGGGGCGACCCGGGGCATCGGAGCCGCGACCGCGCGGGCGCTCGCGGCCGAGGGGGCCACCGTCCTCGCCGCCGGACATCACTCCGAACGGATCCAGGCGACCGTCGAGCGCCTGCGGGCAGAGACCGGGAACCCGGCGGTCCACGGGTTCATGGCGGACCTCACCCAGATGAAGGAGGCCCGCCGGCTCGCCGGGGAGGTCGCGGACCGGTTCCCCCGCCTCGACGTGCTCGTGAACGACGCGGGGGCGGTCTTCTCGAAGCGTGCGGTCACCCCGGAGGGGCACGAGCGAACCTGGGCACTCAACGTCCTCGCCCCGTTCCAGCTCACCCGATCCCTCGAGCCCCGCCTCTTGGCCTCGAACTCTGCCCGAGTGGTCAACGTCGCCTCCGCGGCCCACCGGTCGGGGCGGATCGACCTCGCCGACCTCGAACGTGCTCGCTCGTACTCTGCGTTCGGCGCCTACGGTCAGTCGAAGCTCGCCGTGGTCGAGTTGACCTACGAGTGGGCGCGGCGGTTCGAGGGCAGCCGGATCACCATCAACGCCCTGCATCCGGGATTCGTGGCATCGGGGTTCGGGCGGAACAACCCCGGGGCCTTCGGCTTCGCCCTCCACCTCGTTGAGGCTCTCTTCGCGATCTCTCCGGAGCGCGGCGCCCGGACGTCGGTCTACCTCGCCTCCTCCCCGGAGGTCGAGGGAGTGAGCGGCCGGTACTTCGTCCGCCGTAGGGCCCACCGCTCTTCGGACCGTTCCTACGACCGCTCCACCGCGGCCGAACTCTTCCGGATCTGCATGGCGCAGACCGAGCCGCCCGCGTCCGGGGGGCCGACCGAGGCTACCCCGTAGGGGCGGTCACCGCGAAAAGGTAGGCGTCCTGCTCGTGGAAGACCAACGACATCGCGGCATCGGCGAGCAGCGGCGCGGGGAGGAACGGCCGGTAGAGCACGGTGTTGTTTCCGGTCACCGCCACGAACCCTACGTCTAAGCTCGCGAGCGCCGAGGTACCGTCGGCATCCAGGGTTCCGTTGGTCAGCTCCCGGACGAGAAGGCCGTACGAGGCGTTGACGTAGACGCCGTCGATCATCGGGAAGAGGATGACCGCTCTCGGAGCGTACCCGGACAGGAAGCCCGCCGCGCTTCCCGGAGCGACGAGGACCCGGGCGCCCGGGGGAAGGTGCGCCCCCGACCACGTGAGGAGATCGAGGTCCGCCCCCGAGACGTTGCCGAAGGCCCGGTAGAGACCGGTCTCGGTACGACGGGAGCTGGTCCCCCGTTACGGCGACCCCCGATACGATCAATAGGCCGGCGGCCGCGAGCGCGAGGGTAACCGGGACCCACCCTTCAGGGAGGGGGAATCTCCCTCGGGTCCCCATGGCCCGCTTCGGTTCCTGGGCTGTGGGAGGGCCCCCCGGCACGGCCAGGGTTCCCAGGGCGTAGCGGACAAGGAGGAAGACCGGGAGGGCCGCGAGCAGGGAGTATAGCGCGAAGAGCAGGATCGACGTCTCGGCGTAGCTGGTGAGCTCGAAGAGCGGCGCCAGCCCGCCGAGTCCGTGGCCAAGCCCGAGGCCGCCAAGGAGGATCGCCCAGGCCCCTACGATGCCGGCCAGCGCGATCCTCGGGAAATCCCCGAGCCCCGCGAGCAAGGTGGGACGTAGGAGAGCAAGGACGAGGATCACCGCACCGACGGCGATCAGCACGGCGAGTTCATCCCGGATCGGCGGGAAAGGCGAGAGCCAGACGTCGGTAGGTCGCAACAGGAACGGATCGACGAGCCCTATGAACTGGGCCGACGAGAGGCCTAGGGTCCCCGTGGGAGGAGCTACGGCGCCGGCCGGGAGTCCGGCCCGGAAGAGGCCGTGTCCGCCCGTCGCCTCCTCGAGCAGGCTCGGGATCGCGAAGGCCGCGGCGGTCAGTCCGGCGGCCCCCCACCGCGCCAGCCACGCGAAGCGCTCCGGGGCCACGAACACCCCGAATCCGGCGCCGACGGCCAGGATCGACACGAACAACCAGATCGGGCCGGCGGGGTTGAGCGAGGTCGCCACTCCGGCAAGCCCGCCGAAGAACAGGGCGTTCGGCCAGTTCGGTGGATTGGGGCGAGCCCATTCCGCGGCTCGGGCGAAGAGCAGGAGAACGAGGGGGAAGGCGAGGGCGAAGTCGTTACTTCCCCCGACCAGGACCCGGGTCCAAGAAGCGACGAACGCGAAGACGATGGCGAAGGTCGCCCCCGCCGAGGAAGAGCCGAGGAGCCGGTCCCCGACGGTGTACGCCCCGAGCGGCGCGAGTGCGAGGAAGAGCGGCGTGACGAGGAGCGAGGTGCGGGCCGGGGGAAGTCCGAAGAGCGTTTGGAACGCGGCGAGCCAGACGGTCGTGCCTTGAGGGTACGGATTCCCGAACGCGGCCGCCGGCAGGAAGTTGAGCGGGATGGTGTGGCCGAGTTCGAGGTGGGCCACGTAGTAGGTCAGAAGGCTCGAGTCGAACGTGTTGCCGGTCGGCACCGAGGTTGCGACCGCGACCTCGACCAAGAATAGGGCGAAGGTCGAGAGGAGAGCGACACCGATCGCCGCGCTCCGATAACCGCGGAAAAAGCTCCGCAGATCCGATCCGAGCTGCCCGTGACGCCAACGCCGGAACGATAGCAGGGCCAGGAGCACGATCGCCGCGCCGATCACGATCGCTGGCGTGGACGGGTAGAAGAGGTCGAGCGGGAGGGCCGCGAGGACGAACAGGATCCCGCCACCGAGATAGAGGTCCACGAGAAGGCGCTCGAGAGGGCGGAGCGTACGGGCCCAGGAGGCGTAACGGCCGACCGCGGCTCGGAGCACCTCCCCCACCAAGCCGACTCCGGCCGCGCCGAGCAGGAGCGCGATCACCCACGGTCCGAAGGCGGGCCCGGGGAGACTCACGGTCCGGGGAACCGCGACCCACTATTGGGGATTGCGTCGCCCCGCGGGTCGAACCGATTGGTTAACCCTGCGAACCCCCTCGAGACCGTCGGAGCGACCGGTGGCCCCGCGGGAGAGTTCGGCGAGGGATGGATTGAGCTCCGTCACCTGGGGCACGCTCCTGATGCTCCTCGGGACCCTGGGGTTCGTGGGCCAGGGTTTCGTCTCCCGGGTCATCCTTGCCCGAGCGCTGACGCCGATCGAGTGGGGCCAATTCTCGATTGCGCTCGCGCTCGCCGGCCTCCTCTCCTCGATCGGCACCCTCGGACTCACGAACGCGATCGCCCGGGGCCTCGCGTTCGCCCCGGATGATGCCGAACGACGGGCGATGGTGCACAGCGCTTTCGTGGTCACCCTAGGCGCCTCGGTGGTGCTCTCCCTCGGTCTCTTCTTGTTCGGGGTCGAGGTCGGGTCGGTGTAACCATTCGCCGGCGCTCGCGCTGGCGATCGAGTTCTTCGCCGCCTCGGTGGGGTGCTCCATCCTCTCCTCGCTCATCGCCGCGATCTTCCAAGGGTACGAGAACGTCGTCCCGAACGCGATTTTCGTGAACATCGTCAACCCTGGCCTCGTCATCGTCTTCCTCGTGGCGGCGCTTCGGACGGCGCCGACCTCCGATGTGTTCCCCGCGTCCCTGGCCGCGTACGTCGCGGCGGCGATCGCGACGCTGCTCGCCCTTTCGGTCTACGCTCGGATCCAACTCCCACGAAGGCTGCCCCCGGGGCCCGTGCGCCCGGGGCGGCGGGAAGGCTGATGCGATTCGCCGCACCCCTCTTCGTCGTCTCGGTCCTCGGTTTCCTTACCGGGAACGCCGACACGCTCCTGCTCGGGATCTTCCGGCAGGGCGAGGTCGGCTACTACGCCGCGGGCCTCTCGCTCGCCCGATTGGTCCTCCTCGGTGTCAGCGCCCTTTCGTTCATTTACCTGCCCGTTGCCGCCCGCTTCCTGCGGGAAGGCGATTCTGAGGCGATCTCGACGACGTATGTCACCGCGACCAAGTGGATGGTCCTCATCTCATTGCCCCTCTTCGTCGTCTTCTTCTTCGTCGCCGGTCCGTCCCTTGGGCTCGTGTACGGTCCGCTGTACGCCGGTCGGACGGCCCCGCTCGAGATCCTCGCGGCGGGCGCGTTCCTCTCCACCTTATCGGGCCCGGCCGCCGCGACCCAGGTCTCGCTCGGGCAGACTCGTCTGCTCGTCTACAACAACGCCGTCAGCGGAGCGGTCGATATCGGTCTCGCCCTCTGGCTCATCCCGATCCTCGGCACCGTGGGGGCGGCGATCGCCTGGGCGGCCTCGAACGCGCTCAACCCCGCGCTTTCGATGATCGAGCTCGCCGCCTTCTCCGGTCTTCACCCGATCCGGGCTCACTACGTGGTCCCAGTCGCGGCGACGTCGCTACCCGTCGTGGCCCTCTTCCTGCTCGTCCCCTTTACCATCCCCCTCTGGGGGACGCCTCTCGTCGTGCTCGGCGTCGCCGCCCTCTTCGTGCTCGTGGTCTGGTTGACCGCGAGCTTCGACCGGGGAGATCGGCTGGTCCTCGAGGTGGTCGAGGGGCTGCTCGGGCGACGGCTCGGCTTCGTCCGGCGCATCGCCACCTGGCGGCTCGGAGTCGGCCGAAGCTCCGCGCCCGCGGTCCGTTGAACCGACGGGGGCCGGCGTCGCCCTCTCCTCGCGAACATGCTCGATGAGCAGGAGCAGGACGCCCGCCGCGAGCAGGAAGAAGACGAAGACCGCGACGGTGTTGGCGGCCCCGATGTTCCCGGCCGCATCGAGTCCGGCAGCTGCCATGAGGAGGACGAGCGCACCGGCGATCGGGTAGCGCCCGTCGAGCCTCGCATAGACCGAATAGATCGAGTACGCGGCCAGGAGGACAAGGAAGATCTCCTCGTAGGGGGGCGTCACGGACAGGGTCAGGGGACTCGGCAGTTAAGCCGGTAGGGCGAGCGGCCGGTCCGCAGCTCGAAGGGCCCGTGCGCCGGAACCGAGTCGTGACGGTAGGGCAGGAAAGGTTCTGCACCTCTTATATAGAACGGGCACTCATTAATCGACGCGCTGATTGTCAATGCCGAGCCGCCCACTTGCAAAATCTGTCGTTCCTACCGTGCTGGGGCTTGCCATGCTCGTCGTGGTAATCGCCGCGGCCCTCGCCCCCAACGCGGGGATCGCGGCCGCTACCTCCAGTTGTCAATACAACAACTGTAATTCGACCCAGAATTCGTTCCCTTGGACCTACGTGGTCATCGGGGTCGCCGCGCTCGTCGCTGCTGCCCTCGTCACGCTCCTCCTGTTCCGACGCCGCGGTGGCGGCGAGACTGGCGCCGCAGGACAAACCTCGCCGGGTCCATCGCGCGAGGCGGGAGAGGAGAAGGCCGAACCGGCACCGAACGAGCCGTCCGGTGCGGCCGAACCCGCTCCTGAAGCATACGATGAGGGGACTCCCGACAGCTCCCAGCCGGGCGGTGGGGCTCCGGCCTCGGACGATATCGATTCGTTGATGGACGAGCTCGACAAGATCAGCGGCAACGGGAACTGAGCCGACCCTCGGGGTCGCGAGCGGCGCGCCGAAGGACGCACCAGCTCGGTCATCCACGCCGCGCCCGCCGTTCGAGCTATTGGCGGTGTCCGCGGCCCCGTTCTTCTGGGGTCCGCGGGGCCGCTGGTGTTACGGAATCCAAGAACGACATAACGATTATACCCGATCGCCGGTTGGGACGAGCCGTGGATGGAGCAAGCCCCTTGTCGCGGACTATCCCCGGCGGGATGGCGGCCCCGCTCAGCCCGCGGGAGAAGGGGGAGCTCTCTCTCGTCTACCTCGGCATCCTGATCGCCACGGTCGGGGCGTTCGCCGCGACGTTCCTCGTCGCGCGCACTTACGGTATCTTCCTGGGGCTGGGGATCCTCGCCTACACGCTGGGGCTGCGTCACGGGGTCGACGCTGACCACATCTGCGCGATCGACAACACCACGCGCAAGCTGCTCCAGCAGGGAAAGCGACCGCATACCGTGGGGACGTGGTTCTCGCTCGGTCACTCCACGGTGGTCCTTGGCCTGCTCGTGGGCCTCGTCGTCGCCGCCCGCTGGGTCGTGACGAACCTGCCGGGATTCGAGGCCGAAGGGAGCGTGATCGGCGGCGCGGTCTCGGGCGGATTCCTCTACCTGATCGCGGCGATCAACCTCCTCATCCTGCTCGAGATCTACCGGATCTTCCGCAAGCTGCGCACCGGAACGCTCGACGAACGGGCTCTCGAGGAGCAGTTGAGCCAGCGCGGCTTCATGAGCCGCTACTTCAACTTCCTCTTCCGCCTCGTGAACGAGCCCTGGCAGATCTACCCGATCGGCGTGCTCTTCGGCCTCGGGTTCGACACGGCGACGGAGGTGGCCTTGATCGCCATCACCGTGACGGTCGGCACGGCCACGGCCGGATTCTCCCTCTGGACGGTGCTGGTCCTCCCGGTCCTGTTCACCTGCGGGATGGTCCTCGTCGACACCTCCGACGGCGTGGGGATGCGGTACGCTTACGGCTGGGCGTTCCTGAAGCCGATCCGCAAGGTCTACTACAATCTCACCATGACGGTCATCTCCGTCCTGGTCGCGTTCCTGATCGGCACGATCGAGCTGCTCGGGGTCGCGGCCGCCGCCTTCCACCTCTCCGGTGGCCCCTTCGGGATCTGGAACGCCGTCGGGTGGCTCAACGGCGGTGTGGGGACGGCGAACTTCGACATCTGGGCCTACCTCGGTATCGGCATCGTGGTCCTGTTCCTCGGCTGCTGGTTGGTCGCGATCGCCATCTACCGATGGCGGCGGTACGAGGAGGTCGGTTTCGGACCGACGGCGCCGCCGGCCCCTCTGACCCCGATCTGACCGGCCATCGGCGGAGACCGAGCCAACGGCGGGCGGGAACGTCGGCCTCGTGCCGGAGCCCCCGGCCCCGCAGGCTCATACCTCAGGAGGCGTCCGGGGGGCATGCCCACGGGCGTCGTACGGCTCGGCATCTCGCTCGAACCCGAACTGCTCGCTTCCCTCGACCGGTGGGTGCTTCACCGGAACTCGGCGAGCCGGTCCGAGGCGATCCGCTTCTTGATCCGCAAGGAGCTGTCGGAGCGCGCCCTGGCCGACCCGGACTCCGATGCCGTCGGTGCGGTGATGGTGCTTTACCGTCACACCTCCCCGAACGTCCTGCGGAGGCTGACCGCCGCCCAGCACCGTTGGGGGGATCATATCCAGGCGTCGACCCACTTCCACCTGAAGGGGGACGCGTGCCTCGAAGTGATGGTTCTCAAGGGGAAGCGACGCGAGGTGGAAGGCGCCGCGGAAGACCTCCGGGGAGTCCGGGGGATCATCCAAGGCGATTTCCTGGTCGGGACCCCCAAGGTCGCGGGCGGCGCTTCGGGGCACCACCATCCCCATCTGGGCCCGCCGCACCCATCGGACCGGACGAAGGCCGCCCCGGGGCGCTCGGGCCGTTCAACCCGCCGCCTACCTAGACGCCGCCTCGCGAGTTCAGCTTAAGAAGGGTGGGTTCCGTCATTGGAGCGATGGTCGCGATCAGCCGAGAGGAGGAGCGACTCCTCGAGGAGCTCCGGCGGGCGGTAGGGGCCGCCGCTGGGCCGGTTCGCGAGGTCGAGGTGGGGGTCACGCTCTCGATCCTGCTCGGAAAGCTGCGCCCGGCGGTTGCGTGCGGGGGGTGCACGACCCCGCTCGAGTTCGAGGGGATCCCGGCGCGCACGAACCTCCACTTGAGCGCCCCGTACCGGCTCATCCTCGGGCCGAAGGAACCGGCGACGTAACCCCGACGATATCGACAACGATCGGACACGCATGTTCCACCTCCCGATCGTCGAGGTGATCGTCGCCTTCATCATCGCCGTACTGAGGGCCGGGGGCCTCGCGGGCCTCGCGGGCCTGATGGCCGTGGAGAGCTTCGGGATCCCCCCGCTCCCGAGCGAGGTGATCCTCCTCTTCGCCGGGTTCCTGATCGCCATGGGCACCTTCTCCTGGCCGGGAGCGTTCCTCGCGGCCATGGTCGGGAGCCTTGCCGGCTCCTTCATCGCTTACTGGGTCGGGCGGGACGCCCGCTCCTGGCTCTTCCCGGAGGGACGATCGCCCCGGGTCCCGATCGACCAAGAGGCCGTTCGCCGGATGGACCGATGGTTCGCCCGGCACGGGGAGGGCACCGTCGGGTTCGCCCGTCTCCTGCCCGTCGTGCGGTCGTACATCAGCTACCCCGCCGGGGCCGCCCGCATGGACCCCCTAAAGTTCGGGGTCTTCACCGCGATCGGCGCCGCTCCGTTCACCTTCGCGCTCCTGTACGCGGGCGACCTCCTCGGATCGGCCTGGTCATCGATCGTCCCGTACTTCTCGATCCTCGACGACATCGCCCTGGTGGTGGTGGCCGGGCTCGCGGTGTATGCCGGGCTCGTCCTCACGAACGTGGTGACCTCGGGGTTCCCCCCTCGGAGAGCCCGCAAGCCGGTCCCATCCCCCTCGGGAAACGCCCCTCCTCCCTGACCCCGGCGGCTCCGCTCGAGAACAGAGATACTCGAACCGGCGAACCACCCTGCGAGCCCCCCGAGCGGGAATCGGCCGTCGATCATGGACCCGTCGGGTCAGGGCGGAGCCCCGAGGTTGCGGTCGGTGGGTCCCCGAGCATATTCCGGGCGGACGAGCCGGGCGCGGTGATCTCCGACGAACTCTCCGGCGTCGACGATCCGGCGGCCGTCACGGTAGTGCTCGGTCGGGAAGATCCCCTCCCAGCCTTCGAAGGCGGTCCATCCGCACGGGGCGTGCAGGTGGCGGGCTTCGATCCGACGGCGAAGGCGGAAATCCACCACGATGAGGTGGGCGCGATGGCCGACCTCCACCCGCCCTTGGGGCACCCCGACCCATCGGGCCGGCCGGTCGCACGCGGCCCGCACGAGCGTACCGAGGTCGAGGGCGCCGTCTCGCACGCGCTCGAGCATGAGCGGGAGCATGGTCTCGAGGCCGGGCATCCCGCTCGGGGCGAGGTAGAAGGCGCGGTCCTTCGCCTCCGGGGCGTGGGGCGCGTGGTCGCTCGCGAGGACGGGGATCGCCCCGGTGCGGAACGCCTCCCAAAGCCCGGCGCGTTCGGTCTCGGAGCGCAGCGGCGGGTTCACCTTTTCGTGGGTGCTTCCTCCCGGGCGGGCGGAGAGGAGCAGGTGGTGGGGCGTTGCCTCGGCGCAGATCCCGCCGGCTGAACGGAGTCGGGCGATCGTCTCCGGTAGGGTCACGTGGGCGAGGTGGAGCCGTAGCGCCGGCGGGTCAAGGGCGAGCAGCCGCTCGGCCGCATCGGTCTCGCTCGTCCCGGGCCGGGCGCGGTCCCATTCCACGGGGTCGGCGGGGGCCCCCTTCGGATCGGCGCGGAACCGCTCCGGGAGCTCGGCGTGCACGGAGAGCGCTAGGCCCGTGGCCGCCACCGCCTCGAGGATCGGTCCAAGCGAAGCGCCCGGCGGGGGGCCGGGATCCCGGTCGTCGGGCTGAGATAGAGCTTGAACGCGGCCGCCACTCGGCCCAGCTTGCGGATCTCCGCCGGGATCGTGGCAGCGCCGTAGAGGAACGCGTCGACCGCGAGCCGGCCCCGGGCAAGACCGGCCTTCGCTACCCACCGGTCGGGATCGGTGACCGGGGGATCGGTGTTCGGCATCTCGCCGATGAGCCCGACCCCCCCGAGCGCGGCCTGGAGCGTCCCCGCGGCGAACCCCTCGATCCTCGATGAGGGCCCTGGTTCCCGGAAGTGCACGTGGAGGTCCGTCGCCGCGGGAAGGATCACCGAGTCCCCGACGTCGTGGCGCTCCCCGCCCGGGACCGAGCGACCGACCTCGACGATGGTGCCGTCCGGTCCTATCCCGACCTCCATCGGCTGGAGTCGACCGTTCAGCCAACCCCGGCCGATCAGGACCGATTCCGGCGGCTCACGTCGGCCTTCGGATCCCCGAGGGTCCGGAGGGTCCGCGGTCGTTCGCATCCTGTCGGCCACGCGGCCCCCGCTTATCCTGTTTCCTCGACGGACCGGGGACGAAGTGCCCAGAGGTTGCGGACCACACACCTTTTGGCCCGGCGTCCGTGCGAGGGGCGTGGCCCGGCCGTCGGACACCGGATGGACCTACGCTGAGATCCGGCGTCGACCGGAGCTCGGTGGCCGAGTCGCTCGCCCGCCTTCTGGCGCAGATCCGGACTCGACCGGCCCCGGCCCACGGACGGGCGATCGACCTCCCGGGCCATTACGCCGGCCTGATCCGGATCGGGCGGGAAACGATCGCCGTCACCACGGACACCGTCGGCACGAAGGGATTGTTGGCGGCCGAGGTGGGCGCCTGGGAAGGGGTGGGGGAGGACATCGTCGGCGTGAATGTGAACGACCTTGCGAGCGTCGGTGCCCGCCCGTGCGCGCTCGTGGACACCCTCTCGGTGGCCTCGCCGGACCCTGACGTCTTCGAGCAGATCGGCCGGGGGCTCTCCAGGGGCCTGCGGACCTCGGGGATGACCCTGCTGGGCGGGGAGACCGCTGTGGTGCCCGAACTCGTCCACGGGTACGATCTGGGCGGCACCGCGATCGGATTCTTCCCCCGGGGCCGTCGTCCGGTGACCGGAGCCGCGCTTCGGCCGGGTGACGTCCTGATCGGAATCCCTTCGTCCGGCGTTCACGCGAACGGTTTCACGCTGGTCCGGCGGATCTTGAAGGAGCGCCGGATCGACCTCACGACGCCGCGGCCCGGGGGCCGCGCGCCGATCGGGCTCGAGCTCCTCGAGCCGACCCGCATCTATAGCCCGCTCAGCGAGGCGCTCGCTGGGCGACCGGAGATCCAAGGGTTCGCCCACCTCTCCGGGGGCGGGGTTCGCAATCTTGCCCGGCTCAACGACCGGGTCGCGTTCGTGCTCGACCGGTGGCCCGAGATCCCCGGGGTGTTCGGATGGCTCCAGGAGCTCGGCGGCGTGGCGCCGATCGAGATGTTCCAGACGTTCAACATGGGCATCGGATTCGTCGTGGTGGTCCGGCCCCTGCACCTGTCCGAGACCCTC
This sequence comes from uncultured Thermoplasmata archaeon, assembly GCA_963696985.1. Taxonomy (GTDB): domain Archaea; phylum Thermoplasmatota; class Thermoplasmata; order Lutacidiplasmatales; family UBA184; genus Lutacidiplasma. The sequence goes on along the minus strand of CAVOMG010000003.1, from coordinate 733,319 downwards.
CGGCGGCTCGCGCGTGCCGGGGCCCCGATGGGACCGTGATCGGACACGTCGAGCGCGGCCGCGGGGTGCGACTACCGGGGCCGGACCTCCAGTATGTTGGATACTAGCGGCGATGTCCGGTGCCTCAAGTCGAATGGCTCGCATTCGTCCTAGAAGGGTCCGGTGAACCGGCCCTCGACGGCCATCCTAGTCGCGGTGGGGATGGCGCTGGCCGCGTCGTTCCTGTGGGCCGCCTACTACCCGCTGGTGCTCGGTCTCCCGCGGCCGGTACCTCCCTCCGGTCTGCTGGCCCTTCCGTTCCTGATTGGCGGGGGGGCGTTCTGCCTCCTCGCCATCGCCCAAGGCCACGGGGCGGCGCTCCGGCGCCTCTGGGCGGATCCGAGCGCTTGGGCTCGGGTCGGCCTCCTCGTCGTCATGCAGACGAGCGTCCTCGCGTCGACGTACCTGACCGGGGCGGTCGACACTTCGCTCCTCTCCCTGCTCGGCGACGTCGTGGTCACGCCGCTCTTCCTCGTCCTCCTCTTCTCGGAAGGGACCGACCGGATCCGTTCGCTCCCGTTCCTGGGCGGGGTCGCCGTCTGCACCGCCGGGGCCGCGCTGACGATAGTCGTCGGAGGATCGGCGGCGCCGGTCGGGGGGTGGGGCGTTCCGGTCGCGCTCGTCGTGCCGCCCCTGATCGCCGTGTACTTCCTCGCGATGGCCCGAGCCTGCCGGACGGAGCCCACGAGCGCCGTGGGGGGGCAGGCGACGCTCACGGCGGGCGGCATCGCGGTCCTGATGAGCCCGGCGCTCCCGGGCGGCTTCGGTGGCATCGTTCCGCCCGGTGCGGCGGCCGGGCTGGCGGCGGCCGCGATCGGGGTCTCGGCCTTCTTCCTCGGTCCGCTGCTCTACTTTCTTGCGATCCAGAGGGCCGGGATCGTCCTCCCCGCGGTGCTGATGGCCACGATCCCGCTCTTCACCCTCCTCTTTGCGGCGGTCTTCCTGAAGACGATCCCACCGTGGTTGGGGCTCGCCGGGATCCCGCTCGCTGTGATCGGGTCGTTCGTGGCGCTCCGGGGGGAGCACGAGCCGTGGCGGCCGCCCGACACCCGTCCACAGGGTTCGGGCCCGACCTGACCGGATCGGCCGGGCCTAAAGTTGGGTCTGGGTCCCGCGGCGCTTCGGGGTCGAAACGGCTGCGACCGGGGTGTCGAGCGTGGCGTCGGAACCCCCACCCCCGGCGCCCTCGGCGGCTCCCGGGAGCTTGTGCTGACGTCCCGCGTCGAGGAGCCGGTCGGCGTCCCACCCGAAGACCTCCGTGACCCGGGCGAGCGTCTGGGCCAGGCGCTCCGCGTAGTAGGAAAAATCGGGCTCCTTCCCCTTCGGGAAGGGGCGCCCCTCGATCCACGGCTCGACCGCCTGGGGACTCTCCTTTGCGTTGGTGACGATCCAGGCGACCTTCATCCCGGGGATCACGTCGTACCCCTCCTCCTTGAGCTGCTTGAAGACGCGCAGGAACGGGAGGCCATCCCGGGTCGACTCGTTGTACTCTTCCTCGGCCCGGACGGACCGGGCGATCACCAAGCGTTCGGCGGGGATCTCCCCCCGTTTCAGAGTGCGGACGAGCTCGCGGGCCCGTTCCACGGCGGCCTGGGTGTCGCCGCGGAGCACGAGGTCGAAGACCTCGAGGAGCGACTCTGACTGGTAGTCGAACGCGTCGGTCCGCCGGGTCTCGTACCCCCGAACGACGAGCTCTTCTTTCGGCCAGACCGTCCGGCCGACGTAGCGCTTCTTCGCGCCGTGACTGAAGAGCGACTCGTAGACCGACTGGAACTCGAACTGGACTCCGGCCTCGGTGAACCGCTTCGAGACTTCCTCGCCGAACGCCCGGGCCCCCTCGATCGTAGCGACCGGGGAGAGGACGAACACGCTGTCGGTGTCCGAGTAGACGACCTGGTGGCCGTCCCGCTCGAGCGTCTTGATGATCGAGGTAATCGCCTCCCGGGCGAAGGAGGTGATCGCGGCGCCGATCGCCTTGTCGGTGAACCGGTAGAAGCTCGAGGCGAGGACCCCGTAGAAGGAGTTCATCAGGATCTTCACGGCGCTCTGGAGCCCGTCGTAGTAGCTCCGTTCGGCGTCCGTGGTCGCCTCGGCCATCTTTTGGCGGAGGCGGTCGCGGTCCTCGAGGAGCTCCTTGAGGATCGCCGGGATCACCCCGGGCCGTTTGTCGCTCGAAAGGAACCGCGCCCCGGAAGGGCTCACCGTGGTCCCCTCGTCGGAAAGGGTCGTGAAACAGAGGTTCTTCTGGATGATGATCGACGGGTACATCGACTTGAAGTCGAGTACCACGACCCACCGGTAGATCCCCGGCTTGATCGTGTGGACATAGCCCCCCTCGATCGGGTTCTCCCGTCGGAGGTGGTGGTTCATCGGCACGCCGATGCCGAGCCGGTCCGCCCGGGGGATCAGGAGGGCGTCGATGAACTGGCTCGTCCGACCGTTGAGGCCCTCCTCGAGCGGAAGGTGCGCCACCGTCGCGAGGTCCCCCGCCTTGTCGACGGTCCGGAGCTTCTCGAGGATGCGGAGCGCGAGGTCGGCGTCGTGCTCGCAGTATTCGATGACCCGCTCGGGGTCCTTCGCCCACTCGGCCTCGATGTTGCGGCGGTCGACGTCGAGCTTCTGGTCCCCCAGGAAGGTTCGCGCAACGAACTGGAGCGACTCTTGCTTCGGGTGGAGGTCGCGTCGTACGGCCCACCAGGCATCGGCGACGACCCTCCCCGAGAGACGCCAGAGGCGCTCACCGGCCTCCCGGAACGGTCCGCGGTCCCGGCCGAACGGAAGGTCGCCCACGCCGAAGACCTTCGCCCGCTCGAGCACGAGCGGGATGTCGTATCCGCCGATGTTGTAGCCGGTCACGACGTCCGCGTCGGCCGCCTCGACGGCCTTGGCGAGATCGCGGAGCATCGCGGCCTCGTCCGGCCCACGGAGTCGGAACGTCGTCCTCGTCCCGTCCCCGCGATGGGCCACGCCGCAGATCGTGAAGATCTGCCGGCTGACGGATCGCGTTCTCGATGTCGAACGCGACGACGGAGAGCGACGGGCGGAACGGTTCGGACGGGCGCACGTCCTTCCCGTCGGTGGTGACTACGCGCACGACCTTCGGGACGGAGTAGTGGGCCGCGACCTCGGGCGACTCCGGCTCCCCTTCGAACCGGACGGTGAGGCCCAGGCCCTTGTCGTAGAGGAAGCGGTGGAAGAACGGGATGTCGCAAGCGAGGACGCTGTGCTCCTCGTTGGGCCGGCGGTACCGGTCCCGGTATTCGGGGACTCGGTAGGGGTATCGGATGGTGACACGGACCTTCGGCCGGTCCTTTCCGTCAATCCAGGTCGTCCCGGGCTGGATGTCGAGGGCCTCGGGATCGGCCTTCAGGCGTTCGAGGTCGGAGGGGCGGGGTTCGACGAGATCGAAGTAAGGTCGGAAACCGTAGTACCGGGCGACGACGGCCTCGCCGGCCCGGCTCCGGCCGAATAGCTCGAGGACGACCCCGTCCTCGATGGTCTGGTACGATCCCCCGAGCAGGAAGAGCTCGTACGACTCCACGGTGCCCGGAATCGGCCCGTCCGTATTAGCGTCGCCGCGCCGGACCCGCAAGATGGGCTTTGAGAAGCTCGAGGTCGGCGTCCCAGCGGGCGCGGTACCGTGGGGCGTGCATCGCTGCGGCCGGATGGAGGAGCGGAACGAGCGGGGTCAAGCCCCAACGTCGAGGCCGGCCGGCCGCCTCCGTCACCGGGGGCGCCTGCGGATCGAACGTTCGCAAGGCATGGGCGCCGAGCGTCACGATCAGCTCGGGGTGGAGGATCGCGAGCTGCCGGTCGAGGAACGGGCGGCACGTACGAGCGGCCAGAGGGAGGAAACGGTTCCCGGGCGGCCGGCACTTGATGACGTTCAGGATGCCGAACTCCCCCGGCTTCAGTCCGAGCCTCGCGATCGCGCGGTCGAGCCGTCGACCGGAGCGGCCCACGAACGGTTCGCCCGCGGCGTCCTCCTCGGCCCCCGGGGCCTCGCCGACGAAGAGGACCCGAGGCCGAGGGCCCCCCCGATAGGTCACGACGTGCCTTCGGGTCAGGTGAAGCGGACAGCGAGTGCAGGCGGCGATCTCCTGGTTGAGGCGGTTCCACTCCGGCGGGAATCGCGGATGTGCCGTCGGCGAAGTGCGTCGCGCCGGACCGGGGGGGGCGCGGAGCGGCTTAGGGACGGAATCCTTCCGGACCATGATGGGATGTTACCCTACCGGTCTCCTCCCATACCGATTCGCTTCCGGGGTCCGTGCGGGTCCTGCGGAGGGCGGATGGTCTGGCGGGTAGGGAGCCCGGATTATGAGCCGGCGCTGGACGGACGCGCTTTTCTCGACGGCGGTGGGTCGGTCAGCGCGATTGTTAAATAGGGTGACTCGGTGGCTCGGCCCCTTCGGTAGTCGACATGCCGCCGCCGTCCGGAATCAACACCGCGGGCAAGCTCCAAGCCCTCCGGCAGCGGCGACGCTGGTCGGACCGGTACTACAAGCGCCGGACCCTCCACCTGAAGGAGCGGTCGGACCCGCTCGAGGGCGCCCCTCAGGGCCGCGGGATCGTCATCGAGAAGGTCGGGGTCGAGGCGAAGCAACCCAACTCCGCCATCCGCAAGTGCATCAAGGTCCAATTGATCAAGAACGGTCGTCAGATCACCGCCTTTGCCGTCGGCGATGGGGCTATCAACTTCATCGATGAACATGATGAGGTGTTGGTCGAGGGAATTGGCGGCCGCATGGGGCGCTCGTATGGCGACATCCCTGGCGTCCGGTACAAGGTGATCCAAGTGAACGGCGTCTCCCTCGACGAACTCGTGCGCGGGCGCAAGGAGAAGCCGCAGCGATGAGCGGGAATCCCGATTCCGCCTTCCGGCCCCCTCCGGAGAACCCGGAGGAGGGCGCGACGATCACGATCGTGCGCCCGGTGCCCCCCCCGCCGCCCCCGTTCCCACTCCCCCCGCTGTTCGGGAAGTACCCGTTCGAGGGAATCGAGGTCCACGACCCCGGGATCCAGCCCTACCTCTACCTGCATCCGATCTACGCGCCCCACTCGGAGGGAAAGCTCTCCGGTCGGCCCTTCATGAAGACCCACATGCACCTCGTGGAGCGGCTCGCGAACCACCTGATGAAGGGCGGAAAGTTCACGGGGAAGAAGTCGAAGGCCCTCTCGACGGTCCGCAAAGCGTTCGACGAGCTCGCCCAATCGGAAAAGCAGAACCCCCTCCAGCTCCTGGTCAACGCCGTCGAGAACGCCGCCCCGCGCGAGGAGGTGACCCGCCTGCAGTTCGGCGGGATCTCGGTCCCCCGCGCCGTCGACGCATCCCCGGCCCGCCGGGTCGGCGTCGCGATCCGCAACCTCGCGCAGGGCGCGATCACCGCGTCCCGAAAGTCCACGACCCCCATCCACTCCTGCCTCGCGAAGGAGATCGCCCTGGCGGCGAAGGGCGACCTCACGAGCTTCGCGGTGGCCCGCAAGGAAGAAGTCGAGCGCGTCGCCCAGTCGGCGCGTTAGTCCGGCCGAGGAGGAGGGGGGACCGATGACGCACATCCGCGCCGAGCTCGCGAAAGCGATCCCGGACATGATGCACAATCTCGACCGGATCCGCAACATCGGGATCGTCGCCCACATCCACCACGGGAAGACGACCCTCTCGGACAACCTCCTCGCGGCCGCCGGGATGATCTCGAACGAGCTTGCGGGCAAGCAGCTCTACCTCAACTTTGACGAGCAGGAGCAGGCCCGTCTCCTAACGATCAATAACGCCGACGTGACGATCGTCCACGAGTACGAGGGCCAGCAGCATCTCATCAACCTCATCGACACCCCCGGCCACGTCGACTTCGGCGGGGATGTGACCCGCGCGATGCGCGCGGTCGACGGCGCCGTCGTGGTCGTCTGCGCCGTCGAGGGTGTCATGGCGCAGACCGAGACCGTGCTCCGCCAGGCCCTGCGGGAGAAGGTCAAGCCGGTCCTGTTCATCAACAAGGTCGACCGGGCGATCAAGGAGCTGAAGCTCACCTCGGACTCGATGCAAAAGCGGTTCACCGCGATCATCACCGAGGTGAACGAGCTGATCCGCAAGATGGCCCCGGAGGAGTTCGTTGACGAGTGGTCGGTCGACCCGCGCGACGGCTCCGTCGCCTTCGGCTCCGGCTACGAGAACTGGGCGATCAGCGTCCCGTACATGATCAAGACCGGCGTGAAGTTCCCGGACATCTTCGACTTCGTCTCCACGGGTCGGTCCAAGGAGATCGCCCAGCGGGCCCGGATCAACGACGTGGTCTTCGACATGGTCGTGAAGCACCTCCCCTCCCCGAAGGTCGCCCAGAAGTACCGGATCCCGAACATCTGGCGAGGCGAGGCCGGGAGCGTCGTCGGCAAGGCGATGACGGAGACTGACCGCGAGGGCCCGACGACGTTCATGGTCACCGATATCACGATGGACCCGAACGCCGGGGAGATCGCGACCGGCCGTCTTTTCTCCGGCCGGATCGCCAAGGGGATGGAACTCCAGGCCGCCGGGACGAAGTACAAGAACCGCGTCCAGCACGTCTCCCTCTTCATGGGACCCGAGCGGCTGATGGTCGAGGAGGTCACCGCGGGGAACATCGCTGCGGTCATCGGACTCACCGACGCCTTCGCCGGGACGACGATGACGAACGTCCCGGACATGGTCCCGTTCGAGGAGATCCGCCACGTCTCCGAGCCGGTGGTCACCGTCGCGATCGAGCCGAAGCACATGAGCGACCTCCCGAAGCTCATCGAGACGATGCGCAAGATCGGCAAGGAGGACGCGAGCCTGAAGGTCGAGATCAACCCCGAGACCGGCGAGCACCTGCTCTCGGGCATGGGCGAGCTTCACCTCGAGATCACCCAGTTCCGGATCGTCAACGACTACAAGGTCGAGATCGAGGCGTCGAAGCCCATCGTCGTGTACCGGGAGACCGTGAAGGCCCCGGGCGGACCGTTCGAAGGAAAATCGCCGAACAAGCATAACAAGTTCTACTTCGAGGTCGAAGCGCTCCCCGAGAAGGTCGTCACGGCCATCAAGGAGGGCGAGATCGCCCAAGGAAAGTCGTTCAAGGACATCAAGACGGTCGTGGCCCGGATGGCGGAGCTCGGCATCGACCGCGACGAGGGCCGGGGCCTCACCGCTGTCGAGGGGACCAACATCCTCTTCGACGTGACGAAGGGGATCCAGTACCTCAACGAGACGATGGACCTCATCGTCGACGCCTTCAAGGAGGCGATGAACCGCGGCCCCCTCGCGAACGAGAAGGTCTACGGCCTCAAGGTTCGGCTCGTCGACGCGAAGCTCCACGAGGATTCGATCCACCGCGGGCCGGCGCAGACGATCCCCGCCGCCCGGTCCGGGATCTATGGGGCGATGTGCATGGCCGGCCGGGTCCTGCTCGAGCCGCTCCAGAAGGTCACCGTGAACGTGCCCCAGGAGGTCCTCTCCGGGGCGACGCGGGAGATGCAGCGCCGGCGCGGCGAGATCCTCGACATGACGAGCGTCGGCGACTTGCAAACGATCGTCGCCAAGGTCCCCGTCGCCGAGATGTTCGGTTTCGCCTCGGACATCCGCAGCGCGACCGCGGGCAAGGTCCTCTGGGCGACCGAGTCGCTCGGGTTCGTGATCATGCCGGCGGAGCTGCAGACCGCCGTCGTCTCCGAGGTCCGACAGCGCCGCGGGCTCAAGCCGGAACCATACGACGCGAGCTACTACGCGGGGTAGCCGGGGCACGGCGTCCGGGTCCTTCGGACCCCAGCACTCCGTCGAGGGTCCGCTGGTGGGTCGCGTCCTTGGGGCCCTCGGCGCTCTTTGAACGGATCGGCCAGGCGCCCTCCCGGTCCAGGAGCCAACGCTTCCTCCAGAGCCCGAGGCCGTAGCCCGTCAGGGAGCCTTCGGTGCCGACGACCCGGTGGCACGGGATGATGATCGGGATCGGGTTGCGATGCATCGAGCCGCCGACGGCGCGGGCCGCCCCGGCGTGGCCCGAGCGGCGGGCGAGGGCGCCGTAGGTGATCGTCGAGCCGGGCCCCACCTTCTGCAGGGCCGTCCAGACCCCGCGGTCGAACGGCGTCGCCCCGTCGAGGTCGACCTCGACGGCAAAATGGTCGAGACGGCCCCGGAAGTACTCCTGGAGCTGCGCCGGCGGGCTTCCTCGTTCGAACGGCGGCCGCCGACGGTCCGCTCCCTCGGGCGTCGGCGAAGCCGCTACGCCCCGCTCGATGAGGTCGACCAGTTGGACGGTGGCGCCCCGATAGACCACGCGGAAGGTGCCGATCGGCGTCGGCAAGTCGGCGTATTCGAGGGAGGACTGCCTCGCCGAAGTGTTCCGACGTCGGGCTGCCCGAGCGCCCTCGCCCATCGGTTCCCTGAACCCCACGGCCGACTTAAACTCCTCCGCTCGGCGACCCGCCAGAGGCCGATCGGGCCCGCGCGGTAGGGGAGGTGACCGTCTCGACCGGCCCGGCGAGGCCGCGGGAAGTGATCCGGAACTCGGCGGACGCCTCGGGGAGGGCGCGGTGCTTGACGAGGACCGCCCGGCGGCGGGCCCGGCGAGTCGGTCCAGTCGGAGGATCGTCTTCGCCGCGTGGTTGACGAAGGAGCCGCCGAGCGGCTCGAGGGAGCCGTCGCTCTGCCGCCGCCAGACCTGGTTCGTGAACAGGACGGGGACCCCGCAGTTCAGGGCGGTGGCCATCAGTTCGGCGAGCTCTTCGACCAGCGCGAGCCGACCCTCGTCCTCTTCCGGCCCGGCCAGGGTGAGGCGATAGTAGAACGTCGCCGAATCGAGCACGATGAGGCCGATCGGCCGACGTCCCTCCCGAGCGAGCTGCCCGGCGGTCGTGACGGCTCGGGTCTGTTCCTCGAGGCTCTTCGGGCTCGCGAGCAGGAGCCGCTTCAGGACCGCCTCGAGCCTCCCTCCGGCGATCGCCTCCAGGCGATCCACGCTGACCCCTTCGGTGTCGATGTAGACCACCCACCGGTCCGTGAGGGCGAGGCGGGTGGCGACCTCCAGGCATAGGAGGGTCTTCCCGCTCCCACCCTCCCCATAGAGCTCGGTGAGGCAGTCGGCCTCGAGCCCCCCTCCGAGGATCGCGTCGATCGAAGGGACCCCGGTGGGGCATCGGTCGACCGGCATGGAGACGGGCCCCACGGGGGCAGGGGTAGAAAAGCGCGGTCGGCCCGGGACCCTCGGGTGGGCGGTCGAACCGGGCCGGTCCGGCGGGAACTGGGAGGCGCCGCCGTGGCCGACCTCCCCGGAGAAGCCTTGGCCCGCCGCCCCATATCGGATTGTCCGGGACGGGACGGTCGGAGGGCATCGAGGGATGGAGAAAGGGGCCCGTCTCACCGTGCTCGACGGGGCCAGTTCGATCGGCGGCACGAAGCTCCTCGTCGAGCAAGGAGCGACCCGCCTCCTGCTCGACTTTGGGACGAACTACCAGCGGATGGGCGAGCTCTACGAGGAGTACCTCAAACCGCGGCCGTCCCGGGGTCTCGCCGACTTCCTCGAGGTCGGGCTCCTCCCTCGCCGTCGGGGCTGGTACCGCCGGGATCTCTTCCCGCCGTACGACTACCCGGAGCTCGACGCCGGCTGGGAGGGGGATCGACCGACCGCGGTCCTGCTCACGCACGGGCACCTTGATCACTGCGGCGCGATCGCCTTCCTCGACCCGACGATCCCGATCGTGGCGACGCCGATGACCCTCGCCCTCCTGAGGGCCTGGCAGGAGTCGGGCCACGCCGACCTGACCTCGGAGATCACGTACCTACGGGATGCGGGCGCCCGCCGACAACGGGCCGCGCCCAGGGGATTCGCTCTCGGGACGTCGCCTCGAATCGGACCGGGACGCCCCGAAGCGCGGGCGACCGTTCCAACTCGTCGGCGAGCTCCCGACGGCGCTGCGACGGGAGATCCTCCGTTCGCCCTTCGGCGGGCGGACCATCTTCGAGCCGTCGGAGCCGGTCGCCGCCGGCTCCCGCATCGGGGACCTCGAGTTCCGGACGCAGACGGTCGACCACTCAGTCTACGGGGCCACCGCCTTCCTCCTCGAGACCGATGGGGGCCCGATCGCCTACACGGGCGATGTCCGATTCCATGGCGAACGGGGCGAGGAGACCGAGCGGTTCGTCCGCGAGCTCGAGGCCCGACGGCCCGAGCTCCTCATCATCGAGGGGACCCGGCTCCGCCCGAACGACGACGCCCCGCCCCAGCCCAAGCGCACCGAGGACGAGGTCGAGCGGAACTGCGCGCAGCGGGTGGCCGAATCGGAGGGACGGCTCGTCGTCGCCGACTTCGGCCCCCGCAACGTCGAGCGGCTGCGGCGCTTCCGACGGATCGCCCACGCCGCGGGTCGCTCGCTCGTGCTCACGCCGAAGGACGCGTTCCTCCTCCACCTCCTCCACGCGGCGGATCCGTCGGTCGAGGTCGACCTCGGGCCGGGCGGCATGCGCATCCTCGAGGAGCCCTCGGTCGGTCCCGAGCGGGGGTGGCTCTCGGGCGTCCTCGACCGCCACGCGGATGCCTTCCTCAACCCCCGGGACATCGCTAGGGCTCCGGGCCGCCACCTCCTGTGCTTCAGCTTCTTCGACTGCAACGACCTCGTCGACCTCAAGAAAGAGGGGGCGACCGAGGGGGGGCTGTGGCTCTACTCCTCGAGCGAGGCGCACGGCGAGGAGCAGGAGTTCGACTTCCTCCGGCTCGAGCACTGGATCGAGTGGGCCGGCATGCGCAAGGTGGGGTTCCGGCATACCGTCGACGCCGCCGGCGAGCGGAGGCTGACCTTCGAGCATCCCGACGATGTCGGGCACCACGCGAGCGGGCACGCCACGGAGGCCGAGCTCGTCGAGCTCATCGCGCGCGCCGGCCCGCGCGCCATCGTGCCGGTCCACACCATCCAGAAGCCCGAGCGCTACCGGGCGCTCCTCAAGGCGCGGGGCGCCGACGTCCGGGTCCTCGCGCCCACCCCGGGACGCTCGATCGAGTGGTAACGCCCCGCCGGCGAGGCGCTCGGCCTAGCGGGCCTTGAGGACCTTCTTCACGTTGGGGTGTTCCTTCGTGAAGATCTTCCCGCCGCAGTTGTCGCAGCGGACCCCGAAGAGGTTCGCGTCGCTCGGGAGCGCCTCCCCGCAACGGATGCAGCGGAACATGCCTTCTTCCTCCTTCGAACTTCGCCCGGTATCACGCGGTCTCAGGCGAGGTCGCGGCGGTCGGCTTCTCCGACCGGGTGATCGGCGGGGCGGGAGTGAACAGGTAAGCCCCCGAGGCGAACTTCGTCCCGCATCGGCTGCACTCGAAGACCCCGCTCGCGATGCGCGCGACCGTGACCGTCGAACACTTCGGGCAAGCGGCATCCAGCTCCCGGGCGCGGTCGAGCTCGAGCACGCGCCGGCGGATCCGGATCCCGTATCGGGGTCCCATCCAGCCGGTGTTGCCGACCTTCTTCGTCCGCTTGCTCATCTAGGCTCCCTGGGCGACCTTCCGGAGGCGGTCCCCGTGGGTTATCGCCCGGTCCACGAGCGATTTAACATCATCGGGCGAGAACGCCCCGATAAGCCCCTTCTGCATGGCGACCACCTCGCCCCGCTCGTCGGTGGCGATGGTGAGGCGCCCCTGGGCGGCGCCCTCTTCCTCGACCGTGGGGTCGACGACGATCGTCTCCCCAAGCCGGAGGAACGTCACCTCGACCGGGTAGTGGTTCACCTCGAGGGGCAGGTCGGCCGGTCCGATCCCGAAGCGAACGTTGGGGACGATGGTGTGGGTGAGCGCCGCCAGGGCCGCGAGCGACGCGGCGTCGATCAGGTTCCCAGAGTGGTCGAGCACGTGGACGTCGACGAAACACGTCCAGCACTTCTCGGCGGGGGTCACGCACAGCTTCGTGAGGTCGATCGTCTCGGCCGCCCGGATGGCGCGGTCGACGACCCGAGAGACCTCGATCGCGCGCGGGTGGGGCGGACCGGGCTCGAACATCGGTGAGGAGAGCGGGATCAGCTCGGCGTTCGTCGTGAGGGTACCGGCGTTCGGGGTATCCGGGTACGGTTTCCCGGGCTCGAGCTTCACGCCGCAGAGGACCGTCGTGGCGCCGATCCGGGCGAGGGCGGAGCCGTCCGCCGAGGTGGCGAAGCCCGGTTCGACGCTCGCCTTTCGGTAGTCGTCGGGGCCCCGGCCGTCGATCCGCTTCTGCTGGCGGGCGAGGTCGAGGATGTGGTTCGTGAGGATCTCCGCGGTGACGCTCATGCGGTGACCCCCCCGGGCGTGCCGACCGGTGCGTCGGAGCTGTAGCGGTCCCGCAGCGCCTGCTTCATGACCTCGTAGATCTTCCGGCAGCCGGCGACGCCGAGGTCGAGGGCCCGTCCGAGCTCCTCGCGGTTCATGTGCCCCTCCATCTGGAGGAGCACGAGCCGGCCGGACTGGGGCACCAGCGCCATGGGGAGGTCGGCCGAGCCGTAGTTGTCCTCCTCCTTCTTGAGGTCGAGGACCACGGTATCGGCGACCTTGCCGACCGCGACGGCGGGGACGAGGTCCACCATCGGGATCCCGGCGTCCGCGAGGGCCACCGAGGCCGCGACGACCCCGGCGCACCGGGTGCCGGCGTTCGCCTGGAGGACCTCGATGTAGACATCGATCGACGTCCTCGGGTACTCCTCCACGAAGATCACGGACTCGAACGCCTCGGCGATCACCTTGGAGATCTCCTGGGAGCGTCGGTCGAGCCCGGGCCGCTTGCGCTCATCGACCGAGAACGCGGCCATGTTGTAGCGGCACTGGACGATCGCCTTGTTGTTCTCCTGGAGGTGGCGCGGGTGGACCTCGCGGGGTCCGTAGACCGCCGCCATGACCTTGTTCTGGCCCCATTCCACGAGCGCCGATCCGTCCGCCTGGTGGAGCGGACCCGCGGTGATCGCGAGCGGGCGAAGTTCGTCGACCTTTCTTCCGTCGATGCGCCGGCCGTCCGGGCCGAGCAAGACGGGCACATCCTTGGCTCCTACGCTTCCCATTTTGATTCTCCTTGGACCTTCATTCCTCGCCGGGGCCCTCGTCGGGTCCCTCGCTCGGAGGGGTCCCCTCCTCGCGGGCGACCCACTCGACCCGTCCGGGTCCGGCCGCCGGGATCGGCGTCGGGTCCTCGCCGGGCGGGGGTTCGGTGGACTTGAGGTAGCTCGTGATCCGCTCGGTCAGGCCGCGCCGCTGGCCCTCTTCCTCGATGAGGCGAAGGCTCTCCTGGACCCGACGGATCGCGTCGTCGCTCCCGTCGACCCAGATCCGGCCGTTCTGGCCGACGACGATCTTCGCCCCGGTATGGTTCGTGAGGGTCGAGATCATTGAGCCGCCGCGGCCGATGATCCGGGGCACTCGGGCGGGGGAGACCGTAACGATCGTCCCACCCTCGAGCTTGCCGAGGCCGTCCCCGTTCATGGTCACGCCGATCCGGCCCGTCGCGTCGAGGTTCTCGACAGCGACCACCACCGAGTCGCCGACCCGCAGGTACTGCTCGGTCTCGCCGAAATCGATCTTCCAAGGGGTGCCGGTCATGTGGAGGGGCGCCCAGCGCGGGGCGCCGATATCGAGGAGCCAGAAGGTGCCCTGCACGTCCGTGACCGTGCCGACGACCACGTCGTTGGTCTGCGGGATGTAGCGGCCCGAGAGCGGGACGACCCGGATGATCGGGGGTCGCCGGGAGATGAATCCGAGCAGGCTCGCGTAGGTCTTGCCGTGGACCCGGTAGGTCCCGGGACCCGGCTTTAGACCCGCGGCGGCGATCTCCTCGCCGGGGAGCACTAGTTCGCGTTCGTTGTCGGCTGGCGAGGGATGACCCTCGTGGCCACGCCCTCGGTGGCCGGGACGATGTCCGTTACCCATTGTACTTCGTGCACCGGGCCGCCGACCGGGGCGCGCTATTTAACAAGGGTGGTCTCGGCGGCGCCCTTGGTCTTCGCGTTGAGCTTCTCGTAGAGCTCGGTCTGCACGCCGCCGGGGATCTCGATCACTCCGGCCCAGGATCCGTCGGGGAGCCACTGCTCGTCCATCATCCGTCCGATCCCCTTCAGGTCCCCGATGACCCGCGGGTAGTACTGAGCGGGAACTTTGATCCGGACCCGGACGACGTCGAGGCGGATCGGGAGGAGGGGCCGGAGCTTCGCGAGGACCTCCTGGACCTGCTGTTCGGCCGGCGGAACGGGTCGATGTGGACCTTGGCCTCGTTCATCGCCGCCTCGATCCGGGCGGGCGGGTGCGGGGCGCCGGTCTGTGGGTTCATGGCGTTGCGGGCGATCGCCGCGACGATCTGGCGGCGCTTCGCCTCCTGGAGCTCATGGCGTTGCTCGGTGGTGACCTGGACCTCGCCCTTCTGGATGATCTCGAGCGCGATCGCGGCGAGGTTCCGCGTGTGGAACGTCCGCTCGAGGTGCTCGGCCGAGACCTTGTCGCCCTTCTTCACGTCCTTGAAGACCTGATCGAGCGCGAGCTTGTCGGAGAGGTCGACCTTCTGGCCGTCCTTGATCGCCTGCGCGGCCTCCGGATCGACGAGGACCTCGAACCGGGAACCCTGCGTCTCCCAACGGGCGATGACGGCCTTCTCGACCTCGACCATCTTCGTACGCCCCGTGCGCAGCGGGGGGGTTCGGGCGCGCCCTGGCTGCGACCGGGCTTCCCGCCGGTGGGGGGGAGTCGAGCCACGTACTTCTGGATTTCCTCGGCACCGAGGCGGCGGGCCCCGCGGGGCCGGTCGATCGTCAGGACCTCTACCTGGCCGAGGTTCACCGTGTCCTCGAGCGACTGCCGGAGGCCCTCGAGGGCGAGGAGGATCGCGCCGTCCGCGTCCATGTTCGGTCGGTACTTCTGCTCGAAGAGCTCCATCGCGGGCCCCTTGTTCCCACCGGTGCTCGTCGCCCGGAAGCTGGTGAGCGACCCCGATGGTTCCGTCTCGAAGAGCTTGACCCCGGTCTCGTCGTAACCACCCACGAGCAGGGCCGTCCCGAACGGCCGGACGCCCCCGAACTGGGTGTACTGCTGCTTGTAGTCGCAGATCCGCCGGGCCATCAGCTCGACGGTGATCGGCTCGGAGTAGGTGACGCGGTTGATTTGCGCCGCGAGCCGCGCGTAATCGACGAGGACCCGGGCGTCGGCGACGAGCCCCGCGGTCGCGCAGGCGATGTGCTCGTCGATGACGTGGATCTTCTCGAGGCTTGCGAGCTCGGCGAGCTTCGGGTTCGGGATTCGCCGGTCGGCCACGAGGGCGACCCCGTCCTCGTAGACGACGCCGGCGGTGGTCGCACCGCGTCGGACGGCCTCCCGGGCGTACTCGACCTGGAAGAGCCGGCCGTCGGGGGAGAAGACGGTAATGGCGCGGTCGTAGGCCATCTGGCCGGGTTGCATCTCCATCGGCTCGGATCCTCGGGTGCGGACGGGGCACTAACGGTCACCTTATAACAGGTCCCCGAGCGATTACGTCGGGGTGCCCTGTTCGAGGCGTCCCCGCACCGTAAAGTCCGCGCCGGTCGGTGGGCCCGCATGGCCCCGGACGATGCCGAGGAAAGTCCGGGCCCGCGGGGGCACCGGCTCGCCGGAGCGCGATCCATCTACTTGAGATCCGCGGCGGAGCAGGCGATCGACTGGTACCCTTGGGGGCCCGAGCCGTTCGAGCGCGCGCGGGCGCTCGGCCGCCCGGTCCTGCTCGACATCGGGGCCGCGTGGTGCCACTGGTGTCACGTGATGGACGAGGGCACCTACTCGGACCCCGAGGTCGCGAAGCTGATCCAAGAGAAGTTCATCGCGGTCAAGGTCGACCGGGACGAGCACCCCGAGGTCGACCGCCGCTACCAGCGTGAGGTGAACGCGCTTTCCGGTGAGGGCGGCTGGCCGCTCACCGGTTTCCTGACGCCGGCCGGCGAGACCTTCCTCGGAGGCACTTACTTCCCCCCGGAGGAGGGCCATGGCCGACCGGGGTTCCGCCGGGTGCTTCGGGAGATCGACCGGCTTTGGCGCGAGGATCCGGCGCAGATCCGCGAGAACACGGCCGCGATCTCGGCCGCCCTCGAGCGATCCCGCTCGGGCGGGACGCCGGCCCCCGATCCGGAGCGGAATCGTCGCTGATCGCCCAGGTGCAAGAGAACCTCTCGAGCCTCTACGATCCGGTGAACGGCGGCTTCGGCCACGCCCCGAAGTTCCCCCACCCGACTGCCGTCGCCTTCCTCCTCTGGGAGGGGTTCGCCACCGGCGATCGCAAGCCCGTCGTTCGCGCCGGCGAAACGCTCCTACGGATGGCCGACGGCGGGATGTACGATCAGGTCGGGGGCGGCTTCCACCGATACTCCGTCGACGAGGGGTGGCACATCCCCCACTTCGAGAAGATGGGGATCGACAACGCCGCGCTGCTCGCGGCGTACGTCGAGGGGATCCGACGGTTCGAGGAGCCCCGGTTCGAAGAGACGGCTCGCGGGATCGTCGAATGGGTCCGGGGCGTCCTCGAGGATCCCTCGGGCGGGTACGGGGCGAGCCAGGACGCCGACAACGCCCCGGGGGATGACGGCCGCTACTTCACCTGGAGCCGGGAGGAGCTCAAGGCCGTCCTCGACCCCGGGGAGCTCAAGCTCGTGAGCCGGGCGTTCGGGGTCGGCACGGAGGGTCGGATGCCCCATGATCCCGACCAGAACGTCCTCTTCCGACTCCTCCCGGTCGAGGAGGCCGCCCAGGGTCTGGGGACCCCGAAGGCCGAGGCCCACGAGCGGCTCAGAGCGGCGATCGGAAAGCTGCGCGCCGCCCGCGCACTCCGACCCACCCCCGTGATCGACCGCGCCCGGTACGCTCAGATCAACGGACCTCTCCTCGGGGGGCTCGCCCAGGCAAGTGGGGTCCTCGACGAGGCGAGCTTCCTCGACTCGGCCCGACGCGCGGCCGATGCGTTCCTCAAGGGGGGGTTCGACCCCACGCGGGGCGTGGCCCACCGCTTGGACGCGGACGGGTCCTTCGGGTACGGCCGGCTCGAGGACAACGCCGCCTTCGCCGCCGGGCTCGTCGAGCTTGCGGGGATCACCGTCGAGCCCCGGTACGCCGAGGCCGCCGGCCAGCTCCTCGAGCTTGTCACAACCGCGTTCCGCGCCCCTTCGGGGCTCCTCGCGGACCTCGCGCCCGAGCTCTACGATGGGCCCGTCGTGGGAGCGCTCAAGGAGCGCGCCTTCCCGATCGAGGACACCCCCCACCTCTCCCCGAACTCGACAGCGGCCCTCGCCCTCGTTCGCTTTGGCTCGCTCACCTCGGCCGATCCCTGGCTCGGCCGGGCGAAGGAGCTCCTCAGCGCCCTTGCCCTCCGCCTCGACGGAGCTGGCCTCTTCGGCGCCGGGGCGGCCTGGGCGGCGGGGCTCCTGCGGACTCCCCCGGCCCGGGTGGTCGTGGAGGGAAGCGGTGCCGACGCGGACGTGCTCTTCCGCGCCGCGAACCGGAGCTGGCACCCGAACCTGTGGGTCTTCCGCGGGACCCCGCCGACCCCGTTCTCGCTCCCGGAGGAGCTCACGGCGGGGGCTCGGGAGCGACGTAGTGCGAGAGCGCTCGTCTGCTTCGGTCAGCGATGCCTCGCGCCGATCGAGGACCCCACGGCCCTCCGGGTGGCCATCGAGGGTGCGGACCGGCCGACCCTCTGAGCGCCCCCGGCGTTCCCCTATTCAGTCGGTCGCCACGAGTCCGAGATCCGTCCCGTCGAGGAGATAGGCCCGGGCGGGCCCTTTCGAGAGGAACCGAGCGAAGAGGAAGGAGCGTCCAGGGCTCACGCGGCGCCGGTTCAGCGCCTCGACCCCGGCGATCGGGTTGAACGCCGGGAGGACGATCATCTCCTCCGCCCCGATCTCGGCGTGCTGCCGGGGCTGCCGGCGGCGCGGGGCGGGTTCCGCCGTCGGGAACGCGACGCGGACCCAGCATCGTTGTTTTCCTTTCGCCTCGTCCGAGGACGGGGCGAGACGGTATCCGGGGTGAAGGTGGCCGGCGACGAGACGCTCGGCGCGGAGCACCTCATCGCTCGGCCATCGGTGGCCGTGGAAGACCCCGATCCCCTCGATGACGGTGCCCGAGGCCGGATGGATCGTGACCTCGCTCGGCAGGTAGCGAGCGAGTCCCACGTCGTGGTTCCCGAGGACCACGTCGACGTCCACGCCGGCGGAGAGCAGCGCGGCGAAGAAGTCGAAGACGACCGGACGTAACGGACGCGGGGTCCCGACGATCGGATGCTTGACGTCGCCCGCGACGACGATCCGGCCGGCGGACGTGCGCGCCACGCGGTCGAGCAGCATCTCGGCCATCCGGTGGGCGGAGGCCTCCGGCGGGCCGTAACCCATCCGCTCGTTGCCGCCGAGCCCGAGGTGGAGGTCCGAGAGGAAGAGGATCGGCGCGGCTCCCGGAGGATCGTATCGAAGGATCGGGGCGTCCGGTAACGGAGCGAGCCGACCCGGTGTCATGCCCCCCGCCGAGCCGCGAGGGCCCATCACCGTTCCCCGGCGGGCGAGCGCTGCGCCCCCGAGAGCCAGGCTCCTACATTTATATAGAGGACGACATGAAAACGACGGACCGATGCCGAAGGAACGGGACCGTGAGCGGACGATCGACCGGATCCGCTCCCGGCTCGAGGTGGCCGGGTTCTACGTATCGGACGCCCATCACGTGCGACCTACGGCGTTCGATCTGATGGCCCGCCGCGACTCGCTCCTCCTGATCGTCAAGGTCCTGAAGAACATCGACGCGCTCGACGCCTCCGAGGCCGAGCGCCTCCATCACCTCGCGCGACTGTTCGCGGCGAGCGTCGTGCTCGTGGGGACGAACTCGGGCTCCACCCCGCTCGAGGCCGGCGTCGTCTACAGCCGCTACGATATCCCGATCCTCGTCGAGGAGAGCCTCGAGGAGTACCTCGCCAAGGGGGTGCCTCCGTTCCTGTTCTCGAGTCCGGGCGGGATCTTCGCCCGCATCGACGGCGTTCGGCTCCGCCGGCTCAGGGACCTGCACCGGTTGTCGCTCGGGGCGCTCGCGAACATCGCCGGCGTGAGCCGCCGGACGATCCAGCTCTACGAGGAGGGAGGCGGCGCGGAGATCTCCATCGTCGAACGTCTCGAACGGTACATGGGCGAGCCGATCGCCATGCCGATCGAGCTCTTCCGACCGTCGCGAGCCTCCGGACGCGAGGCACGGAGCGCGCCGGAGGAGGGTCCCGGATCCCGGGGTCGTCGCCCCCGACCCGCCGGCCCGGACGTGGGGCGGCTGCGGACCGGTGACCCGCTCCGGGACACGGTCCTCCAGCAGCTCGACGGCATGGGATGGGACGTCTACGTCACCGTCCGGTGCCCGTTCGATGCGTTCAGCGCGGGGTCGATGCGCGGCGCGGAGGAGATCCTCATCACCGCGGTGGGATCCCTGCGCAGCGCCCAGCACCGGGCCGACCTCCTCCAGCAGATCGCCCGAGTCGCCGAGGGGCATGCGCTCTTCATCGTCCGCGGGGAGCCGAACCGGCGCTCGGTCGAGGGGCTGCCCGTCCTGACGATGCATGAGCTCAAGCGCCAACGCGATCCGCAGGACCTGATGGACGAGATCGCCGAGCGCGAAGGCGCGTGATCGCCGCCCGCCTTCCGGTCGGATCCGGTTTCCTGGTCGTCGGGGCGGTCCGGGGCCGATTGGCCGACGCCGAGTTGCTCGCTCCGAAGCTCGACGAGTTCCACCCTGCGGCGGTCGCGCTCGGCCTTTCGCCGGAGGAGTCCCGCGGGATCCGGGAGGTACTTCGTCCTCTCAGATTCCGAACCGGTCGTCCCGCTCACCGGGAACGAGATCGCCGAAGTGCACGGCCTCGTGCGCTACGGCGAGGCCCGGGTCCCGAACCCGGTCTGGGTGCGCGCGATGCACTGGGGGCTCGACCACGCGGTCCCCGTCGAGGCGGTCGATCCCTCCGACGAGACGTACGCCGCGCTGTTCACGGAGCACATCGGCTACGTCGAGCTCGTGCGCCGCACCCTCCGGGAGCGCGGGCTGACCCGTCATCCCCCGACCCCGCCGACGGCGGACGAATTTGCGATCACCTGGTCGACCCGCATTGCGGCCGCCAGCGGATCGGCCCGCCTCGCCCGGGCCCGCGATGAGGCCGCGGTCGCCGGAGCCCGCGGGATCGCGGCCCGGGCCGGTCGGGTCGCCCTCGTGGTCGACCGCGAGCGGTTCGACGGTGTCCTCGCCGCCCTCTCCGCCCCTCCGGCGGCGGTCGGCGCGGCCCCGCTCGGCTGAGGGGTCAGTCCTCGCGCGCGAGGATCGACTCGAGCATGGCACGCCCGCTCGTCCGGAACTCCTCGATCGTCCCTTCGTTGAGGAGCATCCCGTCGGCGAGGGTGAACGCGTTGCCGATCCCCCACTTGAGCTCGCGCCGGTCCCGGTCGAAGAACTCCTGGAGGTTCTGGCCGTCGTCCCCCCGCGCCCGTCGGATCAGCCGCTCGTAGCGGGTCTCGGGGGCCGAGTAGATTCCGAGGACGAAGAGGTCGCCGAAGTGGTGCCGGAAGACCGTCACCTCGGTATCGGAGCGGCAGCCATCGACGAGCATGCGCGTCTCGGTAAGCTTCGGGACCGCGCGCTGGGCCCAGATCCCGGGGCCATGCTTCTCGCGCTCCTCGTTGGCGACCCGGGCGATGTTCTGGTTGTTGAGGGCGACCCCCCGGCGGCGGGTCTCGTCGCGGACGAGGTCCCCCATCTTCAGGGTCGCGAGGCCCAGCCGGGCCGCGACCTCCAGCAGCTCGTCCTTGCCCGAGCCGGGCATGCCGACCGAGACGATCAGTTTCATTGCGGGCCCGAAGGATGGCTCGGCTCGTTCGGCGGCGGGACCGAACCGACGCGCGCGGCCACCTCGCCCTCGGTCGCGATCTGGAGGCGGTCCGCGCGCTGCCGGAAGCTCGCGGCCTCCTGCTCCTCCAGCCGGGCGATCTCGAGGAGTCGATCGACCTTCACCTTGAGCTCGGCGCTCTTCTGGGTCCGCTGAGCGGCGCGGTGCTCGTACGTTCGGGATTTGTGCTGGAGGTTGATGATCTTCTGCTGGAGCTTGCGCATGCGTACCTGCAGGCTCGTGATGTCCGATCCGACCGAGATCGTCCCGGCCCGCTGGGTGCCGGCCCCGATGTCCCTCTCGAGCTGGGTGATCTCCTGCTGGATCTCGGGGATCTTCTCGAGGACGTGCTGGCCCTTCTCGCGGAGCACGGTCGCCCCGTGGCGGAGCCGCTCGATCCGCGTTTGGATCCGGGCCGCCCTCGACTGGGCCCGGGTGCCGAGGCGGTCGTGCTTGGCGGCGACCTCACGAAGTTTGGTGATGTCGGCGTAACCCTGGCCGAGCCATCGCGATTCGCGGTGGAGGGTCGGCGAAGAGGGAGCCCCGGAACCGGGCGTTCCTCCCGGAGTTGCCATGAAGACTATTGAGAGGGGGCCGGGAATAAAACCGTTCCGCGCTCGACCGGGCTCGCCCGAGGGACCGCGCTACCGAACGCCGTCGGCGAGGAACTTGTTCGCTCGGAGGAGTTCGAGCACCCGGTCGGCGCACGCGTCCACCGGGGTCCTCGCGGTCTCGAGCACGAGGTCCGGATTCAGGGGTTCCTCGAACGGGTCGTCGAGCCCGGTGATCTTCGAGACCGATCCGGCGTGGCCCTTTCGGTAGAGGCCCCGTGGGTCCCGCGTTTCGCACACCTCCACGGGGCAGTTCAACCAGACCTCGGCGAACCGGGCCCCGAACGCCGCCCGGGCCGCTTGTCGACTCGTCTCGTACGGGGTGATCATCGCCACGACCACCGCCGAACCGTGCCGGGCGAGCAAGCGCGCGAGCTGGCTGACCCGGCGGGCGTGCGTCTCCCGGTCCTTTCGAGAGTAACCGAGCTCGGGGAAGAACGTCGTCCGGACATTTTCGCCATCGAGGATATCCACGCCGCCGGCCCGAGCGCTCAGGCGCTCCGCCACGGCACGCGCAAGGGTGCTCTTCCCCGAGCCGGGGAGGCCCTCGATCCAGACGACAAACCCCTCCGGAGGGTCCATGGGGGCCGGGCGGGGGGCGAGAACGTCTGGTCGAACTTCGGGCATGGTGGCTCAAGCGCTCACCGGGGCCCGGCAAGTAAAGGCATCGCCGGAGCTCCGTCGGTCGTTCCCGAAACCGGACGGGTGACGCGGGCCGGGAGGGGGCGGACTCCCCCGCCCGAGCCAGGGCGCTCGCGTTGGCAGCGTTCCAACGCCGGGTCACCGGTAGCTGGACCACCGAGGGTGGGGGGCGGACCCCACCCTTTCCGAAGGTTTGGTCCATTAATGAGTCAATTTATACCCGAAGGCGTTCTAGTTATCGTGCGGCGAGCGGCGGAGATCCGCCTTACTCGGAGCGAGCGGCGCCAACTCCTCGTGCTCACTCGTGGCCGGGACGGGTCAAAGCGGGTCGGACTCCGCGCGCGCATCGTGCTGCTGGCCTCCGACGGAATGGAAAATCAGCAGATCGCCCTTGAGCTCGGAACGACGCCCGGTACGGTCGCCCTATGGCGGCGCCGCTACCTCGCCGGCCGCCGATCGGGGATCGAACGGGACGCCCCGCGGCCGGGGCGACCCCCCATCGTCCCCACCTCGACGATCCAACTCGTGGTCCGGACCACCCGCGGTCGTCCGCCCCCGGGCACTTCTCGCTGGACGGCGCGCCGTATGGCGAAGTCCGTCGGGATCAGCAAGACGACCGTCCAGCGGATCTGGAAGCTCCACCGGGTCCGCCCCCTCGCCGCCCCGGAACGCGAGAGCTCTCCACCGAGTACGGAATTCGCTCAGCAGGTCACGGACTTCGTGGGGCTGTGCCTCGATCCGCCGGGCCGGGCGATGGCGTTCTCGGTCGACCCCTCGAAGACCACGGCTCCGGGTGGGGCACATTCGACGCGCGCTGCCCCGGGGCGGCCGGAGGAGACGGCTCGGGTCTTCCGGACTTTCCTACAGGCGGTGGATCGCGAGGTCCCGCGCGAACTCGACGTCCACCTTGTGGTCGACACGCGCGAGCCTGCCTCGGCGCCGGAGGTCCGCCGATGGCTGATCCGCCACCCTCGGTTCATCGTGCACCTCCTTCCACCGACCGGAAGTTCGCCGAATCTGATCGACCGAGTCCTCCGAGAGCTCGCCCAACGGAAGGTCCGTACCGGCACTCCAGAGAGCGCCGTTCGGCTCCATCGCGCGGTCCGCCGCTACTTCTCGCCCGTGGGAAACCCGACGAGCCCGCTGCTCTGGACAGCGACGGCGGAGGAGATCCGGGCTCGGGCGGCTGCCGGCGTGAATACCGCAGGTTATTATTGGACCGAGAGCTAACCTTTATGGGGCCTCCTTCGCCTCGTTCCCGGGATGCCACGCCGACCGGGTACGCGATCGCCGGATGCCCATCCGCTCGTTAGGCCCAGAGCCGATCCGAAGGACGCCGACCGCTCCCTCCGTCCGATCGGCTCCGGACGGGAAATCCCCGGATGACGGGAATGGAACCTCCGAGCGATGAAGCCGCGTCCACGGAATCGAGCCTGGCGGGGCCCGTCCCGCACATCGTCCACCGATCCGCCCGGCGGGCACGTCGGGGGTTCGCCTTCGGCGCAACCTCTGTCGTGGTCTTGCTCGTCGTCGGTGGGATCTGGGGGGGCTGGTTCGCTCCGCCTACGGCCCCCTCGGTTTCGGGGAGTTGCCCCACCGGCATCTCGCTGCTCGGGGAAGGGGCGAGTTTCCTCCTACCGATCATGAGCGAGTGGGGCGCGAACTTCCAGGCGAACCGTTCGGATTTCGTGAACTACAACCCGGCGGGCGCGGGCGCCGGCATCACGGCCGTCTCGGAGCGGCAGGTCGACTTCGCCGCGACCGACGAACCGCTCTCCCCCGATCAATACGAGGGAATGGCCGGGGACGTGCTGACCCTTCCGGTGACCGGGGGCGCGCTCGCCATCATCTACCATCTTCCCGGTCTGTCGGGGCCCCTCCACCTCAACGCTTCGGTGCTGGCCGGGATCTATCTGGGAACGATCACGGCCTGGAACGCCCCTGCGGTCGCCGCGTTGAATCCGGGCCTGCCCCTGCCCGCCCAAGGGATCATCACCGTCCATCGGGCGGATGCCGCTGGCACCACCTACGTGCTGACCGAGTACCTCGCCTCGGGGAGTCCGACATGGAGCTCGGCCCGGGGATCGGGATCCAACCGAGCTGGCCCTCGGCGCCGACGCAGCAGGCGGTGCAGGGAAACTCGAAGGTCGTTCAGTACGTCCATGCCGCCTCGGACACGATCGGGTACGCCGATCTGACCGACGTCGCCTCGACGCCCGGGCTGGGGATCGCGGCGATGGAGAACCCCTCCGGGCGCTTCCTTGTGCCGACGCTCTCGGACACGACCTCGGCGATCGCCGACCTCTCGGCGAACACCACCTTCCCGCCCCCGAGCCTCCCGTGGACCAACGTCAGCATGGTGAACTCTCCGTCACCGGGGGACTACCCGCTCGCGACATTTTCCTACCTGCTGGTGCTTCGATCGACGGACCTCGGCTTCGAGCCATCGTTCTTGCGGAGCGAGGTGCTATTGGAGTGGCTCGAGTGGATCGTCACGGTGGGCCAGAACGACTCCGCTCCTCTCGACTACGTCGCCCTGCCCCCCAGTCTCGTCGCGCTCGACGGGAGCGCCCTCGCGACCCTGACCTTCCACGGGAGGAGCGTTGGCTGCACGTTCGGTTGAGCCCCGGTTGGGTGGGAACGCCCGAACCGACCCGGGCGGGGAGAGTCCGCCCCCCGGGCTTTCCCGGCGGCTCGCCCAACTCAGGCGGCTGGGCGCAGCGACCCACGCACTCGTCGACGCCGCGGCCATCGGGATCGTCGCCCTCCTCGGCGCCCTCGTCGTCGTCCTCGTTTGGGCCGGATGGGGGTCGATCGTACTGTTCGGCCCCCTCTTCCTCTGGGGCCGGACCTGGGACCCCGTCCATGGGGTCTACGGGGCGCTGCCGGGGATCCTCGGCACGCTCGAAACGAGCGCGCTCGCTCTGCTCCTGGCCGTGCCCGTCGGGATCGGGGTCGCGCTCTTCCTCACCGAGTTCGCACCGAAGAGATGGCGACGCCCGATCGCGACGATCGTGGACCTGTCGGCCGCGGTCCCCTCGGTGGTCTGGGGGTTCTGGGCGATCCTCGTGGTGGCGCCTTGGATGGGCGGGACGGTCGAGCCCGCCCTCGCACGGGGGACCGGGGGGTTCGGTCCGTTCGCTCGGACCGCGACCGGATTCGACGTGCTCACGGCGAGCGTGGTCCTCGCGATCATGATCCTCCCGACGATCGCCGCCCTGAGCCGCTCGGCGCTCGAGGCCGTCCCCCGGAGCCAGCGCGAGGCGGCGCTCGCCCTCGGGGCGACCCGTTCGGAGAGCGCCGGACTCGCGGTCCTCCGGGCGGCGCGGCCAGGGATCGCGGCCGGGATCGTGGTGGGCTTCGCCCGAGCGGCCGGCGAGGCGATCATCGTCGTGAGCCTCATCGGGAACATCTACGCCGTCCCGACCTCCCTCTTCTCGCAGGGGGAGACGATCGCCGGGGAGATCCTCAATAACCTCAACTCGGGGTCCCTCTCCGAGCGGAGCGCCCTCGTAGAGCTGGGGCTGATCCTCCTCGTGCTCACGCTCGCCGTCCACCTCGCCGCGCGCCTCCTCTCACGGGCGCTTGCCCGGGAAGGGGGCCATCGGCCGCGCCGGCTCCCGTCCCCACCGGATCACCGATCCTCGGGAGCGACGTTCGGGGAGGGCCGATCGATGGGATCCCCCATGCCCGGTCCTTCTCAGGGTCCCCGGTCGCCCCTGGGGGACTCGGAAGATCCGGTCCGCCGCTGCCGTGGCGCTCTCGGCGGGGGCGACCGTGATCGCTCTCGTGCCACTCGTGAGCGTCGCTTGGACCGCGGTCGCCCGGGGCGGATCGGCCGCGATCCACCCCTCCTTCTACACGAGCGAGCTTCCGCCGGCCTGTCCCGCGATCTCGGGGGCCGCCTGCTCGATCGGGGGGATCGGGCCGGCGATCCAAGGGACCGTCCTGCTCCTCCTGCTCGCCTCGTCGATCGCGGTGCCGGTTGGACTGCTCGTGGGGATCTTCCTCGCCGAGTACGGCCGGGGACGGGCGACGACGATCGTCCGGATCTCGACCGAGCTCCTGCTCGGGGTCCCGTCGATCCTGCTCGGGCTCTTCGTGGTCCTCGTTCTGCTCGAGGCGGCCCCCGGCCTCGACGACACGACCCTCGCGGGGGCTGCGGCCCTAGGCCTCCTCATGGTGCCGATCATCGCGCGGGCTTCGGAGGAGGCGCTGCGCGCCGTACCGGCGTCGGCCCGAGAGGCCGCGTTCGCCCTCGGATTCCCCCGGTACCGGACGACGTGGCGGATCGTCCTGCCATCCGCCCGGGGCGGGCTCGTCACCGGCGTCTTCCTGGCGGTCGCCCGCGCCGGTGGGGAGACGGCGGCCATCGTCCTCACCGCCTTCGGGAGCCCGTTCTGGTTCGCGGGCCTCACCCATCCGATCTCGGCCCTGTCGATCGTGATCTTCGAGCAGGGGGCGCAGTCGTCGTATCCGAACTGGCAATCGGACGCCTGGGGGGCGGCGCTCGTCCTGCTCCTCGTGATGTTCTCGGTGAGCGTGGTGGTCCACTACGTCGTCCGGGGGCGCACCCCGAGCGAGGGGGGGGGCTGAACGATGGGTGGGAAGCTCGTGGTGGAGGGCCTCAACGCGTGGTTCGGACGCCAGCAGGTGCTCTTCGACGTCAGCCTCGATGTGCCCCCGACCGGGGTGACGGCGATCATCGGACCGTCGGGGTGCGGCAAGACGACGTTCCTGCGATGCCTCAACCGGCTCCACGACGAGCTCCCGGGAGCGCGGGTCGAGGGCCGGGTCCTGCTCGACGGTGAGGATATCCGCCGCCAGGCGGCGACCGAGGTCCGACGTCGGATCGGGATGGTCTTCCAGAAGCCGACCCCGTTCGCGCACCTCTCGATCTACGAGAACGTCGCCGCCGGCCCGCGCCTCCTCGGGGTGCGGCGACGCGAGGAGCTCGACCGCATCGTGTGGGAGAGCCTCGTCCGGACCGGGCTCTGGGAGGAGGTCCGCGACGACGTCGACGCTCTCGGGACGAGCCTCTCCGGAGGCCAGCAGCAGCGCCTGTGCATCGCCCGGGCGATCGCCGTTGGGCCGGAAGCGCTCCTGATGGACGAGCCGTGCTCGTCGCTCGATCCGATCGCGACGGCGAAGGTCGAGCGGCTGATCGCCGAGCTCCGGGACCGCTATCCGATCGTGCTCGTCACCCACAACCTGGCCCAGGCGCGGCGGATCTCCGAACGAACGGCGTTCTTCTACCTCGGCAAGCTCGTGGAGTACGACCGGACCGACACGATCTTCGGGCACCCGCGCGAGGCGCTCACCGAGAACTACGTCGCCGGGCGATTCGGCTAGCCCGACGCCCGGGGGCGCGGGAACCGGGTCGCCGAGCGCACGGTCGTCACGAGCTCATCGAGGTCGACCCGCCTCTGGGCCTTCGTGTCCCGGTCGCGTAGCGTGACCGTTCGGGCTTCGCCGGCGACCAGGCTTTCCCCGTCCACGGTCGCGCAGAACGGCGTCCCGGCTTCGTCCATCCGGGCGTAGCGCTTCCCGATCGAGCTCGCGGCGTCGTACTCGGCCCGGATCCCCTCCGCGAGAAGGCGCTCCACGACCGCGAGAGCCGCCTTCCCATGCTCTTTCGGGAGGAGCGGGAAGACGCCGATGCTGACCGGGGCGAGGTAGGCCGGGATCTTCCAGACGGTACGGTCGTCCGCTCGGGAGAGGCCAAGGTCGGCGAGCGCCCAGAGGTTGCGGTCGACCCCGAAGGTGACCTCGAGGACGTGGGGGATGACCCGCGGCCCGGACGGCGAAACGATCGTCGGGTCCTGGCCGGACCCCTCCCCGTGCCGCGTCAGGTCGTAGTCCCCCCGGTAGTGGACCGCTCCGAGTTCCCGGTATCCGCCGAGCGAATCGAGCTTGACCTCGACGTCAAACTGGATACGGTTGTAGAACGCCCGTTCTGTGTCGGACTTCTCGTAGAATCGGATCGCGCTCTCGGGGTAGCCGAGGACGTCCCGGTAGAACCGCAGGGCCTCGACGAGGTGGAAGACGAAGAACTCCGGGAGCCCCCCGGACCGGCGAGATCGGCCGCCGAGAGAGGGGTCGGCGCACCTCCGGAGGCCTCCCGGTCGGCGACCCGAAGGACGGGGACCGTCGCGGCCGCCACCGACGGGAAATCGACGGGGAACGCCGCCGGGTCGAAGAAGACCTGGAGCTCGGCCTGGGTGAAGGCGCGCATCCGGAACAGGACCTGCCGGGGCGCGATCTCGTTCCGGTACGCCTTCCCGATCACGGCGACGCCGAGGGGCATCGCCTTGCGGCCCACCTCCCGCATCCGGGAGAAGGCGAGGAAGCTCGATTGGGCGGTCTCGGGGCGCAGGTACCCCCGCTCCCGGCCCTCGACGCCCAGGTCGACCCCGAACATCATGTTGAAGGGCTTCGGGACTGAGAGCGACTTCGACCCGCAGCTCGGGCACCGGGCCCCGAGCTCGCGACGATCTCGCCGATCTCGGCCGGGCTGAGTCCGTCGATCCCCTGCGGCCGGGTGGATTCGAGGACGGTCTCGGCCCGGAACGACTTGCCGCATTGCCCGCACCGGACCTCGGGGTCGGTGAAGTTCGCGAGGTGGCCGGAGGCGCGGACGACCGCCTCGGGGAGGATCTCGGCGGGCTCGATCCGGTAGTAGTCCTCTGAGAGGCCCAGGAACCAGGTCGCCCAGGCTTCCTCGACCTGCCGCTTGAGCGCGGTTCCGAGCGGCCCGTAATCGTAGAGTCCCTGGATCCCGCCGTAGATCTCGGCCGACGGCCACAGATACCCCCGGCGGCGGAGCAGCGCGAAGAGCTCCTCCAGGTTCACGCCACCGCGCCCCCTCGGTCCCCGCTCCCGGGTCGAACGATAAGATGTTCGGTGGCACGCCCGACCAACTGGTAGGCGGGATCGTCGGACGGGAGGCGCACGATGATCGGTCGCCCGGGCCCGTCCGCCTGAACGCGAGCGCTCTCCGGCTCGCCCAGTAGTCGCCACGGGGTCACGCAGGCGGCTCGGACCAGGAACTCCGGGGAGACCCGTCCGCCTGCGAGCCGGCTGGAGACGTAGGCGAACTCGAGCTCGCGCCAGATCGAGGGGGCGTGGAACATCACGTTGTCCGTACCGATCAAGGTCGGGACCCCGAGCCGCTCGAGGGCCGGCAGCGGGGGCCGACGTCCGAAGAGGGCGTTCGATCGGGGGCAGACCGCGACGCTCACTTGGGCAGCGGCGACCCTTTCGAGGTCCGCCTCGGTCGCCGCGGTGAGGTGTACCGAGAAGGTCCGGCCGCGGGTCGAGGTACTCTTCGGGTTCCTCCCGGAGGTTCTCGCTCGCGTGCATGCCGAAGAGCTTGTGGGCCGAACGACAGGCGGTGGCGAGCGCCGTCCGGTCGGTCCGGGACTCCTCCCGGGCCGAGCTCACCCCGATCCCATCGGCGAGCGCGAGCACCTCGCTCAGCTCCTCGGGCCGGACCGGCCGGGCGAGGGGGCGGCCGAGGGCGACGATCCGGACGGGAGAGCCTTTGGTCGCGGCTCGGAGAACCTGGAGGCCCCGCGCACCCTCTTCCCGGAAATCGATGGCCGCGCCAATGCCCTCGCGGGCCATCCGGAACGTGGCCGCCGCGATCGCTCGCCGCTTGGCCGCAGGGGTCGCGGCGCGCAGCAGCTCGAACTTCCATCCGTTCGGCGGCTCGACGAGGCGCTCGAGCGGACCGGGGGGCGGTTCCCGGGTCGAGACGGCGTCCCCGAGGTGGATGTGGCCGTTCACCGGTGCCGGGACGACGATGCCCCGGACCCGGCGTTCCCGCCCATGGTCCGACTCGGTCCCTCGCTGGCCGACCTCGACGACGCGAGCGCCGTCGAACCGGACGTAGCCGGGGCGCGAACCGTCGGCATCTACGATGGCGCCTTCGACGATCACGGCTCCCGCCCGGGCGAGGACCGGTCCGGCTATCTAAGCGTGTCCGCGCGCGGCGAGCGGTCGGCCGGGTCGGGCGAAGTCGATATCCCAGCCGGACCGTCCCGACCGACGTGCGCGCCCCCGGTCACCAGAGGCAGGCGAGCCTCGATCTCGTGGTCGTCGGCCACACGAACGTCGACCGGTTCCTCGAAGTCTCCGAGCTCCCGCAGCGCGACCGCACCGTCCCGGTACGCGAGGGCCACGACGCCCTTGGGGGGACGGCGGCGACGATCGCACTCTCGGCCGCGGGGTACGGGGTCCGGACCGCCCTCGTGAGCTTGGTGGGGGACGGTTTCCCGGCGGAGTTCCGCTCCCGGCTCGCTTCGGCGCGGCTCGAGCTCTCGGCGTTGACGACGGTGCCCGGGACCCGCACCCCGACCTGCTACGTCCTCGAGGACGGGCGGGGATCCCAGATGACGGTCATCGACCAGGGCGCCATGGCGGACGCCTCCCGCGCGAAGGTCCCGATCAACCTCATCGAGCGGACCCGCTGGGTCCACCTCACGACGGGGGACCCGGTCTATCAGCTCCAGGTGCTCCAGGCAGCCCGCCGCCTCGGTCGGCCCGTGGCGGCGGATCCCGCCCAGGAGGTCCACTACCGATGGGCTCCCCGCGACTTGGCCACGCTCGTGGATGGGGCCGAGATCCTTTTCGGGAACGAGGCCGAGATCGCGACCACCGTCCGGAAGCTCGGGCTCGAACGCCCACGGGATCTGCTAGAAAGGGTGCCCTTGGTGGTCATCACCCGGGGGGCATCGGGGGCGACGGCACTGACCCGGGTCGGGACCGAGTCGGTCTCCGCGGGCCCACCGGTCGCCGCCCGGACGGTCACGGGCGCCGGCGACGCGTTCCGAGGTGGATTCTACGCCGGTTGGTTTTCCGGGCAACCGCTTTCGGCGTGTCTTCGCGCCGGCGTCCGGTCGGCGCGGGGCTGGCTCACAAGGAGGAAACCGAAGCCTCCGAGTAAACCGTTCGGAAAGGGCCGCCGATGAGGATGCGCCCGTTCGGTCGATTGATCCCGTGGACCGAGGCGCTCCGCCGCCTCGAGGCGGACGTCGTTCCGATCGCCCGACGGGAGAAGCTCCCGGTCGCCCACGCCGTAGGGCGAGTGCTTGCCCGCCCCTATCGGGCGAAGGTCCCGGTCCCACCGTTCGACCGAGCCACCTGGGACGGGTACGCGCTCCGGTCCCGGGACACCCGTCGTGCGGGCGCCGCCACTCCGGTCCGTTTGCGCATCGTCGGGGACGTCTACGCGGAGGGGGGTTTCCACGATCGTCTGGGACCGGGGGAGACGGTCGCGGTCGCCACCGGCGGCGCGATCCCGCCCGGCGCCGACACGGTGGTAGCGTTCGAGGAGGTCGTCCTCCGCTCCGGCTCGATCGCCGTGCGGTCCCGGCTGACCCGGGGGGACCGGATCGCGCGGGCCGGCGAGGACCTCGCCCGGGGCGCGCTCCTCGCGGAGGCGGGACAGCTCCTGGCGCCGGTGGACCTTGGGGCGCTCGCGATCACGGGGACCCCTTCGGTGCAGGTCTGGGCGAAGCCCGTGGTCACCATCGTCCCGAACGGCAACGAGCTGCGAGCAGCGGGCGCGCGGCTCGGGCCGGGGGCGATCTACGAGTCGAACAACGCGACCCTCGCCGCCCTTGTCGAGGCGAGCGGCGCTATCGCCCGGACCACCTCGCCGGTCCGGGACGACCCGACGGTGATCGAGACGGCGGTCCGCCGGGCGGTCCGAACGAGCGACCTCGTGCTCGTGACCGGGGGAAGTTCCGTCGGGGAGCGAGATTACCTCCCCCGGGTCTTCGCGCGGCTCGGTCGCCTGCGCTTCCATGGCGTGGCGATCCGACCGGGAAAGCCGACGCTCGCCGTGCGGGCCGGGCGGGTGGCCGTCGTCGGCATGCCTGGCCATCCGACCTCCTGCCTCTCGAACGGGTTCTGGCTCATCCTCCCGGTCCTCCGACGGCTCGCCCGGATACCGGGGGACGCCTGGACCACTGAGAACGTTCGCCTCGGAGGGGACGTGGAGTCTCCCAACCTCCGGATTCGCCACGGTCATCCCCCTCAAGGTCCGGGCCGGACGAGCCACCCCGACGTACCGAGGATCGAGCGCGATCGCGAGCCTCGGCGGCGCGAACGCCTATGCGATGTGGCCGGCCGGTCGGGCGTCCCCAAAGCGGGGCGACACCATCCGGGCGCGCCTCCTGCTCCCCCCGATCGGCCCCTCCGGGCCGCCGACCCGCGCTCGCTAAACGATATCTCCGCCCCAGCGCATGGCCCGGCGTGCACGACCGGTTCGGGCGGGAGGTCTCCGATCTTCGGATCTCCCTGACCCAGCGGTGCAATCTGCGCTGCGTCTTCTGCCACATGGAGGGGCAGCCGGTCTCCACCGTCGAGCTGTCCCCCTCGGAGATCGAGGCGGTCGTCCGGGCCGGCGCGAGGATCGGCATCGACCGGGTCAAGCTCACCGGGGGCGAGCCGACCCTGCGTTCCGACCTCGTGGAGATCGTGCAGAGGATCCGCCCCCACGTCCGGGAAATATCGATGACCACGAACGGGCTCCGCCTGAACGAGCTCGCCGGCCCGCTCGCAGAGGCCGGACTCGATCGCGTCAATGTGAGCCTGCCGAGCCTCGACCCGGCGGAGTACCATCGGCTCACGGGCGTCGACGGGGTAGGGCGGACGATCGAAGGGATCCGGGCCGCCGTCCGTGCTGGCCTGGTCCCGCTGAAGCTCAACGTCGTCGCGCTCTACGGGACGAGCGCCCGACCGGACTCCGTGGACCGTTTGGTCGAGTTCGCCCAGGAGGTCGGCGCCTGGGTCCAGGTCATCGAGTTCGAGAACGTCTCCGGGCGGGTCGACCCGAAGGTCTACCGGGCGCTCCATTCCGAGCTCGGACGGCTCTCCGAACAGGCCGCGGCCCAGGCGTTCCGGGTCGACCACAACCCCCTCCACGATCGTCCCCGCTACACCTTCGAATCGTCCGGCCGACCGGTGACCGTCGAGGTCGTCCAGCCGGTCGAGAACCCCTCGTTCTGCATGGCGTGCCACCGCCTCCGGCTCACCTCGGACGGGCGGCTCAAAGGTTGCCTGATGACGAATGACGGCCTCGTCGACCTGCGCGCGCTGCTTCGCTCCGGTGCGGGTGAGGAGGCCCTCGTCGAGGCCTTCGCGCGCGCCATCGAACGCCGGCGCCCGTTCTTCGTCGGCCCCGAGACGCCCGCTCCCCAACCGCTGTTCGATCCCGAGCGCGGGGCCGAGGGGTCCCGACTCCCCATGGCCGGGGCTTCGGGATCCGTCCCCGCGCCCTGAACGGCTTAAGGGCGGCCACCTCCTCCAGCGACCGTGCCTCGATCCGATCTGCGAGTGGCGCTCATCGCCATCGAGGGAACGAACTGCGATGAAGAGCTCGCGCGCGCCCTCGGCGAGCTCGGCGCGTCCCCCGAGATCATCCACCTGAAACAGCTCGAGCATCGCGACGTGGAACGGAGCCGGTTCCGGACGCTCTCCGACTACTCCCTGGTGTTCCTCCCCGGGGGATTCTCTTCCGGGGACTACGTCCGGGCCGGCGCGATCTTCGCGGCCCGCCTGCGGGCCTCGATCGGCCCGGAGCTCGAGGCGTACGTCCGATCCGGCCGGCTCCTGGGCGGGGTCTGCAACGGCTTCCAGGTCCTGATCGAGCTCGGCCTACTTCCCGGCCGCCCCCACGGCGAGCTCGGGCCGCCGGAGGCGGCCCTCATGACGAACGACTCCGGCCACTTTGAGTGCCGGCCGACGTGGGTGGAGTGGAGCGGCGGAGCGTTCCGGCCGCTGTCGGAGTTCCCCCGCGGGACGAAGTTCCTGTTCCCTTCGGCCCACGGAGAAGGGAAGCTCGTCCTCGCCGGGACCCGCCGGCCGCCGCCTTCAGGAGCTCGCCCGCAACGGGCAGGTCCTCTTCCGATGGACGACGCCGGACGGTTCCCCGGTCCGATACCCCTGGAATCCGAACGGCTCCGCCGGAGACGTCGCCGGGCTCACGAACGCGGCGGGGAACGTGTTCGGATTGATGCCGCACCCTGAGCGCTCCTTCGACCGCGCCCAGGCGCCCGACTGGACGCGGTCCGACTCCCCGAACGGTCCGGGCGACGGCTACCGGTTCCTCGAGGCCGTCGTCGCCGAGGCCCAGCGGGCCACGTAGCCGCCGATCGCTCCCCAGCCGGGGCCTCTAGTTCGACCACCTCGAGCGTCTCCCCCTCGAGCGCGCGGTGGGCGGCGATGCGGTGGCGGCCCCCGAACGAGACCCACCGATCGAGGATCTGCCTCCAGCGGCGCGGGGACCGAAGAGAGGAGACCACCAGGAAGGCCCGACCTCCGGGTCTCAAGAGCCTCGGAAGTTCCCCCACGATCCGGTCCGTGGGTTCGAGTCCGTCGGGTCCACCGTTCAGCGCGAGGTCGACCCAGCGATCTGGGTCCTGTTCTCCGGGACGCGTCGGCAGGCACGGCGGGTTCGCGAGGACGCGGTCGAACCCCGACAGGCCCTCGGCGAGGTCGGTCCGCACCGGATCGATCCGGAGGCGTTCGGCGAGGGCGCGGTCCCGGAGTCGGGTGAGCGCCTCCGGATTGCGGTCCGTGGCCACGACGGTCCATCCGTGGTGCGCGGCCTCGATCGAGGCCGTGCCCGCCCCGCATCCGATCTCGATCAGACGTCCCCGTCCCGGAACGCGGGCGAACGGGAGTAGGAGCAAAGTGTCTTCCCGGACCGGGTAGACCAAGGGCCTCCCCTCCGGCGGCGAGGGCCGCGTGCGCGGACGCCGCACGCGGAGGCGCGGCGTAAGGGAATGCTTTTTGCCCGCTCTCACCATACCGAGGAGGGTTACAATCGTACATGTCTCGTCGCGTGGCCGGTCCGATCAAGATCGGGATCACCGGCATGCCCGGATCCGGCAAGACTCAGACCCTGCTGCGGATCATCCAGCTCCTGGAGCAGGAGGGGATCCGGGTCGGCGGGATGGTGACCGAGCCGATCATCGAGAAGCACCGGCGGTCCGGCTTCCAGATCACCGACTGGCTCACGAAGGAGCACGAGGTCTTCGCGCACGAGGGGATGAAGTCCCGGATCCATTCCGGAAAGTTCGGGATCAACATCGAGGCGCTCGAGGGGCTCGGCGCCCGTTCGCTCGCCGAGGCGCGGGCCTCCGCGGACGTCATCGTCATCGACGAGGTCGGCAAGATGGAGGTGGAGAGCGAGGCGTTCACGAAATCCGTCGTTGACACGCTCGATGGCAACAAGTCGATCGTGATGACGCTTCATAAGAAGTCGAGGAATCCGCTCCTCCAGGACATCCGGCGGAGGGATGAACTACGGCTCCTCGAGGTGACGCCGGTGAACAAGAACCTGCTCGCGTTCAAGATCGTCCGCCTCCTGACGGGGCGCGCCCACTAGGTCCCGTCCGCCTGACTCGCGAAGGCGCGACCGATCTCTGGCTCCCCGAAACGGTCGGGGAGCTTGGTCCGGGCCGCCGCCGCCCGATCTTCTATAACGGTGCGATGGCGCTCGACCGGGACCTCGGGGTCGCGGTGGCAACCGCCCTGTCGGGAACGGCCGGCGGTCGGCGCTGGAACGCCTGGGAGATGCTCGCCGCGACCGGGGTCCGGGGGCTGCGGGTCGCTGCCGAGTCCGACCTGCTCGGCGAACTCCTGATGACCGAAGCGAACCCGGCCGCGTTCGCGGTCCTCTCGAGGAACGCATCGCGATACGAAGGACTCGGCGCCCGGGCGCGGCTCCACGATGCCCGGGAGCCCGTGGCAGACGGTCCGTTCGATCTCATCGATCTCGATCCGTACGGCTCGCCGGCGCCGTTCCTGCCCGTGATGCTCGCCCGGGCCCGGGTGGGGACGCACCTCGCGGTGACCGCCACCGACCTTCGGGTGCTCGCGGGGGTGGATCGTGGGGCCTGCGAGCGCCACTACGGGGCCCGACCGGTTCGGGGTCGGCTCGGTCCGGAGGGGGGTCTTCGGATCCTCCTGGGGTGGATCGCGCGGTCGGTGGAGGCTCGCGGACAATCGGTTCACGTCCTGCTCGGCTACGTTTGCGGCCATTATGTCCGGGCGTACCTCGAGGTGGTGGCGGGAGGCGGGGCCCCGGCGCCGATCGGCCGTTACGACCCGGCGGAGGGTCTCGGCCCCAGCATGGCCGGTTCGGGGAGTTTCGGCCCGATGTGGACGGGGTCGCTCTTCGACGTGGCGTTCGTCCGCCGGCTCGGGCCGCCCGCGACGGCCGCCCGCCCCCGTCCCGTCGCCACCCTCATCGGTCGGTTCCAAGAGGAGGCGGGGATCGACGGCCTCTTCTACTACGAGCCGAACGAGCTCGCGCGCACCCTTCACCTCCCCGATCCTCCTGCGGTCGGAGTCCTCCTCGACGCGCTGCACGCCGCGGGCTGGCCCGCGGCCCGGACCCACGTGCGGGCCGGCGGCATCCGTACCCCGGCCCCTCGCGCCGAAGTGGAGCGGGCAGCGGAAGCGCTCCGGGCCCGATAGGACCTTCACGCGCAGGGCGAGCGGCGCCCCGGGCCCGGGACCCGTCAGGTCGGCACGCGCCGGGGGCGGAACTCGCCCGTCACCCCGAGGATCCCGTCGAAGCCGGCACGGACCGTCAGGCCAATGATGCGGAGAGGCTGACCACCGCGGATCGTGAGGCTTCCGAACCGCGACGCCGTCGTCCAGACGATCGGTGCGACCCCGCCGGGGAACTCCCGACCGTAGGAGCGGAGGAGCCGGACGAGCTCGCGCACGGCGTAGTACAGTCGGACCGGGTTCGGGCGCTCGACCGGTCCGATGTTGTGTACGATCCGGGCCGCGGGCAGATGGAAGACCGCGTAACCGGCCCGGGCGAGGCGCAGGGAGAATTCGTAGTCGACGAAGTCCGCGAAGTAGCGCTCGTCGAGCAGTCCGATCGACCGGAAGACCTCCGCCGGCAGCAAGGTCCCGGAGTTGAGGAACAGGAGGCCCTGGTAGGTGTCGGGTCCGGCGTAGCGGCCGTGCCGCCGGTAGTAATCCCGACGGCGAGAATCGAGGTTGACGTGCCCCCGGGGTTCCACATTGAAGGCCTGGATCGCACCAACACGGAACTCGGCCGCGAGCCGATCGTGCTCCGCCCGCAGGCGATCGACCGCCTCCCGCGGAACGATCGAATCCTGGTCGATCAGGACGACAAAGCGGTACCCGCCTTCGAGGGCCACGCGGATCCCTTGGTTGAAGGCGATCGAGACCCCACGGTTCTCGGGGTTCACGAGGACCGTCACGGGGCGGGGGGCCCGCCGAGCTCCGCGACGGCCCCCGGTCCGACAGCGCGCTCGATGAGGCCCCGGCTCTCCGGGGTCGAACGGTTGTCGACCACGACAAGGCCGTCGGTCGCCGCGTAGGCCGAGCGCAGGACTCCGGGGACGGTGGCCGCGTCGGGTCGGTACGTGATCACGACCCCGAGGGTCCGGCCCGACGCCCCGGACGACGCCATCGCCGGGTCGAGCCGGCCCGGGTCTAAAATGGTCCCGCCCGGCGCGCCCACCGTTCCGGCGAAGCACGTCCGGCAACCATTTAGTACCCGGGGTGGCCCACGTCCCGCGTCCATGCGGGTCCTGGTCACCGGCGGCGGAGGCTACATCGGGACGACCCTCGTGCCGCTGCTCCGTTCCCAGGGCCACGACGTCACGGTCGTCGATCGGTTCTTCTTCGGGCAGAAGCACCTCCTCGACGCCACGCAGGGGAACCCGGTCCGTCTCGTGCGAGACGACGTCCGATGGGTCGACGGCGCCCTTCTCAAAGGGATGGACGCGGTGATCGACATGGCGGCCCTCTCGAACGATCCCGCCGGCGAGATCAATCCCTGGCAGACCCTCGATATCAACTACCTCGGTCGGGTCCGGATGAGCCGGCTCGCGCGCGAGGCGGGGGTCCCTCGCTACCTCCTGACGTCCTCCTGCAGCGTGTACGGCTTCCAGGACGGGATCCTCACCGAAACGTCCACCCCGAAGCCGATGACGGTCTACGCCCGGGCGAACATCCTCGCCGAGCGTGATATCCTTCCGACCTCGGATCGGGCGTTCTGCGCGACCGCCGTCCGCTTTGCGACGCTCTTCGGGCCGTCCCCCCGGATGCGTTACGACCTTGCCATCAACGGGATGGTCCTCGGGGGTCTGCGGACGGGCAAGATCCCCGTGATGCAGGACGGGACGCAGTGGCGCCCGATGCTCCACGTCGCCGACGCGGCCGGAGCGCTCGCCATGCTCCTTACCCAGGATCCCGAGGCGATCCGGGGCGAGGTCTTCAACATCGGGTCGGAAGAACAGAACTTCCAGATCCGGCCCCTTGCGGAGACGATCGCCCGAGAGATGCAGGCGAAGCCGATGCTCGAGTGGTATGGAGACCCGGACCGGCGCTCCTACCGGGTCGGGTTCGAGAAGGCCCGTCGGACCCTCGGGTATCGGCCGGAACGGTCGGTCGCCGAGGCGGTGCAGGCGATCGAGCGGGGACTCAACGACGGGTCCCTGCCGGCGGCGCCCGACACCAAGACCGTCGATTGGTACCGTCACCTCATGAGCGACCCCGCCGACGGAGATGCCGTCAAGCTGCGCGGGGTCGTGTTCTAGGAAGGGGAGAAGAACGATGCTGCCGGGAGTGCGCACGATGGACATCAAGAAATTGCCGGACGAACGCGGGTTCTTCGCCGAGGTGATGCGGAAGGACTGGACGGAGTTCCTCGGCGAGGACGAGATCGTCCAGACGAACCTTTCCGTCAGCTACCCGGGGATGGTCCGCGCCTGGCACCGGCACCGTCGCGGCCAAGTCGACTACTTCTGCGTCGTCAAGGGGGCGATGAAGATTTGCGCCTACGACGACGAGCCGGGGTCGCCGACCCACGGGCAGCTCGACGAGGTCATCGCGAGCGCCGAGCGGCTCCAGCTCGTCCGCATCCCCGGGAAGTTCTGGCACGGCACGAAGACGGTCAGTTCCTCCCCGTCGACGACCGTCTATATGGTGAGCCGGATGTACGACGCGAAGGATCCGGACGAGGACCGTCGACCGTGGAACGATCGGACGATCCTCGACCCGCGGCTCAAGGAGCCGTTCGACTGGAACCGCCCGCCGCACAAGTAGATCGACCGGGACGATGCGGATCCTCGTCGTCGGCGCTGGCGGACAGGTCGGGGGTCAGCTGGCCTCCCAGGCCGCCGCCCGGGGCGATGCCGTCCTCGGGACCTACCGTACCCGGGGGCCGAGATCCCCGGCGTCGAGGTCGCAGCCCTCGACAAGACCCAACCGGAAGCTGTCCGGGCGACCGTCGGACGGTTCCACCCCGACGCGGTGATCGACACGGCCGCGCTCCACAACGTCGACTATTGCGAACGGCACCCGGAGGAGGCGTTCCTCGTGAATCGGGACGGTGCCCGCCATCTCGCCGAGGCGGCGCGCGAGGTCGGGGCGCGCTTCGCCTTCGTGTCGACGGACTTCGTCTTCGACGGGGCCGGCCATCCCCCGTACACCGAGGAGGACCCCCCGCATGCCCTGAGCGTCTATGGGGAGAGCAAGCTCGCCGGTGAGGCGTCGGTCCTCTCGGCGTATCCCGAATCGGCCATCGCTCGCCCTTCGGTGGTCTACAGCTGGGTGCCTCCGGGGAGCACCGGGCCGTCGACCTCGGGAAAACCCCTCAATTTCGCGAGCTGGCTCATCCACGAGGCTCTCCAGGGCCATGTCCTTCGGATCGTCCAGGACCAGGTCGCTTCGCCGACCCTCGCGGAGGATCTCGCCGGCGCGCTCCTCGCCCTCGTCGGTGGGAAGGCGCGCGGGGTCTTCCACGCGGCCGGCGCGACCGCCATCAGCCGGTACGACTTCGCCCGGCGGCTGCTCGAGACGGCCAGGATCCCCTTCGAACGCGTCGTCCCGATCACGACGGCCGAGCTCCATCAGGTCGCGGGCCGTCCGCTCAACAGCAGCCTGCGCTCCGAGCGGATCGCCCGAGAGACCGGGCACGCGATGCTCGGCCTCGACGAGTCGCTCGCCCGTTTCCGGGCCGCGATGGAACGGTCGCCGGGCGCGATCGCCCGCTCGGCCTGATCCGAGGCGGCTAGGCGAGCGCCCGCGCGACGCGCTCGGCGACGTACGAGCCGATCGACAGCGAAGCGGTAGCGCCCGGCGAGGGCGCGTTGACCACGTGGATCGCCCCCGGGGACTCGGCGAAGACGAAGTCGTCGAGCGGGCGCCCGTCCGGGGCGATCGCCTGCGCGCGGACGCCACTCCCCCCGGGGGCGAGATCGGAATCCTCGAGGGCCGGCAGGAGCCTTTGCAGGCTCTCGAGGAACAGCGGCCGGGAGAGGGAACGGCGCATCTCGAACGCGCCGGTCCGCCAATACCGTCGCGCCATCCTAAGGAAGCCCGGGTAGCCGACCGTGCGGAGAAGCTCCCGCGGGACGAAGTCGCGCCACCGGTACCCTTCCCGGGCGAGCGCGAGCACGGCGTTCGGCCCGGCCTCGACCCGTCCGTCGATGGTGCGCGTGAGGTGGACGCCGAGGAACGGCATCTCGGGGTCGGGGACCGGATAGATGAGCCCCCGGACGAGCCCCTCGCGCCCCGGCCGCAGGAGGTAGTACTCCCCTCGGAACGGGACGATCCGGGCGCCGATCGCTGCTCCGCACCGCGCGGCGATCTCGTCCGAATGAAGGCCCCCGCAGTTGACGAGGAACCGACCCCGGACCGGTCCCTCAGGTGTGTCGACCTCGACCCCTCCCCCGAGCCGGCGGATAGCGCCCACCTTCGCTCCGTACCGGACCTCGCCGCCTCGGGCTCGCAGATCGGTCACCAATGCCTCGCACACGCGCGCGTAGTCGACGATCCCGGTCCCGGGCACATGGATCGCCCGGACGGCACACGCCTCGGGTTCGACCTCCTTGAGTCCGGCCGGGTCGAGGTATCGGAGGCCTTCGAGCCCATTCTCCGTCCCCCGTCGCATCAGTTCAGCGAGCGCGGGCAGCTCGCTTTCGGAGGCCGCGACGATGACCTTCCCCACTAGGCGGTAGGGGATCCCGTGCTCTTCGCAGAAGCGGATCATCCTCCCGCGTCCCTCGGTGGTCAGGCGAGCCTTCAGGGTGCCCGGGCGGTAGTAGATCCCCGAGTGCAGGACCCCGCTGTTGTGCCCGGTCTGATGACGGGCCGGTCCCGCCTCCTTCTCGAGAACGATCACCGGCAGGGAGTACGGCGGGTCGGTGAGCGCCCGGGCGGTCGCGAGGCCGACGATCCCCGCGCCCACGACCAGGAGCGGGGAGTCGACCATCGACGGCCGCGATCGGACCTGGAACGGGTACATAGCATGTCCCGGCGCAGCGGAGCGTCGGTTTCCACCGTGAACCCACGTGTCAGACCTAGGCGCGCCACCGCTCCGCTCGGCCTGCTTGGACGATGGGGGCCGCCCCCGCTCTGCCGGGTAAAGGGGGCATAGCTCCATCGAAATCGCCGGCGTTATATTCCGAACTCCGATGCCCGGCAAGGTCGGCCTCACGTCGACCGTTCGGGCTGGGCAGCGCGATGCGGAGGGTCGCACTCGATGTTCGATGCGGGCCGACTCCCGTTTCCGCCGGTTGGATCTCCGAGGTCACCGCGGTGTCGCGTGGAGTCGCTCCGGGCGCCGAGGGCCCCTTTGGGGGGCTCCGGATTTGACCGCCACGCGCCCTCGGTCGGTTGCCCGTTCAGCCCCCGGTCCCCCTTCACCATCCGGAGCGCGGTTCCGAGGCATCGGGCCGTTCCCGCGCCCGGTCTTCTGGCTCGCGGTCGCCGTCTCCTTGATCGCGTCGATCGCCCCGGCGTTTTCGGGTAGTTCCGCTCCGGCGCCGCCGGCGCATCGCGCACTCCTCGCCCTCCATTCCCCCGAGCCGACGCGCTCGACCGTGTCGACCTCGGGGGTTGGACTGACCCGCCCTGGCGGCGTGCTGGCCGCACCTTGGGCGGCCTCCGTGTGCGGAACGAACCATCTCGACCGGCGGTCCGGGTGTCCCGATGAGCCGTTCGGGACGTTCCGGCAAGGGAACTCTACCCCCATCGAGGAATACAACCTGACGGTCGGCGGCCACGGCGTCGGCAACGAGCCCTACGGCGTGGCGTACGATCCCGAGAACGGGTACACGTACATCGCGAACGAAGGGTCGTCGAACGTCACGATCCTCAACGGGAGCCGGTTCGTCGCCAACGTCGCCGCCGGGTCCCAGCCGGAGGGGGCGTTCTACGATCCCGCAAACGGGGCGATCTACATTTCGAACCGTGGTGGGGATTCGCTCTCAGTGATCAACGGGACCAAGTTGGCGACCACGATCAGCTCCACCGGGGAGTTCAAGGGGCCGTACGACATCGCCTACGACCCGATCACCGGCGCCTTGTACGTCCCGAACGTCGATTCGAACCCCGGGTACGTGACGGTCATCCCGAAATCTGGTTCCTACTCGACGGTGAACACCGGCACCTATCCGGCGGGGGCGGCCTATGACCCCGCCGACCACTTCATTTACGTCACGAACGCCGCTTCGTCCACCAACGGCGGCTCCTCGGTCACCGTCATCAACGGGACCACGGTCGTGACCACGATCAAGGGCTCTTTCTCGACACCGATCGGGGTGACCTATGACCCCGCGAACGGGTACATGTACGTCGCGAACAGCTACTACTCGAACCCGAGCCAGGGGTCGGTCACGGTCATCCGCGGGACCAGCGTTCTCACGACCCTCACCGTCGGGGGCGCGGCGTGGGATGTCGTGTACGATCCGGTCGACCAGTGGATCTACTCCGCCAACGAATACGGTTCGAGCCTCAGTCTGATCTCCGGGACCACGGTCCTCCACACCGTGGACGTCGCCTCGGGGCCCTACAACCTCGCGATCGACAACGCCTCGGGGGACGTCCTCGTCCCGGAAGGCGGGAGCTCCCACTTGACCATCCTCGGAGAGGGCGCCCTTTCGATCGGCCCGACGACCCTTTCCACGGCGGGGCGATCGATCAGCGGCACCGAAGTGGGGGTCCCCCTTGACCTCAACACCTCCGTCCCGTATCCCGGGCAGTCCCCGGTCAACCTCTCCACGTCCGTCGATCCCGACCTCTCGGGGCTCGGATGCTCGCTGCCGGCCTCGTTCAACGCCTCGCTCCCTTCCGCCGGGATCGGCCTCGCCTGCCTCGCCTACGGCGGGGGCAACTTCACCGTTTGGGAGAACCTCACCGATGCGACGAACCATACGGTGAGCTCTTGGGTCACCTTCGAGGTCTACCCGAACCTGAACACGCCCCTCCTCTCGGCTCTCGTTGCCGGAGAGCCCCTCTCGGGTTCGGTGGACGCGAACGAGTCGTTCAACCTCAGCGCCGCGGCGAGCGGGGGCTCGGGGATCTATACGTACCGCTGGACCTGGACGGGGCAGCCTACGAACGCGTGCGGGAAAGCCGGGGAGGTGGTCGGGTGCCGGTTCGCCGACCCGGGGTTCTTCGATCCGAACGTCACCGTCCTCGACACCGCGGGGGGCGTCGCCACGAGCCTTGATGGATCGTTCGTCGTCGACCCCGCGCTCGCCCCCCAGTCGGTCGAAGCGAGCCCCGCCATCTCGGACAGCGGGCAACTGGTCACCTTGAGCGAGTCCCCGGCCGGTGGTTCGGGGACCTACGTGTCGTACGATTGGTCGGGGCTGCCGGCGTCGGAGTGCTCGAACCTCACGCAGCCATCAGTCACCTGCACCCTGCCGGTCGGACCGTATTCGGGGTCGGTGATCGTCGGGGACACGAACCTCGAACGCTCCTCGATCGGATTCTCCTACTCGGTCGAGCCGAGCCTTCTCGTCGGCCCTCCGACCGCGAGCCGCACCGCTGTGGACGTCGGGCAGAGCTTGGTCGTGGCCGGGAACGTGTCGGGCGGAGCCCTTCCCTACGCGGTCCAGTGGACGGGGTTACCGAACGGGTGCGTCGCCTCGGGGATTCTCGACGAGATCTGCGCGCCCGGCTCGGCCTCGGACCTGAATATCAGCTACAAGGCCACCGACGCCTCGGGAACGAGCGTCGGGAGCACGACCCTGACGATCCTCGTTTCGCCGGACCCCACGGTCTCCGCCCCGACGATCGCCCCCGCCGCGCCCATTGTCGACCGCCCGGTGATCCTTTCCGTCACGATCGGGGCGGGCGCCGGCGGCGACGCGTTTGTCTGGAGCGGGCTCCCGGCGGGTTGCGCCTCGACCAACGGACCCGTGTTGAACTGCACGCCGACGGCGACGGGTTCGAGCCGGATCGAGGTGACCGTGACCGACCGCAACGGGGTCAACTCCACCTCCCCCGCCGCGACGCTCGTGGTGGGCTCCCCGACGAAGACGACCCCCGCGCCAGGGAGCGAGCTCCTCGGTCTGCCCCCGGTCGCGTTCTACGCGATCGTCGCCGGGATCGCGATCGCGGTCGTCGGGGTGCTCGCGGGCTTCCTCCTCTCGCGCCGGCGGACACCGCCCCCACCCGCTCGGCCGGCTCGGCGACCCACTGGCGCCGCGCGCCCGCCGGGGAGCAACCGCCCGCGCCCGG
Source organism: uncultured Thermoplasmata archaeon (assembly GCA_963696985.1). Classification (GTDB taxonomy): domain Archaea; phylum Thermoplasmatota; class Thermoplasmata; order Lutacidiplasmatales; family UBA184; genus Lutacidiplasma. The sequence goes on along the minus strand of CAVOMG010000003.1, from coordinate 688,644 downwards.
CGGGTTCCGGGCCCCGGCCGTAGCCCACGAGCAGGGGGGCATCGCCGCCGCCGCGGCCCCTAGTCCCAGAACGCCCGATTCTTAGCGTATCGGCGTTCGGCGCGGAGGATCTCCGCGACGAGGTCGGACGGATCCCGGAACGGCCGGGCGAGGATCCGGCGCGCGGTCTCGGGGCCGATCCCCCGGGCGGCGAGGCAGAGAAGGGCGTTCGTCCCGTGGTGGGCGAGCAGCTCCGCCGACGTGTAGCCCTGACGCACGAGGGGCGACAACGTCTCGGGCAGGCGGCGTCGATCCCGAACCCGGGGCGTTGCCCCGCGCGCGGCCCATTTCTTCTTGCCGTAGCGCGCGAGCTGAGCGATCTCGGTCTCGCGATGGGCGGCGAGGACCGCCGAGAGCGAGCCGTGGCAGATGCGGCAGACGCTCCCGCCGTCGGCCTCGTATCGCGCGGCCGAGGTGGTCCGGGTGAACCCGCAGCGAAGGCAGACGAGGGTGAGCGGTTCGGCCCGGAGCCGTTCGCTCACCGCGGCGAGGAGCGTCGGGGGTGGGACGTCCGGGAGCTCCCGCCACGCGAGCCGCCCGATCGGGCGTTCGGTCCACGGGGAAGCGGCCGCGGTCCGAACCGCGATCTCGCCCCTCCCGATGCGCTCGAGCACCTCGCGGGCGTGGGCGACGTCGTGCCGCTCGAACAGGGTCTTCTCGAGCGCCTCCTCCCCGAGCGGCGAGCTCTGGGCGGCCTCGAGGAGGGGCTCGATGAGCCTCAAGTCCCTCGGGTCGGTCGAGGCCGGGAGAGCGCCGAACTTACGCGCCACAGTGAGGAACGTCCATCGGGTACTCGAGGCCGGCGGGAACGAGCTTCTCGAGGAGCCCCTCGAGGTGGTCGGGCGGGATGGCGAGCGCCTGCGTGAGGGCCCCCCCATCGAGCGCGACCGGAAGCTGGAGGAGGAACCAGGTCGGTTCGACCGAGGCGACCTCCACGCGGGCCCCGAGCCGGGCCGCGAGCAGCCCAGCGGCGACGGTCGCGAGGGTGAGGTTCGTGCGGTTCCCGAACGCCGCCCCGAAGAGCGCGATCCGGCCGTTGACGGTGACGGTGACGGTCCGGTCGTCCGGCCGGGGTTCGTCCTCGCGGAGCTCACCCAACCGGCGCTCGAGCCGTTCGCGGGCGGTCGCTTCGAGCGGGTACGCCGAGAGCCCGCGCTCGCGTCTCAGCCGTCCGATCTCCTGAGCGACCTCGAACGGCACCGGAAGGTCCTCCCCCACCCACCGGGGCTCCTGGCCGATCTCCCGGACCCCCTCGACGAGGAGTTCGCCCTCCCGGAACTCCACGACTTTCCAGGTCTGCCCGTGCAGGAGGAAGATGTGGTCAGGCTCGGCGAGGATCCGGGTGACGACGAACCGCTCGTCCAGGACACCGATCGGGCGGCGGGTGGCGATGTCGCGGAGCCGGTACGTGCGTTCGTCGGGGATCAGGGAGAGTGTGGCGTAGAACCGTTCGAGCGTCGAGCGGCCCGGCCGGAGCTCCTCACCGACGCGCTTGAGCGATCCGAGCCCCTCGAGGTACTCGAGGATCCGGTCCCAGTCGCGATCGGTGAGATCGGCCACGGGGGCCGCCCGTCGGAGGGTCTCGAGGAGCGCCGCGCGTCGCACGGAGCCGCCGGCCCGGACTGCCGCCACGATCTGCTGGGCGGCGGCCATCCGGTTGCCCGACCTCCACCTCGTCGGCTCGACCTCCCCGGCGGCGGCGCGCCGGGCGAGGACAGCCGCTTCTTCGAGGTCCTCGTCGTCGAGCGCCAGCACGGTCCCGCGGATCTCCCGCCCGATCCGGTGGCCGGATCGGCCGACGCGCTGGAGGAGGCGGCCGGCCTGGTGGGGGGAGCCGAAGTGTACGACAAAGTCCACCGCCCCCACGTCGATCCCGAGTTCGAGCGACGAGGTCGCGACGAGGGCCCGGAGCGCTCCCTCCCGGAACTGACGTTCCGCTTCCTCGCGGACCTCCCGGGAGAGCGAGCCATGGTGCACGGCGATGGGGAGTTCCGGGTCGAGCAGGCGGAGCCGGGCGGCCAACCCTTCGGCCGTCGGCCGGGTGTTGACGAAGATGAGGGTCGTCGTATGGGCCTTGACCTCCTCGACGACGGTCCGGAGGGCCGCGAGGAACTCGGGGTCGGCCTTCAGGTCGCGATCGAGGTCCGCCGGGAGAGGGGGGAACCCCTCCGAGGGGAGCCGAGCCGCGAGCTGGACGACCCGTCCCACCCGCGCGATCTTCACCTCGACCTTCCGTGGGGCGGGAGAGAGGTACCGGGCCACCTCCTCCGGATTGCCGATCGTCGCGGAGAGCCCGAGCCGCCGGACGGGATGCCCGACCCACGCGTCCAGTCGCTCGAGCGTGAGGGCGAGCTGGGCGCCCCGGTCGTTGGGCACGAGCTCGTGCACCTCATCGACGATCACGGCCCGGACCGCCCGGAGACCCTCCCGGAGCCTCTTCCCCATCAGGAGGAGCGGGAGGGTCTCGGGAGTGGTGATCAGGAGATCGGGGGGTCGCTTCGACTGGCTCAGGCGAGCCGTGGCGGGCGTGTCGCCGTGGCGGACCGCCGCGCGGAGGCCGACCTCCTCGACCAGCTTCACCAGACGCTGCTCGAGGTCCCGGTTGAGCGCGCGCAGGGGGGTCACGTAGAGGAGGCTCACGGGGGGCGACGGATCGGACACCTGGCGGGAGAGGAGCGGCAGGATCGCGGCCTCGGTTTTCCCGGTCCCCGTCGGGGAAACGAGCAGGGCGTCGGACGTGGTGCCAACCAGGTCCTCCGAGAGCCGCTGGATCTCGGTCGGCTCGGCCCACCCCCGCCGCTCGACGAGCTCGCGAAGGCGGGGGTCGAGCCGCCCCGGCGCCGCCGCCCCGTCCGTCGACATGCCAAGGTCGACCCGGACGGCGAGGATAGCGCTAGCCCGCCCGACCGCTGGGCCCCGAAGCGACGGACCGGAGGCCGGCCGCCTCGAGGCGGAGGGTCCGAAGCCCGAGGCTTTCGTCCATCGGGCGAGCGAACGCCTGCGAAGGGAACTCGACCACGAGGACCTCGGCGAGGAGTCCGATCGTCCCCCCGAGGACGTGGCCGGCGACCGCCGCATGGTCCCGACCGCCCAGGGTGGCGTGCACGTGGACCGAGGGACGGCCCTCGGCCTCCGCGATCGAGCCGTTCAAGGAGACGAGTTCGGTCGGCTCGAGGAGCTCCCGACGCTCATACTCCTGCCCGTTCCAGTAACCGAGCGCCGCAGTCCGAAGCTGGCCGATCCCCAGGGCGATCGCGGCCGCCCGGATCCCGTGCTCTTCGGCGAAGCGAGCGAGGGTAGCGAGAAGGTCCTCTCCGGTCTCCAAACGCAGCATCCAGTTCGTCCCTTCGCTCACGGCGTGCATTGCAGGCGCGAGCGGTGAATCGCTTAAGCGGTACCGGCGGGATGCGCGGACCGGACCCCCCGCCCGAGCGGTGGTGAACGCCCCGGGGGCCCCCGCGGCGACCAGGCCTTTCCTTGGGCGTAACGGTCATCCCACCGACCGGGCTATCGGGCGGGGGGTGGAAACCATCGAACCGTCCGGGCCTCGGGTGGGCTTCTGGGAACCCGACCGGCTGGTCCGGTTGCTGAGGGTCCCCGGGCGGGCCGTGGTGGCCCTTTCCGGCGGCGTCGACTCCTCGGTCGTCGCAGCGCTGCTCGTTCGCGCCATCGGGGATCGAGCCCAGGCCGTCACCCTCGGCGGACCCGCGGTCACGGCTCGAGAAGTCGAACTCGCCAGGCTCGTCGCCGACTCGATCGGGATCGCCCACGAGGTGCTGCCGGTCGATCCGCTCGCGTCGCCCGATTACCGGGCGAACCCGACGAACCGTTGCTACTTCTGCCGACAGGTCGAGAGCGCCACCCTCCGGAAGTGGGGGGAGGCGAACGCGATCGAGCGGTACTACGACGGCCTCCAATCGGACGACCTTGCAGGGGATCGACCCGGGATCCGGGCGATGGAGGAGGCCGGTTTTCGCCATCCCCTCGTCGAGGCCGGATGGGGGAAGCTTGAGGTACGGGCGTTCGCCCGGTCGATCGCGCTCCCGAACGCGGACCAGCCGTCGGACGCGTGCCTCGCCTCGCGGATCCGGCACGGGCAGCCGATCACGGACGAGCTCCTGGGCCGGATCGCCCGGGCCGAGGAGATGCTCTTGCGTCGCGGATTCCGGCGCGTACGCGTCCGGGTCGACGGGACCTCCGCGCGGATCGAGGTCGATCCGGCTGAGACCACTCGCCTCCTCGCCGAGCCGCTGGCCTCCGAGGTGCGGACCGAGATCGCCCGGTTCGGTTTCGACCGGGTGGCGGTCGATCCGCAGGGGTACCACGGGGGATCCGACGCATGAGTGGGGCGGTCCCGGCCCCGCGCGAGCCCGCCGTCCCCGAACCCCGTGTCGGTCGGTTCGAGCTCGAGACCGACCTCGTCCCCCAGGGCGATCAGCCGGCGGCGATCGCCGAGATCGTCCGGAGGGTGCGGGCCGACGAGCGGTTCGTGACCTTGCTCGGGGTGACCGGCTCGGGGAAGACCTTCACGATGGCGCACGCCATCCAGGAGCTGCGGCGGCCCACCCTGGTCATCTCCCCGAACAAGACCCTCGCCGCCCAGCTCGTGAGCGAGTTCCGGGCCCTGTTCCCCCGCAACGCCGTCGAGTACTTCGTGAGCTACTACGACTACTACCAGCCCGAGGCGTACGTCCCCCAGATCGACCTCTATGTCGAAAAGGACGCCTCGATCAACGACGAGATCGACCGGCTCCGGCACCGAGCGACCCAGGCGCTCCTCACCCGGCGGGACACGTTGATCGTCGCCTCAGTGAGCTGCATCTACGGCCTCGGCTCCCCGGAGGACTACCGGGCCTCCGTGGTCGAGGTGGTCCGGGGGGAATCGATCGCCCGCCAGGAGCTCCTCGCCCGGCTCGTCCGCATGAAGTACGAGCGGCACGACCTCGAGCTCAAGCGGGGCCGCTTCCGGGTCCGGGGCGGGAGCATCGACGTCATGGGCGCCGGCGAGACCGTCCACCGGATCCAGCTCGACGGGAGTCAGATCGAGTCGATCACGGAGCTCGACCCGGTGACCGGCGACGAGCGGCGCGAGCTCGATCGGCTGATGCTCTTCCCCGCGACCCACTTCCTGACCGTGGACGACCGCATGCGCGCGATCCTCGCCCAGATCTCCTCCGAGAAGGAGGCCCGGGTCGCCGAACTCCTGCGCGCCGAGAAGGTCGTCGAGGCCCAGCGGCTGAAGAGCCGGACCGAGTACGACCTCGAGATGATCCGCGAGACGGGGTACTGCTCGGGGATCGAGAACTACGCCCGGTACTTCGCCGGACGCAAGGCCGGAGAGCCCCCCTACACCCTGCTCGACTTCTTTCCGAAGGACTTCCTGTGCTTCATCGACGAATCCCACGTCACGGTCCCCCAGCTCGGCGGGATGTACCTCGGGGACCGGTCGCGGAAGGACACCCTCGTCGAGTTCGGCTGGCGGCTCCCGTCGTGCCGGGACAACCGCCCCCTCCGTTTCCCGGAGTTCCTCGCCCACGTTCCGAACATGGTCTTCGTCTCGGCGACCCCCGGGCCGTTCGAGCGAAAGCAATCGGACGGCGTCGTCGAGCAGATCATCCGGCCCACCGGTCTCGTGGACCCCGAGATCGAGATCCGGCCGACCAAGGGACAGATCGCCGATCTCCTCGCCGAGCTCAAGACCGTGATCGCGAGGGGGGACCGCGCCCTCGTCACGACGCTCACCAAGGCGACCTCCGAGGACCTCGCCCGCTACCTCGCCGAGCTCGGCCTCAAGGTCCGCTACCTCCACTCCGAGATCGAGACGCTCAAGCGCGTCGAGATCCTACGCGACCTGAGGCTCGGGCGGTTCGATGTCCTCGTGGGGATCAACCTCCTCCGCGAGGGGCTCGACCTCCCCGAAGTGAGCCTCGTCGCGATCCTCGACGCGGACAAGGAGGGCTACCTCCGCAGCGAGACCTCCCTCATCCAGACGAGCGGGCGCGCTTCCCGCAACGTCCTCGGCAAGGTGATCCTCTACGCCGACCGGACCACCGGTTCGATGGCCCGGGCGATCGCCGAGATGAACCGGCGGCGAGAGGCCCAGGTGGAGTTCAATACCGAGCACGGCATCGTCCCGGCGACGATCCGCAAGGAGGTCCGCGCCCTCCTCGCCGAGGAGGAGAGCGCCCCGTCCGGCGAGCTCTCCTCCTCCGGACTCGGGAAGAAATGGAAGTCGCGCCTTCCGATGCTCCTCGCGAACCTGGAGGAGGAGATGCGGCTGGCGGCCGAGCGCCTCGACTTCGAGGAAGCGGCCCGGATCCGAGATCGGATCCATGCCCTCGAGGAGTCAGCGGGTCTCACGGCCCACCGGAAGAAGAGCCGACCCGGCGCGGCCCGTCCGACCGGATAATCGCTGGCGAATAGTTATCTTCGCGCACGATACGGGACGGCGGGGGAGCATAGGCTAACCTGGCAGACCGGCGGGCTCCAGTCAGGCCGACGTCACGTCGGCCTGGGACATCGGGTCAGCGGAGGGGCGCGCAAGTGCCCCAGTGACGAGAGACTGGAGCGCGCGGAGAGACCCGCATATCGGGGTTCAAATCCCCGTGCTCCCACTCCTATTTGGGTTCAAGAACCCCATCATGGCCCCTTCGATGGGGCTGTTGGACGGAATCGGGACCGCTGAGCAACCTAACACGTCCGTCGCGGCGAGCCCAGTTCGTTTTCGCCCGATGCAATTCGATTACGCTCCGGCACGGTCACACTGTGCGATCCTACCTTGTGCTTCGCCCGGCCCGACAATCTGCAGATGGAAGTCTGGCCGGTACGAGGATTGGTTGCGCCCCACGTCGGGTACTGACCGGGGGCCCTATCGGGAACAAGGCGACCGTTTCTGCCCGGACCCCTACGACTCGGGAGGCAGGGGGTCCCGGATTCCATCGGCGAGAGTTGTCTCTTCGGACCCCGGCGGATTCCTACCTTTGCGGCTTCGAGTCAGACCGAACACGACTCCCACGACGACGACCGCTGCGATAAGTCCGATCAGGGCGTATCCATCCCCTGCCGGGCAGTCCCAGGAATTCGCCTGAGCCGGTGCCGTTTGTCGGGGAGCCGGGAGCTTCCTCAAATGATATCGATAAGGACGCGGGCTTGCCATAGACTATAACCGACCCTGAAGCGGGCGTAGGGATGTATTCCCCCGAACCCGTGTTCATTAGCGACTTCACGGCAAAGCTGTACGTGCCGTTTGGGACGTCCGGGAACGATATGTCGGCGGTCACGGAAGAATTGGTGGTACGGTTGAACGTCACCGACCAAACTGTACCTCCCCCAAGTCCTGTCTCGAGGAAGGTTACGGCGTAGGTAACTCGATTCCAGGTTAAGGGGGTCGAAACCGCCAACCCATTCACAACGAATGTTCCCGAGGGGTTCGAGATGTTCCAGCCATGAACGGCCCCTACCGAATATGAGTAGGTGCCGTTTGGTTCGGACGCCGAGATTATCGTGTCGGTGGACTGAATGGTGTGGCTCGCTTGGCCGGGAAGGCCCAAGTTCACAGACCAGCTCATTCCGGTAGGGAGCCCGTTCTCCACGAAGTCGACGGAATAAGTCAACTGCCTCCAAGTCACGCTTCGCAGAATCGGGTGCCCGCTGACCGTGACCACGCCGATGAAACTCGAGGTTGTGTAGCCATCCACTCGCCCGAGGGCGTAACAGTTCAGCTCTCTGGCCCTATTGAATGACAACTTTCGGCTGTTCCGCTCGACCGAAAGTACTTTCCCGGAGGAGCGCATGAGCTCTTTCTCGAGGGGTCCGTGCTCTCGGAGACTGCGACACTTCTCTTCGCTCCGACTGACGACGATGAGCCCGTCACGATCTACCCACCCGAGAAGAAGCGGATCCGTGAACAGCTCGAGCGGGCCGAGCGCCTCGAACATGAGAACCGCGAACTCCGAGAGAAGAACCGCCGCCTCCTGGAAGAGCTCCGCCGGTATAAGGCGTGCGCACCGATGCTGGCCGCTTCGGACCGCACCGCCGAGTCGGGCAGCATCCCGTCGAGCCGCATCTTCTACCGACGACCGGTCCACAAGGATCCGTTCCCCACGGGTGCTCAGCCGGGGCATCCAGGACGGGCGCGAGAGCGGCCCGTCCCGAACGCTCCCTCCCTGCGACTCACTCTCGAGCGCTGCACGGAGTGTGGCTCCCTCCTCGGCGAGCCTTTCGAGGTCCGTCGTCGGACCATCACCGACCTCCCACCGCCCGAGCCGCGGATCTTCGACGTGGAGATCTCCCGGTACAACTGCCCCGGGTGCCATTGTCGGGTGGAACCCGAGAGCCCCTACCCTCCCTACCAGCAGTACGGCTTCTCGCTCATCGCCCGAGTCGCCCAACTTCGTCTGCTCGGTCTGAGCACTGCCAAGATCGCCGATTTCCTCGAGGGAGCGCACGGGGTGCATCTCACCACCGCCGCGGTGCTCAAGATGGAGCGGTGGGCGGCCGAGTCGCTCGGCCCCCTCTACGAGACCCTGAAGGCTCAGGTCCCTCAGCAACCCGTCATTCACGCCGACGAGACCAAGTTCCGAATCGGAGGCGCGAACGGCTGGCTGTGGGTGTTCTCTCACCCCGAGGCAGTCGTCTATCGAATCGCTCCGAGTCGCGGCCAGGATGTCGTGGAGGAGATGCTCCACGGCTGTCGAGGGACGATCGTCCACGACGGTTGGGTCCCCTACGACATCATCGGGAGTGCCGATCACCAATTCGATCTGCTCCATGCGAATCGGTGGTTAGAGAGGGAGGAGATCCTCCACCGATTGGAGCCTCGGCCTCTCCTTCATGAGGTCGAGGCGAGGCTCACGAGCGCGGGCCCCCCACCGAGGGAGTTCCTCGACTTTGCCGACGGGACTCGATGGCTCTTACGCTATGCCATCGAATGGTCGGAGCGACATTCAAAAGCCTCAGGACGGGAACGACGAGAGTTCTACCGCTCGATACGCAGGCTGATGGCCGATCACCTCCGGCGAGAGTGGCAGGAGCCCGCAGCCGCTCGAATCGCCAATGAACTGTGGAAGCGTCGAGGGAGCTTGTTCACCTTCTTGATCAAGCCCGGGGTGGCCTGGAACAACAACGATGCCGAGACACAGATCCGACAGGGGGTGTTGTACCGAAAGATCAGCGGAGGACGTCGTTCGTGGGCCGGCGCGTGGGCGCTGGAACGATTGCTGTCGATCTATCGGACCTGTCGGAAGCGAGGACTGCAGTTTGTGGATGTGCTGAAAGACGCGCTGTCAGGGTGGGGTTACCCCGCGTTCGGGGCTCCCTCGGTCCAGCCACAGAGCTGACCAGCTACGACCTCGGGAGGCCGACACGGACACGACCTGGATTGGGACGTCGCGGTGGAGCCTGAGTTCGCCACTTGATGCTAACCGGCCGAGCCCCGGCGGAACTACCCTGTCCGAACCGATTTCTCCGAACCACTTCTCGACGTGACGGCTGCCACAACCCCCCAATTGATTTGGTGGGACCCCGTGCTCCTATTCCAACCGGGGTCCTAAGCCTATTGAAACCCCCTCGGAAAGGCGGAGAACCCCGCCGACTTCCCGACGGTCCAGTCCGGCCGCTCCCCGGGCGACCACGCTGCCCGGCCGGAACGAAGATGGCATGCACCCTTAGCCCTCGCTCTTCAGCCCCGTTTCACCATCCCCGTTCCGTGGTTCGGTGCCGAACGCCTCCACGAGCGGGCGTGCGCTTCTCGCGTGCCGATGATCCCCCGGCCCTCTCCCGCCCTCGGCCGGTTGACCTCAGGATCCGGCGGTCATCGACTGACTCCAATCGGCGACCACTGCCTCACCGGCCGCGGTGAGGAAGAACGGCCCCTCGCTTCCGCCGGATTCGATCAGTCCGCCTGCCGAGGCTTCTCGGAAGGCCGACCGTAGCGCGTCCGGGATCTCGTCTTCCGAAGCGAACACGAACAGTTGGAGCAGACGAAGGGCCGGGTCCTCCGTCTCGGAGAGGGCGACGTGGGAGTGGTGCGAGGCGAGTTCCCGGATGGAGCGGGCCGCGGTCCCGGCGTCGGAGCTCGGGAGCTTGCGAAGGTCGTAGGGGCACAGAAACCTCGACTGATCCCGGGCGAGTCCATCGAACCATTCCTCGTACTCCAGGACCGGACGGGGATCCTGCGGGTCCCAATGTCGGAACAGCGTATCCGCCCCCGCGGTCACCCCTTCCGGATGGGCGACCACGAATTCTCGAACCGCCGCGACCGGGCGCAGACCGGCGGGCGTGTTCTCGATCTGACCCTCGGGGAGGATCCCGACGCAACCTACCTGCAGGGGCGCCGCCTCGGCGAGCCGACGATCGTACTCCGCCTTGAGCGCTTCGTCCTCGACCCAGTAGGCGGCCCGTTGCCCCTCGGGGGCCCCCTGAATGAAGCGGACGGCCCGATCGCGAGCCTCCCGATCACTCGCGTGGAAGCTAAGGGCGTGGGAACCCTTGGGCAACCCGCGCAGATCCTCGATCACCTGGGTCATCTCGGGTCTCTCCCTTTGGATTTCATTCGACGGGTTGATATAATTTGGTCCGGGGCCCGCCGGGTGAGGCCGTTGCGGCTCAGACCAACCGGAGCAGGCTGTAGGCCCTTTCCTCACCCTCGTGTCGGGGGGCGAGGGAGTACGCGGGGGTCACCGGTCGCTGGCCGTAGACGAACATCCGGCCGACCCGATTCGTGAGGAGGAGCCGAACGGTCGCCATCGTCCGGATCCCTTCGAGGAGCGGGTCCCCCGTTCGGACCAGAAAGATCAGGTGCGCCGGGCTCCCCACCACGTAGGTCTTCGCGATGACCGCGAGTCCCTCCGGAGTGTACGGCGTGCCCGACAAGCCGGCGACGAGCCTCAGGTTGTCCGCCGCGAAGATCGAGATGTTCGTCGCCCCGCTCGGCGGGACGGTGGTGATGAACTCGCGGGCCTTCGGCGTTTGCGAGTTCATCGGGATGCCGCCGAGACCTCCCTCCGGCGCCCGCGGGACGCTCATGAGGCAGCCCCTCAAGGGATGCCCATCGGGCAGCGTCGCCCCCGGGGCGAGGATCCGGAACAACTGCTGGAACTGCTCGGGCGTGAATTTCGTCCGGAACGCTTCCCACAGGTCGTCGAGGCGGTGCGCCGGAGGCGGCTCGTAGAGGACCCGGCCGCCCTCCTGGAGGACCGAGGCGATGATGGGGAAGATCAACGTCTCGATCCCGGAGTCGGGGATTTCGTCGTCCGACTCGATGACGGAGAGCTCCCCACCTCGCAGTCGTCCGAACGCCTCAGCGAACGAGCGGGAACCGGGCCAGATCGTCCCCGGGAGCGGCTCGGGATCGGGCTCTGCGTAGACCGTCGAGTGGCTGAACTGGAGCGGGTGGGGGGAGATGCACTTGAACCGGCCCCCATCCAGGGTGTAGGGGTAGCTCTCGTTCTCGATCCGGACCCCGCGGAGCTTGGGGAGGGAGATCCACCGCTCCGGATGGGTCTCCCGGACCTCGTGCGAGGTACGGATGATCCCGTCGACGAGGTAGTCGAGCTGGGACCCCTCTCCCCGCTCGAGGACCAGGACCAGGTGGGCGTTCCCCTTACTGATCAATCGCAGGGCTCCGCGTTCCACCTCCTCCCGCGTCATTCGAGCGCCCGTGCCCGCCGGGGCGAGGTCGAGGCACTCCTCGACGAAGGCGTCCCATGAGTCGACCACGATCATCGCCCGCTGCCCGGAGAGGGCGTGCGAAAGGGCGGTGCGGAGTCCCTTCGGCATCCAAGCGAAGTCCCGCACGAGGTCCCGGTCCGGGTTCCCGCGGCGCCCCCAAGCCCTCCGGAACGGCGGGGGCAGCGCTTCGATCACGCTCGAGAGCGTCGATTCGTCCCGGGCTTCCGGGTCAGCCGACGGATCTTCCGGCCCCGAGGTTGGGGGTTCCTCGTTGACCACCGCGTCGACGACCTCGATCGCGTGGCCCTCCACCGAACCCAGCCAGGGGAAGTCCGCAAGCACCCCGGCCTTGTCTCGCCGGCCCGTGACGAAGATCTTCCGACCGTAGAACCCCTCGAGCATCGCGAGCGCGAGGGTGGTCTTGCCCGATCCGGGCGGCCCGCGCACGATCATCGTGAGCGGGCCGGGACGCGCGATGAAGGAGTCGAGCTCCAGGGGAAGTCGGAGCTCTCGGCTCATCTCAGGACCCCCAAGAGCCGGCGACGCACGGGGGCCACTAGGTCATCTATCGTACACAAAGAATGAAGGTCCAGCACTTAACGGCTGGCAGGTCATAAACGGTTCCGGGCATCGGCGTAACGACCCCCGTGGATCGCTCGCGACTGAAGTGCGAGCGTCGGGCGTGCCGGATAGACCTGGCCAGTATCCCACCTGAACGACGAGCCCCTCGTTCGGAGGCCGCCCCGCGCGGGCTAGTATATGGCCTCTAGGGCGAGCCAACGGGGTCGTGCCCGCTTTCGGCTCGACCTTTGGGCTTAAATTCGGAGTTTCGCGTCGCAAGTCGCCCAAGGAGCACCTACGACCACGGATGGACGGAAATCCCGCTCCCGGTGCCCGTGGGCCCGACGAGACAAGCCTCCGAACGGGGCGCCCCTGAACGGATTCCGCGTCCGGGCCTTCCCATGATCCCGACCGGCACGATCCCGGAGATCGTGCTCACCCTGGCCATCGCGATCGCGCTCGCCCCGCTGTTCGGGCGCTACCTCGCGAACGTCTACGCGGGGGGTCCCTCGTTCTGGGATCCGTTCGTCGGGCGGATCGAGGCAGGTCTGTACTGGCTGATGGGGATCGATCCCCGGCGGCCGATGCGGTGGACCGAGTACGCCCGCGCCCTCCTCATCACCGACGGGATCGCGATCGCCTTCGTGTTCGTCGTGCTCCAGATCCAGTCCGGCCTCCCCGGGAACGCGCTCGGTGCGCCGAACATGAGCTGGCACCTCGCCTTCCACACCTCGATCGCCTTCGGAACGAACACCGACTACCAACACTACGTCGGCGAGGAGCAGGTCACGCTGTTCAGCTCGCTCTTTGGCCTCCAGCTCCTGATGTTCACGTCGCCCGCCACCGGGATGTGCGTGTTCGCCGCGATGGCCCGGGGGTTCTCCCGGAAGGACGGTCGCCTCGGCAACTACTACTCCGACTTCGTCCGGACCATTACGCGGGTGCTCGTACCGGTCACGGTCCTGGGCGGGATCGCGCTCGTCCTCCTCGGCGTTCCCGAGACGCTCACCCAGACGGTGCACACCCTTCCTCTCACCGGCGGTCAATCGACGATCCCTCTCGGTCCCATCGCCTCCTGGGACGCCATCGAGTTCCTGGGGACGAACGGCGGCGGCTACTTCGCGGCGAACGCCGCCCAACCGTTCCAGAACCCTTCGAGCGCCACCAACTTCGTCGCGATCCTTCTCATGCTCGCGATCCCGCTCGCGAGCCCCTTCGCGTTCGCGCGGCTCGTCCGCCGCTCGGGCGAGGCCACCCCCCTGTTCGCCACCGTCCTCACGATCTTTCTCGCCGGATTCGTGGTCTTCCTCCTCTTCGAAGGATCGAACCACTTCCTGCCCGCTTCCGTGAACCAGGGCACCGGCTACCTCGCGGGGACGGAGACCCGCTTCTCCATCTCGGAGAGCGCGCTCTTCCAGTTCACCTCCGTCTTTTCGAACACGGGGTCGACGAGCATGTCGCTCGCCGCCCTGACCCCGATCTCGCAGTCCGTCCTGATGTTCGGGATGTTCATGCAGTCGACCCCCGGAGGCGTTGGGACCGGGTTCGGGACCCTCCTCATCAACGTCGTCCTGGCCGTCTTCATGGGCGGGCTCATGGTCGGGCGAAGCCCCGAATACCTCGGCAAGAAGATCGGCATGCCGCAGGTCAAGTGGGCCGCGGCGGCGATCCTTTCCCACCCGTTCTCGATCCTGATCCCCACAGCCGTGGCGATGATCGTCCCCGGCGTTCTCGAGTCGGCGATTGGGGGGTACTCCCCCCACGGATTCACGATCCTCCTCTACGAGTTCACGAGCGAGTCGGCGAACAACGGGAGCGGCATGGCCCCGATCAACGACGGGACGATCTTCTTCAACATCGCCGGGGGCCTCGTCATGGCGGTCGGGCGCTACTTCCCGGCGGTCGCCATGCTCGCAATCGCCGGGACGCTCGCGGAGCAGGAGCCCCACCGCCCGGACCGGGGACGCTGAAGACCAGCTCGATGACGTTCTGGTTCTTCCTGGTCTGCTTCATCGTCATCGTTACGGGCCTTCTCTTCCTCCCGGTCCTCGCGCTCGGGCCGTTCTCCCAGATCGTCGGGGGCCTCTGATGCCCGTGCCGGCGGACACGTTGAGCTCCCGCCGCGCGCCCCGGATCAGCCTCGGCGTGGCCCTCCGCCAGTCGATCGTCCGCTTCGACCCCCGGACGATGTCCCGGAACCCGGTCATGTTCGTCGTCTACGTCTTCACCATCTTCTGTGCGGTCATCACCGTCCTCCCGTGGCTCTTCCCGGACCTCACGGGGGCGGGGTTCAGCCGCTCGTACTTCCTCGCGATCACGATCATCTTGTTCCTGACGGTCTGGTTCGCGACCCTCTCGGAGTCGATCGCCGAGGCCCAGGGGAAGGCCCAGGCGGAGAGCCTACGGGAGATCCAGACCGGGACCCGGGCCCGCCGGATGCTGGCCGACGGTTCCTCCGAGCGGGTCGACTCGAGCGTGCTCCGCAAGGGAGACATCGTCTGGATCGGCGCCAGCGAGATCGTCCCGCTCGACGGGGACGTCTTCCAGGGCGCGGCCGAGATCGACGAATCGATGATGACCGGCGAATCCGCGGCTGTTGTCCGGGAGAGCGGCGGGGACAAGACGAGCGTACTTGGCGGGAGCCGGGTCCTCCGAGGGAAGATCCTCGTTCGGATCTCGGTCGACCCCGGCGGCGGCTTCCTCGACCGCATGATCCGTCTCGTGGAGAGCGCGACCCGCGAGAAGAGCCCGAACGAGCTCGCCCTCACCCTGCTGCTGTCGGCGTTCACGGTGAGCCTCCTTGTCGTGATCCTCACGTTCGACTACATGCTCACCGCCTCCGGGGCGATCGTGGTGAGCCTCGGGACGCTCATCGCGCTCCTCGTCTGCCTCATGCCGACGACGATCGGCGGCCTCCTCCCGGCGATCGGGATCGCCGCGGTGAACCGGGTCTCCTACGCGAACGTCATCGCGAAGTCGGGGCGGGCGGTCGAGGCCGCGGGGGACCTCGATGTCCTGATCCTCGACAAGACCGGCACGATCACGACGGGGAACCGCATCGCGATCGAGTTCATCCCGGCCCACGGGACGTCGAAATCCGACCTGACGAGCGCGGCGGCGCTCGCCTCCTCGTACGACGATACGCCGGAAGGCCGATCGATCCTGCGCCTCGCAGTCCGGCGACTTCCGGCGCGCGCCGAGCCGCACCCCGAGGTCGCCCGGGTGCTTCCCTTCACGCCCGAGCGACGGGTCTCGGGCGTCGTGATGGCCGATGGGCGCGAGATCTTGAAGGGCGCGGTCGCCTCGATCGAGGCGATCACCGGACCGCTCGACCCGGAGCTCGAGCGCTCGGCCCGGCGGGCCGCGGACCAGGGGATGACCCCCCTCGCCGTGTGCGAGGGGAAGCATGCCCTCGGGGTGATCCTCCTGAAGGACGTCGTCAAGCCCGGCATTCCCGACCGGCTGCGGGAGCTTCGGTTGATGGGGATCCGCACGATCATGTGCACCGGCGACAACCGCATCACCGCCCGGGCGATCGCTCACGAGAGCGGGGTCGACGAGTTCGTCGCCGAGGCAAAGCCGGAGACGAAGCTCCAGCTCGTGAACCGGGTCAAGGCGGCCGGGCGACTGGTGGCGATGACCGGCGACGGGACGAACGATGCGCCGGCGCTCGCCCGGGCCGACGTCGGGCTCGCCATGAACAGCGGCACCACGGCGGCGAAGGAGGCCGGCAACATGGTCGACCTCGACAGCGACCCGACGAAGATCATCGAGGTCGTCTCGCTCGGCAAGCAGTTGCTGATCACCCGGGGCGGGCTGACGACCTTCTCGGTGACGAATGACGTCGCGAAGTACTTCGCCCTGCTCCCGGCGATCTTCGTGGGGATCTCGGGGGTCGCGTTCCTCAACGTCCTGCGATTCCACAACCCTCCCCTGGCCGTGCTCGCGACGCTCCTGTTCAACGCCCTGATCATCCCGCTCATGATCCCGGTCGCGCTGCGCGGGGCGCCGTTCCGTCCGAGGACGGCCGTCGCGCTCCTGCGGAACAACATCCTCGTCTACGGGGTCGGGGGGTTCGTGAGCGCCTTCGTGGGGATCTGGCTCCTCTACCAAGGGCTCCTCTACCTCGTGTCGACCCCGTGGACCTCGTCGTTCATCGAGCAGATCGTCCACCTGCTGGGGAGCTAGTCGTGGCCGAGAAGTCCACCCCGGCGAGCCACCCCCCTCCGCCGCCCGCCGCTACCGGCCCGGGCGCGCTCCGCGCCTCCGGGACGTTCCTCATCTTCCTCCTCCTCGTCGCCGGGATCGTCTACCCGGGCGCCCTTACGGTGGTCGCCCACACCCTCGTCCCGTCGAGCGCTTCGGGTTCCCTGCTCACCTATCCGAACGGGACCGCGTACGGGTCGAAGTGGATCGGGGAGAACATCACGAACCCGGCGCTGTTCTGGCCGAGACCTTCCGAGATCGACTACCAGACGTTCGAGGGGAACGGCACCGGCGCCGGCAACGAGGCCCCGCCCGGGCCGACCGATCCGGCGCTCCTCAACGAGACCGCCTACTACGTGGCGTACTATTGCCACTGGACCTCGGGCAACGCGACCGTCCGATGCCTCGAGAACGCGTCCGTCCCCGTCGACCTCGTGACCGCCTCGGCGAGCGGCCTCGATCCCGACCTCACCCCCGCGGCCGCCCTCGGTACAGATCCCCCGCGTCGCCCACTTCACGAACCTCACGGAGGAGTTCCTCCGGGGGCTCGTCAACGCCCACATCGTCGATCCGGTCCTCGGGTTCATCGGCCCGGAGTACGTGAACGTCCTCGAGCTCGACGAAGCGCTGATCGCCTATCTCCCGGCGGGGACCGGGTACTGAAGCGGGCGTTCCACGCCCCCGGGGAAGGGCTTTCGGCCGGCCGGCGATCGGCGGAGCCGTGGGGGAGGTCCTCCTCGGCACGAGCGGCTGGGACTACCCGGAGTGGGTCGGTCGCGTCTACCCGACCCGGGGGGTCGCCGACCGTCTCGCCTACTACGCCCGCCTCTTCCCGGTCGTCGAGATCAACACGACGTTCTACCGGACGCCGCCGGCGAGCCAGGTCGCCACCTGGGCCCGCCGGACGCCGACGGGGTTCCGGTTCACGGCGAAGCTCCCGCGCACGGTGACCCACGAACGCCACCTCGTCGGGGCCGAAGCGGAGATCGACGGGTACCGGCGGGCGATCGCCCCGCTGCGCGACGCCGGGAAGCTCTCGGCCACGCTCGTGCAGCTCCCCCCGTCCCTCCCGTTCGACGCGACGGCCGTGCGGGCCTTCTACGAGCAGCTCGTCGGGGACGGCCCGATCGCCGTCGAGTTCCGCGAGCGCTCCTGGCTCGCCCCGGAGTCCTGGGCGCTTCTCAAGGAGTTCGGCTACGCCTACGTGATTGTCGACGAGCCGCTCCTCCCCGTCTCGCTCACCGTCACGGCCCCGTTCGCCTACGTGCGCTGGCACGGCCATGGCGCGCCCGTCTGGTACGACTATCGGTACTCCTCCGAGGAGCTCGCGGGCTGGGTCCCGCGCGTCCGCGAGCTCGCCGAGCGCGCGGGGACCGTCCTCGGGTTCTTCAACAACCACTTCCGGGGCGACGCCGTCCGGAACTGCCAGACGCTCGAGGAGCAGCTCGGCCTTCCCCCGCCCCCGTGGGCCGCCCGGCTCCCGGGGTGACCGCGCGACCGCCCGTGGCTTGCCCCGGGACGACCGCCCGACGCGCGTTCCCGGGGTCGTGAGGGCGCCCGGTCGTCGGGATTGAAACGGTCGCCCTCGAGGCGTTTCACGACCCTCGGGGAGCGGTAAAGGAGACCCGACCGATCCTCCGGTCCTTTGCAATGTCCTCGATCTCCATCGCTCCGGGCACGGTCGCTCCCGAGCTCTCGCTCCCGCGGCGCCTCGTCCGGATCCGGTCGGCCCCAGCCTCGGTCCGCCCCCGGGCCCGGACCCGGCGAGCGCGCGCTCCGCTCGGCGGGGCCCGTCCCCTCCTCCCGGAGGCCCCCTCGATCTTCCCCTGGCTCGAGCGGAGGTTCTCCGAGGGCGAGGCGACCGTATGGATCGGCCCGGAATCCGTCCTCACGCGCCTCCTCGAGCTCCTCTACGCGGGGAGCGCGCGGGCCGGCGGCCAGGTCTCGTTGATCGAGGGCGCGAACCGCATCCATCCCTACCGGGTCGCCGAGACCGGGCGCCTGGTCGGGACCGAGCCCGAGGAGGTGGTGCGCAGGGTCCGGCTCGCCCGGGCGTTCACGGCCTACCAGCTCGTCGCGCTCGTCGACGGCTGGGCCCGGGAGGTCCGGCGCCACCGCCCAACGCTGCTCGTCGCCCACGGCCTGCCGACGCTCTTCGAGAGCGAGGACGTCCCCCTCGAGGAGCGGGCGCCGCTCCTGACCCACGTGGCCGGGACGCTCCGCGACCTCTCCGAGGAGAGCGGCCTCCCGATGCTCCTGACGCTCGCCGACGCGCCCGCGAGCTTCCCCGGGCTCACCGACCGGGCCCCGGCTCTTCGACGTGGTCCGGTGTCGGCTCCGCGGCGGGTCGCTCGCCCTCGAATCGTACCGGGAGGTCGCCCACCTCACCCTCGTTCCGCGCCCGTCCGGTCAGCGCGGGCTCGAGGAGTTCGACGACGGCGCTCCGGGGGAGGTGATCCTCGGATGGGACGCACCGCCCCCACGTACCGGCAGGCCCTGGAGGAACGACTGAAGCGCTGGGACTCCTTCGGCCAGCTCCTGACCGACCCGGAGGACCGGGCCGCGTTCGAGCGGATCCGCCGGGGGACGCGCCGGTACATCGCCCAGGCGACGTACGCGGGCAGCCCCGACCTCCTCGAGTCGATCCTCCTGTCGGCGCTCGTCGACCTCTCCCGGGAGATGGCGAAGCGGCCCGGGGCGACCCCGTCGACGAACGGCGCCCCACCCTCCTCCCGGGACCGATAAGGGCGGCCGACCCCGTTCGAGGAGCGCCCGGAGGGCGAATGCCGGAAGGATGGCTCCTCGACATCACCGACTCCCGCCCGGGGACCGGCGTCGTCCTGTGGATGAAGGAGCGCTCGACCGGGCGCATCGACACCCGCCGGGTCCCGTGGCGGCCGCCGTTCCTCGTCGACGGGCCCTCCGCCCTCCTCGACGAGGTCGAGCGCACGTTCTCGCTCGACCCGGGGGTCGAGGCGATCGAGCGACGGACCGAGCGCCCCTCGCTCTTCGACCGACGGCCCCGCCGGGTCCTCGCGGTCACGGCCCCCCAGAACTTCGCGCGTCGGCGGCTCGCGAGCGCGATCGACGCCGTCGGCGGGTACCGCGCGCTCACGCTCTACGACGTCGACCTCGGCGCGCCCCAGCTCTACCATCTCGCCCACGACCTCTACCCGTTCGCCCCGATCGTCTGGGACGGGGCCGGGGTCCACGCGACGGAGCCGGCGGAGACGATCGACTACGCGCCGGTCCCGATCCGCTGGGTCCCGATCGGGGTCCGCTTCTCCGGGGTCCGTCCCGGCGGGATCGTCCCCCCGGGCGCGCCGGTCGAGTCGGTCCGCGTCGGCCCGGTCGAGGTCCGCGAGGGGTCCGAGGCGGCGACGCTCTCGGCCCTGGTCGGCGCGCTCTCGGCCCAGGACCCGGACCTCCTCCTCTCTGAGGGTGGGGACGCGCTCGACCTCCCGAGGCTCTTCGAGCGGGCGGTCGCCCTCGGCCTCGACGAGGAGGCGTTCTTCCTCGGGCGGGAGCCCGCGCCGTTCCGCCCGGTCCGTAAAGCGAGCTCCTACGAGAGCTACGGGCGCATCTACCACCGCGACACGGCGTTTTCGATCCCCGGCCGCTTCCACGTCGACGGGCGGGACTCCTTCCTCTTCGGCGACGCCTCGATCGAGGGGATGGTCGACGCCGCCCGCCTCTCGAGGCTCTCTTTGCAGAGCATCGCCCGCCAGTCCCCCGGGACCTGCTTCACGGCGATGGAGATGGCCCACGCCCTCACCGGCGGCGTGCACATCCCCTGGAAGAAGAACCGGCCCGAGGAGTTCAAGCCCCTCGACCGGCTCCTCGAGGCGGACCGCGGGGGCGTGATCTTCCTGCCGCCGGTCGGGGTCCACGGCGGGGTCGACGAGTTCGATTTCTCGAGCCTCTACCCGCACATCATGGTCCGCAACAACCTCTCGACCGAGACGCTCGACTGCCGATGCTGCCCACAGAGCCCCCACCGGGCCCCGGGCCTGGGCTACCGATCGTGCACGAAGCGTCCCGGGCTCATCCCCCGGACCCTCGCGCCGCTGATCGCGCGCCGCCTCGCCTACAAATCGCGCCTCAAGGACCCGACCCTCTCCGAGGCGGACCGGGACCGCTACACCCGCCGCACGAAGATGCTCAAGTGGATCCTCGTGACCTCCTTCGGCTACCAGGGCTACCGCAACGCCCGCTTCGGCCGGATCGAGTGCCACGAGGCGATCAACGCCTACGCGCGCGACCTGATCGCGCGCCTGCTCCCGCGCTCCGAGTCGGCGGGGTACCGCGTCCTCCACGGGATCGTCGACTCGCTGTGGCTCGCGCCCGCCGATCCGGCGCGACCGCCGGACCCGGAACGTTTCGCCGAGCGGATGAGCTCGGAGTTCGACCTGCCGCTCGGCTACGAGGGGCGCTACCGGTGGATCGTCTTCCTGCCCTCGGTCGGCACCGGCCTCGGGGTCCCGAACCGCTACTACGGCCTGTACGATTCGGGCGAGTTCAAGCTCCGGGGGATCCGGTCCCGGCGGGGCGACACGCCGGTCCTCCTCGAGGTCGCCGAGCGCGCCGTCCTCGACCGGTTCGCCGAGGAGCGCGACCCCGACGGGGTCCGAAGGGCGGTCCCGGAAGCGGTCGAGCGGCTCGACGCGATCGCGGCGAAGGTGCGCGAGGGCGCCTGGCCGGTCGAGGAGCTCGTCCTGACCCACCGGGTGAGCCAGGACCCGGCCCGGTACACCGTCTTCACCGAGTCGGTCGCCGCGCTCCGCCAGCTCGCGTCGCTCGGGGTCGAGCGCTCGGCCGGCCAGTCGGTCCGCTACGTCCTCAAGGACCGGGCCTCCCGGTCGTTCCGGGACCGGGTCACGGTCGCCGAGCGGCTCGACGAGGACGGGCGGTACGACGCCGCCGCCTACGTCGAGCTGCTCGCCCGAGGAGCCGACACGCTGCTCGCTCCGCTCGGCTTCCCGTTCCGATCGCTCTGCGAGCGCTGGAAGGTGGGGGCGCCGTTCGAGCGACCCCGCCCCCGCTCCCCCGAGCAGCTCGCCCAACGCACGCTGTAGGCGATCCCGGCGGGCCCGCCGGGGGATCTACGGGGCAGCGCCCGGCGGGTCCGGGCCGACCGGACGAGCGCAAGAAGGACAGAACGACGCCCCGCGCGGGAAGCGGCGGCCGCAGCCCCGGCATCGCCGGGGGTCGACGACGCCGGACGCCGAGCGGCGGTGGAAGAACCAGCCGAGGGCGAGGCCCATGATCAAGGCCACGACGATCGCGCCGACGGCGAGCGGGGCGGAGAGGGTGAACCCGGGCGCCGCCGCCTTCGGAGGGTTCGACGGCACGGTGGGCGAAGGCGGGGCGACGATCGCGAAGCGGCCGGCGACGTTGGCCGGAGCACCGGGCGCCGCCGGGAGGGCGGTCGATGGCACAAGGGGCACGGAGACCGGGAGCCCGCCGACGTTCCCCCGGGCGACGATCCCGACCCGGAGGTCGTAGGTGAGGTTCGCGACGCCGACCTCGATCGTGCCGGGCGCCTTCCCCGTCGCCGTGAACGGGATCGTGAGCGTCGAGTTCGAGTTCCAGGAGAACGAGACGTTCCCGCCGGTGCCGTTCGCCCCGACGAAGGTGGTCCCGTTGACCGAGCCGACCACCTCGGCGTAGACGTTGATCGGCGTCCCGGCCACGGTGTAGTTGAGGCCGGCGAGCTCAACCGACCGTGTGCCGAGCGCCGGGATCTTCACCGTCTCGGAGCCGAGCCCCGGGACGGTGACCGAGAGGCTCGCCGTGGTGCCGGCGAACGTCGCTCTCGCTTGGCTCGTGTTCCCCGCGCCGACCGAGCCGTTCCCGACCGAGATCCGGGGGCCGTAGACGGCCTCGAGTCCGGCAGCGCCGGCCGAGAACGAAACGGTCTGATTCCCGAGGGCAACGGGACCGACGACGGAGGTTTCGAGCTTCGGTCCGGTGAGCATCGCCGCGCTCGAGTCCGTTCGAGAACGGTTCGGGCCGATCCACAACGCCGAACCGGTCGGGACGAGGGCCGGCATAACGAGGAGGGTAACGAGGGCGGCCGCCGTGACCGCGATCCGCATCGGTCGGTACCGGCACGGGCGTTCCACCCGGTCAGGGCCCGCGGACCCGGTCATCGTCGAATCCGCTACGCCGCCCTCGCATGTAAGGTTCCTTGCCGATCGAGGGCGGGCCGGGCGGCCGTCCTCCGGTCGAGGCCGGTGACCGCACCGAAACGTTGACCCGAGGGACTCCCTCTCAGTGTCCGTGTTCCGGGGCGGGGTGGTGACGCTGATGTTCGACGACCTCGCCCGGTCGACTGCGTTCTACCGCGATGTGCTCGGCTTCCGCCCGGTCGGTGGTGGACCGGAGGCTCCCGAGTTCGACGGCGCCGGGATTCGGCTCCGGCTGCATCGGCGGCGTCCCGAGATCGAGATCTCGGGATCCGGGACGGCGGCGGTCGGGCTTGAGGTCGACGACGTCGAGGCCGCGGCCCGAGCGCTCTCGGGTCGCGGGACCCGTGTGGGCCGGATCCTTCCCTCGGGCCCCCGCCGCATCGCCCTGTTCGACGACCCGGACGGAAACCACTGGTACCTGTTCGACACGACCCGCGCGCGTCCAAAGGCGGCCGCGGACCCCCAGGGTTAAGGGGCCGCGGGCGGCCGGGCCGGTCGCCGGCGCGAGACCGCCACGGCGGCGAGCGCGATGACGGCCACCAAGAGCACGAGCCCGAGGGCGATCCACGTCCACGACGGTCCGCTCGACGAACCGTTGGGGGAGGAGGTCGGGGACGATCGGACGGCGAAATGGAGCGTCGCAGTCGCGTTCCCCCCGCCGGCATCATCGACGCGAAGGACGATCGTGTAGTTCCCGACGCCGAGGGAACGACACGTCACCCCGGAAAGCCCGGACGCGGTGCAGCCCGCGGGGAGGCTGAGCCACGACGCGTTGACGTCCCCGGAGCCTCCGCTCACGGTCGGATCGATCGCGAGGGTAGCCGGCGCCACGGGATCGGAGACGTTCGGAGTGAGGAGGACCGAGATCGCCGCGGCGACCTCAAGGTCGACCGGTGCGCCATTCGCCGAACCGTTCGCCCGGTCGGTCACGAGGAGCCCGACGGTGTACGCCAGGGAGACCGAGGGGGTACAGGCGATCCGGGCGAGATCCGCGATCGCGCATCCGTCCGGGAGCCCGATCCAGGAGAACCGGAACGGGGCGGACCCCCCGGCCACCGACGCGTTGAGGTCGAGCGGGGAGCCCACGTCGACGAGGGTGCGGGAGGCCGAGATCGTCACGGTCGGCACGGGGTTGACCGGCAGCGTGAGGGAAGGGGCGTTCGCCCCCGCGTGGTTCGTGTCCGAGACCGACACCGAGACGAGGAGCTCGCCGGAGGAAGCGAGCGGGCAGACGGCCGTGGTCGTGGTGCTCGGGCAGCCCGCCGGGAGCCCCGACCAGGTGAAGGTGAGGCCTCCCGATCCGCCCATCACGGCCGCGCGGAATAGGACGGTCTGGCCCACGTCGGCCACTGTTCGGTTCGAAGTGACCGAGACCGAGAGGCGGGCATAGACCGTGAACGGGAAGGGCACCCCTTGGGCGGTCGAGGCGTTCGCGTCCGTCACCACGAGGACGACCGAGTCGTTCTCGGCGACCGACGGGAGGCAGACGACCCAGGTCTGGTTCGCTCCGGAACAGCCCGTCGGGAGCCCGGACCAATTGTAGGTGAGCGGGGTGAGGCCGCCGCTCACGGTGGCGGTGAAGTTCACCGTCTGCCCGACGTCCGCGCCAGCGCCGGTGCTCGCGGTGATGGGCCCGACCTGGAGGGGGGCCGGGACCCGGATCTCGAGGGGTGAGGAGCCGTAAGCGTCGCCCTGCGCGTCGGTCCCGAAGACGACGAACGTGTAGTCACCGGCGATCGGCGTCGAGAAGTTCCACTCCGTCCCCGTATGGCCGCTCGAGAAACCGCCGTTGAGCTCCCAGAGCGGACCCCCATACGGGGTGACCCCGCCGGCGGTGCTCGACTGGAGGAGGACGCCCCCGCCCGGGGCGAAGTTCGTCCCGGTCGAGTTCAGCGTCTCGGAGGTGATCGGGATCGGGTCGCTCTGGAACCGGAATCCGACGTTCGCATCGAGCAAGGTATCATTCTGGCCTTGGACCTCCTGGGGGCCATCCGACGCGCCTCCCGTGACGTCCTCGTAGTGGCTCTCGGGGCTCGCGCCATTCAGCGCGACCGCGGGGCCGTCATGCCGGTCGCAGAGCGGGCCGGAGGAGAGCGCGTTCCATTCGTCCGACCAGGGGACGTACTCGGTGATGTGCGCCCAGCTCGGGAAGTCGAAAGTGACGGTCGGGATGAGGTTGTAGTCGGGGCAGGAGCTCGTCGTCTCGTTGAGGATCTCCGTCATCGTCCCGGTGTAGAAGCCGTTCCCGTTCGATGCCGAGGCGAGGAAGATGAACTCGCTCGCGCCGGTGTCCGGCTGCGTTTGGCAGACCACGTGGCTCCGGCCCGAAGAGAGGTCCGAAAGGCCGAGGCACCCCTTCGAGCTCCCCGGGAGCGAGCCGTTGAGCTCCACCGTCTGGCCCTTCGTGAGGGTGACGGTGCTGTCGCAATTGACCGGTCCGCTGGCCCCGTGGGAGTCCCAGACCTCCGTGATCTCCTCGAACCCGGAGGCGCAGCCCGGCCAGTTGTCCCCGATCACAATCTGGTACCAGTCGCCGGTGTTCGAGAGGAGGTTGAGTTCGTAGCCGATAGGGTAGGGGCTCGGGACGAGCGTGATCTTCTCCGAGAGCACCCGCAGGCCGCTGGTGGAGTAGGAGTTGTTGATCTGGGCGAGGGTCGCCCCGATCTGAGTATAGTACTCCGACCCGGCGAGGGGGCGCTCGGAGAGGACGGGAGGATGGCCCGGGTGGGCGACCGGCGCGATCGGCGGGGTCAGGGCGGATCCGGCGCTCGGAGCGGCCGCGATGGGCGGTCCGGCCACGGCGAACCCCGCCCCGGGGAGCGTCGTCAGCGCGGATGCGAGGGCGAGAAGCAGGATCGGTCGGACCCCCCGCGGCGCGGTCATCAGATGATATCGGTACGGTCGTTGATATATCGACTCCGGCCCGCGCGGCGGGTCGGCTATTTCGAGGCGCTTCGGAGGGCGGCGGCCGCCCACGGTTCGCCCTTGAGGGAAGCCCTCGCCTCCGGGGAGAGGCCCGGGAGCTTCATGTCGAGCCCGTCGAGGGTCTTCACGAGCGTACCGGAGACGACCCAGTCGCGGTACCACTTCACGTCCGACGGGATGATGTACCAGGGTGCCCAGGGCGTGCTCGTCCGCTCGATCGCCTCGACATAGGCCTTCCGGTACTTCGGCCAGTACGACCGTTCGGCGAGGTCGGTGGCGCTGAACTTCCAGTGCTTCGACCGGTCGGTGAGCCGCTCCTTCAACCGGCGGGTCTGCTCCTCCGGGGAGATGTGAAGGAAGAACTTCAGGATCGTCGTCCCCTGGTCCGATACCGTCCGCTCGAACTCGTTGATCTCTTCGTAGCGGTGCTTGAGCACCCGTTTGGGGGCGAGCTTGTGGACGCGCGCCACGAGGACGTCCTCGTAGTGGCTGCGGTTGAAGATCACCATCTCCCCGAGGGCCGGGAGGGGTTCATGGACGCGCCACAGGAAGTCGTGGTCGAGCTCGATCTGGGTCGGCCGTTTGAACCCGACGACCCGGACCCCCTGGGGGTTCACCCCCTCGAAGACCCGGCGGATCGTCCCGTCCTTGCCCGCGGCGTCCATCCCCTGGAGGACCACCAGGACGGCGTGCCGGTGCTCGGCGTGGAGGAGCTCCTGCAACCGCTCGAGCCGGCGGGTATGGCGTTCGGAATCTTTTCGGGCCTTCTCCTCCGATCCTCCGACCCCGCCGACGTCGGCCGGGTCCCATGCGTCGAGGTCGATCTTCTCCCCGGGGTCGATCCGGTACCGCTTCACGTTGCTGCCGGGGTCCGGCTCCCGGGTCGCCCGGGGGCCGGGCGAGGGACCCCGGTTCCGCCCCGGCGGAATCCACCCGGGTTGATAGGGGGCCCGGAGCGCCTCCGGGCCGGGACGAGTACGGCCGGCGGCGGGACCGGTTTCAGGCCGATCGGGGTCGGGGGGCCGGCCGAACGACGAGCACCGGGCACGGCGCCGAGCCCACGAGCCTCGCCGAGACGCTCCCGATCAGGAGCCGTTGCGCCCGCGGGAGCCCCCGAGTGCCGACGATCAAGAGATCGTGAGGGGCCTCGCGCAGGTAGCGGAGGATCGCCGGGGCGGCGTCCCCCCGGAGGAGGACCGTGTCGAACGCCTTCACGCCGTTCTCGAGGGCCCACGCCCGCCCCTCCTCGAGGAGGCTCCCGAGCGCGCGCTCGTCCTCGCTCACCGGGACGAGCCGGGCGAGCTCGGGGTCGGACGCCTCCTGCCCACCGGGCTGGACGGTGGCGATCGTCACCGACGACCCGAACCGTCGGGCGATCTCGACGGCCGTCCGCAAGGCGTGCTGGCTGTGTTGGCGCCCGTCGAAGGCGACGAGGATCCGCTCGAACAACGTCCGATCGGCTCGAACGGTCCGGCCCGCATAAGCTCGCGGAGCGGGCCCGGGCGGACCCCCCTGCTATAGGAGGATCTGGCTCGAGTCCCCGAGCACGAACGAGTGGCCGGAGGCGGGATCGGCCGAGCAGCGGATCTGCGTCCCGCGACCGACGATGCTCTGGGTGACCGGACCGGGAACGTCAAGGACGACGTTCTCGAGCAGGATCGACCGGGAGATCTCGGCTCGGCGGATCTCGCACCCGTCCCCGACGCTCACGAACGGCCCGACGCGCGCTCCGGGACCGACGTGGACGCGGGCGCCCAAGATGGTGGGTCCCTCCACCGTCGCCCCCTCCTCGATGACCGTCCCCGGGCCCGCCCCCACGGCTCCGATCACGCGGGCCCCCGGACGGACCTCGGCGTCGTTCGTGAAGAAGCTCGGGGGCCGGGTCGAGAGGACTTGCTCGTTCGCGACGAGGATGTCCCGGACCTGGCCGGTGTCCTTCCACCAGCCCGAGAGCCGGACCACGCGGACCCGACCGGTCCGGTCGTTGAGGGCCCGGATGGCGTCGGTGATCTCGAGCTCGCCCCGCCTGGACGGCTTCAATTGGGCGATCACCTCGTGGACCTCGGGCGTGAAGAGGTAGACCCCCACGATGGCGAGGTTCGAGCGGGGGTGCTCGGGCTTCTCAGCGATCGAGGCGATGCCGCCGGCCTTATCGAGCTCCACGACGCCGTAGTGGCTGGGCTGATCGACGGGGACCGCGCCGATCACCGCCGACGGATGGCCCTCCCCGAACGCCTTGAGGAAGGCGCCCGGTCCCTGCTCGAGCAGATTGTCCCCGAGGTACATCAGGAACGGGTCCTCTCCCAGGAACTCCCGCGCGACGAGGACCGCGTGGGCGAGCCCCTTCGGTTCGCCCTGCACGATGTACCTGGATCCGGAGGCCGAACCGCTCACCGTCGCCCACCGCCTCGCGGATCCCCTCGGTGATCGGTCCGAGGATGATCCCGACGTCGCGGATCCCCGCCTCTTGGAGATGGCGCAAGCCGTAGTAGAGCATCGGCTGGTTCGCGATGGGGATCATGTGCTTGTTCCCCGTGAAGGTGAGCGGGCGCAGCCGCGTTCCGTGTCCGCCGGCGAGCAGGAGTCCCTTCAGCGCCATCGGTCGAACGGACGCACCCCGGAACGGCCTCGACCTCCCGAGCCGGCCGACCATTAAGCCGTGGCGGGCGTGGAGCGGCCGTGAGCGCGCTCGCCACGGTCCGCCGCCTCCCCGCAGGGGAGGGGGTGGGCGCAGGCCGGGCCGCTTCGGGCCGACCGGTGACGGAAGTGCCGCTCGACGGCCGCTTCCCGGAATCGGGTCCACCGGGTCGGCCGCGTTGAACCCGGATCCGAGGGCACCGTGACTCGGAAACCTACTACTAGAGTGGCTCCCCGGGAGCCGAACTCGTTCGGCCGAGCCCGAGCCGTTCCAGCCAAAGGTTCATCCTCTCCACCGAAGCTAAAGACCCCATGGCCCCCCTCCAATCTCCATGTGCGGCCCGGACCAAACCCCCAGGGCGCTTGACCGTCCTCGGTACTCCTCGCGACCGTCCTTCCCGGACTTCTGATCGCGGCCGTTCCGATCGTGGGCCATCCCGGCGGCGGCCCGGCCTGGCCGGCCGGGGAACCCTCGAGCGTGGCTCTGCCGAGGGTGACCGGATCCGGCAATCCGGCCTTGGCGGCCGGGGCTCGGCCCCTATCGGGCCTCACGGTAACGCTCTCGGCTAACCCCTCGACGGTGGTGGTCGGAGGCTCGACCTCCTTCTCCGGCACCGTCAGCCCATCGACCGGAGGTCCGTTCTCGCTCTCCTGGTCCGGATTGCCGGGATCCTGTTCTGGGTCGGCTCCGCCGTCCACCTCGTCGAGCCCCTTCGGGTTCAGTTGCAATCCGGGTTCCGCCGGAACCTACAACGTCATGCTGGGTGTGACGAACAGTTCCGCGAGCGGCTCCGCTTCGTTCAGCCTTTCGGTCGTGGCGGCGCTCTCGGTCGGGCTCCAGCTCAATCCCTCTTCGCTGAATTCCGGTCAGTCCCTCACCGTCGATTTCTCTATCACCGGCGGGGTCGCGCCGTACACCCTCAACTGGAACGGGCTGCCGAACGGCTGTTCCGGGTCCGGTCCCTCGAACGAGCCCTCGGCCGGATCCTCGTCGTTCAAGTGCACGCCGGACCAGACGGGCAGCTCCCAGGTCACGCTCTCCGTGACCGACTCGTTGGGCCCGCCCGCAGAGACCCAGAGCTCCCCGTCGCAATCGCTCTCAGTGAACTCGAACGGGAACAACAATAAGAACAATAATAGCGGGAACAACGGGAACGGTTCCGGGAACTTCTCGATCCCATTCCTATCGAGCCTCGGTTCGATCCTGTCGCTGGTCCTCATCGGCGCGGTCGTCTTGTTCATCTTGATCGTGATCACCGCCGTGAGCACGCTCGTGACCGCAATCATCGTGGCCCGGCGCCTGCCGCCCCGCTCGGTCGCGCTGGCGGCCAAAGCCGTGCGAATCTGCCCTTCGTGCGGGAAATCGGTTCCGGCCGAAACGAAGTTCTGTCCCGAGTGCGGTGCCTCAAGCACCGCACCGAAGCCTTCCGGATAGACCGCTCTCCCCAGATCCGAGCCACCGGAGGGCCCCAGAGTCCGCGGGGGAGCGCGCGAGCGCTCAGCGAAGTGGGGCATTCCGAGCTGGGCGCGATCGCATGCGACCCGCCGGGCGGGATACCCGGAGCTCCCGTACCTGTACCGGGAGCAGTCCGTACCGCCTCGCGGGCAGGGGGCCACAGCCCGCGCCGCAAGGGCCGCGCAAGAACGCGACGGATAACCTGCCACCACCCTTAATGGGAGGAACCCATCCGGAGACCGGTCGTGGACCGGCCTCCCGCGTTCCTCGACACGATGCCTCCATCCTACTCGGAGTACGTCGACCGTTTGGCCGAAGCGCTCGGACGGGCCAACCGCGGCCAACCGCTCCGTTCCTACCTCGGCGGGCTCGCGCTCCCGGGGGAACGGAAGACGATCGCGCCGATCGCCGAGCGGCTCGACCCGATCCGGACTTCGGCCCGCCATCAATCGCTCCACCACTTCATGACCCAATCTGATTGGGACGAATCCGCGGTGCTCCGGGTCGCCCGTGAGGAGGTCCTCTCGGTCCTGGCCGAGGTCGGGGGTCCGAGCGCCTGGGCGGTCACCCTCACGGGCCAGCGAAAGAAGGGCCTGAGTTCCGTCGGGGTGGCCCGTCAATCTCTCGGCGACGGGGGGCCCCCGGCGAACGGCCAGCTGGCCGTGACCATCTCCCTCGCCCATCCTCTGCTCAGTCTTCCGGTCGCTTGGCGACTCTACCTTCCCCCTAGCTGGACGGGCCCGGGGTCGCTCCGCCACTCGGCCCGGATACCGGGTTCGATCCGATATCGAACGCCGGGCCAGATCGCGCTCGATGAGATCGACCGGCTCCTCGGGGAGGGGGTGCCAAAGGCTCCCGTCTGCGCCGGCCCGATCCTTGGGCAGATCGATCGGTTCCTCACGGGGTTGTCGAAGCGGGGCCTCCCCTACCTGGTGGAGATATCCCCCAACCGACGGTTGGTGGCGATCGAGATCCCGTCGCCGACCGAGGACGCCGCTTCCGGGGGAACCTCCCGCTCGATTCTCCGTATCGCCCAGGCTCTTCCGGCGGCTTCCTGGAGCACGGTCCCTTGGAGGGATGCGAAGGGCCTTCGCCACTGGTCCAGCTTCGCCCGACAACGGGTTGGCCTGCCGGTGAGCCTCCTCCGCCCGAGGAACCTCCGAGGAAGGGGCGACGTTGCTTATCGAGCGTCCGCCGGTCGAAACTGAGGCTCCCCTCCGGTTCTGGCTTTCGACGTTGCCCGAAACCGAGACCCTCGGTCGGCTCGTCGGACTCGCAAAGCTCGCCTTTCGGGTCGAGCGCGACCAGCGGGAGCTCAACGACGAATACGGGCTCTCTCACTTCGAGGGTCGACAGTGGCGGGGCGCCCACCACCACGCGGCCTTGAGCATCGCGGCGTACGCTTTCTGGGCGGCGCAACGCGCGCAGATGGCGCTTCTGCCTCCGCCAGACCTCCGGGAGCCCGCGGTGGGACTACTCACCACCCCGGCCGATAATCTTCCCGCGGTCCCTGGCCGACGCTCCCGATAGCAGCCCTGGCGAGCCTGTTGCGCCACGCGCCGAAGGGGCGGGAGTTGTCACAGCTTGCAACGGTCAGCATACTGCATCGTGGCATTCCGGATTGCCTCTTCTTGACGGCGTTCTGTTCCTGACATAGTAGGTCGGCGGCTTGCCGCTTTACAAAGGTATTTAACACGGAATCCGCGTGGGCGGCGCATGCCCGCCTCTGAGGGTGGCGCTGCGCCGAGACCTAGCCGAACGGCCTATTGGACCATCTTGGTTCTGTTCATTGCAGTGGGGGGCTTTACGCTCAGCCTCCCTGGGACATCACCTTCGGCGGTCGCGCCTGTCACGGCCCACGCGGGGCTCGTCCCAGCGGCGCTCTTGTGGACTCCCCTCACCATCTCCTCGTACGCCGCGAATCCTAGTCCGGCATTTGTGAGCAATGGAACCACGATTTCGGTGTCGGTTTCCGGGGGCCAGCAGTTCTCCCCGTCCGGATATGCCTACAGTTATAGCGGACTGCCGACGGGTTGCTCGTCGGCGAACGCCTCCACCCTCAGCTGCGTTCCCACGGCGACGGGGAACTTCACGATCATCCTTACGGTCACCGACGCGGGCGGGAACGTGACGAAGAACGCCATCGCGCTCCGGGTCCAGGGAATGACGATCACATCCTTCACGGAGACCCCGGCAACCGTGCCGCTCGGCTCCACCGCGACGTTCTCGGCGAACTACGCCGGGGAGTCCGGGACGGTCAACTGGGTGTGGACGGGCCTCCCGGCGGGCTGCTCGAGCTCGAACGTCAAGGCGATGTCGTGCACGCCGACGGTCGCCGGGACCTTCCCGGTGACCCTGACCGGGACGGACTCGGGTGGGGCGTACAACTCCCAGACGGTGAGCTTCACGGTGACGCCGGTGCGGGTGTCGACGTTCACGGTGTCGCCGAACCCGATCTACACGGGGGAGTCGACGACGTTCACGGTGTCGACGACGGGGACGACGGGCCCGGTCACCTACTCCTACACGGGTCTGCCGACGGCCTCGCCGGGGTGCGTGAGCGCGAACACGGCGTCGCTGCCGTGCCTCGCCCGGGTCGCCGGATCGTTCCCGGTGACGGTAACGGCGACGGACTCGGCCGGGGACATCAGCACGGCGACGACGACGCTGACGGTGAACCCGCTCACGGTGACGGCGTTCGCGGCTTCGCCGAACCCGACGTATGAGTTCTACGTGACGTCGTTCACGGTGTCGACCCGAGGGTTCGAGGGGGCCGTGGTGGGCGGGGTCCCGACGGCCGGGTATCCGATCTACACGTACACGGGACTGCCCGCGGGATGCGTCTCCGCGAACACGTCGCACATCGTGTGCTCGCCTTCCCAGCAGGGGGCGTTCACGGTCGGGGTGACGGTGTCGGACCCGACGGGGAACTCGACGACGAAGACGCTCGCCCTGCAGGTGAACCCGGCGGTGCAGCCGGATCTCTACGTGGCGATGAACTCGACGGTGGAGGTGCTGCCGACGTCGGAGAGCATCTGCGCGACGACGAACAACTCGCCGTTCTACTCCTCGACGTGCTACCCGCAGGCGCAGAACCCGTCGGTGGTCCCGCTGCCGGGCGACATCGTGGGGCTGGGGTACGGGGTGTACACGACGTCGACGAACACGACGTGCCTGGGGTCGGCGGCGAACACGAACGCTCGGGTGGCGTTCGGGCTATCGAGCAACAACGGGACGACGTTCTACCACACGGTGCTGATCGGCGGGGTGACGTGCCAGTATCTGAACGCGATCGAGCCGTCGTTCGCGGCGAACGCGGCCGGGGACGTGTATGGGGCGTTCATCCTGGAGAACTCGTCGGGGTCGCCGGCGGACTTTGGGGTTCGGACGGCGGACGCGCTGGGGTTCGTGATCTCGGACTCATCGGGCGTGACGTTCTCGAGCGTGCAGACGCTCGATGGGAGCGGGAACCTGGCGCGGCCGGCGGTGGCGGTGTCGGGGAGCGATGTGTACGTGGTGTATGAGAACATCGCGAACTCGTCGAGTGCGATCGCGGGCGGGGTGCTGCCGATCGCGGTGAAGTTCATCTATTCGACGAGCGGGGGTTCGCCGGGGTCGTGGTCGGCGCCGGTGACGCTGCCGGGGCTGAACAAGACGAACGACTGGAACGCGATGAACCCGTCGATCGCGGTGAGCGCGACGGGGGAGATCGCGGTGGCGTATGCGACGGACCGATCGTGCGTGGCGTGGTCCGGGGTGCCGGTGAAGTCGACGTGCCTCAAGTACGGGTCGCAGGTGGTCGTGGTCACTTCGTCGAACGGGGCTTCGTGGAGCACGCCGAGCGTGGCGTCGCTGGGCGTTCTCTCCGACCCGGTGGCGAACACGACGGGATCGTTCCTCGGTGAGACGACGTGCTACACGGGGCCGTGCCTTTCGTATTACTTCCAGTCGAGTCCGGACACGTCGGTATCGTTCGACGGGACGGGCGGGAAGCTGTTCGTGGGCTGGTCCGGGACGATCAACAACACGGCGACGGTGCTGACGAAGCTGTGGTGGCGGTGGTCGGCGGTCGGAGTGTCCGGGAGCTCGAACAACGGGGCGAGCTTTACGGGCGGCGTGGTGGCGGCTCCGAACTGGGGCGGCGGGGCGACGTCGTTCACGGGGAACACGTCGAACTACTATCGCGCGGCGGTCGGGGTGCAGGGTTCGAAGCTGTACCTCTCCTATTCCGAGGACAACGAGACGGTGACGACGAGCGGGGTGGGGAAGGCGTATCCGGGTCCGTTCGACAACTCGCTGTCGCAGTGGGCGGACGAGGCGACGATCTCGGGGAGCTCGGCGGGCCTGACGTGGGGATCGGCGGCGCCGATCACGTGGACGTCGATCTCGACGGGACGGCTCACGAACTTCACGGGGAGCTCGTTCACGGGGTACACGAGCTCGCTTTCGTTCTCGGGGTATGGGGTTCCGCTGATCGGGTATGCGCAGGCGCAGAACCCGCTGTCGACGGTGGTGAGTCGGGCGGGATACTACGCGCAGAACTACACGTATGCGACGAGCCTGACGGTGGCGGCGCTGGGGCAACCGGGATGGTCGCAGGTGATCGGCCTGACGATCCTGCAGAGCGGGCTACCGTACGGGACGAACTGGTCGATCGAGTTCGACAACCAAGTGGTGACGTCGAACGCGACGAGCATCCTCGTGGTGAACATCCCGAAGGGGATCACGGTGTTCCAGAAGCTACTGCCGCTCCAGGGCGGGAACACGTGGGGGGAGCAGATCAGCCAGACGACGGTCCCGGCGACGGCGGTGTATTTCTCCGCGTCGACGCTGACGCTGTTCTACTCGATCCTCTACTACTTCAACCAGTCCATTGCGCCATCCTACGGGGCGACGTCGTGCCCGAGCACCTCGAGCTATTGCATCATCGAGGCGGAGATCTACAACTACATCTACGAGTGCCTGCCGATCCCCGGGTACACCTGTAGCACCGCCCCCGCGAACACGGCCCCGAGCGGCTATCAGAGTGAGTGCGGGTACACCTACCAGGTCGGGTGCTACTTCTTGGAGAACATCGGGTTCAACATCACCGAGATCGAGCCGACTTTCTATCTCTCCGAGGTCGAGGATTACGAATACCTCTACTCCTACTCGACGACGCGCGGCTACTACGAGGTGACGTACGTCGATAACTACGTCGTCTGCGAGGCCTCATCGATCAGCTCGAACTGCAATCTCTACCACTACAGCTCCTACTCGAGCTGCGCCGCTCCGTACACCTTGGAGAACATCGGGACGACGTGCACGGTCGATTCCACCGTGGGCATC
This sequence comes from uncultured Thermoplasmata archaeon, assembly GCA_963696985.1. Lineage (GTDB taxonomy): Archaea > Thermoplasmatota > Thermoplasmata > Lutacidiplasmatales > UBA184 > Lutacidiplasma. The sequence continues at coordinate 653,631 of CAVOMG010000003.1, read as the reverse complement.
TGGCTGCCCGGTGGGTTCACGATCACCTCCTCGGAGGAGTACTACTACCAGTACCGGCTTCGTCTCGAACTCTCCGCAGTATCCAGACTACTACAACGGGACGGGGGTCGGGGCCTACAACGGGTTGTATGAGACCGGGTGCGTGAGCTCGACCGAGTGCCCGCTCGGCTACTACGACTACTACTACTACGCGATCTTCATCCCGTACGAGTGCTACTACAACTACGCCCCCCAGGTACTGCGATGGGGGCGGCCCGATCACAGTGAACAACCCGATCAACGAGACCGAGTGGAACCTGCCGGCGGTCAGCACGGGCGGGGGCACCTCGATTCCCGGATATCCGATCGAGGTGGAACCACAGGGACTGCCGAGCGGCACCCCGTATAGCTTCGATCTCGGGACGACGGCGTATAGCGCCGTCTCGCCGAACGCGGTGCTCGTCTCGAGCGTGCCGCCGGGCGTCGATCAACTGACGAACGGGAGCGCGTCGGGGGCGACGGCGGGATGGGAGGACTATGCCGCTCCGCTGACGGTGACGATCCCATCGGACGTGATCGTGAACCTGACGTTCACGAGCTACGTGGACCTCGCGGCGCCATCGCGGGCGATCTCGATCCACGCGCTCAACCTGACGACGGGGATCGCGTGGGCAGTCGAGTTCAACGGGACGGTCTACACCTCGTCGATCCCGTACGTGAACACCACAGCGCGGCCGGGGTACTACACGGTGCATTCCTGGGCCGTGAACTCGTCGGTGGGAACCACCGAGTTCTCGCCGGTGAACGCGGCGAGCGTGGATTTCGCGACGCAGACGACGTATGCGCTGTCGTTCGAGCCGTCGTACCGGGTGGGGACGAGCTCCTCGGGCGGCGGGACGATCGCGCTGGGCGCTGGGAAGGCCGGGAGCGGGACGAACGCCTACTTCAAGTCCGGGGCCACAGTGACGGTGACGGCGACGGCGGCGAACGGGTATGAGTTCCTCGGGTTCACGGGCGTGGGCACGGGATCCTACACGGGGAACGGAACGCTGACCGGGTCGCAGTACACGGCGACGCTGACGGTGAACGGTCCGATCGTGGAAGGGGCGGCGTTCGGCTTGCAGCCGCTCGCGCGCTACAGCATCACGTTCGTGTCGAAGAACCTGCCGGGCGGGGTCTGGTGGACGATCTCGCTGGGCGGGGTGCAATATTCGTCGAGCACGCCGACGCTGACGGTGTCGGGGCTGTACGCGCACAACGCGGCGGGCGGGATCGGGACGTACAAGTTCGGGGTCGGGGACGCGTATGCGAACGGGACGGCCGGGACGCGCTACGTGCCCGGGCAGGTTCCGACGAGCGTGTGGGCGAACGCTTCGGGAGCGACGACGTATTCGATCACGTGGAGCACGCAGTATCAGGTGACGCTGGCGACGACGCCGGGCGGAACGGTGACGGGATCGGCGGGATCGCTGCGGGTCGGGACGGCACCGTTCTGGGAGTCGGCGAACGGGACGGTGGCGGCGATCGCGACGAAGGACACGGGGTACAAGTTCCTGGGCTGGAACGGAACGGGATCGGGGGCCGTGTCGAGCACGTCGAGTTCGATCCAGTTCCAGGTGACGGGAACGGTGACGGAGGTGGCGGTGTTCGAGAAGATCCCCTACCATATGCCGCCGACGTACACGGTGGAGTTCGTGCTGGCGACGCCGGTCGAGGCGGGAACGACGTGGACGCTGACGGTGGCGAACACGACGGAGAGCTGGCAGTTCTCGAGCGTGGCGAGCACGCTCAACGCGACGGGCCTCGGCAACGGGACGTACACGCTGAAGACGGCGATCGCGTATGGTCCGGACGGACTGACGCGCTACGTGGCGGTGGCGCCGCCGCCGACGGTGACGGTATCGGGGCAGAACGCGACGGTGCGCCTCTCCTACACGACGCAGGTACTGGGTGAGCATCGAGTCGTCGGCGCTGGGAACGGCGTCGGTGACGCAAGGGAGCTCGAGCGCGGCGGCCTCGCTGAACGGATGGTATGGGGCCCGGACGGTGCTCGTGCTGACGGCGAATGCCTCGGGGAACGCGGTGTTCGTGGGATGGGTCGGGAACGGCTCGTCGACGAGCGGAGCGTACACGGGGGACTCGCCGACGCAGTCGATCACGGTGGGCGGACCGATCCGTGAGGTGGCGGAGTTCGAGCCCCCGGCGCCGGCGACGGTGACGAACGGCGGGTTCTTCGCGAGCACGCCGTCGTGGCTGATCCTGGCGGCGGTGGGCTTCGTGGTGGGGATGGTGCTGGGCCTGATGGTCTTCCGGCGTCGGAAGGCGGGTGGCGGCGGCGGGATGGACCGCGAGTCGCCCACGTCGAGCGTGTCGGAGTTCGGGTCGGGCGCAGGCACGTATGGGGATCGGGAGGCGAGCGCGCCGTCGATCTCGGAAGTGAGCGCCGAGGAGCCGATGGACAATCCGGGGGCGGACCAATGAAAGGAATGAACGGGATCATGAGCGGAGCACGGGGAATGACGAACGGGTTCCGAAGCGGGAGCTGGAAGGTCCGGATGCTCTCGGTGGGGATCGTCCTCGGGATGATCATCGGGGCCTGGGCCGGCCTCGGGGCGGCCCTTCCCGGGGCGATGAGCCCGACGTCGCACGTGACGCCGGGTCCGATCGGAACGCCGGGAGCTCCGGCGACCTCGGCCGGGCTCACCGTGGCGAGCCAGCCGAACGGACCCTGCGGGGCGAGCACGTGGTGTCCCGCGGTGGTGGGCCAGGGCCAGTTCTACGATTCGACGCCGACGGCGTTGCCGACGCTTGCGTCGCGGCCGTGCTCGGTGCCGCTTTCGGCCGGGGCGTGCAAGGCCCCGGCGAGCTTCACGGGGTCCGGGTCGACGTACGTGCAGCCGACGGTGAACGCGTCGAACGACGTGACGCTGAACGAGACGCCCACGGGCGAGCTCGTGATGGCGTACACGACGTACACGACGAGCGCGCCCTCGGGAGCGGCGAGTTGCACGCCGGCGCGGCCGGCGTCGACGAGCGAGATCGCGTTCTCGGACTCGACGAACGGGGGGACGAGCTGGACGACGCCGGTGTATCTCGGGACCCCCGATTGCACGAACGCGACGAAGTATCCGAGCGCGTGGGACCCGTCGATCACGAGCCTGGGGAGCGGGACGCTGGTGCTCGCGTATGTCCAATACAATGCGAGCGCGCCGTTCATCCCGCCTAATGTGAACGCGAGCGCGCCGCCGCCGTCGCGGCTGGTGGTGTCGGAGAGCACGAACGGAGGGTCGACGTGGACGCTGCCGAAGGTGGTGAACGTGTCGAAGCCGGACCCGTCGCTGACGGTGTCGTTCATGCCGACGCGACCGAGCGTGACGGCGTATGGGAACACGATCTACCTGACGTGGATGAGCCTGGGGACGGTCGTGACGCCGACGGTGGTGAGCCACGTGGCGATGGTGGTGTCGACGACGGGCGGGAAGTCATGGAGCCCAACGATCACGCTCGGGTCGGCGAGCACGTATTCGGCGAACCCGAACGTATTGGTGGACCCCTCGAACGGGGAGCTCTTTGTGAGCTACGTCACGGGGATCACCTATTGCGGTTATTCGGCGGGCTGCAGCGGCCTCGGCTCCTCCGGTACGCCCTACACCGGGTCGGTGGTCGTGGCGAGCTCGACCTACAACGGCACGAGCTTCTCGACCCTGACGGTGGCGGGCGGGGTCCGGCTCAATGAGACCTTCGGGCCGTTCTTCAACCCGGCCCCGCTCCTTTCTTGGGGCAGCACGTACAAGGTCCTCGACCTCGCCTTCGTGGCGGGGGTCCTGACGAACAGCGGATCGAACGGGATCGTGATCCCAAGCGGGTCGGTGACCCCCGACCTGTACTTCTACACCTCCTCCACGACCGGGGCCGCGTTCACGGCGGAGACGACCGTGAGCGAACAGTCGATCTTCGAGACGAGCCGCTTGTGGGGAGGACTACCGAACTCGACCCAGATCCTCGATATCGCCTCCACACCAAAGTTCGGCTCGAACCTCGGGCTTGAAGCGACGGTCTACAACGGCAGCGCCTGCGTCTCCGGATACTGCGGGGCGGAAGAGACGATCGCGCTCAACACCTCGAACAACGGGACCCGTTGGTCAGCGCCTTGGGTGCTGAACGGGGCGATCACCACGAACGGGACATCGGGGAGCTGGAAGCCGTTCCTGACGGGCGAGTACGAGGCGACGCTCGCGATTGGATCGACGTTCCTCTACGCGTGGGACGCGGCGAGCTGCCCGTCCTGGAACCCGGCGAAGCCGGTGGCGCTCAACCAGTGCGGGAGCTTCTCGGGGGTCGGCGGGTCGCCGACCTGGACGCTCTGGGGCACCTCGGACGTGACGCTCTCGACGTTGTCGCCGGCGCCCGGCGTGTCGGAGACGTTCTCGGCGGCCCAGACGGTGCCGGCGAACGACACGTGGGGGCTTGAGTTCATGGGCGGCTTCTTCACGGGGAATGGATCGGCGAACATCACGATCACGAACGTTCCGCTGAACGTGCCGGTCGTGTTCAACGCATCGGCGCCGGGACTCTGGCAGGGAAGCTCGGAGTATGTGGGCGGTGTGGCGAGCGTCATCACGCCGTACACGTTCACGGCCGCGCAAACGCCGCTCGTGAAGTTCCGCTTCACCGAGCTGGTACCGCTGACGATCGGGCTCACCCCGACGTGGCTCGCGGGGCACAACTGCCGGGCCTCCTACCAGGGTTGCCCGCTCTTCACGCCGCCTCCGGGACCGAGCCCGAACGCCCTCAACCCGTACAACTGCCAGTACACGACGTGCTCCACACCCCCTCCCGGGGCGACCTCGAGCACCACGGCGAACCTGATGTGCACGAGCTACATCTATCCGTACAATTACGTCAGCCCGGGCTACGAGTACATCTACGAATACGAGTTCCTCGGGAACGGGTGCATCAACGCCTATGTCTCGCACACGAACGCGACGACCGGCGCGGTGACCAACATCACCTACGGCCAGAAGACCTGGTTGCCCGTGGGGCAGCCGTACACCCTGGACCCATCGTACTGGAGCCCGCTCGACACGATGTGTGGGGGCGCCGGGGTGTTCACGGCGCCGGCGTCGTGGGGGTCCGCCTACCTCGCCTCCACGGTCTACCTCTGGGAGATCTTCCTCTATTGCGACAACAACTACTTCTTGGAGCTAACGCCGCAGGCCTGGCTCGGGAACGGTTCGGGTTCGGTCACCACGACGTCGACATCGATCACCGTCGTCCCGACGGGGGCGGTCAACGAGACGATCGACTGGAACATCAGCGGATACTGTGCCGGGAGCTACGCGGAAGGGTACGTCGAGGGCCTGCCGAGCTCGGGGTACACCTACGGCCCGTACTACTACAACTACACCTACTGCTACACCGGGAACCCATATCTGGGTTCGACGGGCAGTGCCGGAGGCGTACCTGTGCCGCTCACGGTGAGCGAGCACGGCCTCCCGACGGGGACGAAGTGGGGGGTCCAGCTCTCGAGCGGCAGTAGCCCGACGGTGACGAAGCAATCCGCCGGGAGCTCGCTCTCGATTCAGCTCATCGACGGGTCGACGTACAACGTGAACGCGCTGACGATCCCGATCCCGGGGACGGGCCTCTACTGGGTCGGGACGACGAACGCGACGGTCACGATGCCGGACTTCTCGGGGATCACGGTGACGTTCACGAAGCAGAGCCTCGCGGGCTTCACGTTCCCGGCGACGGTGTCCGAGTACGGATTACCAGAGGGGACGGGCTGGACCTTGACCACGACCGACACAACGACATCGACGAGTAGCCAGATCACGGCCCCACCGGGGCCGCAGTCGACGATCCCGATCTCGCTCACGATGAAGGGCGGGGACGTGTACTCGCTGAACGGCTCGGACGTCTCGCTCTCGAACGGGACGGAGTACTACGTGAGCTCGGTCAACGTGACGGTGGACTCGATCAACTCGACGACCTCGGCGCTGCCGCCGTGGCAGCAGTCGCTGACGGCGACCGGTCCGGTCACGGTGAACGTGACGTACGAGCCCTCGTACTACGTGACGGTGGCCTCGACCGCCGGCGGAACGGTGGTCGGCTCGAGCCGGTACGTGGCGAGCGGGAGCGCGATCAGCCTCACGGCGAAGCCCGATTCGAACCACACGTTCGTGAGCTGGGTGGGCACGGGGAGCGGCTCGACGAGTTCGAAGCTCGCGACGATCCAGGTGCACCCGAGCGGAGCGGTGAGCGAGTTCGCGGTGTTCCGTCCGAAGGCGGCGCCGACGTGGACGCTCGACGTCCAGGGGTCGGGGCTGCCGGCGGGTCAGAACTACTCGGTGTCGATCGACGGGGTGACGTACTCGGGGATCGGGACGTTCGCGGTGACGAACGTATCGACCGGGGACCACACGATCGCGGCGCCGATCGCGTATTCGAGCCCGACGGTGAACTACCGGTACGTGGCGTCGGTGATCACGACGAGCTTCGGCGCGGCGACGGGGCCGGTGCTGGTGGCGTCGAACGGGACGGTGACGGTGACGTACTCGCCGGAGTATCTCCTCACCCTCGCGGCGACGGCGGGCGGGACGATCGGGGGAGCGACGAGCGGGGCCTGGCTATCGTCCGGGGACACGGAGACCCTAGTGGCGATGCCGCAGGCGGGGTATCACTTCGTAACGTGGAACGGGACGGGTCCCGGGAGCTACTCGGGGACGGACCCGACGGCGCCGGTGACGGCGAGCACGGGGCCGATCAATGAGATCGCGCAATTCGTGGTGAACCCGCCGCCGACGACCCAGTACTACACGATCACGGTGACGGAGACGGGCCTACCCGCGAGCGCGGCGTGGAACGCGACGGTCGGGTCGATGGGTCAGTACCGGCTCGACGCCGTCGCTGACGCTCTCGGAGCTGTCGAACGGGACGTACACGCTGAGCGTGCCGACGGTGTATGGGTCCTCCGGGGTCCGCTACGTGCCGAACGGAGCGGCGGTGTACACGGTCGCGGAGCCGGTGAGCGGAGCGAACCTCTCGGCGAGCGTGACGTTCGCAACGGAGTATCTGCTGACGGTAGAGGTCTCGGGGAACGGGACGGTCTCGCCGTCGACGGAGTGGGTGGCGTCGGGCCAGTCGCCCACGCTGACGGCGACGCCGAACGGGACGTTGCCCGGGCAGGCGCCGTGGGTGTTCGCGAACTTTACGACGGTGTCGCCCGGGGTGTCGAACTCGACGTCGGCGACGTACAGTCTGCCGGCGATGAGCGGGCCGGTGACGCTGACGGCGACGTTCGTGCCGCACTACACGGCGACGAAGACGACGGACCAGCTGCAGGGAGCGCCGATCGCGATCGGACTGCTCGCGCTGCTGCTCGTGGTCGGTCTCGTGATCGCGTTCGTGATGTCGCGGCGACGGGGTTCGGCGGACGAAGGCAAGGGGGCGTCGGCGGCTCGGATGGCGCCGAAGGCGGCCCCACCGCCGGCGGCCCCCGCGGCCGCTGAAGAGCCGATGGACGCTGAGGCGGAGGAGTGGGCGGAGCCCGAGCTCCCGCCCCAGGAGCCCTAGAGCCGACCGCGTCTCTCAAGTCAACCCATTCCCGACCGCAGCGGTCGGAAGTTTGCCCCGAAGTCCGTGCATCGGCCGAGGGGCGGGCCGACCCAAGCATCCGGGAAGGCAACACGGCCCACTCCTCCCTCCTGAGCGATCTTCTGCGATCGGGGGTTTCCGCGACGGCCGCAGCGCTCGTGCCGTCCAGAGAAGAAGGTGTTTCGGCGGGGCACCCTCTCCCGTTTTCCGTGCGACGAGTTCCTGGGGAAGCCATTCGAGCCCGTCACGCCACCAGCGAGGTCAACCCGCCCACACCAATCGCGATGCCCCAGGTTTTCGACGGGACGGAGGCCGAACAGGCCTAAGCCCCCTTTCGGCCTGGGCGGGGTGTGCCCGCCCGGGTCGAATTCGACGATATCGCCCCGTTCTATGACGAGACCCGTCCGGCCCCGGTTCCCGCGGAGCTCGACGCGATCTCAGACCTCCTCGGGGCCTGCCGGACGGTGCTGGACGCAGGGATCGGGACCGGTCGCTTCGCGGTCCCCCTTTCCAAGCGTGGGTTCGAGATGATCGGGATCGACCTTTCGATCGAGATGATGCGACGGGCCCAGGGCAAGGGGATCCGATCCCTCGTGAGGGCCGACCTTCAGAGGCTCCCGTTCCAGGACCGATCGATCGACGCGGCCTTCATGGCCCACGTCCTCCAGCTACTCCCCGACCCCTGGCCCGCCCTTCGGGAACTCGGCCGGGTCGCTCGAAGGACCGTCGTTGTCGCCTTGCCGGAATGGAACGAGGGGCGAGGGGCCGGCGATCGGATACGGATGCGGAGCCGGTACCGGGAGATCGCGGCGGAGCTCGGCTACTCGCTGCCCCAGAGGGCGCCCCGGGTACTCCCATTCCCTCGAAGAGCTCAGCCGCGCGGCGCGCCCTCGCGAAGTCCGCTCGGTGGAGCGACCCGAACGGGTGAAGATGACCCCGGAGGAGCGGATCGCCCGTTGGGAGCGGCTCGCCTTCGGGCGGTCGATGCTCCCGCCGGAAGCGCACGTCGAGGTCGTCCGTCGTTTGAAGGAGAGCCTTCCTCAGGCCGCGGAGCGCGCGACCTTGGAGCCGAAGATCCGGTTCGCCGCCTGGGAACCCGCGGTTCTAACGGCCGTCGCCTGGTCCTACTTCGGCACTTTGAACCCGTGGCTTCCACTGGAGGTCGGTAGACTCATTCCCCCTCGAGCGACCCTTCCAGGTGCCGCGTTCGACCGATGCCGGGTTCTGGGACGAACGGTTGATCCACTTCTTCGAGCCGTTCGAGGATCTCCTCGAGATCGGGGTCCGGGCCGAGGCCGCCCGCCGCAACGCCCGGGCCTACCTTACCGGCCTCTTGCTCCCCGGCGAGCGCAAGTCGATGGAGCCGATGGCCCGTCGTCTCCCGAGCCGTTCTTCCGATCAGTTCCAGAACTTCATCACTGACTCTCCGTGGAATCCAGACCTCGTCCAGCGGCGGCTCATCGAGGTCATGGGTGCGCGCCTCGCCTCACCCCGAGGGGTCCTTTCTCTCGATGATACCGGCTTTCCCAAGCAGGGGACGGCCTCCGTCGGGGTCGGCCACCAGTGGTGTGGTGCCCTCGGCAAGAACGCCAACTGCCAAGTCGGGGTCAGCCTCTACTACGTCCTTCCGGACTCCCACCGCCATGCCGATCTCCTCGGATATTCCCTCGGCCTGCGCCTCTACCTGCCGAAGGACTGGGCGGAGGCACCAAGGCGGCGGATCGCTGCTCGGGTCCCTCCCTATGTCGAGTTCGCGGAGAAGTGGCGAATCGGCCTCGCACTCATCGATCGGGCTCGGGAGCTGAACGTCCCCCATCGGGCTGTCTTGGCCGATGCCGACTACGGAACTCGCCACGAGTTTCGGGCCGCCCTCCGGGGACGAGGGGAACCCTATGCCGTCGGCATCCAGCTCGGCGTGATCAAGGTCATGCCGATTGGGGAGGACGAGCGTCCGCTGCGGGGGCGGGCCGTCTATCCGAGAGAGTTGGCGAAGGAGCTCCCGGATTCCTCTTGGCGAACGGTTCGTTGGGCCGATGGTACCAAGGGTCCCCTGAGGATTGAACTCGCTCGGATCCGGGTCGAGGTCTATCGTCAGAATCCCCGCCGGCATGACCGCCCGCTCGAGCCGACCGGGGAGCGGGGCTGGCTCGTATTCGAGCGGCGCTCGAACGAGACGAAGGCGTACCTGATCTGGCGGTTCGATGGCGCCAGCCTCCGACAGTTGGCGGAGCTGTTCCGGGCGCGGTGGCCCATCGAGCAGGGGTTCCAGCAGATGAAGGAGGAGCTGGGGCTCGATCACTTCGAAGGGAGGACCTGGACGGGTTGGCACCACCATGTGACGATGGTGGCGCTGGCGCATGCCTTCCTGATGGCGATACGAATCGAAGAGGTGCCGAAGGGAGAGCGGCGGCCCACCCTGCCGAAGGTGCGGAGGTGGTTCGACGGACGCGTGGGGCTGTCCCTCGCGCGAGCCGCCTCGCAGGCCGGGGCCGACGAGGGACTCCGAAATCGGGTTCTCCAGCGAGTGTTCGCGATCTCGGATCTCCCGGTCTACTGGCGGCGAGGGCGCTGGTGGATGCCGAGCCTTCAGCAGTACGCCCGAGGCGAGGCGTGAGCGTGTCTCACCTCAAATGTGCCGAAGTAGACTCCGGGGAAGCGGGTCGTAAATCCACCCGCCGCATCCAGCGGCGTGTCTTCGGGTCCCCGGGGCCCGGGTAGTACTATGGGCCCACCTCACGGTGGAGCCTGCATTTTAGACTGGGCGCCGGCTTCTGACGCGGGGTTCTGGGAACGGGCCGACACCGGCTCGGGCACCCGTAAGGGAGTATGGAATGAAACACCGCCCACGTCGGAGCCCCACGCGCACCGGTGCCGGCCCGCTGCCGGCGAGGAAGGAGGAGGAGAACCATAAGCATGCCGACGAACGAAGCGACATCGACGAACACCCTGCCCTACGCCGTGGGGCTCGACGTCCACCAGAAGACCATCACGGTGGCCGTCCTTGACCCTGGGGGCCAACTCGTCGAGCGGAGGACGATCCGCACCTGTCCGAAGATGCTCGACGAGCTCCACCGGGATCTCGCGAAGCTCGCGGGCACCACTCCCGTGAGGCTCGGACTGGAGGCCTCCACTGCCGGAAAAGCCTGCTTCCAGCACCTGCGCACCCGCGGGTGCGACGTGCGAATGGCCCACCCGAAGAAGCTCAAGGCCCTCCTCGGGGACACCAAGACAGACGAGAACGACGCGCTGATGCTGGCGACGGTGCTGCGCCTCGGGACCTTCCCCGAGGCGTACGTTCCGCCCCCCGATATCGAGAGCTTGCGCACCCTCGTGCGGCTCCGCGGCGAGGTCGTGGAAAAGTTCAAGCGGGCGAAGATCCAGGTCCGCTCGCTCCTGGTCAAGCATCATCTCCAGCACGAGTCGGCGAAGTACGACGACATCTTCGGCGTGCAGGCGTTGCGCTGGCTCAAGGACGACGTGAAGCTCGCGGACGCGTGGGACCAGCGGCAATTGGTCTTCCTCCTCGAGGAGGGAGCGCTCCACACCCGGCAGGAGCACGACCTGACCACCGAGCTCGCGAAGGTGGCCACCACCCGGGACGAGGTGCGGCTCCTGCAGAGCGTGCCCGGACTCGACTACACGCTGGCGCTGACGATCGTGGCGGAGGCGGGAGAGATTCGGCGGTTCCGGAACCGCAAGAAGTTCGCGGCGTACTGCGGCCTGGTCCCGAAGAACCGGGCGAGCGGGGAGAAGGACCCTCAGCACACGAAGCGTCGACACGGGAACCCCCAGTTGACGTATGCGTTCGAGATGGCGGTGCAGGCGATTCGGAAGATGGGGAAGGGTCGGTTCTTCCTGCTCCTGAAGGCGCTCGAGAAGCGGGTGGGGACCCCGAAGGCGATCACGGCGGTGGCGCACCGGCTATCGTTCACGGTGTATGCCCTCTGGAAAAAGGGGGTGCTTTACGAGGAGACCGACGTGAAGCGCTACTCGGCGAAGCGGAGGCGGCTGGCGAAGCGTGCCGAGGAGTCAGTGGAGGTCTCCTCGGTGGCGAAAGCGGCAGACAAACTGATAGGCCAAATGGGATCCACGGGGGCGACCACGTGACGCAGCCGATCCCCCCTCACATCACGGGACTCGGCGACCCGCTTCCAAGGGAGTACTCAGGGGACCCCCGAGAAGGGCGGGCCGCCCCCCGCGGGTAGGAATATGAGGGGGACCGGCGTCACCGGACTTCGCCCGAACGACGGTGGGTCGACCCACCGAATGATTCGGTGGAAGGCCCATCGATGGAAAGCGCCGAGAAGCTCTTCCCGGAATGCCCGTCCTGCGGGATGGCGACGCTCCACCCGGGAGAGCGTTCGGGGTGGACCTGCTGGAACTGCGGGGCGACCCCCGAGACCCCGTTCGAGCTCCCCGTCCGGGCGGAGCCCGGGGTCCGCTACCCGTGCCGGTGGTGCCATGAGAAGGCGACCCGCCTCGTCTCGGAGCCGGGCCGGACCGCCCGGGGGACTTGGCAGGTCCTCCACTGCCGATCATGCGGCGCGACCTACGCCCAGTATCTCCGAGCGGCCTGACCACCCGGAGCGCTTCCCCATCTTCGGGAAGACGGACCGGTGAACTAGGGGCCTCGAAGCCACTCGATGAGCCGGGAGGGTCCCTTCGGTTTCTGCGGGGTGGCTTCTGAGGGGAGGACGTTGTGGAGGTAGACGTACTGGATCGCTCCATCCACGACGTAGAAGATGTGGCGGGTCCGCCCCTCGGCGTCGCTCTTCAGGTGGAGGATCGGCTTCCCCAGCATGTCGGCGGCCCGGACTACGTCCATCCAATCGTGCATGACCACGATGTTCTCCTTGTGGGGCAGCGAGAGCGTCTCGGCGACGGCATCGCGGTACGGGCCGATGATCGCCTCGAGCTCGGCCTCCTCGCTCCTCGGCCGGGCCGCCAGGATGGCGGGCGGGAAAAGCGACAGGTAGACGAGCGCCCCGATCCCGAGGAAGACGACCACGGTCGTCGCCACGGCCGCGTCGAGGTCGGGGGCGTAAGCGGGGTTCGCGGCCACCCCGGAGACGTTGAACGTCCAGGGTTGGGAGAAGGTGCGATTGCTGGTCGTGAGCAGGATGGTCGTATACGTAAGGTTGAACGAGGTCGAGAAAAGGTGGCCCGACTCCACGCCGCCTCCGCTCACCACGTAGAAGATATCGGAATAGTACCCGATGTTGATCGAGCTGGGGAAGTACTTGGTCTCGTTCGCGATCTCCTGGAAGTGCTGGTTCGCCGAGGTCAGGTTGAAGGTCAGGTGCTGGGAGACCGCGAGCGAAGTCACGTTGGAGAATGAGGTCGTGCGGCCCGTAGACGGAACCAGGGTGTAGTTCCAGGCCGAGGTGCTCGCGACGAGTGCTTCGTGGGCGATGACCACCGTCGAAGAGGGCGGGGTGACGTTCAAGGCAAAGGTGTAGGAGAGGTTGATGCTACGCACCAGCGCCGGGAACAGCGTCGTGGTCTGGGCCGGCCCTACCTGGGTCGAATTGTACAGGGTGTTCGGGAGGAGGGTCGCGTCGTAGGTGAAGGTCGTGTTCGCGCTGCCGGTGAGGGCGGTGGAGGTCGTCCCGATCTCCCGAGCCTGGCCATCCGCCCGCGCGAGGAAGTAGACCGAAACGACCGCCGCTAGGATGAGGATCACGAGAAGGATGGCGCGGATCTTCACGGCCTACGGCCTCCCGGGAACGGCAGGATCGGTCGTCGGGCGGCCGCCGAACGCGCGCCCGGAGAGCTCCAGAAGATCGCCAAGATGACCACGGCGGCGATGAGGGAAAGCCCGATCGCGGGAGCGATCACGAGGTAGCCGATCCACGGGACGCTCGCCACGACTTGCCCGACGACTTGGCTGAAGCGGACCGGCTTCGGGTCCGGAACGGTGTTGTGGTCCCCCTTGAACGTGAACTCGGGGCCCCCCCGACCGTGTGGATCGCGGTGACCCGGTGGACGACCGGACCGCTCGTGCTCAGGTAGGGGGCATCGTAGGCCACGATCTCCCCGACGTGGATGTCGCTCGGCGATGCGATCGGTTCGAGGACGACGAGCGTGCCGATGTCGAGGGTCGGGACCATGCTCCCGGTGGCGATCGCATCCAGACGGACCGGGGCGGAGCTCGATTCCAGGAGAGGAGGACCCGCGATGATGACGATGACGGCGAGGCTGATCACGAGGACCGAGGTTTCGAGGGTCTCGCGCCGCGCCCGCGCCTGGGCGATCAGCGTTCGCCGCCGGGGGTTGAGCGGCTCGTGGAGGAAGTGCCGCGCCTGGTAGCGCGGTTCCCGCAGGGCCGCGTAGACCACCGCGAGGACCGCACCGAGTGCGATCAGTTCGAAGGTGAAGATCGTGGGCCAGGCGGCCGCGATCTCGACGGGAAGGAGCAGGCTCGCCCAGGTGATGCCGGTGCGAAACGTCCAAGGGCCCAGCAAGCTCCAGTCGGCCTTGTAGAAATAGATGCTGGCGACGACACCGACCATCAGGCTGACGACGGGTCCGGTGAACACCACTTGCCCCAGCGAGACGAGCGGGATCGTCCCGATGAGAAGCGGGTTGAACGTGAACGCAGCGAAGAGGACTCCCGAGAGGAGGAACGCCGAAGGGAGGCGGATCCGCTCGCCGAACTTCGTGAGCAGGTAGCCGCGGAAGAGGGACTCTTCGCCCAGGACGAGCAACGGGGTGGTGAGGAAGTACAGGGCAAACGACCCGACCTTGGTCGCCGAGTTGATCCGGAAGCCCAGCACGACCCCGGGTTCGAGCGTGAAGATGAGGTACACCGCGACCAGACCGAGGGAAAGGAGGAGGAGGGCCCGCCAACTGGAGGCGCCCGTGCGAAGCCCAAACGACGACCATCGGGACCCCTCCCACCCACCGACGAGCGCCACGTAAAGGAGGAAGGGGGCCGCCGCGGAGGCGATGTACAGGTAAGGAAAGTCCGGGAGGGGGACCACGGGGTCCAGGGCAAACGTGGCGAAGGAGATCAACAGCGCGAGCAGCGGGACCGAGTAGACGGCGGCCCGCGGGCCGAGCTGGTGGGCGATCGCGAGCCCGACGATCAGGGCCCCAAGCGCCGCGTACGCCTCCTCCCAGGCCAACATCCGACCTCCCCCTATCGTGACGAGCTCGACGATCCCGTCATCCCGGCCCCGCGTCCCCGCTCAAAGCGGGGAGTACGGCCCCCCGCGAACCCGGGCCGAGTGGGTCCTGGACACCTCGCGCGATCCATCGGTCCGCTCCCTCCGCCGATGGGCCGGCCCCCTCCGTTCGGTCCTGCTCGCCCGGATGCTCGATGCACGGCCCATCCAAGGAGACGCCCCTAATCACATGAGAAAGGGAGGGAAGGAAAGGGTTGGCGAGCTCGACGGGCTCCGAGCTTACAGCGGTGCGGCGATGCCGGACTCCCAGCCCTCGCCGATGTCGTTCCCGCTGAGGGTGATCGTGGCCGTCACGGTGCCGCTGGTCCCCTCACAGGAGTTCGGGGCGAACCCGTCCCCAGTGTTCAGGGAATCCTGCAGCTCGAGGCCCATCACGGTCGCGTCCGGCGTGCTTGCACCCGCGGCGAGCGAGCCGGTCGAGCCCGCGGCCGGCAGCCACTCCCAGCAGGCCGAGCTCGGGGCCGCGCCTGGCGTGACGGTCCAGGTTCCCGGAAGGCTTCCGGTGTTCTTGATGTCAAAGGACACCGCGCATCCGTCCCCCGGGGCCATGTTCTGGAGCGAGACCGTGATGGACGCTCCCCCGCTCGACGTCGACGAGGGGGTCGGAGCGCTGCAACCCGTCATGACCGAGCCCGGCGCGCTCCCTGACCCGACGACCGCCAAGTTCGTGAACGAGAACGAGACCGTGCCCGCGTTCCCGGTCAAGGTCGCCGATCCCGCCGCGACGAACGAGGCAAAGCCGAGCCCTGCCAACGCCATCACGCTGATCGCTCCCAGTGTCACCCACAAGACCTTCGCTCTTCCTACCATTTGTTTTGCTCCTTTCGGTTTTCCCGGTTGCCCTATTACGGGCATCTCGGCGACCGAGATTGGCCTATTAAGGCCCCAAGACGTGTAACAGCCGGACCTGTCGAGGTCTCGGACCAGAGTCCGGTTTCCTTGTTACAATCCGTCCGCCACTCGGGAGCCAGCCGACCTCCGGGTCGGGAGGATCAACCGACGCGCAGGGAGAGGTCTCGCAGGTCCCCCGGCCGGCGCGGTGGGCCCGACGGGCGAGTGGGAGAGGACGGCGCGCTCCCGATCGGGCCCCAACCTCTGAGCGAATCGAAGGACGGTGTCCAAGCGAACGGTCGGAGCCGGTCCCGCCCCTCCGAGAGGCAGCGCGCGATCGACGCGTGGCAGGGGGCCATATTTGGAAAGCTCGATGGGTGCAGCCGTCCCGGCAACGTGGCGGTCGCCCAATGGCGTATCTCCGATGACCAGTCCCGCTTCCCACTGGTGGGGTGGAAGTGGAACCTCGGGCGCATCCTCAGCCAGGCCGAGAGGTCTCCAGAGCCGTCGGGCAGAACCCCGTCCGAGACGAGCCAAAGGCTCGAACTCGCCGGTGTTTGGTACTCGACCGTGCGCAGGAAGATGAGCAGGTCGTGGGGGAAGTCCGGCGGTCCGTCGGTGGGTCGGTCCTGGCCGCTCTCGTCGAGGACGTCCAGCATCGGCAGGAAGTAGCGCGAGAAGAGCTCCGCCGGTCCGAGAAGATCCCGCCCGAGACGCCCGTCGCCTCCACGTCGATCGGAGCGACCAGGAAGTTCGGGAGGGAGGCCCGGTCGGCGATCTCGAATACGGCCAGTCGCCAACCGTTACCTTCGTAGACCCCGACGATGTCCGCATAGGTCCGGTACGGTTCGAAGGTCCGGCTCGCCGGCGGTGAGCCCTGGGGTTCCGTCGGGGAAATCCGGTGGCTCTTCCAGACCCGATGGACGAACATGTGGCTCACCGAGACCTCCTTCGCCATCAGGCGGGTGGTCCACCGGTTAGAGGGGGCGGGTGGGGGCAATCTCGAAAGCTCGAGGATGCGCTCCACCGTTCGCCAAGAGGCGTCCATGCGGGAGGAGGACCGAGGGGCCTGTCGCCGGATCCCGTCGAGCCGGTTCACGAGGAACCGGGAGCACCACCGCTCCACGGTGGCCGGATGAACGTTCAGGGACCGGGCCACGTCCGCTATCGTACGACCTGAGGCCACTTCCAGCACGATGGCCGAGCGCATCGCGAGGCGGGAGGTGCTGTTCCTCCCTCGTGCCCACGACTCGAGCTGGTCCCTTTCGTGCGCGGAAACGGCCACCCGGAGGCCCTTTCGCACGCGGGTGCGAACCGGTTACCCCTACAAAGACCTCTCGTTGGCCCCGGGTCCATATTGTCCAACGCTCGAGACGTCTTCGGGCGTTACCGGGTCATCGCACGGCCTCGGGATAGGTCGCGGCGACCCCTGTCGCCTCGTTCGGCCTCCACCACCAACGCCCCCGGCCCGCCGGGAGCCCGATCGAAGCTCCCTCGATCATGGCAAGAGCCTCGGAGACCGGCGGCCATGCGGCCGGCGGGGCAACCGTGGAGGCTCAGGCGTATCTAACCCGGAGCGTTTCGGCCCGTCGGGGCGAAGGCACCTCGGCGATGACCTACAAGGCCTACATCGACCACATCCGGGCGAAGACCGGCCACGACCCCGAGTACTTCCGGGCCGAGGCGCACCGGCTCGGCCTCACGACGCACGCTGAGCTCCTGAAGTGGTTGAAGTCCGACGAGGGGCTCGGGCACGGTCACGCCAACGCGATCATCCTGTACCTCCGGGAGCCCGAACTCGCCCAGCGTAAGATCGCCCTCGACGCTCGGAAAGAGAGGTCCTAGGGGCCTCTCGGCCCGAGCCGGATCCGCCCGGGGGAACGGCCGCCGGGGGCCGACGTTCACCGAGCGAGCAGGGAAGCACCGCAGGCGCGGCACTTCGGGTGCCAGGGGTCGTTCTCCTGGCCACAGGAGGGGCAGACCAGGACCGGCCGACGCCCCGCGGCGAACTTCGGCCGCGCCGGCGCGGGAGGTGCCACGGCGGCCGGCGGTTGGGCCGGCTCCGACAGCGAGGAGAAGAGGCGTCGTTGGGGGTTCCAAGGTCCGGGCGCCGGCTCGGCGGCCGCGAGGGGCTGAGGGCCCGCGCTCCGGAAAGGTTGGGCGACGAATCGTCGCTCCGGGCCCCGGTGGGAACGGTCCGCGGGTTCCGGTGGAGGGGCCTCGGCGGCGGGCTCCGGGGTCACTTCCGCGGACACCGAGCGTCCCTGATCCGCCTCGCTCGGGGCGAACGGGGCCCGGATCCATGGGAGCGAGGGGGCCGATTCCTCCGCGGGGGTCTCGAGAGGCTCCGGCTCGACGGGCGAGGCCGGGCCTGTGACCTCGGGGGACTCGGCCAGCGGTTCGGGCGTCGAGGCGGCCCCGACGGGGTAGGGAGCCGCCGCGGGTTCCTCGTAGGTTCCCGTCGGGGGCTCGGGCGCCGGCTCCGGCGCCGCCGAGAGCTCGGCCGGTGAGAGGCCGGGGGCTCGGGAACCGGCGCCGCCCCAGTCGTCTCCGCCGGGTAGGGGAGCGCCTCTCCGCCCTCGGCCGGTTCGGGCATCGCCGGGATCGCGACGTCCGCGTCGGGCGCAGCAAGCGACGCCGGCTCCACGGCGGCGGGCGGCGCACGGCCCGAGGAGGGTCGGCGGTCTCTGGGGGCCGGCCCACGTCGGGAGGGGAGCCCGAGCGACGTCCGTCCCCCCCGTCGTCCCATCCTCGTCCACAGGAGCAGGGCGAGGGCGACGATGAGGAGGGCGAGGAGGGCACCCCAGAGCATGCCGAGGCCGCCGGAGGTGGGGAGGCCGAGGAAGGTGGAGGCGCCCCCGGCGCGTGCGTGGAAGCCGATCGACTGGGCGCTCGCCGCCGCGGTGACGACGACGGTGCCGGCGGCCGGGGTGACGGCGTAGCCGTCCGGGGCGGTCACGGTGTAGGGGTAGCTGCCGTTGGCGACGCGGAAGGTGATGGTGGCGTTGGCGGAGGTGATCGTCTGGCCGCCGAGGGTGACGGCCCAGGTGGTGCCGTCGGGGAGGTCGGACTGGGTGAAGGTGACGGGATAGGTGACGGGGGTCCAGAGGACGGAGACGCCGGCGGGTCCGCCGTTGACGGTGACGGTGCCATCGTAGACCTTGGCGCGCCACCCGGGGAGGTCGGAGAGGACGTAGGGGAGGGAGCCGTTGATGCCGTCGAGGACGAGGGTGGGGTCGGAGGAGGAGGCGAGGGTGCCGTTGAGGGCGACGGACCAGGAGGTGCCGGAGGGGAGGCCGGACTCGGTGAAGGTGACGGGGTAGGTCTGGGGGGTCCAGGCGATGGCGAGGTCGAGGGGGGCGTCATCGACGGTGATCTTGCCGGAGTATGAGGTGGTGCGCCAGCCGCTGAGGGCAGAGATTCGGTAGACGAGGGTGCCGTTGGGGACGTCGAAGACGATGGGGGCGTCGGAGGCGGAGGAGGCGTTGCCGTTGAGGGTGACGGACCAGGAGGTGCCCGGGGCGAGGCCGGAGGGGGAGAAGGCGATGCGGTAGGTGACGCGGGTCCAGGCGACGGAGAGGCCGACGGGGGCGCCGGCGACGGTGAGGGCGCCGGAGTAGGCGGCGACGGCCCACCCGGAGACGTTGCCGATGACGAAGGGGAAGGAGCCGTTGGGTTCCGAGAACGACACCGCGCTCCCCGAGCTGCTCGCGAGGATCCCGGCGACCGTGACCGTCCAGTCGTAGCCGGCCGGCAGGCCCGATTCCGTGACGTTCACGGGATAGGTCATGCGGGTCCAATTGACCTCCCCGGAGGTGGCGCTGCCGCGGACCGTCAGGTTCCCCGAGGACCGGTCGGACCGCCAGCCGGGGACCGAGAGCACCAGGAAGGCATGCGTCCCGTTCCCTTCAAAGAAGGTGATCAACGTCGAGTTCGACGAGCCGGCGACGCCGTCGACCGACGCCGTCCAGCCGGTCCCGATCGGGAGCCCGATCTCGAAGAGGGTGACGGCGAAGGTCACCGGGGTGAAATCGAACGACGCCCCGGCCGTGAAGCCGTCGACGGCGAGGTTGCCCGTGTACCGGTCCGACCGCCAGCCGGGGACGGCTCCGAGGCTAAAGCGGTAGGAGCCGTTCGGCGCGACGAAGACGATCGAGGAGCCCGTCCCGGTCCCGAGGGTCCCGTTGAGGACGACCGACCAGGAGGTGCCCGCAGCGAGGCCGTACTCGGTGAACGTCACGGCGTAGGTCGTCCTCGCCCAGTCGATCGTCACGGCGACCGAGGATCCCTTCACGACGACGTTCCCGGAGCTCGGGTTGGCCCGCCATCCGGGGACGTTCAGCACCCGGTAGCTGAGGGTGCCGTTCGGGGCGTCGGCGAGGATCGAGGCGTTGGTGGAGGTGAGCGCGGTCGAGTTCAGCGACACCGTCCAGGAGGTCCCGACGGGCAGTCCTGACTCGATGAACGTGACCGTGTAGGTTACGGGGGTCCATGCCATCGTGACGAGGACCGGGCCGCCGTCCAGGGTCACGGAGCCCGAGTACGTCGTCGTCTGATAGCCGGCGACCCCCGACAGAACGTAGGTGTAGGTCCCGTTGGGCTCGAGCACGGTGATCGACCGGTTCGAGGACGTCGTCGGGGCGCCGTTGACCGAGACCGTCCACGAGGTCCCCGTCGGGAGCCCGGTCTCATTGAAGCTGACCGAGTACGTTGAGCGCACCCAAGCGACCGAGATCGACGCCGCACCGCCGCTGACGGTCACCGGGCCGGAGTAGGCGCTCGTCCGCCACCCGGGGACGTTCGTGAGGAGGTAGCTAGAGGTCCCGTTCGGTTCGGCGAAGACGATCGTGGAGGTCGCGCTCGTACGGAGGGTCCCGCCGATCGTGACCCCCCACGAGGTCGAGCTCGCGAGGCCGGATTCCGTGAACGTCACGGAGTAGGTGACCGCGGTCCAGGTGATCGAGGTCGACGGGGCGGCGCCGTTCACCGTGACGCTCCCCGAGTAGCGGTCGGCCCGCCAACCGGCGATGCCGCTGACGGTGAAGGCGTACGTCCCGTTCGGCTCCACGAAGCCGATGGCGCTCCCGGTGGAGGCGCCGGGGGTCCCGGCGAGCGTGACGGACCAGCCGGTGCCGCTCGGGAGCCCCGCCTCCTCGACGGTCACCGCATAGGTGACCCGGGTCCACGCCGCGCCCAGCGACGCCGCTCCCCCGCTCACCGACACGTTGCCCGTGAACGATGGGGTCGACCAGCCCGGTACGGTCCCGAGGAGGTAGGCGAACGTCCCGTTGGGCTCGGAGAAGCCGATCGAGCTACCGGTCGAGGCGGTCCGAGCTCCCGCGAGCGTGACCGCCCACGAGGTCCCGGTCGGGAGGCCGGTCTCGGTGAAGGTCACTGGATACGTCGCGCGGCTCCAGGTGACCGTGACCCCGGCCCCGGCCCCCGCGATCTGGACCGAGCCGGCATAGGCGTTCGCCCGCCAACCCGGGACGTTCGAGAGGTTGTAGGGGATCGTCCCATTCGCCGCGTCGAAGGTGACCGTGCCCCCGACCGAGGTGGCCGCGGAGCCGCCGAGCGTGACCGACCAGGCGGTGCCGGCCGAGAGGCCGGACTCGGTGAAGGTGACCGGGTAGGTCGGTCCGGCGGCCACGGCGAAGGTGATCGCCACGCCGACCGGGCGGCCCTCGACGGCGATGGTCGCGGCGGCCGGGGCGATGGAGTAGCCGGGGATCGAGCCGATGCTGTAGGCGTAGCTTCCGTTGGGTTCGGAGAAGGCGACCTGGGCGGTGCTCGAAGCCGTGGCGCTGCCCCCGAGGGTGACGGACCAGGAGGTGGGGAGGGTGAGGCCGGACTCGGTGAAGGTGACGGCGTAGGTGGTCGCGGTCCAGACGACGGAGAGGGCGAGGGCGACGCCCGAGACCGTGATGGCGCCTCGGTAGGCGTCGGCGCGCCACCCGGGGACATTGGCGACGACGTAGGCGTAGGTGCCGTTGGACTCGCCGAAGGCGAGGGAGGTCCCGGAGGAGTTGCTCGAGGTCCCGCCGAGGGCGACGGACCAGGGGGTGCCGGAAGGGAGGCCGGACTCGGTGAAGGTGACGGCGTAGGTGACCGGGGTCCAGGTGAGGGCGAGGGCGACGGAGGCGCCGGAGACGGTGAGGGAGCCCGAGTAGGAGCTCGCCCGCCAGCCGGCGACGGGTTCGACGCGGTAGGTGAACGTCCCGTTCGGCTCCGCGAACGCGACCCGCGCGCTCGTCGAGCTCACGAGGAGGCCCCCGAGCGCGACCGACCACGCGGTGCCGTTCGAGAGCCCGCTTTCGGTGAAGACGATGGAGTAGGCGACCCGGACCCAAGAGATCGCGACGGCGACGGACCGCCCCTGGACGTTGAGGGTGCCCGCATAGGCGCTGGCCCGGAAGCCGGGGACGTCGGTGACGGTGTAGTTGAGCGTCCCGTTCGGCTCCGAGAACGCGATCGAGGCCGCCCGCGCCGTCTCGGTGGTGGCGCCGGCCTTGACCGTCCAGTTCGTCGTCGAGGGGAGACCGCTCTCAGTGAAGGTGAGCGCATAGGTGACCGAGCTCCAGGTGATCGGCACCGAGACGGGCGCGCCGCTGACGGTCGCCGAACCTGTATAGGAGGCGGCATGCCATCCGGAGAGGTTCCCGATCCGGAACGTGAAGGTGCCGTTCGGCTCGGCGTATCCGATCCGCGTGCCGGTGGACCCTGTCGAGGTGCCCCGCATCGTGACCGACCAGGCGGTGCCGGCCGAGAGGCCGGACTCGGTGAAGGTGACCGGGTAGGTCGGCCCGGCAGCCACGGCGAAGGTGATCGCCACGCCGACCGGGCGGCCCTCGACGGCGATCGTCGCGGCGGCCGGGGCGATGGAGTAGCCGGGGATCGAGCCGATGCTGTAGGCGTAGCTTCCGTTGGGCTCGGAGAAGGCGACCTGGGCGGTGCTCGAAGCCGTGGCGCTGCCCCCGAGGGTGACGGACCAGGAGGTGGGGAGGGTGAGGCCGGACTCAGTGAAGGTGACGGCGTAGGTGGTCGCGGTCCAGACGACGGAGAGGGCGAGGGCGACGCCCGAGACCGTGATGGCGCCTCGGTAGGCGTCGGCGCGCCACCCGGGGACGTTGGCGACGACGTAGGCGTAGGTGCCGTTGGACTCGCCGAAGGCGAGGGAGGTCCCGGAGGAGTTGCTCGAGGTCCCGCCGAGGGCGACGGACCAGAGGGTGCCGGAAGGGAGGCCGGACTCGGTGAAGGTGACGGCGTAGGTGACCGGGGTCCAGGTGAGGGCGAGGGCGACGGAGGCGCCGGAGACGGTGAGGGAGCCCGAGTAGGAGCTCGCCCGCCAGCCGGCGACGGGTTCGACGCGGTAGGTGAACGTCCCGTTCGGCTCCGCGAAGGAGAGGTTCGCGCCAGTGGAGGTCGCGTTCGACCCCGAGAGCGAGACCGTCCACGGGGTCCCTCGGGGGAGGTAGGACTCGGTGAAGGAGAGCTCGTAGAGGGATCCCGATGCCGGGCCGAAGGCGACCGGCACGGACAGGGCCGAACCGTTGACGGTCACCGCGGCCGACGCCGGAGCGATCGAGCTCCCCGCTCGCGGGGAGACCTCGAACCCGTAGCTCCCGTTCGGCTCCGAGAACTGGATCGAGCCGGTCGATGAGCCCGCGAGCGTCCCGTTCACCGTCACCCCCCACGCGGCGCCGCTCGGCAGTCCCGCCTCCACGAACCGCAGCAGGTACGCGCTCACGCTCCAAGTGACCACCAGGGTCGTCGCGCTCCCGTTCACCGTGACGTTCCCTCGGTAGGTGCTCGCTCGCCAACCGGTGATCGGCGCGATGCGGTACTCGAACGAACCGTTCGGCTCGGAGAAGGCGATCGACGAGCTCGAGGTGCTCGTGAGCGCGCCCTCGAAGGTCACCGCCCATGCGGTGTGGTTCGGAAGGCCGGTCTCCTCGAACCGGACCGGGTAGGCGACCGAGGTCCAGACGATCGACACCACGACGGCCGCGCCGAGGACGCTCGCGGTCCCGTTGTAGAGGTTCGCGTGCCACCCCGACCGGTTGGCAATCCGGAAGGCGAGGCTCCCGTTCGGCTCGTCGAACGCGAGGGAGGTGCCGGCCGAGCTCGCGGACCTCCCGCCCAGGGTCACCGCCCACGAGGTGCCCGAAGGGAGGCCCGACTCGCGGAACGTCACCGGGTAGACGCTCCCGGTCACCGAGGCGAACCGGATCGGCGTCGTCGGCGGCGGACCCTCGACCGTGATCGTCGAGGAGACCGGGGCGATCGAGTAACCGGAGGGGCCCACGACGAGGAAATCGTAGGTCCCGTTCGGCTCGTCAAGCGAGATCGTGGTGTTGTTCGAGGACGCCTGGGACCCGTTGACGGTCACGCTCCAGACCGTTCCCGCGGGAAGTCCGGACTCCGAGAAGTTGACGGGGAACTCGACCGGGGTCCAATCGACGGCCACCGTCACCCCTTGCCCGCTCACCGTCACGATCCCGCCGGAAGGCTGGCTCATCCAGCCGGCGAAGGGGTTCACCGAGAAGTTGAACGTGCCGTTCGGTTCGGAGAAGCCGAGGGTCCTCGACGAGGAGGCCGAAAGGTTCCGGACGAGGTCGACCGACCAGGAGCTCCCCGGAGGGAGCCCGGTCTCGGAGAAGGTGACCGGAAACGACGTCCCCGGACCCCCGAGCGCGCCGTGGAGCCGGCTCGAGGCCGGTGGTCCCGCGGCGGGGGCGACCCCTCCCGCGATCGGGAAGGCGCCGCCGATCGTCAACGCGGCGAGGAGGATCAGGAGGAGGAGCGGGCGCGCTCGGATCATGGAACGCCCCCGCTTTCGGGATCCCCGGTCCCCGCCGCTTCGGTCGGTTCGTCCGCCGGGGAGGTCGGTTCGGCCATCTCCGAGGGTCCGACCGGGCTCGGCTCGCTCCCTTCGGGCGCCGCGGCGCTCTCCCCCGGGGTTTCGGCCCCCGCGGCGGTTCCCTCCGGCACCGCCGGCCCGGCCCAGGGGGCGACCGCACCCTCTGAGGGGTCGGGGGAGCCGCGCGCGATCGGGCGTCGCGCCTTTCGGCGATCCCGCCGGACGCGCGACCCCACGAGGAGCGCGAGGGCGACGATGAGGAGGGCGAGGAGGGCGCCCCAGAGCATGCCGAGGCCGCCGGAGGTGGGGAGGCCGAGGAAGGTGGAGGCGCCCCCGGCGCGCGCGTGGAAGCCGATCGACTGGGCGCTCGCCGCCGCGGTGACGACGACGGTGCCGGCGGCCGGGGTGACGGCGTAGCCGTCCGGGGCGGTCACGGTGTAGGGGTAGCTGCCGTTGGCGACGCGGAAGGTGATGGTGGCGTTGGCGGAGGTGATCGTCTGGCCGCCGAGGGTGACGGCCCAGGTGGTGCCGTCGGGGAGGTCGGACTGGGTGAAGGTGACGGGATAGGTGACGGGGGTCCAGAGGACGGAGACGCCGGCGGGTCCGCCGTTGACGGTGACGGTGCCATCGTAGACCTTGGCGCGCCACCCGGGGAGGTCGGAGAGGACGTAGGGGAGGGAGCCGTTGATGCCGTCGAGGACGAGGGTGGGGTCGGAGGAGGAGGCGAGGGTGCCGTTGAGGGCGACGGACCAGGAGGTGCCGGAGGGGAGGCCGGACTCGGTGAAGGTGACGGGGTAGGTCTGGGGGGTCCAGGCGATGGCGAGGTCGAGGGGGGCGTCATCGACGGTGATCTTGCCGGAGTATGAGGTGGTGCGCCAGCCGCTGAGGGCAGAGATTCGGTAGACGAGGGTGCCGTTGGGGACGTCGAAGACGATGGGGGCGTCGGAGGTGGAGGAGGCGTTGCCGTTGAGGGTGACGGACCAGGAGGTGCCCGGGGCGAGGCCGGAGGGGGAGAAGGCGATGCGGTAGGTGACGCGGGTCCAGGCGACGGAGAGGCCAACGGGGGCGCCGGTGACGGTGAGCGTGCCGGAGTAGGCGGCGGCGGCCCACCCGGAGACGTTGCCGATGACGAAGGGGAAGGAGCCGTTGGGTTCCGAGAACGACACCGCGCTCCCCGAGCTCGTCGAGGCGACCCCGCCCAGGGTGACCGACCAGCCGGTACCCTCCGGAAGTCCCAAGGCGGTGAAGGTCACCACGAACTCGACCTCGGTCCAGTTGATGGGGACGACCGCAGACCCCCCGCGGATGGAGACCGTCCCGGAGTAGGCGACCGGGGCCCATCCCCCCACGGCCTCCACGAGGTAGTAGTAGGTCCCGTTGGACGCCGTCAGGGCGATCGCGGGGTTCGCCGAGCTCTCGAGCGAGCCGAAGATGGTCACCCCCCAGAGCTGACCGGAGGGGAGACCGGTCTCGAGGAACGTCAGGGTGTAGGTCGTCGGGCTCCATTCGACCGAGACCGAGGCCGCCCCGCCCTGCACGGTGACCGACCCCCCGTACGTGGCCGCCCGCCACCCCGGCGCGTCGGAAAGCTGGTAGGCCCATGTGCCGTTCGGCGCTTCGAGCGTGATCGAGCCCGTCGTGGAGGTGCCAGGGACGCCACCGAGAGTGACGGTCCAGGAGACGCCGGGGGAGAGACCGGACTCGCTGAAGATCACCGGGAACGTCATCACCGTCCAATTGAGCCGAACCGAGGTCCCGGGACCTCGGACGGTGACGGTCCCACCGAACGAAGCGAGGCGCCAGCCCGGGATCCCGGCGACCTTGGTACTGGTAGGTGCCGTTCGCGCTTTCAAAGGTGATCGTGGCCTTCGTCGACCAAGCCGTCGTCGAGCCCAAGGTCACCGACCAATTGGTGCCCGCGGGTAGACCGGTCTCCGTGAAGTTCACGGGCTGCCGTACCTGGGTCCAAGCGACGGGCACGGTAATGGAGGTCGCATTGACCGTCACCGTGCCACTCAGCACGTCGGCGCGCCAGCCCGGGACCGCCGAGAGATTGAAGGCGAAGGTGCCGTTCGGCTCGTCGAACGTGATCGTGCTCGACGCAGCGCTCTCGACCGCGCCGCCGAGGGTCACCGCCCAAGCCGCAGAGGGAGGCAGCCCGGTTTCGACGAACCAGACCGGATACGTGTTCGGCGCCCAGGCGACCGAGATCGAGACCGGAGCGCCCGAGACGGAGATCGTACCAGAGTAGGCACTCGCCCGCCATCCCGCGATGCCGGCGACCGTGTAGGCCATCGTGCCGTTCGGTTCGGGGAAGTTGATCGTGCTGCCTCGGCTGGAGCTCGCCGAGCCGTTGAAGGTGACCTGCCACAGGGTCCCCGAGGGAAGCCCGGACTCCGTGAAAGAGACCAAGTAGGTGGCGCGGCTCCAGTTCACCTGGACCGAGACCGCCGCTCCCCGGACGGTGATCGCCCCCGAATAGACGCTCGCCCGCCAGGCCGGGATGTTCGAGAGGTTGTAGGCGAAAGTGCCGTTCGGTTCCGTGAACCCGATCTGGTTCGTCGAGTTGACCGCCAGAGTCCCGTTCAGAGTAACCCCCCAGAACGTCCCCAGGGGGAGTCCGACCTCCGAGAATCGCACGGCAAATGCGGTCTGGGACCAGGAGATCGCCACCTGGACCGACGATCCGAGGACCGTCACGCTCCCCGCCGGGGGCGTGGCCATTCGTCCGGCCGGTCCCCCGACCGAGTAGGGGTACGTCCCGTTCGGCGCGGCGAAGGAGATCGCGGTCCCGGTCGAGAAGGCGGCCGTTCCGTTGAACGCCACGTTCCACCCGGTCCCGGCCGAAAGCCCGGTCTCGGTGAAGGTCACCGAATACGCGGCCTGGATCCAGGTCAGGCCGACCGGGACCGACCCGCCATTGACCTGGATCGAGCCCGAGTAGGCGTTGGCCCTAAAGCCCGGTACGTCGGAAACCGAGTAGGTGTACGTCCCGTTCGGCTCGACGAAGGAGATCGACGCGATCGGCTGGGTGACCAGGATCCCGCCGAGCGCCACGGCCCAGGTGGAGTTCGCCGGGAGCCCGGACTCGGTGAACACGACCGAATAGGCGACCTCGGCCCAGGTGGTCGAGCGGGCCGCCGCTCGACCGTTCACCACGATCGACCCGCCGGTGGTGTTCGCCCGCCAACCCGAGACGCCCCCGATCCGGAAGGGGTAGGTCCCGTTCGGTTCCCGGATGGCGAGCGAGCTTCCCGAGGTCGACGCGGAGAGCGACCCCAGCGTCACTCCCCAGGAGGTCCCGGTGGGCAACCCGGATTCGGTGAACGTGACCGGATAGAGGACGCCGGAGACCGGGGAGAACGTCACCGACTCGGCGAGCGGCGAGCCGGTCACGATGAGCGTCGCCGACGAGGGCGCCTCGGCGTACCCGGCGAGGGGGGCTACGGAGTAGGTGAAGGTGCCGTTCGGCACCGGGATCGTCAACGTCGAGGTGGTCGACGATCCGTTGTGGCCGTCGACGGTGACGTTCCATCGCACCCCGGCCGTGAGTCCGCTCTCCGTGAACTTGACGGGATACGTGAACGGGGTCCACGTCAGGTCGACGGTGACCGGGCTGCCCTGAACGGTGAGGTTGCCGGACGAGCGGTTGACGAGCCAACCGGACACGCCCGTGACCGAGAAGGCGAAGGTCCCGTTCGGTTCGAAGAAGGCGAGCGTGGAGAGGTTCGAGCTCTGACGAGCGCCGCTCAGATTCACGCTCCACCGGGTGCCGTTCGGCAGCCCGGTCTCCGCAAAGAGGACCTCATAGGAGGTTCGTCGCCAATCGATCGTCGTCGTGACGGCGTGTCCGAGCACGGTGACCGAGCCGGAACTTGAGTTCGTGTTCCAGCCACTGACGTTCCCCACGTCGTAGCTGAAGGTCCCGTTGGGCTCCACGAATTGGATCGACGTCAGGCTGGTCGTGACGAGGACCCCGTTCAACGTGACCCCCCACGAGGTGCCATTCGGAAGCCCGCTCTCTTGGAACGTCACGGGGTAGGCGACCCGGGTCCAGACCAGGCCGACCGACACGTTTCGGCCCGCGATCGATACCGTCCCCGAATACCCGCTCGAGCGCCAGCCCGGAACGTTCGAGACCGTGTAGGAGTAGCTCCCGTTCGATACCGGAAATGTGATGGTCGATCCGCTCGACGAGGCGGGGGTTCCGTTGAGCGTGACGGTCCAGCTGGTACCGCTCGGTAGGCCACTCTCGGAGAAAAGGACGGCGTAGGAGGCGGTAGCCGAGCCCAGCGCCCGGGCCCCGTTCCCCCCCAGGGGGGGCGGCGGAGCGGCGCCCGGGCCGACCGTCGGGATGAGCCCGGCCAAGGTGACGAGGAGCAGGACGACCGTCGCCTGAGTTACACGGCGGTCGAGCATAGGGGTGACCGACCGCCAGCGCATCTTTCCATTAAGGTTCTCCGTCGCCCACGGAGACGCCCTCCGACGTTGGATCCGGTGAACGGCGGGGCTTCGTCATGACGTTCCGGCGGAACGACCCTGCCCGGGCGCCCGCAGGGACCACGGGCGCGCCGGCGGGGTCCTCGGGTTCCGCCGTACCGGCGGCAGCGAGGTCGTCGGGGCGGAAGGCTCCGATCGCCGCCGGGTGTGGGCGTCGCTCTCGGGTTCGGTCCCATTCTCGGGGGCGTCCCGGGTCGGCACCGGCACCGCGAGCCCGACCGCGAATCGGTAGCCGGGGAGGGCCGCGAACCGGAGCGGGCGGGACGGGATCCACGTCGACCGGGGCCGGACAAGCTGGACATGCAGGCGGTAGCGCTCGGGGCCGGATTCCGGGGGGAGGTCTTTCAGCACCGCTCCGACCACGACCTCACGATCGACGTCCGCCCGGTTGGTGATCGAGACGATCTCGAGGCAACGGAAATACTGGTCGGCGAGCGACCAGATATAGTCCTTCGGTTCGTCCGGGGTGCGCAGGACCGTGGGTCCGCGCCGGACCTCGCCCACGGAGACCGGCCATCCCCCCTCCCGACCCTGCTCCTCCCATCCGGGTGTCTCCTTGGGCCAGATCCAGAGGACCCCTTGGAACGAGACCGGCAGGTCGGGGGCCGAAGGGCTCGGGCCGTCGGAACCTACGCGCCTGGGACCCTGGGGGCCGGAGGGGCGCCGCCGTCGCATGAGGAAGACGATCACGATCAGCGCGGCGGCGAAGATCCCGGCCAGCAGCCCGAACGCCACATCCGGCGCCATCCCGAGGATGATCGCCGGCGCCGGCCCGCCGCCCGCGGGCGCTGAGGTGGCGGTGGAAAAGAGGATGGAAACGGCCTGGGTGTAGCCGGCGATCGCGAAGGAGCCCCCGGGCTACCGGGCGCGTAACCGCTCACCGATTTGACGTAGTACGTGTACGAGCCGTTCGGTTCCTCAAATTCGATCGAGCTGGACGTCGAGGTCAGGGTGGCCCCGTTCACCGAGATCGACCAGGAGATGGAGGGGGCGAGCCCGGATTCGGTGACCGTGACTCGGTAGACGGTCTCGGACCAGTTGATCGAGACGAGGCTGGGGGCTCGGATCACGCTGACGGTACCGGAGTAGGCGTCGGCGGTCCAACCGGCGATCCCCCAAACCGAGTAGCCGAAGGTGCCGTTCGGCTCCTCGAAACCGAGCGACGGTCCCGTCGTCGAGTTCGTGCTTCCGTTGAGCGTGATCCTCCAAGAGGTCCCGCCCGGAAGGTTCAACTCTTGGAAGGTCACCGGGTAAACCGTCCGGGTCCACTTCGCCGAGACGGCCGCCGGGAATCCGAAGACGGCCACCGTCCCGGAGTACGGGTTGGTTCGCCAGCCGGGCACGTTCGTCAGGTTGTAGTTGTACGTGCCGTTCGGCTCCGAGAGGGAGATCGTGGAGGAGCTCGAGGAGTTCGTCGATCCGTTCACGACGACGGACCAAGTGGTTCCGGCGGAAAGCCCGGTCTCCGAGAAGGTCACCGGGTAGAGGACCCTTGTCCAGGCGACGTTGAGGACCACGGTCGCCCCGTTCACGACCGCGACACCGGAGTAGGTGTTCGCCCGCCACCCGGGGACGTCGGAGACGTTGAAGTCGATCGACCCGTTCGGGGATTGGAAGGTGATCGCGGCCGGCGCCGAAGCTTGAACCGTGGTGCCGTTGAGCGTGACCGCCCAACCCGTCCCCGAGAGCAACCCCGTCTCGAGGAAGACGACCGTGAAGGTGGCGGCGAGAGGTCCATCGGCCCCTCGCCACGGAGCGAGCTCGACCGGAACCAACCCCAGGGCCCCGGCCCTCTCGCTCCCAATCCGCAGAAATGGGCCCGGCGGGGTTCCCGACGCCGAACCGGCGCGGACGATTGGGGAGCCCCAGATCGTGGGGACGACGGACCCCCCTGCGGGAGCAGGCGCGAAGGAGTGCCCCGCGGTTAGGTCCGGCACGGGGCCACCCGTCGGGGGCGATGAGAGGAGAGGGACGATCCCGAGGCCCCCCGCCACAAGAGCGCCGAGGAGGATCGTCGATGCGAGCTGGGACCACTTAGCCATGGAACTCTAGGGAGTGGCGCGGAGTAGCCCAACGACTATATGCATTTTGACCGGCGACGGATTGCTTTCTTCGGCGCGTCCCTTACCCCCTCAGAGGCGCCGTTTCGGACCGGAACCGGGGGGTCCCCGATGGCTCGGCCACGGGCCCCGGGTATACCGGAAGGCCGTCGTTCGGTGGGGCGAGCCTTCTCACGCGTTGTGGGGTACCATCGCGCCCGGTGGGCCGGGCTCGGAACGATCTTACCGCTGGCCCTCGTCCGCGGGCTCACTCCACTCGTGCGGAGGCCGGCGCTTCACTCCGGCGGCTCGCTCGAGCATTCCTTTCGTCCCGACTCGGGCGAGATGAGGAGCGTCGGCGACGTCTGTGCGGACGTCATGGCCGATGCCGCCGAGGGCTTCGCGCATCTCGTGAAGGTGTTCGCGGAATCGCGGCTTCTCCGATTCTTCGGGCATAGGATCAACGAGGATTCCGTTGTTCCCCTCGTATGAACTTTCGCTTGGACGCGAGGCATTAGGTGACGGGGTCGTACCCGAGGCCCCAAGGAGAGAGGAGGTCCACTTCGCCGAAGCGGGCCACCCCCCGTCTCGGGCGCAACCCTTGCACGGCCTGAGGGGCCCCTCTCGCGGACAAAATTCGTTTGCTCGTCGATTCTCGAACATTCCAGAAGAGATCGGGGCACCGGTGCCACGGTGGGGCGGTCGCTGAGCCGCGTCCGGTCGAGGAGGCTACTTCCGGGCCGGAGGGTTGTGGAGACTCGAAGGGGAGAGGCGGCGGCCGATAGCGTAGGCGAGGAGAAGGGCGACCTCCATGATGAGGATCACAAGGGCGCCCACCCGGGTGAACGGGGCGAGGAGCAACGGGAGCGCCCCCAGGAACCCGAAAACGCTGAGGAAGAACAGGACGGTGCCGAACTGGTCGACAAAGCCCCCCTTGGTCGAGAGCCCGCCCGCCACATCGAGGAACGAGAGGAGGCCGATACTGCTCATCCCCCCCACGATCGCCACATAGCTGACCACGAGCTCAAAGTAATCCTGCCCGGAGATCGGACCGAGCGGCGCGTGGAAGGACGCCGGGGCGTTCAGGATCAGAACCAGCGCCGTCAGGGTAAGGCCCATGAAGAAGCCGAGCGCGGTCAGCCCTTGTTGGTGGAGGACGCTTCCTTCGGTCGTACTTCCGCTCCCTTTCCGGCCCCGGGAACCCCGGCTCGCTTTAGCCTAGACTCGCAGGGCCGATCTTTCCCGACTGCGGGGCCTGGACCGGAGTTCGTTCGAACAGGTCGTCGGCGGGCACGAGAGTAGAGGCCGCTCGAGTCGGCCGATGCTTTACCGAGGGCACTCGATGGACGCCCGACGCACCGGTCCACGGGCTACATCCGGGACAGACCGATGACCGGCTCGATTCCGGAAATTGGCCGGTCGAGACCGACAGGCGGCTCGAGCGCACCGGCCCGAGGCTCGTGCCCACGCGAATTCGGACCCTCTCTACCGTCGAGAAAACCACAAGATTCGTCCAACACTCTAAGACCCCCGGCGCTCCTCGTTCTCCCCATGGAACGACCGGCTTTGTCCGAGAAGAAACCCCAACTTTGGACCCCCGTAGTGGACGCGGGCGACCGATACTCAACCGGGACGCCCGACCTCGATCGACTGCTCGGAGGTGGGTTTCTTCGAGGGAGCATGGCGCTTCTGGAGCTCGGGGGCGAGGTCTCCCAGGCGGACCTCGACCTCGTCCTCTTCCCGACCGTGCTCAACTTCCTCTACCAATCGCGCGGGATGATCGCGGTACTGCCGGTACTGGGACTCGCCCTCGAGCTTCCGGGGACGATTGACCCGCTACGTCACTCGGCGCCGCTTCGATAGCCGCGTTCGCATCGTCACCTATATCGACGAGACCGAAGGGGCGCCGTATGTCGTTCGGCTCACGTCCACCGCGGGAGGCCCTCCGGGAAAGCGCGGCCGTCGGGCCGTGCTCGGAGACATGCGGAAGATGACCGAAGCGGAGAAGGCGGCCGAGGGCCTGCGGGAGCGGCCGTTCCTCGAGGTCAATGCCTTCGAGATCGCGGACATGCTCTTCGGGCCGGACGTCGCCACCCGGATGTTCTTTCACGGGATCAAGCGGGCCCGGGCAGTCGGCAACTTGGTCGTGGGGATCCTCCGCCCTGACGTCCGGTGCGCGGCCGAAGTACGGAGAATGGCCGACGTCCTGCTCCGGCTCGAGCGGGATCGATCGGGCCCCCACATCGAGGGGCTGCGTCCGGTGTTCCCGGCCCACTCGATCATCCCGCCATCGACTTCACGTCCGTTGACCGTCCGGCTCCTCCCCTCGGGGAGCTGAAGCGTCCCGACCGGTTCGTTCGCCCCTGGAAGTCGCGGCCCAGCGGCCCGTTCGTGCCGATGACGAGCGGGGGTTGTGGCCCCCGCCCTCTACCTCAAGTGCGGTTCCGCGGTGGCCGGTGGTTGACCGAGGGCCTCAACGAGTACCGGGAGCGTTCGATCGAGGCGTCCGAACCGGCGATGCCCGGTGTGGGGACCGCGCCCACCGACATCCATTGGGTGTACCTCGGTACGGCCTTCTTCTTCCTCTCGGGGGCGCTTTTCTATCTCTATCTCGCGCGCGTCATCCCCCCCAACGAGCTCGGCGCCGTCGTCATCCTCCAAGCGATCGCCACGATCGTGGCAGCGGCCGTATCGCTTGGGCTCGGGTCCGGCTTCCAGCACTTCCTCTCCTTCTACCGGGGCCGCCGTGAGCCGACGCTCCTTCGGTTCCTGCTGCGAGGGTCGCTGATCTCCTCGGCCGTGGTGGCCGTGATCGGGTTCTCGATCGTCTTCGCGAGCGCGAACCTCCTCGGCGCCGTGCTGTTCCGGTCGGGCGCCTACCGCTCGGCGATCGAACTGGTGAGCCTGTATGCGGGACTCTCGACCGCCCTTGCGATCCTTCAGGGGGTCGTCCTCGGCCTCCAGCAGTTCGTGCTCTACGCGGTGCGATCGATTGTCACCTACACCGCGACCTACGGTGGGGCGGTGATCTTCCTGAATCTGTGGCCCGGGGTCCGCTCGATCGTCGCCGGTTGGTGTCTTGGGGCTGGGGTGGGGTGCGCGTTGTACGGCGTGGCGGTGCTCCGAGGCGGGATCTCAACCCCGGTGGGGGAGCGCCGACCCGGCCCCGAGTCCCTCCCCGCGATGCCGCTCTACCGGTCGGTCCTTCTCTATTCGCTCCCCGTATTCGCCTCGACCGTCATCACGACGAGCGCTACCTACGTTGATCGCCTTGTCCTCGCCTCGGTCAGCGATCTCGCGAGCGTCGGATTCTACAACTACACGCTGCTCTTCGTCGGGGGGAGCCTGATCGTTACCGGACCGTTCAACACGGTCCTGTTGCCGAGGATCTCGGAGCTCTTCGGCCGGAAGGACCGGGTCTCGATCCGCTCGGTCGCCCGTACCTCGATCACCCTGGTCGTGCTGCTCTACGTCCCGTTCGCGTTGGCGATCGCGGCGCTGGGGCCGTTCCTGCTCGGGGTCCTGGTCGGCCACGCTTTCGTCCAGGACAGCCTCCCCCTGGCCGTCCTACTTTCGATCACCGCAGCCGCGATCCCGTACACCATCCTGGGGAGCCTCGCGGCCGGGATCCGCCGGACCCCGGTGCTCCTGCGCGCGGCCGCCGGGGCGCTCGCCGCGAACGCTGTCCTTTCGATCCTGCTCGTTCCGCGGATCGGTATCCTCGGCGCGGCGCTCGGGAACTCAGCCATGTACTGGACCCCGCTCTTCGTACTGGCAGTCGAGTTGCGCGGGACCGGGCTGGTCACGATCGATCTGCGATCGATCGCTCGCATCTGGTCGGCCTCCCTCGCGATGAGCGTGACTATTGGGCTCCCGCTCTTGCTCTTCGGGTACCGACCGCTCTTGGTGGGGGCATTCGTGGTCTTGGGGCTCCTCGTCCTGCTCGCGGCTCTTCGATTGGCGCGAGCGATCCCGACCGAGGTGGCCGACCAGTTGGTCGAAGTGGTGCCGCGGCGTCTCGGCTTCGCCATCCCCGCGGTCTGCTGGGTCGCACAGTGCGAACAATGCCGGCATCATCCGGTCGGCGAACGGGCCGTGACCGACGGGCCGACCGGATAGGTCTTCGGGCCATCCGTGCCCCACCGTCCCGGGCTATCGGTTGGCGGCCCTGACGGGTTGGGTCGGGGCCGGCGATTTTCGTCCATGATCATCTGGCCCCAATCCATCTGGTCCTACCCAAGGGCGGGAGCTCGAACGCTCTCGTGCCCCTCGCGCTCTACCGGAACGTCCACCAGAGGCCGGTGATCATCATCCCGAGCCCGAGGGCGAGGAAAGGGAGCGCCGCCCAGAGGAACCAGACCCCCGGGTCAGTGGCCATACAGGCGCTGGAGGCGCAGCCGGCGTCGACCGCCCCGGTGACAATGGAAGAGACCGCGAGCAAGAGCACCGCGAGGACGAGGAAGGAGAGCCCGAGCACGATCATCAGCCATCGGAGATCCGTCCGGGGCGCGGGGAGCACCGGATCCACCTGGAATCGGAGCGGATTGGCCCACCCCACCAACGGCGCGGCCGGACGGGCCGGGACGAACCGAACGCCGCACTGATCGCAATACCGGCTTCCCGAGATCTTCGGAGCGCCGCAGACCGGACACTTCTGAGCAGGCACAAGGAAGGATTCTCGTTCTCCCCCATTTTCGTTCCGTCCCGCCGGATGGACCCGAAAGCATCGGTACTACCGTCACCTTGTGCCGTGTTTGGAGGGACGTCGAGCTTCCCGTGATCGGCTGCGATCGGATGGCACGGTTTCCCAGAGAGCGGCCTCATGGCGGGGGCCCTAAGGCCTCAAGCCCGGGCGCCCACCCTGCTTGAGCTCGAGGTATCCCGGATGGAACCGTGGACGAGGCGCCCATCCACAGGCCTATACGACGAACCGGATCTGTCTCGATCCTCGTGGGGCAAGCCGTGCCGATCGGTGAGGACAGCAAGGTAGCCCCCGAACCGGCCGGCCGCGGCGATTCAGCCCAGGCGCGGGTGCGCGCGATTCGAACCATCAGCTCGGGGGCGGCGATCTTCACTGCGGGGGTCTTCACCCTGCTCATTCTCGGGATGCCCGGCTCGGGCATCGGGTGGCATGAGGCCGCGGGCGCGCTCATGCTCGGGTTGATCGCGATCGCCTTGAGCGCGGCCGTCCAACTTCGTTCCTCCGAGCCCGGCCCGTACCATCGGATCCTCGGCGCCCTGGCCGCTCTCCTCGGAACCGGAGCCGCCGGGTTCGCTCTCGCGATTGGTTCCGTCCCCCAGGAGCTCTCGGTGATCCCGCTGTTCGGCATCATCGTCCTCGGGGCCCTGCTCGCCGATTCGATCCGGGTCGGCGTCCGCGCCTAAGTCCCAGAGGGCCGTCCGTTCTGCCGCCCAAACGGCCTTGTGGCCGCCTAGGGTTCGTCCGATCCGGCCTTCCCCGGACCCGCGGGGGCGCCTTGCCGAGGCTTGGACGGAGGCCGAGGGAGCGGTGGCCGGGTTCCCGATCTCGGTCGGATCCCACTCGGTCGCTGGGGTGCGGCGCCCGACCTCTCGGCCGGTCGACGGCCCGCCTGAGGGGAGGGTGACCGGCCCTGGGCAGGGCGGGGGGGCCGTCGCCGGGCGCGGGTGGCCCAGAACACGCCGAGGACCGCAACGACGCCGACGATCGCAATGAGCGCGTAGAAGACCCCATCGGGAAGCCCGAACGTCGTTTCCGTCTTGGTCGACGACGGCGGGGCGGTGATCTTCAGGGTCAACGTCTCGACGATGCTCGAGCCGGCACTGTCATTCACGATGATGTGGACGCTGTAGGTCCCGGCCGCGCGGTAGGCGTGCACCGCCGAGAAACCGGCCCCCGAACTTCCATCGCCGAAATTCCAATCGTATCGGATGGGCGGGGAGCCGCCGGTAACGTTCACGCGGAAGGTCAGGTTCTCGGAAGCCAGGTGCGACCCCGAGACGGTCGGAGCCGTCACGGAGAGCGCGGGATTCACGTCGATCGCCACGAGGCTCGAGTTCGCGGTGCCGCCGTTCGAATCGGTGACGATGACCTGGACGAGCAGGATCCCGGGCGATTCCGGAAGACAGGTCACCGAATCCAAAGAGGCCGGGCATTGGAACGGGAGGCCGGTCCACGCGTAACGGTACCCCCCCGATCCGAGGGACGCGGTCGCGTTCAGGTCGAACGACCCCAGAACGTCGACAACGGTTGCTGACGCGATCAAGTTGACCCGGGGGTCCGCATAGACGGTGAGGTTGAGCGGGGAGCTCAGCGGGGTCGACACGCCATTGGAGTCGACGACGCCGAGTTCGACGGAGATGTTGGTGGGGGCGACGAACGTACAGTTGCTCTCGTTCCCGAACGTCGAGCACCCCGCCGTCAACCCCGACCAAGAGTACCCGGTACCCGCCGGAACCAAGCTCGGCGCCGCCGTAGAAAGTGACGCTCTGTCCGACGTCCGCCGAGGGGCGGCTCGCGGTCACGGCGGCGATGGAAGGGTCCGAGAAGACGGTGAGATCGAGCGTAGCGCTCGGGAGGGAGGTTACGCCCGCCGAGTCCGTCACGTTGACCGAGATGGCAAAGGTACCCGCCGTCCCGAACAAGCAGGTCACCACGGCGGTCGCCTCTCCAGTGCAACCGGGGTCCAATCCGCTCCATCCATACGAGACGTACGGCCGCGACCCGAATTGCGCTGAGGAGGTGAAGGTCACCGACTGCCCGAGATCCACGGAACTCGCCGAAGGGTGCGGCTCTCGGGCGACGGGGTCCGCGCTCACCAGCACCGAGATGACCACCCGGCTCCAGGCGTGGTCGGCGTCCGTGACGTTGAGCATGACGCTGAAATTGCCGGCCGCTTCCGGAAGGCAGTCGATCGAACCGTTCACCGCCGCGGCGCATCCGAGGGCGGAGCTCGAGTTCGTCCAGTTGTATAGGAATCCGCCGGCGGCGCTTTCGGCCCCCGCCACGATGGAGATCGACGTCCCGAGGTCGATGAGGGCGGGCGACATCGAGACCGTCACCCAAGGGGACATCCAAGCCCAGGTGTCGTTCTCCTGGGTCCCGGAGTTGCTCGGATTCCCCCCAAAGAGGATCCCGCTCCCGTCGGCAGGATCGTAGGCCATCGAGTACGCCGATCGGCCGTCCGGGCCTGGGGGGCTCGAGAGTTGCGTCCAGTTGCCGGCGACCCAAGCCCAGAGGTCGTCGTAGTAAAACCCAGAGTCGTACCCTCCGAAGAGGAATTCATACCCGGTCGCGTTATCGAACACGAGCTCCCCGTTGCACCGGGCTCCCGGAACGATCGAAGGCATGAGCTGGGCCCAAGTCCCGCGTAAGTATTCCCATGTGTCCCCGAGAGTGGAAGAGCCCGTCTCGCCACCGAAGAGCAGGACGTACCCAGTCGAAGGGTCGTACGCCAGGAACGCCTGGTCGCGAGGCGAGGGAGAGTGTTTCGCGGTCAGATCGGTCCAATTGCCCCCCGAGTATGCCCAGGTGTCATTGTAATACCGGGAACCGTCGGTTCCCCCGAACATGACGACGTACCCGTCAGCGGCATCGTAGGTCATCACAGGGCTTGCGCGCCCGGGGGGAGCGTGCGCCGGGGTGAGGATCGTCCAGTTCCCTCCGCGGTAGGTCCAAGTCGTTCCCACGGGATGGCCCACCCCAGAGGCCGTCCAACCCCCGAACAACACCACGTACCCATCCACCGGATCGTAGACCATCGCGGCCGCCGATTCGGGAGGTGGTGCGATCTGGGGATGGAGCTCGGTCCAGCTGCCGTTCGAATAGGTCCACGTATCGTTCATCGCGGTGGCTCCAAAGCCGCGCCCGTCCAACCCGCCGAAGAGGAGGAGATACCCATCGGCCGCATCGTAGGTCATGGCCGACCAGGCCCGACCGGCCGGGGATCGCGTGGTGTCCGCTTGTTCCCATACGGGTGAGCCAGTCCGATTGCTGATGTTTCCCACCGGGGCGAGGGAGGTACGGTCCTCCGAGGCAGCTCAGGGATCTATTGCCCTCGCCCCCATGGCAGGAACCCAAAGGTGACGACGAAGGGCTCGCTCCAGACGCCAAGGGCACGGCCGCGGCTTGAAGAGCGGTCGCGGCCGTCGCCGGATTTCCGGAAACGAGCTGGACAGGCGAGGCTCGGGCGGTCGGCGCTAGCGCCGCCCCGCTGGGAACGTGGGCCAGGAAGCCGAACGATCCGACCAGAAAGAGGGTCACCATCAGCACAGCGAGAGGATCTGGTCCGCCACAGCGCAAGGGGAGACTGTGAATGATCGGCCGAGCTCGCCCGGCCGAGCCCTCGGACGGGATCATGACCATCGCTAGCCACTAGTCTCTATAACGGCAGACCGAGACACACCCACTCTAGACCTGAACAGCGCACCGACCTACCCCCTACGCGGGGACTGTTAGTATCGGTGGTCCTTCGTCGAGTAGGTCGGCTTGCTTGAGCCGCCTGAGTCCATCCCGAACGTTGTCCGTGATGTTCAGGTACCAGGTCCGAGCCTGCCCGCCAAGGCTCACCTCGGCCCTTTCGACCCGGTCCAGTTCCGCCAACAGCCGCTCCTGATACTCCGCCACCTTCGCCTCCGGCACCCGACCCTCGAGCAGCTTCCAGCGAAGCGCCATCTCCAGCCGATACGCCAGACTGCACACGAACAGGTACGCGCGCACGCGCCGTTCCCGCCGGTGCCGCACCGGCTCCACCTCGATCCCCGACTTCCATGTCCGGAACGCCTTCTCCACGAAGTCCTTCCCCAGATACTGCGCCACCACTTCCACCGCCGAGAGCCGCGGGTCGGTGCACAGCAGCGCGTACTTCCCGTCCTGGCGCGCCGCCTCTCGGATCACCCGGTCCCGGTACCGACCAAGCCACCCGCGGACCCTCCCCGCTCCGACGGACCCGCACCTGCACGAACTCCTTCCACTCACCAAGGACTCCCTCGATCGCCTCGTGGAGCTTCCCCTCGCTCCACGCCTTCCCCTTCTCCGACAGCGCGTTCAGCGCCTTCCCGAGGTTCGCCAGCGCCAGGTTCCTCTCCGACCGGTCCTCCATCGCTCGGGCCGCGCTCGTGTAGACCGTTACCTCGCGCTCCTCCTTCCAGAGCCGCCGTCGCGCCTTCGCCGCGTAGATCGCCCCCCCACGAGTGGCCTGGACCACACTGCTCGGCATCTCGGGCACCTTCACTGTATCGAGAATCTCCCGGATCTCCTTCGTCGACTTCGAGATCCCTCCGAGGAGGTGCCAGCCGGTGCCCCGCACTTCCTCGACGATCGCCTTCCCCACGAGGCCCCGGTCCACGATGAGCAGCCCCGGGACGATCTTCGCCTGCTGGAGCTCCACCAGCAGGTTCCGCATCGTTCCGGTGCCGTGTCGCTGCCCTCGGTACACGAAGTGCCGCCAGAGCATCCGGTCGTGGCGGCTCACCACCGCCCCGACATTCACTTGGAGGCGCTGTTGATGGTCCGGGTTGCGCCCCGGCGTGGCGATGGGACAGGTGACGCCGAAGAACAGCACGCTGGTGAGATCGTAGGCGAGGGCCTCGGTCTCGCCCTTCGGCAGCGGGTAGCGCTCCCGCCAGTGCCGGGTGAGCTCCTCCTCGAGATCGAGGGTACGGTCAACGACGAGGGCCCGGCTCGGATCGTCATGGCAGATCCAGTCGAGCGCCCTCAGGAACGTGTCCTTCTGGAACGCCTCGGCCGGGATCCCTGCGAGCACCGGAAGGTCGGTGGTGGGGGTCCAGTTCTCGAGCTGGGTTGCGCTCAGCGGATCGAGGACACGGTTGATGGCCCAGGCGGTGAGGATCTTGCCCGCGGAGGGGGCGTCGGGGTCGGAATCTCGGCCCGAGATCCGGTCGATGGAGGTCGGAATACCGAGATCCTCGGCGAGCCACCAGAGCAGTCGGACCGCTCCGGCTCGACGAGAACGGTCGTGCCGGACACGGTCCAGGATGGACCCGGGGCCGGAGCGCTTCGGGCCGCCTTCGGGTCCGAGGTAGCGAACGAACTTGCTGCGGACCTTCTTTCCCTCTCGGAAGGTGCGCCACTCTTCGAGATAGATACGGTCCCCGCGTCGACGGTGCTTGATTGACAAGTGAGGGGGACATACTCCCCACACATATAACTAGGACGGTCCATCGGCGCTACGCGAGGAGAGCCGGTCCGTCGAGGGAGCGGGCGCCCGGACTCGGGAGATCGAGCTCTGAACCGCGGGGTGTGGGGAGTAGGTTGCTGCGCTATTCAGGTCTAGAGGTGAGAACTCGAGATGGATGCTCCTCAGCCCCCTCGGAGTTCGGGCGCTAACTCTGATTGCCGTCCCTCGCCGCTTCGCCCAAGTCGAAAAACCGCCGGTGGCTCCGCCATGTGGTCGATGCCGACTCCTCGACCGCCGGGGCCCATCTATTCCTCCGTGCCCCTGCTCACTTGTGAGTGGATGAGAGCACAATCCCTCCGTCAATCGGGCGTTCGGCCGTGCCTGAATCCTCTTCGGCCCCCGCTCGCCGGCTCTCTGACGGCACGTGCCCGCTGCGGGTTCAAGCAAGCCCTCGAGATCTGCGGGACGATTAGCTAAAGTTATGATAAGAATTGGCAATCTGAAACGCCAATCGAATGGAGATAACCATTATTAACCGGGGATCGTGACTCAATCGTATGACATCGCGCAAGAATACCAAACCAAGAGTGCGCCACAACCCTCGAAAGTGGGCGTTGCGCGCGCTCGAATCGGCAGGAAAGAACGCCGCCCTGCCGACCTCCGCCATCCTTTCTAAAGCATCAGCCCTGAGCGGGGAGAAGATCCCGGACTATTCGCTCTATCAGGCCCTCCGGACGCTCGTTCGACGGCGACAACTGACCGCGCATCGAAGGGGCCGGGAGCTCGTGTATCGGCTCGCGGCGTCGCCATCCGGGGCACCTTCCGCGACCCGCCCACGTGGGCGACCGCGCTCTGCGCCGTCGAGTCCCTCGACGTCCAGAGCCCCTCGGGCGATGCGTCGCCCCGCGGGCTCACCCACGAAAAGTGCCGCCATGCCCTCCACGCCGATGACTACCGGCGTGGCCATCTTGCATAAGATCGCGCCCGGCGAGATCGCCCTCCTCCACGTCGGGGAATCCCACGTGGAGACGGCCGCGAACATCGACGGGAAGCTGGTGCTCAAGAAACACCCCCGACCCACGTAGGGCTCCATCGAATGGCGGCTCCGCTTCCTTGGCGGGGCCGCCTTGATCGGATCGACTAGGCCGGGTTCGCCGGTCCAATGGCCGCCTTTCCAAGGGGAGTAATATACGGTTGGATTCGGTTCCCCGCCGAGATTATGGGGTCTCAGTGACGGTAGATGGGGGGTCCATTCGAGGACCCGGGCTCGAACCCATCGAGGTTCCACCAATGGCGGCGGGCGCTCGGCAGGGGGCGGGGGCCACGCGGCCACCGACTCGGGTCCATCGGAGTTCCTCTTCCCCAATGACGGCCGCGACGAAGTTTGGGGTCCCGTGTTCCCGAGAGCAGCGCTGTTCGCGCCGCGGATGGCGCACCCAAGGCGAGCAGTGGCTACAGGGCGCTTGGGTCGTCATCATCGCGGCCCTTGCCGCGGGTGGGGTCTCGGGGCTCGGACCGCCGTCGGGGGCCACTTTCGGTTACGCGGGTGGCATCGCCGCCCCCGCCCATGCGTCCTCCGCGCCCGCGCCGCTGCCCTCGGCGCCGTCCACATCTTCGGCCGGTTACTTGTCCGGTGAGATCGACCTGTATGCCGGGGGTTCGAACCCTCCGTCCGACACGATCCGGTCGCCGAACGGACTCGGTGAGATGGTCATGAATCCATCGACGGGTAACCTGTGGATCGGGGATTCGAGCACGAGCACGGTGGCGGTCTACAACATCACGACCCGCTCCGTCCAAACGATCATCGACCTTCCTCGAGTTCCCGGAAACGCTTCGATCGCTGGCCCGGTTGCCCTCGCCATCGACCCCGCCCATTCCGTCCTCTACGCGAGCCCCTTCCTTTCCGACTTCATCAGCGTCATCAACACGACATCTCAGCGGCTGGCCGGGACGTTCTCGGCGGGAGCGAACCTCACCGATCTCGTCTGGCAGAACGGGTCCCTTTACGCGTCCGACTCGGGGGCCAACACCATCGATGTGATCGCCCCGACGAGCGATTCCGTGGTGTCCACGATCCCAGTCGGGGCGGATCCGGTCGCCGTTTCCGGTGACCCGGTCCACCACCGCCTGTATGTCCTCGAGGAGAGCGTCCATCGGGTCGCCTTCGTCAATTCGTCCTCGCGGAAGTTGGTACAAAGCGTGACCGTCGGGACCGATCCGACCGGCCTCGCCTACGATGCCGGGAACCGCCTCGTGTATGTGGCGAACCGTTCGTCGGCGGGACCGACCGCTTCGAGCGAGCTTGAGGTGGTCCAGCCGAACAACGCGACCGTCGAACGCACGATCGTGCTTCCGATCGCCGGGGCGGAGAGGCCCGTCTACCTCCCGGCCGAGGGGGAGATCCTCGTGGCGAACGCCGGTCCGATGTCCCCGCTCGTGAATGACACGAACAACTCCGTGACCTACGACCCGACGGTCGGGATGAGCAGCTCGATCGCGGTGTATGATGCCGTGACGGCCTCGACGTTCGTGCTCGACCCGACCCGGCTGGCCCTCGGCGAATACAACGGCCCCCGGCTCAGCCCGACGGGCCTTTTCCCCCTCGGAGGGACCCCGGCCGGATTCGCGTTCGATCCGTCCGCCTCGGAGCTCTTTCTGACGGACCGCGCCGGGGGAGACGTGGTCGGGGTCAACGTCTCGACGGACCGGGTGGTTGGAGGTGTGGGGGTCGGGGACCTCCCGGAAGGGATCGCGTACCGATCCGGCCGACGCTTCGCTCTATGTCGCCGACTCGGGCTCGAGCGAGGTTTCGGTATTCAACGCCACCCCCCACACTCTGGCAACGTCAATTCGCCTGAACGGTGGAACGGTCGCCCCCGCGGCGGCGACGTACGACCCATCGACTCAGGATGTCTACGTGACGGCCTCCGACGGATGCACCCCGCGCTGCCAATCCTTCGTGGACGCATTGAACGCCGCGAGCGGCGGGGTCAACGGCAGTGGAGGGAGCGGCGCTACGCTGCTGGCCACCGTAGCGAGCGGAACGCTCGCGGGGATCGCCATCGACCCCTTGACGGGCGACCTCGTGGTGACCGGCCAGAATCCGGGACGGATCTATTTCCTATCGAATTCCTCCGGGCCGAACTCCAACCTGACGTCCACGACCGCTCCTACCGGCGTCGCCTACGATCCGATGAACCGGACGATCTATGTGACGAACGCGAACGGTACCACCGTCAGCGGATTCAACGCCACGACCTACAACGCCACGGGTTCGGTCGCCGTCGGCAGCGGGTCGACGGGGATCATCTACGATCCCACCATCGGCGCGATGCTCGTCTCGCTCACGAATGGTTCTCTGGTAGCGTTCAACGCCAGCACGGGGGCCCCACCCCCCTCTCCGGTGCGTTCCGACCGATCGCCGGGCCCGAGGGGGCGATCGGATACTCGAACCTGACGGGGTTTGCCTACCTCGGAACAGCCTT
Source organism: uncultured Thermoplasmata archaeon (assembly GCA_963696985.1). Taxonomy (GTDB): domain Archaea; phylum Thermoplasmatota; class Thermoplasmata; order Lutacidiplasmatales; family UBA184; genus Lutacidiplasma. The sequence continues at coordinate 609,033 of CAVOMG010000003.1, read as the reverse complement.
CGACCGCCTCGCGGGCGAAGCGTCCACGCTCGAGACCCTGGCGCCCTCGACCGGAGGGCCGCTGATCAACGCGCTGACCGTCGCGCCCGACCCGGCAGAGGTCGGTCGGCCCGTGACGTTCACGGTGAACGCCTCCGGGGGAAGCGGGCCGCTCTCCTACCATTACGTCGGTCTGCATTCGAACTGCTTCACCTCGAACTCGGCGGTCCTGACCTGCACCCCGAACGCCACCGGCGACCTCGGGGTCAGCGTGGTGATCACCGACGGGATCGGACGGCAAGTCAGCACGACGGTCCTCGTCCCGATCCTCGCCGGGCTCCTCCCCGGGTCGGTCACTCTGATCGAGGGCCCCACGCTCACGGGCGAGCTGGTGACCTTCTCGGCGGCGACCACCGGCGGGGTCGGACCCTACGAGGTCCGCTGGGGCGGCCTTCCGACGGGATGCGCCGCGGCGACCTCGGCCCTCGAAGCCTGCAATGCCACCCAGACGGGCATCAAGACCATCACGGCGAACGTCACCGACGCCGACGGCGCGACGGCGAGTGAGGCCGCGCTCCAAGTGGTCTTCCGACCGCCGTTGGTGGTCATCCTGGCAGCGACCCGGGTCCGGCTCGACGTGGGCCAATCGCTAAACCTCACGGCCACCGTCTCGGGCGGGACGGGGGGATACACCTTCGTCTGGTCGGGGCTTCCGACCGGATGTTCGGCGAATGGTACGAATGCCCTGGCGTGCTCCCCCAAGGTCTCCGGAAACTGGACGGTCACCGTCACAGCGACCGATGCCGGAGGGTTCGATACCGGCGTCGCCACGGTCGTCCTCGAGTCGTTCGGATCCCTCTGGGTCTCCGTCCCGACCTCGAGCAAGCCCTCGATCGACCTCGGGCAGATGGTGACGTTCAACACGCGGTGGAGCGGCGGGGCGGCCCCTTACGCCTTCCTGTGGGGCGGGCTTCCCGTGGGCTGCGCGGCGACCGTGAACGCCTCGCTGGTCTGTCAGCCGACCCGGACCGGGACCTTCCACGTCTCGATCGCCCTCACCGATGGGAACGCGAACGAGGCGACGAACGCCTCGCTCAACTTCACGGTCTTCGCCGATCCCGTGGTCCGTCAGATCCAGGCAACGCCCTCGATCTCGATCGATGTGGGACAACTCGCCCGCTTCTACGCCAACATGACCGGGGGCTCGGGCGGGTTCCAATACGCTTGGAACGGCCTGCCCCCTGGCTGCCTTCCGTCGAACTCCGCCTACCTCAACTGCACGCCGGTCGCCCCCGGGCCGACGGTCATCCGGGTCACGGTGTTCGATTCCAATGGAGTGGTCGCGAACGGCAGCCTCCCCTACGTCGTCTACAGCGACCCGACGATCCTTCGCGTGAACACGACGCCATCGGGATCGGTCGATGTGGGTCAGCGCGTCACGTTCGATGCGACGGTGACCGGTGGATCGGGCGGGGACGCCTACGCTTGGTCCGGGCTACCTTCCGGATGCGCGGGGGTCACCGCATCCTTCTCGTGCACCCCGACGACGAACGGGTCGTTCCTCGTCCGGTTGTCCGTGACCGATTCGAACCAGTTCTCCGTCAACGCGACCGGGGTGGCCCTGGTCGTAGACTCCGATCCGACGGTGCTTACGCCCGCGCCGAGCGTCACGTCCGCGGACGTGGGTCAGGCGGTCACGTTCTCCACCGCCGCCCTGGGGGGTTCGGGGGGTTACGCGTTCGCCTGGAGCGGGCTTCCGGGGAACTGCACGGGAGCGGGCAGCACCATCCGATGCGGTCCGCTCCCGAGCTCGGGGAACTTCTCCATCAACGTGAGCGTGATCGATTCAAATCGTGAGATCGGCTCCTCGGGCTATCTGTTCTTCCCAGTGTACGGCGACCCGCAAGCGGGGGCCCCTTCGAGCAGCCGATCGAGCGCCGACATCGGCCAGAACGTCTCGTTCCTGGAGATCTCCTCGGGCGGGGCCGGGGGCTACACGTACCTTTGGTCGGGACTCCCCTCAGGTTGCACGGTCGATCAGGAGAGCGTTTCGTGCCCGATCATGTCGGCTGCCCGCTACTCGGTCGAGGTCGAGGTGACGGACTCGAACGGAGCCCACAGCCTTTCGCCCTCGGTCAATCTCACGACGTTCTCGGACCCCTCGGCGGGGGTTCCTTCCGCGAATCGGACGAGCGCGGATGTCGGCCAATCGATGACCTTCGCAGAGCGCGATTCCGGCGGCGCCGGACCGCTCGACGTCGCTTGGGTCGGTCTGCCTCCCGGGTGCCAGAGCACCGGGACCTCGGCGCGCTGCATTCTTTCCGTGGAGGGGAACTACTCGGTGCGTGCGGTCGCGACGGACCAGAACGGCCTCTCCAACGAGAGCGGCCCGCTCGAGGTGACGGTCGACTCGCCCTTCATCGTGATCGGGATCACGAGCTCGTCGAACATCACCGATGTCGCGAGCCCCGTTACGCTCGCCTTTGAGGCGACGGGGGGTTCGGGGGCCGCCTCGTACGTCTGGTCTGGCCTCCCGACCGGCTGCACCACCGCCGATATCGCCCGGATCCGGTGTGACCCCACTTCGGCGGGGAGCTGGTCGCCGGAGGTTGAGGCGACCGACTCGAACGGGTACGTCGTGACCGGGGCGGACCCGGCCCTCGTGGTCGAGCCTTCGCCGACCTTCCGATCGGCCGTCGCCTCCCCTTCCTCGATCCTCCTCGGGTCCACGATCCGACTGACGGCGTCGATGGAGGGCGGCATCGGACCGTACTCGTTCAACTGGAGCGGTCTGCCGCCGGGTTGTGTGGGAACGAATTCAGCCGCGGTTTCTTGCCATCCTTCCGCCGCCGGCTCCTATAGCGTCGGACTCGTCGTGACCGATGACCGGGGCGAGCAGGTCTCGACCACCATCGCCATCACGGTGGGCGCCACGTTCCTCGGGCTCCCGGCCTCGGAGGGGTACGGTCTCGTCGCCGCGGCGAGCGCGATCGTGGTGATCCTGCTGGTGGCGTTCCTCATGCTGGCGCGCCGGCGATCCAGACGCAACCCCAGGAAGGCGCGACCGGCGCGGGCCGAGCCCGAGGATCTTCCCGCCGCCCCATCCCCCGTGGTGCCGCGCCGCCCTCGGGCCCGCTAGAGCGGGGAGTCACTGCGGCCCGTCCTCCGGCCCCGCGACGACGGTCGATGCCGCCCGAGCGCGTAGACACGCCGGCCGCCCCTACGGCTGAACCACCCCCGCAGGCCGAAGGGGCCCCAGTCGTACCACTGGGGCCGACCGCGATGGTGGAGACGCCTCCTCCTGAGTCATCGGCCGCGCCCTCGGCCCCGACCGAGAGCCCACCGACCAGCCGTACGCCACCCCCACTTCCGGTCAAACCCACCCCAGAGCGCGGGCGGGCGTCGACCGAAGCGAACCGCTGCTTCGTATGTGGGTCGGAGCTGAGCGGTTCGTACTGCCCGACCTGCAAGATGACCTGGGTCGAGTAGGACCGGACCCCATCTCCCGCCCGACCCCGGGCATGGGGGTGAAGGCGAGTCGGATGCCTCCCACCGCGGACCCCGACGTCGGGTCCGGAGCTGCGGAGACCCTCACGACCTCGGACGCTGGTACCAATCGTACGTGCCATGGGAGGATAAGGCGCCGAGGCTCCGTTCGACTGGTCGCAGGTCGATGGCCGGGCGCCGCGGTAGAGGGTCCTGGCGTGTGAGGCAGGCATGCTGAACCTCGAATTCTACGGACTGGCGATCTCGCTCACGGGGCTCTGTGGCCTGTTGACCGCCCTCGCGATCCGCGGGCTCCTGCATTACCGGACGACCCGCAGTCGGCCCCAACTCATGTGGGGCGCCGGCCTCGCCCTCGCCGCGGCCGCGATGGCCGTAGAGGCGATCGTCTTCGTCGGCTTCGTGGACAGCGGGATCTTGCAAGCTTACGTCTTCCTCTCGGCCGCTATCGTGGGGGTCCTCTCCCTCGGTGCCACCCGAATCCTCCGGCGGCCGCAGCTCGAGCGGCTCTACACGTGGTACACCTTGGCCACCTGCGGGATCGTGGGTGTCGCTTCGGCCGCGGTGCCCCTCCCGGTTTCGATGGCCCAGGCCGGGATCATCGTCGGCAATCCGCCCATCGACCTCATTCTCCTCTCCTCCCTCGTCACCGTACCGGCGACGCTCGTCCTCCTTTCGGCGACCGTGATCTCCCTCCGGCGGTCGCACCGTTGGCAGTCGCTCTTGATGGCCGCGGGCGCGGTGGTCTTGGGCGCCGGGGGCACCCTCTACATCGCCTCGTTCCCGATCGCGCTCTACTATGCGGAGTTCCTCGGGATCGTCATGCTTTTCCTCGGACTCGTCAGCCTGCCCACGCCGACGACTACGCCGGCGGCCGTCGGGAGTCCGACGGCCTCGAATTAGCCCGGCATCGGAGCCGTTGCGGCGGGCCTTCCCGAGCGGTCCATCCGCCATTGATCGAGACGGATTCCCCGATCCGATACCCCGAAAAGGGCACCGCGGAGCAGGATCGTCGATGCGGTGGGGGGCACGGAGCCCAGCAGCTCGGAGCGGTTCCTAAGCGACGTTCGAGCGGAGCCTATCGGCCGGGGACGAGGAGGGATCGTCTATCCTGCGGGCGATCACTTGAGCCGGTCGAGGACCCGCTCGATCTCCTTTCGAGCGCGTTCCAGTTCCTTCGAGGCCTGGCGGGCCGCCGCTCGCGCCGAAAGGCCTGTTCCCTGGGTGGCCGTTTCCGCCTTCGCGATGAGCCGCTCCGAGACGCGGGCGGAGACCTTGGCGAGGGCCACCGCCGCCCGCTTGGCCTCGGCCACCAGCGACTCGATCGATTCCGATGCGGTCCCTCCGGCCGGTGGCGAGCTCACGGGTGGTGCGGTAGAAGGGACGGCGCGACCGCAGGCGGGGCAATCCATAGCGCCTTCGGCGATCGGTTTCCCGCAGAATTGGCAGTACATGGGAGACCCTCAAGAACTCAAGTCCTGAGGGATACTTATCAGGGCCGAAGGGAGCGCCGGAGCTGCCTTACGTGACCACCCGGGCGAGGGCCCTAACGCGGAGTAGGAGATCCGTCGGTCGAGGCCTCTGTCGAAGAGTTCGCCGCAGCGGGCTCCACGAGGTCGAACGGGAAACGGCCCTTCATGCGGATCGGAGCTCACTCATCGGTGACCCGGCGGGCGCCGGGGCCACGCATGTGATAGCCCGCCCTACCGACGGCGGCTGCGCGCCTTATACCGGGTCGAGGTTTACGTCCCCTCCTCGAATGGCCGCTCCCCCCTCGAACCAGAAGTACCTCCCGTTTCCCGAGTCCCTCTGTCACCGTTGCGCTGCCCCGCCTCAATTGGTCCGAACGGCCACTTCAATCTTCATCCGATGCCCGCTACGTCCGGACAAGTATCCCCGACAGCCTGTCCTAGAGTGTTCGTGGTACCGGGCGGTTCCTACGCTGCGCGAGGGGGAGTACGACCGCCCCGCCTCCGTGACTCAACCCCGCAGAGGTTCAACGGATTTGAGGGATAAGCGGGACCACCGCTGGGCCTGACTCGGAGCGCGATGAGCATCCTTAACGGCCGGGCAGCGGGAGGGAGTTCCCGAGTTCCGGGACATTGTCACGATGCCCTAGGATTCGACGCGGGCTATGGGCGGACGCCAGTCTGGGTGGAAGGCTGGGGCCGGCGGGGGACGGAGCCCAATGGGGTCGACGGGCCGCCAGATGCGGACCCCCCGGTCGCGACGGCTGGAGCGTCGGGTATGGCGGACGAAGAAGTTTCCGACGAACGGTCATGAGGAGGGAGGCCGCCATCCCTCGCCAACCAGGGCGTGGGGTCTCGAGTTCCCGGACTCTTGGGGCGGTTCCGGTCGAACGAATAGGCGGCGGAGAGCCCGGCACGGACGGGCATGAAAGCGAGGGACTCGGTGATGAGCCGCGGCTCGACTGGGGCCTCAGAAGCCGGCTCCCGCCGCCATAGGACCCGGTTCGGGGAGCTCGACCGATGCTGGCGTGCCGAACCGGTCGGTGGATTTGGCACGGAGTGGGTTCGGCCGAAGACGGATGGCCCGATTGGTCCCGGGTGCGGACCAAATGAAAGGCCGCGGATTCTTCTGATAGGTTTGGGAGTACGATCGGAACGACTCGATGAGGTCAGGGACGCTCCGAAGGCTCTGGGCCCGGACCCCGCGCGTCGTGAGCGTTTCCGGGATGACAAAATCAATGGAGGTGGAACTCGCGTCGGGCCCGGTTACAGGAGTGAGGTACAGGTGGAAGGTCGGATGGCGGCGGAGCCATCGAAGGACCGAGGCCTCGCGCCCGAGTTGTTCGGTCACCAGGAGGAGGTGGGCCTCTTCTCCCGGTTCCAACCGGGTACTCGACCCCACGGAGGAAGAGCAGGAAGTCCCTTGCTCGGTGGGCCGACCCGTAGGCCGGCAGGATCGTCCGATAGAGGACGCGCACCGCGGCAAGCGGGTCCCTAGGGGCACGGCGGTTGGTCTCCGTCGGGGGGACCGATCGGGCGGGGGTCGATGGATAAACCTTCTCCGACTGGCTCGACTCGACCTCGGGAGGTCGTGCGATCAGCACCACCGCCCGATCTCCGGAGGAGACGTAGACCCCTCGGACGTCCCGGATCGGCAACGCATTCGGTGTCGTGCCCGACGGGGAGTCGGGCCTTCCCGATGCCGACTCCGAACGGTGGGTCCTCCAGATCCGAACAATCGAAGACTGGCTCACCTTCATCGACTTCGCGAGTTCGCGGCTCGAGAGTCTTCGGTCCGTGGGATCACCGGAAGCGGAGGCCGCCAGGATTCGGCTGACCAGAGACGCCGCGATCCGGGGCTTTCGGCCCGGCCTTGGGGCGTCCGCGAGGATCCCTGGGGTCCGATGCACGATGAACCGCCGCCTCCACAGGGCAACGGTCCCTGCGTCGACCAAGAATTCGCGAGCGATAGCCTTGTTCCCGGAACCTTGGGAGGCCCGAAGCACGATCCAAGCTCGGACGGCTACCTTCGGCGAAATGGATGGATCTGCGCAAGTCTGCTCGATCTCCAGCCGTTCGGACGGTGTCAAGGCCACTCGAGGGGCGATTCGCACAGGTCGTCCCCAAAATGTTCGAGAATATAAATTGATGTAATTTTGAATCAATCATTCAAAAATGTGTGGACTTGCAACTCATCCCTGGCAAAACCGTAAGAATTTGAGAATCAAACACATGTTTTTCGACGAAGACTGCACTGTTTTTCACAGAAGTCTCTTATAGAGCAGGAATTAGTGGCCGCGCATGGCCCCTTCGACCAGAGTCGCGAGCAGTGAGCCGTCCAAACCAGCTTTGACCCCGCCGTACCGGGTTCGGTCGGGTGTCGGAATCCGCGTTACCATCGGATTGATCCTCTTGGCCGTGGTGCTTTCGGGACTCTTTGGAGCCTCCGCCGGTACTATGGGCTACACGGGCTCAGCGTCCGGGCCCGCTGCCGCGGCCCTCGTTGCCCCGATCCATTCACCGGCGACGCTTCCGATTGCGAAGCTGACCCCGAGCCTCGCCCTCTCTCCCGCCTCTGGCGTACCAGGATCCACTGTGACTTTGGTAGGTTGGGGGTATCTTCCGAAATCGACTTACACCGTCACCTGGGATTCGGCGACCCTTCCCTGCGCTTCTTCGCAGGTCGAGACATCCTCAGCGGGTGTCTTGGAATGCAGCTTCACCGTTCCGGCCGCCGCTGGCGGCCCACACGCCATCGCGGTTTCGGACGGCGCGGCCGTACCGGACACGACGTTCGCCTCCTTTGACGTTACTTCCACCTTGGCGCTCTCGTCCCAGACGGGTACCGTCGGTCAGACCCTCCAACTCGTCGGCACCGGATACCCCAGTTCTTCCCGAATCGTCGCCAGTTGGGATGCGTCGGCAGCTGTCTGCGCGACCTTTTCCGCCCCTGACGGGACTTTCTCCTGCTCATTCACCATCCCGTCCGCCGGTGCGGGAACCCACACGATCTCGGCGTCGGTAGTGGGGGCCGCGGCCACCTCGACGACGCCGGCATCCTTCACGGTCCTACCCGCGCTCACGCTTTCCTCCAGCAGCGGCGTCGTCGGCTCCAGCGTTACGGCCTTAGGATCAGGATTCCCGGCGAACCAGGCGGCCTCTATCGTCTGGTCCGATGGATCGACGGCCTGCACGGCGCGTGCCGCGGCGAACGGGAATCTCGCTTGTGCCTTCACGGTACCGGAGTCTTCCGAAGGGCCGCACTCGGTCGCCGCCCGCCTCGGGAGCGATCCGTCGGTGGCCTCGGTCGGGGCGACGTTCTCGGTCGGTCCGGTCGTATCGGTCTCCGCCCTCTCGGGATCGGTCGGTGCGTCGGTCAACGTCGTCGGGACCGGCTTCGCGGCGGACTCCGCGTACTCGCTCCTTTGGGACTGGGCCACGATCCCTTGCGACGGCGCTTCCGTCCAGACGACCTCGGACGGATCGTTCGCTTGCTCGCTTTCCATCCCCGCCACGGTCGCCGGGGCCCACACGGTCTCCGCGGAGGCCGCCGGCACAACCGCCACCGCCGCGCACTCGGTCGTCGTTCACCCGGAGGTTTCGCTCTCGGAGCCGACCGCGACGGTCGGGAGCTATGTGGTCGTGACTGGGACGGGCCTCTGGGAGAACGCCCGGCTCTCGGTCTCGTGGGACTCGACCGTTCGGCCCCTCTGCCAGGGGGTGACCGCTGATGGCGGGTTCTCCTGCCTTATCTCCGTCCCGGCCGCGACCGCCGGGACCCACACGGTCACTGTCAGGGACCTCTCTTCCGATGGCGGAGCGATTCCGTCGGTCACCACCGAGCTCACGGTGTTGCCGTCGCTCGTGCTCGGACCCGACAGCGGGGCCTCGGGAGTGCTGTTCAATGTCTCCGGGGCGGGTTTCGCCGCGATCGCCCCGGTGCAGTTCACCTGGGATGGCGGTACCCTCGCCTGCCAGTCCGGGGTCCCCTCGACAGACGCGCTGGGCGGATTCAACTGCCTCGCAACGATACCCGCAGCTCCGAACGGCGTCCACGTGATCACCGCCACGGACCTTTCCCCCGCCGCCAACTCGGCTCAATCCAACTTCTGGGTAATATCGGCCCTGCCCGCGCCCTCCGCCGCCGGGCCGCGACCCTCGGCGACCTGCAACAGCGGCTGCAGCATCTCCCTCTCCACCTCCAGCGGACCGGTCGGAACCAGCGTTACGGTCTCGGGCTCGTCGTTCGCGGCCAGCGCCTCGGTCTCCGTGACGTGGTCCCCCAATGCGGTCTCGCTCTGCACGGCGACCACCTCCTCCGGCGGGTCATTCTCCTGCTCGTTCGTGATCCCGCCCGCAGTCCAAGGATCCCACACAGTGACCGCGGCCGACAACGCGATCCCGTCGAACTTCAACACGGCCGCCTTCACGGTCACTTCGGATGTCGAGCTCTCCTCGAACAGCGGGTCGGTCGGCTCGAGCGTGACCGCCACGGGGAGCGGCTTCGCGGCGAGCTCGGCGATGACCGTCACGTGGTCCCCCGGATCGATCACGGTGTGCACGACCACCACCAACGGATCGGGTTCGTTCACCTGCGCCTTCCAGGTCCCCTCGGACGTTCAGGGCGTCCACACGGTGACGGGGACCGACGCCTCGTCGAACTCCGCCGCCGCCTCCTACACGGTCAACCCCAAGATCGCCCTCTCCGCCTCGAGCGGGGCGGTCGGCATCACGCTCACGGTGAGCGGGACGGGCTTCGCGGGTAGTTCGGCCACAACCGTCGCGTTCGATGCAAGCTCGATGAGCTGTACCCAGGGCTCGATCACCACCCACGCGAACGGCACCTTCGTGTGCACCTTCACCGTCCCCTCGGCGGTGATCGGGAGCCACACGATCAGCGCCACCGACCACGCTTCGAACACCGCCTCGGCGCTGTTCACGGTCGTCTCCACCATCGCGCTCTCGCCGACGAGCGGACCGGTCGGTACGCTCGAGACGGTGAGCGGGACGGGCTTCGCCGGGGCCTCAGGGATCACCGTCAGCTGGACGCCCGCGGCGACGGAGTGTACGGCGACCTCCACGGCGACCGGGGATTTCTCCTGCTCCTTCGACATCCCGATCGCGACGGCGGGCAGCCACACGGTCGTCGCGACCGACAGCTCGACGAACACCGCGACGAATGTCTTCGTTGTGACCTCGGACCTCATCTTCTCCCCGAACACCTCGGGGATCGTCGGGTCCACCCAAACCGTCGACGGTTACGGCTACGCCGCGACCTCGACGATCACCGTGACCTGGTCCCCGTCCGGGGCCGGTACGCTGTGCACGGCGACCTCAGATTCGCTGGGCAGCTTCAGCTGCTCGCTCACGATCCCCACGGCGAACCAGGGGGCGCACACGGTCACGGCGAAAGATGCCTCCGCGAACACGGGAACGACGACCTTCACCGTGCTCCCGAGCGTGTCGGTCTCGCCCACGAGCGGCATCGTCGGAAGTTCGGCGACCGTCGAAGGGAACGGCTACACGAGCGGCGCCTCGGTGACCGTCTCCTGGTCCGCCGCCTCGACGCTCACTTGCACCGTCGGCTCGGTCGTCTCGGCCACGGGGACTTGGTCCTGCACCTTCACCGTTCCCCACACCGCGCAGGGGACCTACACCATCACGGCGACGGAATCGAGCGGCTCCCCGAGTTCGGCGGTCACGAGCTTCACCGTCAATCCCGCCCTTTCGATCTCCCCGACCACCGCCATCGTGGGGGACCACTGGACCTGGTTCGCCACCGGGTTCGCCTCCGGGGCCAGCATCAGCATCGTCGTAACTTGGGCACCGGGGACTTACTCTTGCAGCGGGTCGGTCGCGAGCAACGGCGACTTCACGTGCGTCTTCAGCTTCCCGATCCCACCGACGCCCGCGGGGACGTACCTTTCGACCGCCACCGACTCCGCGTCGAATACGGCGACGACGAACATCACGATCGTGCCGAGCCTGGGCCTCTCCGCCTCCAGCGGGACCGTCGGGACGACCGGGATCATCGCGGCGGGATACGGCTTCGCGGCCGGTTCCTCGGTCCACGTGACCTGGTCCCCGGGCGGTTCGGCCCTCTGCTCGGCGACCACCGATTCGGCGGGGAGCTTCACCTGCACGTACACCGTCCCCCACGGCGTCGCGGGTGCCCACACGATCACGGCCACGGACAGCGCCTCCCCCACACCGAACACCGCCACGGCGACGTTCACCGTGCTCCCGTCGATCGCGCTCGGCACGACGAGCGGGCCCGTCGGGACCTCGGTCACGGTCACTGGGGAAGGGTTCGCCGGCAGCGCCAGCATCTCCGTCGGGTGGAGCCCGAGCGGCAGTCTTTGCAGCGCGACGAGCAGCTCGGTCGGCGACTTCACGTGCTCGTTCACGGTCCCCCTCGCCCACCAGGGCAATCACGCCGTAACGGCCTCGGACGGCACGAACTCCGCGAGCGCGCTCTTCTCCGTCAACCCGACCCTGACGATCTCTCCGACGAGTGGTCCGGTCGGCACGGTCGTGCTCGTCAGCGGCACGGGGTACGGGGCGTCCGTGAGCGTCGACGTGAGCGTCACCTGGGTCGGCATCACCTACATCTGCGGCCCGACCACCGACGCGTTCGGCAGCTTCCCCACCAGCGCTTGCGATAGCTTCTTCACAGTTCCAGCAACGCCGGCCGGGGCCTATACCTTCACCGGCGTCGACACCTCGTCGAACCACAGCTCGGCGAGCGCGGTCTTCACCGTCACCTCGAAGGTCACGCTCTCCCCGACGAGCGGACCCGTCGGGGCGTCCGTGACCGTCACGGGGACCGGATTTGCCGCGAGTTCGACCGTGTCGATGAGCTGGGATGGCTCCCAGGCGCTCACCTGCACCGGCGGCAGCTCCTGCGGCTCGCCGCCGCAGGCGACGTTCTCCACGGACACGCACGGGGGATTCACGGCGACCTTCGTCGTCCCCCCGGCGGCGCAGGGCGCCCACACGGTCAGCGCGGTCGACGGCTCCTCGAACTCGGCGAGCGCGACCTTCTCGGTCTCCCCCAGCCTGGAGATCACCTACCCTGGCGGCGCCACCGGCGTGGTGGGCAGCCTCGTCTCGATCCTCGGGAACGGCTTCGCCTCCGGAGCCCACATCTCGGTCTTGTACGCGGCGTCGAGCCCCGTCGCCGTCTGCGCAGGTTCTACGAACCTCACTGGCGCCTTCGTCTGCTCCTTCACCGTGCCAGACTCCATCGCCGGGTCCCACACGGTCACGGCGACCGACGCCTCTTCGAATACCGCCTCGTCGACCTTCACGGTGCTATCGAACCTCGTCGTGAACCCGGCGAGCGGGATCGTCGGCAGCTCCACCACGGCGACCGGCACCGGATTCGCCGGCTCGAGCTCAGTCTCCCTCACTTGGGACGGGTCGACCTCGCTGAGTTGCACCTCCGGCAGCCTCACTACGTCCGCGAACGGCGGGTTCAACTGCACGTTCACCGTCCCGGCGGACGTAGCGGGATCCCACCCAGTCGCCGCGACCGATGGCTCCTCGAACTCGGCCTCGACGAGCTTCACGGTCGTGCCGCACGTCGTTCTCGTACCGACCCATGGGACCGTCGGATCGACCTTCACTGCCGATCTGACCGGGTTCGCGAACAGCTACTACGTTTCCCCCAACTACAACACCTGGGACGGGAGCTCGATTCCCATCGGGTCGATCGTTGGCACCGGCAGCGGTTCCTGGACGCTCACCTTTGTGGTCCCAGCTTCTGCGCACGGCAGCCACACGTTCCTGGCCAACGATGGGTTCGGCGACTCCGCGAGCGCCACGTTCAACGTCGACGCCAGCCTTTCGCTTTCCCCCAGCTTTGGAATCGTCGGCTCCTCGGCGACCGCGACCGGGGCCGGCTTCGCCGCGAGCTCCGCGGTCTCGGTCACCTGGGCCCCGGGCGCCGTCTCACTTTGCACGAGCTCGACGTCGACGCTGGGCGCGTTCTCGTGCAGCTTCGCCGTCCCCCACGCCGTGAGCGGTGGGCACACCGTGACCGCCACCGACGCGTCGACGAACTCGGCTACGGCGACCTACACGGTCGATCCGAATATCGTGCTCAGCCCCACGAGCGGGATCGTGGGGTCGTCAGTCTTGGTGACGGGGACCGGATTCCCCGGTTCGACGAGCTACTCCGTCACCTTCGCCTCGGCGGTCGTCGCCTGCGCGCCGTCGGGTTCGACGAACACCGTCGGGGACTTCGCCTGTAGCTTTGCCGTTCCGAGCGCGGTCGCCGGCCCGAACGTCGTCCAAGGAATTGCGGGGGCCCAGGTCGGAGTGGCGACGTACACCGTCGACCCATCCATCTCCCTGAGCGTCACGAGCGGGCCCGTCGGGACCTCGGTCACGGTCACCGGCACCGGATTCGCCGGCGGATCGCCCACGTCGGTCACCTGGTCCCCGTCGGGGGCCCTCTGCTCCGCCACGACCGCCGCTACGGGCGGGTTCTCCTGCGCCTTCCTCGTCCCGGCCGCGGTCCAGGGCCCGCACACGGTCAGCGCGACGGACAGTGCGAGCCCCACACCGAACACGGCGACGGCCACGTTCACCGTGGTCCCCAAGCTCGTCCTGAGTCCCTCAACGGGCCTCGTCGCGAGCACGCCCTCGGCCGAGGGCTCGGGCTTCGCCGCGACGAGCGCCGTGACCCTCACGTGGACCCCGGTCCAGTCGCTCAACTGCGTCTCGGGCTCCCTCACTACGGACAGCACGGGCAGCTTTGACTGCGTGTTCGCGGTCCCGCCCGCGGTGACCGGGGGCCACGTGGTCACCGCGACGGACGCCTCGTCGAACTCGGCGACCGCGACGTTCACGGTCGTCCCGGGCCTCGTGCTCACCCCCTCGTCCGGGATCGTCGGCTCGACCTCCACGGCCACAGGTACAGGCTTCGGCGGCGCGGCCTCGGTCTCCGTCACCTGGAGCCCGCTCTCCCTGGCGCTCTGCGCGGCGACCGCGAACGCGACCGGCTCGTTCGCCTGCGCGTTCACGGTCCCGTCGGCCGTCCACGGAGGCCACGTGGTGACCGCGACGGACTCGCTCACCGACTCCGCCACCGCGACCTTCACGGTCGGGGCGGAGCTCGTCCTCACGCCCGCGAGCGGCCTCGTCGGAAGCTCGACGACGGCGACAGGCACCGGCTTCGCGGGCGGCAGCGCGGTCACGCTCACGTGGAGCGGGCCGACCACTTCGCTCAGCTGCACCTCGGGCTCGCTCACGACCTCGGGGACGGGGAGCTTCACCTGCGCGTTCACGGTCCCTTCGGCCCCGATCGGCGGCCACACGGTGACCGCGGTGGACGCCTCGAGCAACTCGGCGAGCGCCGTATTTACTGTCGGGCCGTACATCACCGTCTCCCCGACGAGCGGCTCGGCGGAGGGCTATGGGATCACCGGGACAACGGTCACCGTTTCGGGCGCCGGCTTCACTGCCGGGGACACCGTGACGGTCACCTGGGCGCCCGGCACGCTCTGCTCCGGCCTTGCGAACGGGGTCGGCTCGTTCAGTTGTAGTTCGGTCATCCCGGCTACCCCAGCGGCGAAGTATACGCTCACCGGGACCGACGCCCACTCGAACTCGGCCACGACCTCGCTGACGGTCGTCCCGACCGTCCTGGGGGCCCCGGACGGCCTGATGGTCGGTGGGAACATCTGGGTCAATGGGACAGGCTTCTACGCCTCGGAGTCGGTCAACGTCGTCTGGACCCCCGTCGGATCGAGCGGGTACAGCATTTGCCCGTCGACGACCACGATGGTCAACGGGAGCTTCACCTGCGGGACGTTCACCATCCCGCGGGAAGCCGCCGGCCCGGTCCAGATCGTGGTCACCGACTCAGGCCTGCAGGCCTCGTTCAACTACACGGTCACCACGAACCTGACCGTCACGGTGGCCGTGACCGCTCCGGCGAGCCAACCTCCGACGGACGTCGGGGTCACCCTGACGTTCACCGCGACCGCCATGCTCGGGTTCACCCCGTACGCCTCCTACGAATGGACCTTCGGGGACGGATCGACGGCCACGACGACGGCCGACACGGTCAGCCACGCCTACTCCTCTGCCTCGGGCGCCGGCGGGTTCACGGCGAGCGTGACCGTGACCGATGCGGTCGGGAGCCAGGTCACCGGAACGACCAATGTCCCCGTCAACCCCGATCCGACCGTCACGACCCCGGCCGCGTCCCGGACGTCGGCGGACGTCGGGCAGACGGTGACGTTCACGACCACGGAGTCCGGCGGGACAGCCGGCGGGATCGTCTATACCTGGAACGGGCTCCCCTCGGGCTGCACGGGGATCACCACGGCCTCGGTAACGTGCTCCGCCGTTCCGGCCGCGACGACCCTCTCGATCTCGGTCACCGTGACCGACGGCCCGTACTCCGGGATCGGCGGCTCGTACACGAGCGGGACCCTTCTCTTCACCGTGTACCCCGACCCGACCGTCTCGATCGCTCCGTCGGTGAGCTCGGCCGACATCGGCCAGGGCGTCACGATTTCCGGCGCGGTCGCGGGCGGATCCGGACTCAACACCTATTCCTGGTCCGGGCTCCCCGCGGGTTGCCCGGCCTCCCCGACGACCGGCTCCGTGACCTGCACGGTCACCTCGGCGGGCCCCTACTCCGTGACCCTCACCGTGACCGATTCGAACGGCAAGTCCACGACCAGCGCGCCGCTCTCCTTCACGGTGTTCGCGGACCCGGCCCTTCCGACCCCTTCGGCGAGCCGGGGTTCGGCCGACTTGGGCCAGTCGGTCACCTTTAGCGACGTGCCGACCTCCGCGGGTTCGGGCGGGCTCCTCTGGACCTGGAGCGGGCTACCCGTCGGATGCGGCGGATCGACCTCGTCGCTCACCTGCAACCCGAGCGCGAGCGGCACCTACTCGGTCTCGGTGAAGATCACCGATTCGAACGGGTTCGCCGTGACGAGCGGATCGCTGAGCTTCACCGTCTACGCGGATCCGACAACCACGATCGTCCCGACCGTGGCCTCGGCCGACATCGGGCAGAGCGTGACGTTCACCTCGACCACGAACGGAGGTTCCGGCGGCATCTCGATCGCCTGGAGCGGGCTCCCCACCGGCTGCCCCGCGGCCCCCGCCACGGCGAGCGTGGCGTGC
Organism: uncultured Thermoplasmata archaeon; assembly: GCA_963696985.1. GTDB lineage: Archaea > Thermoplasmatota > Thermoplasmata > Lutacidiplasmatales > UBA184 > Lutacidiplasma. Next base: position 592,930 of record CAVOMG010000003.1, on the reverse strand, counting down.
GCCTCCGTGTCGGCCTCCGGGACCTTCCTCGTCTCCGAGACGGTCACCGACTCGAACGGCGTGGGCGCCACGAGCAACGTGGTGACGTTCAATGTCTACCCCGACCCCACGGTCACGGTCTCGGCGTCGCCCGTCTCCGCAGACGTGGGCCAGACGGTGATCTTCACCGCAACGGCCGCCTCGGGTTCCGGGACCTACGCGTTCGCCTGGACCGGCCTGCCCGCGGGTTGCCCGGCGGCCCCGACCTCCCCCGATGTCTCTTGCACGGTCACGACGGCCGCGGGTTCGACCGTGAGCGCGACGGTGACCGATTCGAACGGCAAGGCTGTGACGAGCACGGCCCTCGGCTTCACCGTGTTCTCCGACCCGTCGGTCAGCGCGAGTTCCACGCGGTCGACGGCCGACGTCGGACAGACCGTATCGTTCACCGCGTCCCCGACCAGCGGCAGCGGCGGCTTCAGCTACAGCTGGTCCGGGCTCCCCTCGGGTTGCTCGGGATCGACGGCGATCGTGAGCTGCGTTGCTCCGAACTCGGTGACGACCTCCGCGACGTTCGCGATCACGGTGAAGGTCACGGACTCGAACGGGGAGAGCGTGTCGAGCTCCTCGATCGCACTCACGGTCTACGCGGACCCGACCCTCTTCGACGCATCGAACCGGAGCTCCGGGGACGTCGGCCAGAGCGTCACCCTCTCCGCCGCCTCCACGCTCGGGAGCGGGTCGAATACCTACTCCTGGACGGGGCTGCCCGCTACCGGGTGCTTGGGGGTCGCGACCGCCACCGTAACCTGCGTCCTGCCCTCGACCCTGATCGGGACGTACTCGATCACGGCGACCGTCTCAGACTCCGACGGCTTCACCGCTACCTCGATCGCGCTCGACCTGAGCGTGTTCGCGGACCCAACCGTCACGACGCCGACGAGCTCGGTCGCCTCCGCGGACGTCGGTCAGGGCGTCGCGTTCGAGCTCGACCTCCGCGCTCGGCTCGGGCGGCGACGTCTGGACGTGGGCGGGCCTGCCCGCCGGCTGCAGCGCCGGGACGACCGCGTCCGTCAACTGCCCGATCCTCGACACCGCGGGATCGTTCACCGTCAAGGCGACGGTGACCGACTCGAACGGATACTCGGTGACGAGCACCGGGCTCGCGTTCACCGTCTTCGCCGACCCCGTCGCCACGACGCCCACCGCTTCGGCCTCATCGGCGGACGTCGGTCAGTCGGTCGGGTTCACCTCGACGGCCACCCCCGGCTCGGGCGGCGAGGTCTGGAGCTGGTCGGGGTTGCCCACCGGCTGCCCGGCGAGCACGACCGCGACGGTCTCCTGCCCGACGATCAGCGCCTCGGGCACTTACTCGATTACCGCCGAGGTGACCGATTCGAACGGTGGCCAGTCGACCACGATGGCGCTCGCCTACACGGTCTACTCGGACCCCGTCGTCTCGAGCCTCACTGCTAACCATGCCTCGGTGGATGTCGGCCAGCCGGTGACCTTCACAGCGACGGCGGCCTTGGGCACCGGGAGCTACCCGACGTTCACCTGGACCAATCTCCCGACCGGCTGCCCCGCGGCCACCACGGCCCAGGTCGTCTGTAGCTCGGTGACGATCGCCGGCACGTCCGCGGTCGCGGTCAGCGTGACCGATTCGAACGGGGCGACGGGCGCCGACGGAACTCTCTCGATGACCGTCTTCGCCGACCCGACGATCACCACGCCCACGAGCTCGTCGGTCTCGGCCGATGTCGGCGGGACGGTCTCGTTCTCCGCCTCCGGCTCCTCCGGATCTGGCGGATATTCCTACAGCTGGTCCGGGCTGCCCTCCGGCTGCACGTCCGTCCCCTCTGTCGGGACGGTCAGCTGCCCGTCGGTGACCCCAGCCGGGACCTACTCCGTCCGCGCCACGGTCACGGATTCGAACGGCTTCTCGGTGACGAGCGCGTCCACGAGCTTCACGGTCTACGCCGACCCGCTGCCCACGACGCCGACCGGGTCGGTAGCCTCGGCGGACGTCGGGCAGGCCGTCACCTTCACGTCGACGAACACGCTCGGTTCCGGGAGCTTCGCCTGGAGCTGGTCCGGCCTCCCGTCCGGTTGCCCGTCGAGCGCGACGGCGACGGTCTCCTGCGTGTCGGTCACGGTGGCCGGGACGTTCTCGGTGACCGCGACGGTGACGGACTCGAACGGGGTGAGCGCGACGTCAGGTGCCCTCGGGTTCACGGTGTATTCGGATCCCACCGTCGGGAGCGTGTTCGCGAGCCGGAGCTCGGCGGACGTAGGCCAAGCCGTCACCTTCACGGCGTCCGGCTCGCTCGGCACGGGGACCTACGCCACGTTCACTTGGAGCGGGCTCCCGACCGGTTGCCCTGTGGCGACGACCGCCCAGGTCATCTGCGCCTCGGTGACGGCGGCCGCCACCTACTCGGCGAGCGTCAAGGTGACCGACTCTAACGGATTCACCTCGGCCCTGCGCACCACGACCTTCACGGTCGACTCAGACCCGTCGATCACGACCCCGGTCGCGAGCCGGTCGACCTCGGACGTCGGTCAATCGACCACCTTCACGGCGAGCGCCTCTGGTGGATCGGGTGGCTACTCCTACGGCTGGTCGGGCCTGCCGACCGGATGCGCGTCCTCGTCGGTGTCGGGATCGATCGGATGCACGGTGACCGCCGCCGGAACATTCACCACGATCGTGAGCGTCACCGACTCGAACGGCTACAGCCTCTCTTCAAACCCGCTCGTCTACGTCGTGAACGCGGATCCCGTCCCCACGACGCCGAAGGCGTCGGTCGGGTCGGCCGATGTCGGTCAAGCGGTCACGTTCACTACGAGCGCCACGCTCGGCTCCGGGGGCTACACCTGGAGCTGGTCGGACCTCCCGGCCGGGTGCTCGACGAGCGCCACCCCCACGGTCTCGTGCGGCTCGGTAACCACCGCCGGGATCGTCACCGTGACGGCGACCGTCACCGACTCGAACGACGTCTCGGTCACGAGCGCCGGCCTCGCCTTCACGGTCTATGCGGATCCGACGGCCACGGCCCCGAGCGCGAACCGGACGAGCACCGACGTCGGGCAGGCGGTCCAGTTCACCACGGCGGGCGGCCTTGGCTCCGGCGGGTACACGTTCACCTGGGCCGGCCTCCCCACAGGTTGCTCGGGATCCACCGACTCGATCCGCTGCGTCCCCACCACGTCGGGCGGGTTCTCGGTGACGGCGACGGTGACCGACTCGAACGGGTTCACCTCGGCCAGCCCCGCGACGCCGTTCACGGTCTTCGCCGACCCCGTGGCCCGCGCGCCGACGGCCTCGACGGCCTCGGCTGACGTCGGCCAGACGGTCACGTTCGCCGAGAACGCTTCGAGCGGTTCGGGTGGGTACACCTACCTGTGGTCCGGGCTCCCGTCCGGCTGCCCGGGATCGAACCTCGGCTCGAGCCTGACCTGCGACGTCACGACCTCCGCGATCTACGCCGTGACCGTGACGGTCCAGGACTCGAACCGCGGGGCCGCGACGAGCTCGGCGCTCACCTTCCAGGTCTACGCCGACCCGACGGTCGCCGTCCCGATGCCGAGCGCCTCCTCGGCCGATGACGGGCAGACGATCATCTTCACCGCGACCGCCTCCTCGGGGACGGGCACCTACTCCTACGCCTGGTCGGGCCTCCCGAGCGGATGCACCGGGGTGGCCTCTTCGAGCGTCACCTGCCTCGTCTCTGGGTCGCTCAACATCGTGGTGACGGTCACGGATTCGAACGGCTACCATGTCCAAAGCGGCGCCCTCGCCTACACGGTCTACTCCGACCCGACGACCGGGGCGCCGGTCGCGAACCGCACGAGCGCCGACGCGGGCCAGCTCGTGACGTTCTCGACGGTGGCCGCGGGCGGTAGCGGCGGGTACGTGTTCGACTGGATCGGGCTCCCGGTCGCCTGCGCGAGCACCGCAGCCTCGGTGAGCTGTGCCTTGACGACCTCCGCTTCCGTCTCGGTGTCGGTCACCGATTCGAACGGGGTCCGGGGCACGAGCACCGTGCTCGTGTACACCGTGTATCCGGACCCGACCGTCGCGACGCCGCTCGCGAACCGGACGAGCATGGACGCCGGCCAGAACGTCACCTTCACCTCCTCGGTCACCGTGCCGGGGGCGGGCGGGGTCACCTTCTACTGGCAGTCGAGCTCCCCGTCGTTCGCCTGCGGGATCTCGGGCACTGTGCAAGTGAGCTGCCGGGCGTCGAGCCCAGGTTCCTACGCCGTCACCCTGACGGCGACCGACCTCAACGGCGGATCGGGTACGTCCACCTCGCTCTCGATCACCGCGCTCGCCGATCCGACGGTGTCGATGCCCACGTTCTCCCCCCGGACCACCTTCGACGTCGCCACCTCGGTTTCCGGCAACGTCACGGCGTCCGGGGGCGCGGGCGGGTTCTCCTACACCTGGCAGGGCCTGCCGAGCGGCTGCACCGGGCTCTCCTCCGAGATCCGATGCACGGCCGCCTCGGCCGGGACCTTCTCGGTGCGCGTGTGGGTCGTCGACGCCAACGGCTTCGGCCTCCTCTCCCCGAGCACCACGGTCGTCGTGAACCCGGCGCTCCTCGCGGCGATCAGCGGCAACCGCCAGACGAGCACGGTCGGGCTCGCCGTGACCCTCAACGCCAACACCTCCGGCGGGACGGGGCCGTTCAACTACACCTGGCTCCTCGGGGACGGCTCTCGGCAGTATGGCGCCGTGGCGAGCCACGAGTACGCGAACTCGGGGACGTACAGCGTCACGCTCTGGGTGAACGACAGCGGCGGCAGCTCGGTCGTCAAGTACTGGGTCGTCTCGGTCGGACCGGCGCCCTCGGTCCTCGACATCCCCTCGCCGAACGTGGCCCAGCTCGAGCTGATCGCGGCGCTCCTGATCCTGATCGTCGTGGTCATCGCCTGCGTGCTGATCGTCCGGCGACGCCAGGAGGGCGGGAAGTCGGGCGGGGCCCCGGTCCAGCCGTGGCAGCAACCCGCCGCCGCGGCCCCCGCGCCGGCCCCGGCTCCAGCGCCGGCCAAGGCGCCCCGGTCGGGGGGCAAGGGCGGGGCCCGGACCTCCAGCGGTAGTTCGACCGCGCCGGCGAGTTCGACCTCCTCGAAGACGAACATCGACCAGACGCTCGCCGAGCTCGAGGCGATCAGCGGACAGGACAACGGACCGAACGAGCCTTAGTCGGCCGGGTCTCGGCGGCCCCTGACAGCGCCCTCCCACGGCGGACGACGCTTGGGGGGTCCTCGGCCCATCTCCCGTTCCCGCGGGGATTCCCCCGAGTCCGGCCCGAACGCGGGCCGCACGAGGTATAATCCCCCGCCGGTTCGGCCGGAAGATGATCGAAGTGGGGTCGGCCGCTCCCGAGTTCGACGCGCCTACGTCGCTCGGCCGGAACGTGAAGCTCACGAGCCTGCGGGGGCATCCCGTGATCCTGTACTTCTTCCCGGCGGCGGACACCCCCGGTTGCACGATCGAGACGAAGGGGTTTCGGGACATGCAGCCCGAGCTCGACCAAAAGGGCGTTCAGGTCGTCGGGATCAGCACGGACGAGCTCGATCCCCAGACGCGGTTCGCCGAGAAATGCACGATCGGGTTCCCGCTCGTGGCCGATGCCTCGAAGCAGATCGCCCAGGCCTACGGAGTGCTGGGCGCCGGCGGACGCGCCCGCCGCGTCTCCTTCTTCCTCGACGCCGAGGGGCGGGTCACGGAGATCGTGGACGTTTCGAAGGCGGATCGGCACCTCGCGAGCGCGCGCGCCCGGTTCCTGTCGGCTCCGGGTCCGGCCTGAGCCATCGTCCACGGGCCCCTCGGCCACCGAAGGCGGGCCGATCGCGCGCCCCCCGGTCGATCGTCGCCGGATCGGGGGGAAGACTTATTTGAAATACGGTTTGTCGAAAGTCCAATGGCGTTGAATTCGGTCGCCGCCCCACCCCGGGCCCCGGCCCGTTCGATCCCGCTGGCTTGGTTCGCGGTCGGCTTGGTCGTCGCGGCCGGGGTCGGCGTGGCCGGGGCGTCGGCCTATGTCGCGCTGCGCCCGGGACCGGCCGCGGCCCCCTCTCCGGGGACGATCGCGTTGACCGACGACCTGGGCCGTAACGTCACGGTGCCGTACGACCCGGCCCGGATCGTGGTGCTCTCCCCGAGTATCATGGACTCGGTCTACCGCCTCGGCCTCCGCGGCCATGTGGTCGGGGTCGACTGCTACCTCCCGGCCTTCGGGGGGTTGAGCGCCGACTACTCCTCGGACCAGATCGCCCTCTGGAACCTCGCCCCCTCGATGTGCGTCCAGGTCGCCCCCACGTTCGATATCGAAGCGCTCCTCAATCTGACCCCGCAGGTGGTGTTCGCCTCCACGATCGTCTCGGTGGCGAGCGTCGAAGAGATCTCCACCACCTACCACATTCCTGTGGTCATGCTCCAGCCGGCGACGCTGAGCGGGGTCCTCATCGACGACTCGCTGCTCGGGCGCATCTTCGCGGTCGGTACCGTCGCCACCGCGATCAATGCGAAACTCACCGAGGAGCTCGCGAACGCCTCGGCGCTCCCCAGCAAGGTGACCGCCTACCCGACGGTCCTCGTGACCTACAGTACCCGATTCCGGCGGCTACTACTCCTTTGGCCCCGGGACGTTCGGCGAATCGCTCATCGAGCTCGCCGGGGCGACCAGCATCTCCGCCAACGCCACGCTCCCCTACCCCGAGCTCTCCGCAGAGCAGGTCCTCGCGGCGAACCCGGACCGTATCGTCTACGGCACCGGCTTCGGGCTCACCCTCTCGAACTACACCCAGGCCCCGTTCTGGGGTCAGCTCGGGGCGGTGAAGGACGGCAACCTGACCGGCCTCGACTCGAACTGGATCACCGAGCCCAATCCGACGATGATCCTCGAGGGTCTCCCCGCGCTCATCGCGATCTTCCATCCGAGCGGGACCTAGCGAGGGTGGCCGTCGGCGGGGACGCGCTGGCCGGACCCGGCCGGCGGGCGACCGATCGGGGGGGTCCCCGCAGCGCGTTCTGGTTGGCGGTCCTCGCCGCGGCGACCGTGGGGCTGATGGTCGTCTCCCCGTTGATCGGCCCGGTCCGGATCCCCGCGCCGACGGTCGTCGAGATCCTGCTCCATCATCTGTCGGGAGGTGGGCTGTTTCCGGCCCCGTGCGCGGGAACGGGGGCATCCCCCTCCCTCTGTAACGCCTACGACGAGATCGTCTGGGCCTCCCGGCTGCCCGAGGTGCTCCTCGCCGTCCTCGCGGGGGCGGCGCTCGGGATGGCCGGGGGGACGCTGCAGGGGGTCTTCCGCAACCCGCTCGCCGACCCCTTCCTCCTGGGGATCTCGAGCGGGGGAACGCTCGGGGCCGCGACGGTGCTCATCTTTCACGTGGGGGCGGCCGAGGCGAGCCTCTTCCTGCCCCTGTTCGCGTTCCTCGGGGCCTCCGCGACCGGCGGGGTGCTCCTGCTCGTCGCTCGGGGACGGTACGGATCGGTCGAGACGCTCCTCCTTACCGGGGTCGCCCTCGCGAACTTCCTCTCCGCGGTCCTCGCCCTCTTCCTCCTCTACAATCCGATCGCGAGCCAGCAGGTCGACTTCTGGCTGCTCGGGGGACTCGGCGAGGCCTCGTGGACGGGGGATGGGATCGCGCTCGGGGTCCTGATCATCGCGGGCACGCTCCTGACGATGCTTGGTCGCGAGCTCAACCTGATGCAGCTGGGGAACGACGTGGCGCAGACCGCAGGGGTCGACGCGCGGGCCGTCCGCTTCCGACTCATCCTGCTCGCGTCGCTGGTGACCGCCGTCGCCGTGGCCTTCACGGGGATCATTGGCTTCGTCGGGCTCGTCAGCCCGCACATCGTCCGACGGCTCGCCGGCTCCGACTACCGGATCGTCCTCCCGGGCGCCGGTGCGGTCGGCGCGATCTTCCTCCTGGGGGCTCGAGACCTCTCGCTGCTCGCGTTCCCCACCTCCGTCCTCCCGCTCGGCATCTTCACCGCCTTCGGCGGCGTGCCGTTCTTCCTCTACCTCCTCTACCGCCAGCGCTCCGCCACCACGATGGGGGGGTAAGGAGCGCCTTGTCCGAATCCCCGAACGCGCTCGAGCTCGCTCATGTTCGAGCGAGCTACGGGGCTCGCCCGGTCCTCCACGACGTCGAGATCCGGGTTCGGGCGGGCGAGTTCGTGACGCTCGCGGGTCCGAACGGCTCCGGCAAGACGACGGTCCTGCGGATCGCGCTCGGGCTCGGCCCCCCGGCCGAAGGCGAAGTGCGGCTCTTCGGTGAGCGCGTCCAGTCGCTCTCGATCGTGGAGCGGGCCCGGCGGGCCGCGTGGGTCCCACAGTCGGAGGACCCGCGCGACGACGTCCGGCTGATCGACTACGTCCTCTACGGGCGATACGCCCACCACACCGCGCTCGACGGACTGAACCGCATGGACCGGGAGATCGCGGAGCGCGTGCTCGAGGAGGTAGGCCTGCGGGAACGAGCTCAGGATGGGATCCGGTCGATCAGTGGAGGGGAACGCCAGCGGGCGATCCTCGCCCGAGCGCTGGCGCAGGAGGCCCCGCTCCTCCTCCTGGACGAGCCGACGACCCATCTCGACATCGCCCACCAGCTCGACCTGCTCGACCGGGTCCGGCGGCGCACCCGGGAGGCTGGAACGACCGTGTTGGCCGCGCTCCACGATCTCAACCTCGCGGCCCGGTACGCGGATCGGATCGTCGTCCTCTCCCGGGGCCGGGTCGTCGCGGACGGCCCCCCGGCGTCGGTCCTCTCCGAGGAGCTATTGCTCCGGGTTTGGGGGGTCGTCGCGGACCTCCGTCCGGATCCCCGAACGGGGCGTCCCTACCTCATCCCACGCCGTCTCGCCGGCGAGCCGGCGGGCCCCGCCACGCCGGTGGGGCCCGGACCGGTCCACGTCATCGGGGGCGGCGGTACGGCGGCCCCGATCCTCCGGGACCTCGTCGACGCCGGTTTCCGGGTCACGACGGGGGTCCTGAACCTCCTCGATTCCGATGCCGAGGCCGCCGAATCGGTCGGGGTCCCCGCGGCCCTCGAGGCGCCTTTCGCTCCGATCGGCGCGGAGGCGCGTTCCCTTCTTCGGGTCCTCCTGGGCGCGGCCCGGGCGATCGTGATCGCCCCGGTGCCGTTCGGTCCTTCGAACCTCGCCAACCTCGAGGAGGTCCGGGCCCTGGCCCCGCCGCGCCCGGTCTTCCTGGTGCGGAGCGGAACGACCGGGGAGCGGGATTTCACCGGGGGTCGCGCGACGAGGCTCCTGAAGGAGCTCCGGGCGGCCGGGGCGGTGGAGCTCGAGGGATCCGACGCGCTATCGGCCGCGTTGTCGGCGGCGCTCGGGACTCGCCCGGCGGCCGGGAACGGGAAGGTCGAGGGGACGCACGGAGACCTTGGGACGGTCGCGAGCGGGCAGCTCGTCGAGGAGCCTCGGTAGGTCCTCCTCCAGGACCACGACGGTGCTCGGCACGCCGACGCACGCGGCCTCCGCTGCGGCGGTCCCGACAGCGTAGCGCACGATAGGTCGGTCGACCGCCCGGCGGGTGATCTCGTAGGCCTCAAGGCCGCTCGCCCCGACGAGTCCCGGAGGGTGGTCCGCCACGTCTCGGGCGATCGCCCGTACCGCGGCCGAGCCATCGGAGCCCGGCCATCGGAGCGTCAACACGCGGATCTCGGCCGGCTCGATCTTCAGGATCCCTTCGAGCTCCTCGATCTCGAGGAGGGCGCCCCGAGGTCCTCCCATGCGGGCGCGCCCTCGGGAGCCGGTCCCCGGGCCCGGACGGGCGGTCAACGCGCCTTCGACGAGCTCGAGGGAGACCAGCTCTCCCGGTTGGATAGGGGCACCGGCAAGAGCCCGGCAGGACCGGACGATCGGCAATCGCTGCTGTCGCGAGAATACGTCGTCCGAGAGCGCTCGTAAGGTCCGGTGGAGCCACGCGACCCCCTCCATCGAAGGGGCGTACTGGCTTGACCGGCGTTCGGCCAATCTCCGACGGTTCAGTTCCCGGTAGGTATGGGAGGCGGCCTGGACGGTGACCCCCAGGCGGTCGGCGATCGGACGCAAGCGTGTCGACTTGTAGGTGGCGAGATCGAAGAGGAAGAGGAGGTCGGTCAGGTTCGAGCCGCGCCGAAGGCCCGCGAGTCCGACGGACCCGGACCGCCCGTCTCCCGAGACCATCGACCAGGGACGTCCGGCCCTCGTATATCAGGCCGGTCCGCCCTTCGGCCATCCGACCCCCGTCACTGTCGTATAGGCGACCGAGGTCCGTCTGGTCCGTGCTCGAGTACACGGCCATCCGGGTTCGCGATCTCGAGCGGTCGCGACGATTCTACACGGACGGCCTCGGGCTTCGGCCGGCGGGCTCCCGGCGGACGGCCACGGGCGGACGATGGGAGCGACTCGAGGATCCCGAATCCGGAGCGGTCCTCGAGCTCAATCACTACCCGGACAGTCCGGCGTACCGGGAGGGAGATGAGCTCGACCACCTCGCGTTCCGGGTGGACGACGTGGCGGCTCAGGTCGAGCGCCTGATCCGCCTCGGAGGCCAGCTTCGGGTGCCGGCGACCGAGGAGGACGGGTTGAGGCTCGCCTTCGTCAGTGACCCGGACGGGGTCTGGATCAAGGTCTTCGAACGGCGAAGGTCGGACGAGGCGCCGACCTCCCGGCCGATGGAATAAGCGCGGGTGCAAGGGTCTCCTACGGAGGGCCCGGAGCCGTTTGGCCATACTCTAAAGAGGGGTCCCCCGCTCCATCCTCGGGGATGGCCGAGGCCGGGAAGTCGGACGGGTCCGGCGGCGCGGACCCGCCCCCGCCCCGCGGCCGTTCGCTCGCGCTGAATTCGAGCGCGGTCTTCGTCGTCAGCCTGGTGATCCAGCTCACCGGATACATCCCGACCTTCTTCCTCGCTCGCGGGCTTGGACTCTCGGTCCCGGGCCAGGCCCTCTTCGGAACGATCCAAACGTTCCTGCTCCTCGCAAACACGGTCACGAACCTTGGGGACCTGCGGATCGGCTCGGCGTACATCTTCTTCCTCTCCCGGGGGCAGCCGACCCAGCAGGCGACGACCACCTACCTGTCGATCCGGATCATGATGGTGGTCGCCGCCGGCCTCGCCCTCTTTCTGCTCGCGCCGAGCGTCGGCGTCTCCGCGGCCCAAACCCTCCCGATCTTCGCCGTCTGGATGGCGCTCCCGATACTCTGGTCGACCTCGACCGTCTACCAGAACCTCTGGGTGAGCCTCGGCGACGCCGCCCGCGGGCAGTACCCGACGTTGGTGGAATCCCTCGTCCGCGCGGCCGGGCTCACCTACGTGGCGGTCCAGCTCATCGGTCTTCCCGGCCACGGGACCGCCAATCCCACGTCGACCTTGTGGTCGATGACAGGGGCCTACCTCTTGGGGGCCATCGCGTCGGGAGCGGTCTCGGTGCCGTCCCTCATCCGCCACCGGGGGGCCTTCGACCGGCCGACCGCGGCCCGGTTCTTCCGGTGGTCCTGGCCCCTGATGGGGAGCATGGTCCTCCTCTACCTCTCGGGGAACCTGATCAGTTTCATCGTGATCGCCTTCGCCGGCCAGGCCCAGTTCAACGTCTTCAACGCCGCGAACGCGTTCCGGGTGCTCGCGCTCGCGCTCCCGAGCGCGATCGCGATCCCTCTCTTCCCCCACATCTCGAGCCTGCACAAGAGCGAGGCGTTCCAGGAGATCCGGTCCCGTACCTGGCAGACCCTCCGGTTCACGGCGATCCTCGTCGTCCCGGGGGTCCTCGCCCTCGCGATCTACCGGGTGAATATCCTCAACATCCTCTACGCCCGCACGTACGTCGGGGGCAGCACCGCCCTCGCCATCCTCGCGATCTCGGCGATTCCGGCGGCCCTGAGCCAGATCATCGGGACCACGATGACGTCGATCGGCCGGACCCGGCTCGAGCTCTACATCACTTCGACCCAGGTCGTCTGCCTCGCCGTCGTCTCGACGCTCCTCATCCGTCCGAGCGTCCTCCTGGGAGGCCTGCCGGTCTCCGGGCTCAACGGGGCGGCGCTCGCCGTCCTCGCCTCGAGCCTCGCGGCGTTCGCGCTCAACGCCTACTTCCTCTACACCCTCCTCGGCGTCCGACTCCAGGCGGCCTCGCTCGGCACGATCCTGGTGAGCTCGCTCGCGAGCTTCCTCGCGATCTCGCGCCTGAACGACCTGCTCCCGATCAACCGATACTACCAGCTCGCCGCGGGGGTCATTCTCGGCTTCGCGGTCTACCTACTGGTCCTCGCGGTCGTCGGGGAGCTGTCGAAGGAGGATGTGGAGCTCGTGGGTCGATCGCTCGGTCTCCCACCCCAGTTCGGGGCGTTCCTCGCCCGGTTCTGTTGGAGAGGGACCTCCCGGCCGGTGAACGAGCTTCCCCCGCGCGGCGCCGCGGGCCTGGTCCCCCTGGAGGCGGAGTGGGCGACGAGCGGACCGCCGGTGCCCCCGCCCCCGGACCCTCCGCTCCCGTGAGCGCGCGGCGTCGTGGCATGGCCCTCGGTACGTCGCGCCCTCCGATACGAATAGCTTAAACACCTCGCCGGGCCTTTTCGTACCGAGGCTGAACGTATGGCCGCCGAACTCACCGCTCGTGGAGAACACCCGGAGGGCGTACGCGTCGAGGTCCGCCCCGCCGCGGTCGAGCAGGTCCGCCGACTGATGCAGGGCCAGAAGCCCGAGATCGGCGTCCGGATCTACGCCCAGGCCGGCGGGAAGGGCTGCTGCGGCGGCGGGTCGGGCGCGGTCCAGTTCGGCATGGCGTTCGCGAAGCCCCGACCGGACGACGAGGTTGTCCCCGTCGACGGCTTCTCCGTCATCGTCGACCCCGGCAGCTCGATCCTCGTCAACGGGGCGGTCATCGATTACGTCGAGACGCTCTCGGAATCCGGCTTCAAGATCACCAACCCGACCCTCCCCGAACCGGACGAGGGTGGCCAGGCCGGGGGATGCGGATCCTGCGGCTCGAGTTCGACCAACGGCGGCGGCTGCGGCTGCGGCGGATAGGCAACCACCTCCGGCCGCGGCGATCGGCCAGGCCGGATTCTTCTGGGTCCGGGTCCGGACCATCCGTGTGTTGGACGGAGTGCTCGGCCGTCTCGGTGCGGGGACCGTCGAGTCCCGCGATACCTAAGTAGGTCTCGCCGGTGAAGCGCGTTCCCCCATGACGAGCATAGCCCTCGAGGCCCAGGCGGTCCACAAGGTGTACCGGCGGCGCGGGGCCCGGAGGTGACCGCACTTCACGGGGTCTCCCTCAACGTCCTTCCGGGCGAGCGGGTCGCCCTGCTCGGCCGCAACGGCGCGGGCAAGACCACCTTCCTCAAGATCGCCTCGACCTTGCTCGCCCCCACCTCAGGGATCGTTGAGGTGTTCGGCCACGATGTCGACCGGCACCCGGACGAAGTGCGCCCGCTGATCGCCGTCGTCCCTCAGGAGGGGAAGCCGTTCTTCCACCTGACGCCCCGGGAGCAGATCTACACCTACCTCCTGGCCCGGGGGTTCCCGCGTCGCGAGGCGAAGGCTCGAACCGACGAGGCGCTCGCCCAGATGTCGCTCGAGGATATCGCCGACCGGCTCTCGGTGACGCTCTCGGGCGGCCAGCGCCAGCGCACGATGGTGGCGACGGTCATCGCCACGGAGGCGCCCCTCCTCTTCCTCGACGAACCGACGATCGGCATGGACCCGTTCGCCCGCCGGGAGGTCTGGGCGTCGATGCGGAACTTGAGCCGCCGCGGATCGACGATCCTTTTGACGACGCACTATCTCGACGAGGCCGAGGCGCTTTCCGACCGGCTCTACATCGTCGAGCACGGCCGGGTGCTCGTCGACGGCACCGCGGAATCGCTCAAGCGGGAAGCGGGGGGATCGGTCCGGATCTCCGTCGTCGGCGGGGAGGCGCGACGGGCGTCGTTCGAGTCGTTCGGCTCGATCGTCGCCGACGGAACTACCCTTCACCTGATCACGACGCCGGAGCGGGTTCCCGAGATCCTCGCGATCGCGCTCCGGGAGCACCTCAACGCTACCATCGGTCCGGTGACCCTCGAGGAGGCGTTCCTGCGGGTCGTCGGGCGGTCCATCGACGAGGACACGTAGCGTGGCCGCGTCGACCGCCTTCCGGGGCCTGCGCGCCTTCTCCTACACCGAGTTCTACGTTCAGGCCCACGAGTACCTCTCGATCGCCACGAGCCTGGTCGTCCAGGTGATCTTACTGATCTTCGTGAAGATCCTCGCTCCCTCGCTCCTCGGGGTCGCCCTGCTGGGGGCCGTGATCTTCTCGATCTTCGCCCTCGGGCAGCGGGTCCAGAACGAAGCGGCGTACATCCGCATCGACCACAAGCTCAACGAGCTCTACCTCGCCTCCCCGCTCGCCCCGGAATCGGTACTTCTTCGGGATGTCGATCGGGATCCTCGCTGCGTACACGCTCCCGATCGCGCTCCTGATCGGCATCACGATCTTCCTCGTCGGCCTTTCACCCGCGACCGCCCTAACGCTCCTCCTGGCGGGGACCGCGGTGTGGCTCGTCACCTGCTCGATCGGCTACATCGTCTCCACGTTGTTCCGGGACATGCGGACGATCTGGCCGTACGCCTCGCTGTTCTACAATCTCTTCGGGGTCCTGCCGCCGGTCTTCTACCCGATCGGCTTCCTTTCGGGCGGACTGCGCACCGCGGCGCTCCTCGTTCCCTCGAGCTCGGCCGCCGCGCTCGTGCAGTGGTCGGTCGATCCGGCGGTCCTCTCTTCGTCGGAGGTCCTCCTCGCGGCCCTCGCTCTCGCCGTCGCGGCGACGGGGCTCTTCGGGTTCGCCATCTACTGGGCACGTCGGACCGTCCGGACGGAGTGACGGTGGCGGCGATCTCCGAGTCCGCTCGCCTCACGCCGGCGAACGGCCGGGTCGTACCCGCGTTCGCCATCATCGGGTGGCGGTGGATCAGCCGCAACCCGGCGGCGACGATCGCCCCGATCCTCCTGCCGTTCATCTTCCTCACCTTCCTCCACCTGATCGCTCCGGCCGGTCTCTTCCCGCTCGAGGTCGTCGGGGCGATGCTGTTCACGACCCAGAACGTCGGGAGCTGGGTCCTCGGGGATTCCGCCTCGTGGCGGATCGAGTCGGCCCTCCAGGACCTCTTCGTCGCCTCCCCACTCGGGAAGCTCCGCTACCTTTTCGGGATCGCGCTTTCGAACCTCATCGCCGCGGCGCCCGCGCTCGTGATCCTTTCGGTGATCCTGGCCGAGGTCCGCCCGACGGTCCCGATCCTGGGGTGGGTGGTCCTCGGGGGCGCGATCTTCGTCTTGTGGGTGCTTTTCTCCTCGATCGGGATCGCGATCTCGAGCCGTCTCACGAGCCAACGAGAGATCTGGCCGGTGGGCAACCTCACGTTCACCGTCCTCGGGATGATGGCACCGCTCTACTACCCGCTCTCCTACCTGCCTCCGGCCTGGCAGACGGCCGCCCATTTCCTCCCGACAACCTACGCGGCCCTGCTGGTCCAGGGTTCCCTCGGCCTCGAACCGGCGAGCACGGGTTCGCTCCTCCTCGACGCGGGGCTTCTCGTCGTCTCGGCCTTCGTGGGGATCGTCCTCGCGATGCGGCTGTACAAGTGGCGAGCGGAATAGCGCCCGCCGCGGTGCCCCGAGGGGCGCCGTTTCCCATCACGAATTGCGGTTCTGTCCCTTCCCGGTTGGTGGAGGCTTGACCTGATGGCCCGTCCCAACTCGGTTGGCGGTTCCCCCTCACGACCAGTCCGCGTCCTCGCCGACCCAGAACTCCAACTCGACCTGACCGGGTTCGACGGGCGACTCCTCCGGTTCGGGGTCAGGGGCGGGCGGCGGGACGACCTTCGGCTTGGACGCTTGGTACTCCGTGGCCTTGAGGATCAGCCCCTTCCACCGGAACTCTCCGAGGTCCGGGAGGCCCGCTGTAAGCCCGGGGGTCGTCCCGAGCGCGAGGTGGTCCCGGACCAGATTGTAGTGCGCCCGGAAGCCCTCAGAGAGGGTCGCCGCGCCGCCGTCGTTGTCGAACGCTCGCATGGTCTTGGTCCGGTCCTTCGAGGTCCCGTTCAACCGCTCGACAAGGTTGTTCGACTCGGGCGCCCGGATTCCGGCGACCCGCTTGTGGACCCCGGCGCCGAACTCCTGCTTGATGGCCCACGGATAGGAGTCCATGCCGTCCGTGCGAATCTCGGTGGGTCGGTCGGGGGTCGCCGCCTTCGCCCGTTCGAGGGGGAGTTGGGTCTCGGCAAGGGACCGACCCTTGCTGATGGCCGTGGTGAGGAGGAACCGCGTCTGGGCGTCGAGGACGTGCCAGAGATAGCGGTGTTCTCCGTTCACGTTCACGACACGCTCATCGACGTTCCACAGGCTCCCGGTGCGGGCGCCCTGCTTGTCCATCCACTCCGCCGCGAGCCGCCCGTAGTGGGCCACCCACCGATAGACCGTCATGCGGGAGATCGGGAGCGAGTAGGCTTGGGCGAAGTGTTCCGCCACCTGCCGGAACGAAGTGCCACGGAAGTAGAGATCGATGGCCTTGGCAATCATGTCCGGGTCGGCTCGGCGCTTCTGAAAGCCCTCCTTGCCGGAGACGGTCGCTCCGCACGTCCGACACCGGAACCGGCGGACGTTCCCGCTCTTGTTCGCCCGGCGGCCCCAGAGGATTACGTCCGAGGAGTCGCACTTGTCGCATCGCGGGCCCATGGCCGCGTCGAGCGCCGGGACCGACTCACGGAGCCCGGCCCTCATCCTGACGGCGAGTACATGGACGCAGAGCCTTCCACCCGCCTCCATCGAGAAGGGGCAGGAGCAGGTCCATCGGTTCCGAAGGACGCGCACAACGTAGGTCTCTCCCGGGCGGCTCTGCGACCGGACCCGGAACTCCGTGGGGGAGACCTCCTGAATCTGGTCTCCCTTCGCCACAATCGCCAAGGCTGGGGTCCTCGAATCCGTCCACGGTTCCATCGCCATGTCGCACCTATAACCCCCAATCCTCGGGGATATATAACCACCACTAATCCTTAGGGATTAAGGCTCAGGGACCGGCCTAGTTATATACGGGGATTGTATGGGGTGCTCCGTGGGGAAGTGGAAGCCAGGGGCAAAGGCCTTCCCGGTGGGCGTGAACTTGGACAACCGGCGCGGGGCGCAGGTCACGATTCCCCGCCCGATCCTCGAAGTACTCGGGTACTCCGTCGAGAATCACCTTCCGCCTTGCCCGCGGCCGCGTTTCGGTCGAGGCAGGGGACACTACCCAATCGGACGCAAAACGGACGGAAGGTACAAGTCGGGAGATGGGTAAGGGGGCGTAGATGGCTTCGGGACTTGTCCTCCGGCCGAAGCCTATGGGGGCCCTCAACCGGCCCGGAAGGGAGGGCGGAGTATACGATCCGGCCTTTACCGGGAACCGGACGCAACCGCTCCACCGCTGGGTCCCTTGGGTCGCTGGCTACTCCGCGCAGTTCGTTGACGATGCGCTCGCATCGTACAACGGTCACGCCCCCATGTCCCGCGTCCTCGACCCCTTTGCCGGCGTGGGTACGACCCTCGTAGAGGCCCGTTTCCACGGCCACGATTCGGTAGGCTTCGAGGTGAACCCGTACGCGGCTCTCGCCGCCCGCGTCAAACTCGCTGTCGGGACCGACCTTCGGTCGTCCTCCCTGCTCGCCGCGGCCGAGGCCTACCAGGATCATACTCGGTGGTCCCGCTCGACCGCCCGCAAGCCTCCCGAGGGGTTCCGGTCGCGCATCCCGTTCTTCAGCCCGAGGGTTGAACGCAAGGTACTCGCGGCCCTCGACTTTTGCGATGGCATCGACGACCCTTGGGCCCGGGACGCCTTCCGTGTCGCCCTCGGATCGGTCATGGTCTCCTTCTCGAACTACACCTTCGAGCCTTCCCTCGGGTCCAGACCTGGAGCGGGAAAGCCGCTCGTCGAGGACGCCGATGTGGCGTCCATCCTCCACGGCAAGCTATCCCAGATGGCGGGGGATGTGGCGGCTCTCGAAAACGGGATCGTCCTGGCGGACACGGAGCGAGAGGTTCACGCGTACAGTTTCCTCGACTACTCGTCGTCGAGCGCGAAGCCGTGCGACATAGCGATCACCTCTCCGCCCTACCTCAACAATTACCACTACCTCCGAAACACGCGCCCCCACCTTTGGTGGCTCGGACTCGTGGACTCCCGGGATGAGCTAACCCAAATCGAACAGGAAAGCATGGGGAAGTTCTGGCAGACGGTCCGGGCCTCGGACCCGGTTGCCCTTGAGTTCACGAGCGAGAGGGCCAAGCGACTACTGGCCCGGGTCGCGGCAGCTCGCCCCGGTCACGGCGTCTATGGCGGGCAGGGGTGGGCCAACTATGCGGCCACCTACTTCAACGACACCCGACGCTGGCTCAGCGTCCTCTCCCGCGCCCTCCGACCCGAAGGCATCGCGGTCGTCGTCATCGGTAACTCCATTCTACAAGGGGTTTCCGTGGACACGGGGAGCATCCTCTCGGAGATTGCCGAGCAGGTCGGCTTCGAGAGCGTCACGACCGACCTCCTCCGAAAGAAGCGTGTCGGGAACAGTATCCTCGGGTCCTCGGTTCGCCGAGCGGGCAAGACCGCTCCGAGCGTCGGGCTTTATGAGTCTGCCGTGATACTCCGCCGCCTTGTGTGACCAGCACAAGTTCTCCTTCGAGATCGACGTGGCTATCCGCCGACAAGTTATCGAGAAGCTTGAGGCTAGCCCGCCTCACCCTCTCGTAATGAGCGTGGCCCCGCCCGCCACCGGGGTCTATGCCCTGTATCGGCGCGGAAGGCTCGTCTACGCCGGCAAGGCCCTCAAGACGACCCTAAAGACCCGGCTCGGCCAGCACTACAAGAAGATCGCCGGGCGCCAGAATATCTCGACCTCCGACATGACCTGCCGCTACCTCGAAATCGAAAGCCCATGGTTTGTACGCGCCGCCGAGGATGCCCTGATAGACGCCTACAGGGAGAGGGGTTTGGTCGAATGGAATGGGACGGGGTTCGGACCCCACGACCCGGGGAGCGGTAGGCCCGGGATCCGAACGTCCAAGTGGGACGGTTGGTTTCCCCCGAGAAGGGAGGCTGACGGTGGCTGAGACGCTCTTGGACCGCATCACCCGCGCCGTTCGGGACTTGGGCGGGGAGGCACAACTCGCGGAAATCCGGCGCCGGGTTCTGGCCGAGTTGGGCGAGGCGAACGACCGAAGGTCACGTCACTAGCAAAGCATCTCGCTTACGATTCGCCAGCACTCGGACGGGATGGGCAAGGCCTGTTTCGAGAAGGTCGGAAGCGGTCGATTCCGGCTATCCGATTCGTTGGCCGGGCAAGGTCGGTTAGACGCCTATTGACCACTAGCCGAAGAAGCGCAAATTCTAGATATTTGAAGTGTATCACCTCTCATGCTCGCTCGGCCACCGACGACCCAGGTGCTGCTCCCATCGTCGTTTTCGTCGAAGAAACCGCCCCCTACGACTCACAAGCTAATCGTAGGTGACGCACGGCGCATCACGCCCGACCAGATCGGGCCCGTCGAACTCGTCGCGACATCCCCACCGTACTGGACCATCGTTGATTACGGGACAGAGGGGCAAATCGGCTTCGGTCAATCCCTGACACAGTATATCTCCTCCTTGGAGGAGGTATGGCGGACGTGCCACGCGGCCCTACGGGATGGATGCCGACTCGTCGTGAATATTGGCGACCAGTACTTGCGCGCCAAGCGCGGGAGCCCGTACCAGATCGTCCCCCTTCACGCTCTCGTCGTCAACTCGATTCAACACCTCTCCAACTCCAAGTTCCTCTACCTCGGCTCTATCGTATGGCGGAAGGTGTCGACGACCCACACCACCGGCGGGGCCTCGATCATGGGGAGCTACCCGTATCCGAGGGCGGTCTACCCCTGCTTTGAGAACGAGTTTGTTGCCATTTTCCGCAAGGATGGGAAGGCTCCTCGCCCTGGGCCGGAGGCGCGAGACGCGGCTCGTCTTAGCATCGAGGAATGGCGCGAACTGACTCAAGGAGTTTGGACCTTCCCGGGTGCACGTATGGAGGAGAACCCGGCGGGTTTCCCAGAGTCGGTACCGGACCGCCTGATCCGCATGTTCACATTCCCCGGGGAGACGGTCCTCGACCCATTCGTTGGCGGTGGCACCACGATGCGGGTCGCCGCCTCCCGGGGGCGTAACTCGGTGGGCGTCGATATCGGCTTCCGAACGTCCTCGGGACGCCCCTTTGAGGAGGTCGTCGAGGAACGGGTAATGAGCGCGGAACCGGCCGGCCCCTACGTCGGCAGGCCAAGTTTCCTTCTCGCCCATGAGGCCAAGGCACCGGCCTCACCGCACAGGTCGCACTCGTAGGTCGTCGAGGCCTCGTCCCAGAGACGGAACGTCCCGCGACAATGCCCGCACTTCCACGGGAGCGCTGTCGGGGGCACCGGCGTAACCTCTCGGGCCTTCTCTCGGGTCACTCCTCCCCTGTGGAGTCTTGCGAATCGAGATCGCTTTCGGGGTGGGTTTCTCGCCACAGAACCTCTACCGTGGCCGCCCGTGACATGTCCCCGGCAACCCGCCGGTGCAGGTCCCGGACGTACTCGTTGACCTCCTCTTGGTTCTGGGGAATCCAATAGCCCCTGTGCTTCGGCTTCCCATGCGAGCGAGAGACCACCGGGACCCGACGGCGAACCATCACCTCGCCGATCAGAATCCGGGCCTTCCAGTTCCCCTCGATATCCTTGAGCCCGAGTACATCACCAAGACGTTCGGAGGTTATCGGCGCGGTGCTCGATGCCCCCTTGAGGAGCCCAAGCGCCTTGTCGACCTGCTCCTCGGAAAACTTCCATTTCTGCGCCATAGCATGGCGATTACAGCCCCCTAAATCAACCCGCCGACCAACCGCGCCTCTACGGCTACGCCCGGGGGCCGAAATGTTGTCTACGTATACCCTGCCCCGTTCGAGGCCGTCCTAGTTCCGCAGTTAGAGCAGAAGGCATCTCCGGTGGTCCAAAGGGCCCCGCATGCCGTGCACGACTGGTTCACAGGGCCACTGCTCGTCGATGCTGGGACCGCCGGCGGGAGGGGCCCGCTCAGGGGAGGGGGCGGCGGAGCGGTCCCCGGTGGACCCCCGGAGGTCAGCACCCCCCTCGGGGCGATTTCGAACGCCTCTGACGCGAGCTTGTAGGACCTGCGTCCGGCTTCGAGCAGCATTACCAAGGCCGCGACGCCGAGAGAGAAGACAGTATCCCCGTTGAAGCCGGCTTGGACGTACTGCCCGTCCAAGAGGAAAACGCTAATCTGCGCGAAGGCAAACACGAGGGCGGACCCCTCAGCGAAGGGCCACGCCACGGTTCCTTCCCAAGACCCGAAGGGATCCGGGGTCCCCATGTGGCGGCGGACCCAGAACGGCCAGAGGGCTCCCGCTAATAGAGCGATGTACGAGATGGTAATCCTGAGCGGGTTCCCGACCCAAAGACCGATTGTGGAGAAGTTGAGTTGCCACGGGAGAAGGCCCGTTGAGGGCGCCGATGGGACCCAGATTGCTAGGACGACTACTGAAACCAACCCGATAGAGATGGCCTGAGTGATCTTGGTCCCCGGCGAGTACCAGCTTACCGTGGGCGAGGTGCTAGGACTGGTTGAAGGCATCTGCAAGTGCCTGGTCCCCCTGCTGGGCTCGCGCACCCAAGCTCGCGCCGATTGTTCCACCGATTAGCATCCCGAGCGGGCCACCGACGATTCCAATCAGGCCGCCCAATACTGCGCCGGGTAGGGCCGCGTTACCAGCGGTCGCGAACACCTCGTTGGGGTGGTACCAGTCCGCTGACTGGTCAAAAGGGCAGATCAGGTGGAGGTTCTGCGGTAGGTCCGCCCGAATGTTTGCGGGGAAGGTGATCAGGAACTGGTGATTGGCTTGGCGGCACCTAACCCAAAGCTGCATCAACGGGTATGGACGAGGCCGCGAAGAGACCTCACCACCCGACTAACATTTTCGCTGTTCTTGCCCCAGTCGATTAGGGCAGCAGCACTAGCCGAGCGCACAACCAAACGCGTCTCTGCTGGCCCTACTGGCTCGGCCTTGATGGTCATCGTCTCACCGAAGGACCGGAGGGAGGGAGTAATGGTGGCGACGACCAGGTCCCCTTGCTGCTCGACGGTCCGGAGACCGACCCCGCTCTGTCCTAGGGCTTGAACGGCAGCATCCTTAGCTCGGGCAAAGGGCGCGAGGACGATTACCTGCTCCTCGTGCATCGGCATTGTCCCGGGCAGAGGCCTCGGCCGATATAGGGTGGTGCTTCAAGGGTAGTCGCCCTAACCCCTCGCTGGTCCATCAGCCCACTTGTTACGCCCGAACCGACCGGCCACTCACCCGGAGACTTGGGACAGAACCTCGGGTGACTACGGATAGAACGTCCTCCAGACGGCGAGGGCAGTAAGGACGGTCAGGACGGCCGTCAGCGCGGTGAGCAGCCTCGTTGTTGACGCAAGGGAACGCTGCTCGGCGACTAACTGGCGTTGCTCCTCGACCAGCGTCTCGGTCAGCCCCTTCAACTGCTCGGATGTATCGTTGAGCGCCGATACGAAGAACGCGCTCCAAATCGTCGCCCCGACCCCCAGGTACTCGGCGAACTCCTTTGGGTTCTCGATGCCGATCTCCTTGGCATAGCTACCAAGGGACTCCCCGGCCCTCTTGATCGTCCTCCGTAGGAACGCTTTGGAAGTCTCGGGATCGCCAAAGATGCGGAGCAGTTTTTCCATCGGGGTAAGGGAGCGGTCGTCGAAGATTGCTTGGACTCTCTCCTCAGGGGATTGCGGCATGGAGTCGAACCATCCCGGGCCGATAAGAGCGTAGCAAGGGTCGCGGAACCAGCCGCTGATCGGAACCGACCGCCAACCGACTTGTGACGCTCCTACGGCCCCGACGGGGGCCAACCGATTACGGGACAGAACCACGAATTGCCATGGGAAGGTTCAAACGGGCCCCGGTCTTGGAACCGCTGGTGATTCGGCCCCCCCGCTTGAACGGACCCTCGCCCCCTCCCCGAAATCGGTCGCGGATTCCGGCCGTTCTTTCCTTCCCGAGAGGGAGGGTCGATTGGTCCCGATAGGTCGCACGTTCCATGGGTAACAACGAGTTCGACGAAATCCTGAGCGCCCTCGACCGAGAGTCGGCCCGGATACGGGTCCGGGCGGAGCCGCGGCGCTACAACAAGCCCGCCACGGTGATCTCGGGGTTTCCCCCCGGGGTCGATCTCGAGGAGATCACGCGCTCGCTCAAGAACCGCCTCGCGACCGGCGGGTCGGTCGTCGAAGGCGAGGTCTACCTCCAGGGGGACCACCGGACCCGGATCCGCGAAGAGCTCGGTCGCCTCGGCTTTGACCCGGAGACCGTCGAGGTTTCCAACGCCCAACTCCCGAAGCGGGGGCGACGCGGATAGTCCGGACCGGGCAAGGGTCCGGATTAAGTCATCATGAGGTGATTTATTCCGGCACGGCTCCTCCTCAGGGGGGGATGCCAGGTAGGTACTCGCATCCGGAATCGGTGGTCGGGTCCGGATCGGTCGCCGATCGCTCCAGCCATCCGAAGTTCCGAATCGGTTTTCTTGGATAGGGGCTTATCTCTCGGCAGGGGGTAGGAAGGGCGATGCGGGGGCGGCCGGCGGCGGAGCTGTTCCCGATCACGCTCCCGAACCGATGCCGATGCGGTCACTTCCCCACTTCCCACATGCGAGCGGTCCCGATCGACTTGACGCGTCCCGGGGGAGGGTACCGATTGCTTCCCGAGGGTCCCTGCCGAGCGTGTGGCGAGGGGGCCTGTTCACGGTACTCGCCGGTCCCGTGACCACCTTCGCCGGTCGGCGGCGACGACGGCCCGACTCGGCCGGGGTCCGGTCGGCTTCCGCCGCCATCGTCGTGGGACTTCTCCTGCTCACCCTCTGCATCGAGCCGATGGACCCGAGGGCACCACGAACGGCGCTATCCGACCCTGAGATCGGACAGAGGACTCTTTCAGCGCCGATCGAAGCCTCCGGCCCCGTCGGTCCGGCGGCCCATCCCGCTTCGAGCGGGGAGAGCACTCTTTCCGTGGTCCCCAACGACCCGGCCGACGTGCCGAACGAAGGGGTCGAGATGAACGTCACGGGCTACGGCGCGGCTTCGCTCGGGACGTACGCCTCCTTCCAAGTGGCCGCCGAAGAGACCATCGGCGCCTACGATGCGGTGTTCGGGCTCTTCGAGAACAGCTCGTTCGGGCCGATCGGATACTTCGAGGTCTTCACGAGCGTCGGGGACCAGACGGTGCACCTCGCCTACGGGGCGCCGCTCGGGACCGTCGGGGGGATGGGGTACCGATTCGCGCTCACGGTTTCGAGCGGCACTCTGTGGGTCCTGACGGTCAACGGAGCCCCGTTCGGGGGCAACGTCAGCTCCTCGTCGTTCGACTTCGGGGCGCCAGAGGCGACCGTGGCGGGCGGGCTCGAGTTCTCCGAGGTCGCATTCTATTCGACGACCGCGTCAGACGTGGTCCCGCCGGTGGTGCTCGCGACGACTGCGCTCGCGGTCCGCGTCGCCGGAGCCTGGTACCTCCCCGAGAACGCGACCACACGATTCGTGGGGGACAGCTCCGGCCGATGGGGCGTCGAGGGCCGGGACCAGGTCGCCTCGCTCGCGCCGGGTGAGATACGGACCGGGAGCTCGATCCCTCCGCTCGCGAACAACACTCCGCTCTGGACCGGCGGTCCGGTCCCGGTCGACCTCACGTTCACCCTTTCGAGCACGACCACGACGGCCACCCTTCCGGTCGTCGTGAACGCCACCGTCCGGGACACGGCCGGAGCGCCCCTCCCCGGCGTCCCCCTGAGCGTGAGCGACGCTCAGGGCGGGGTCGAGGTCGGCGGCGGCAACCTGACCGGCGCCCTCGGCAGCGCGAAGCTCGAGCTACTTACCCCGAACGTCTCCGCCGCCGAGACTGACCTCGTGACGGTCGCGAGCACGATGCTCGGCTACTCCGCCGGTGCGAGCCAGTCGCTCCTGTTGACGCCGGCGATCGAGATCGATCTGATCGCCTCCCCGAGCACCCCCGAGGTCCCGGTGAACGGTTCGATCACCCTGGTGTTCCGCACGACCGACGCCGGCGCGCGGCGCCGTTCACCACCCTCGAGTTCTCCTCGGCCCTGGGAGGCAGCCTTTCGATCGGCTACGGCGAGAGCGCGTCCGACGGTTCGATCGCGGTCGAGTTCTTCGCCGGCGCCCGCCCGGTCACCGTGGAAGTCCACGTCGTGGTCGTGGAGCCGGGCGTTTGGGGGGGCCTTACCCTCGATGTCCACATCGTCCGGCCTTCGGAGTCGCTTTGGGCGAAGGCGGAGCCGTGGGTGGCCGTGGGCCTCGCCGTGCTCTTGGGGGCGACGGTCTACATGGTGTTGAGGAGCCGTCGGCGTCGCCCGCTTCCCGACCTGCCGTTGGGAACCGGTCCGGTATCGGTCGAGGGGACCTCCGAAGAAACGAGCCCCGACCTCAGCCGTAGGCCGCCTTCAGGAGGTAATCCTTGAGTTCGTGCAGGCGGGCGTCCCAGATGCGGAAGTGCCAAGAGCGCGCCTCCTCGCCGGCTTCGGAGTTCACCCACCCCGCATGTTCAAGAGTGACGTCGATCCCTTCCGGCGATTCCTGGAGGCGGACGTAGACTTCGGAGGGATGGCCCGTGCCTCCCGGGGGCCGAGTGTCGAACTCGGGCGGTGGGACCCAGGTGAATCCGAGCTCGAGGTCGGGCGTGAGCCGGGTGATCTGTCCGGCGCTGACGAACGGGACGGTCTCGGAGTCGAAGTGGAGCTCGTAGCGCCCGCCCACGCGAGGCTCCACGGAGGCGGAATCGCACATCCACTGCCCGAGCTGCTTCGCCTCGGTGAACGCCGCGAAGATGAGGGGGATCGGGAGCGGGATCGTCACCTGGACCAGGATCGGGTCGAGATCGGGGGGAGCCATCGGCGCCCGTTCGTCCGGGCCGATTTAACCCATTCGGACCACCGGCGAAGTTCACCGCGAGACCGACCGTGAGCGACCCGAAGCGTTCCGCGCCGACGGGCAGTTGGCAAGGGCCGAAAGCCCAGCGCCGCCGACCGGGCTTCGCGCCGGTCGGCTCTCCACGCGAGGGGTCCTCGCCTTGGGGCCCTTCCATCCCACCTCGTACCCGAGCGCCCCGGGACGAGGCAAAGTTCCCTCCTCGATGGTCAAGTGGCCGTGGGGAAAGGGGCCCTCCGAGGGGGGGCCCATGTTGGGTCGCGGGAGGGTCAGGGATATGCCACCCGGCCCGTACCGTCGAAGGTGTTTCGACGCCACACCCCGTCGATCCTCGGGCGGGACCGGCATCCGTATCCCGGGAGCATCGCTCGACTCGAGCGCTGGGAGGTCGGCGGCGTCGGGCAGTGGGTCCTGATCCGCGGCGTGGACGATACGCAGCCGACGCTCCTCGTGATCCCGGATGGCCCCGGCGAGACGTTGATCCCGCTCGCCCGAATGTTCCAGCGAGAGCTCGAGCGAGCGTTCATCGTGGTGAACTGGGACCCCCGGGGATCCGGCCTCTCCTACGACGGCTCGGGGCCCGTGGGGGAGCTCACGCTCGACCGACTCGTGACGGATACGGTCGAGGTCGCCGGGCGGATCGCCCGGGAGCTGGGGAAGGAGCGGATCGTCCTTGCCGGTCACGGGTTTGGCAGCGTGGTCGGCATATTGGCCGCCGCTCGGGCGCCGGAGCGGTTCGAATGCTTCATCGGGGTGGGACAGTGGGTCGACCCGGCCGAGAACGACCGCCGGGCGAGAGTTTGGGCGAGCGCGGAGGCGATCCGTCGGGGGCTCAAAGATCCCTTCGCCGGGGCCGATCGCTCCCGGGCGTCCTCGGGTCCGCCCGACGGCCATGATCCGAGGCTGGTTCGAGCGCAACGCGCGTTGGGCGCCTGGACGGTCCAACCGGAGGGGCGAGCGGGCGAACGGGTCCCGATCTCGACCTTGAGCGAGTACACGCTCTTCGATCTGCTCCGCCGACGGGCCGGCATCCGCCGTTCCGAGGCCACCGTCGGCCGGGAGGCGCGGGCGATCGATCTCCCCACCCGGGTCACCCGGCTCGACGTGCCGACGTTCTTCATCGCCGGGCGCTCGGACCACGTCGTGGACCCGGAGCTCTCTCGGGAGTACCTTCAGGTCCTCGACGCCCCCCGGAAGGGCTGGGCGTGGATCGAAGGGACCGCGCACCTCGCACCGTTCGAGGACCCGGACGCCTATGCGGCGGCGCTCGCGCACTTCGGCCACCGGGCCCGGGAACCTCCCACGCCGCGCTGGGCGTTGGCCGGGTAGGGCCCAAGGGATCGCGGCCCGTCAGCCGAAGGGTGGATCCGGCCCGTCCCGGGCGAAGGGGCTCGGCGGGGGCGCCTGTCGGAGGCGGAGCTCCTGGACGACCCGCTCCCCGAGCGGCGTCAGCGTGTAGATCTTGACCCGCCGGTCGATCCCGCGAACGTGCCCTCGTTCCACCGAAAGCACGCCCGCGGCCACGAACCGCTGAAGGATCCCGACGAGCGCGCCTTGGGTCAGGCCGAGCGCCTGTGACATCCCGGCTTGAGAGAACCCCTTCGGCGGGACCTCGTCCGGGCCATACCGGCCCTGGCGGGCGAGGTGGAGGAGGACCCGGTAGGAGGAGCGGAGGCGCTCGGTGCCCTCGAGATCGGCCGGAGGATTCGAGGACATCCGTTCCGAAGCTCACCTGGGGCCCGGGGCATTCGGCGAGGTCCGTGGACCCGACCCTTCCAAGGCGTTCGGGTCGTAGGTCCACATTCCCAGCGTCGGAAGCGGCCCCCTTATCGAGCCTCTTGGGGAGCGCGACCCACGTCGGGGCACAGAGTTCCGGACACGCGGGCCCTGCGGCCCCCGGATTGGTCGCAGGTGCATGGCCGCCGGCGATGGAACGCCTCGGGCATATATCCGCCCTTGAAGGCGGAGGTCGACGGGAGAGGGTCAGCGCCGGTCGATCGGATCGTCAAACCGGCCGAACTCCGCGCCGAGGCCGGGGGCCTCATCGATCATTCGGGCCACGAGCTCTCGCCCCTCCCGGGCGAACCTCCGCTGGCGTCGCACGATGAGACCGAGCGAGATCGCCGCGGCCGCCACCACCGCCAGGGCGACGCCGAGGGCGATGCCGTACGGGAAGGACGCGGTGGCCGGCGATCTGGTCGGTGGGTTCGACGATCCCGGAGACCGGGCCAGCGATACCGTGATCGTGACGTTCGCCCCCACGCTCTCACCGAGTGCGTCGGTCGCCGTCACCCGGACCGTGTAGCGCCCGGTCGACCGGGGCGCGCAGACGAGCGCCGACGCGTTGGCGGTCGCGCAACCGGACGGGAGGCCCGCGTAGGCGATACTGTAGGGCGCGGTCCCGTCGCGGACCGTCAGAGCGAAGGAGACGTCGTTGCCGAGCGTCAGGTTCGTCTCGTTCGCGACGAAGGACGGTAGCGAAAGGCGCGGGTGGACCGTGAACGTGGTCGTCGAGCTCGCCTCGAAGCCGAACGGATCGACGACGCCTCCGCGCACCATGAACGTACCGTTCGCCGTCGGGATGCAGGCGAGGCCCGAGGTGTTAAAGCTCATGCAGCCCGCGGGCAGGTTCGAGTACCTGGAACGTCAGAGGTCCGACCCCGCCGCCGGCCTCGATGGAGATCGTGGTCGGGAGTCCGGCATCCGTAACGGTTCGGCTCGAAGTGACGCGGGAGACGTACGGGTGGGGACCGACGAAGAGCGGGGCCACGACGGTCGTCGAGGCCCCGAGGGAGTCGATCGCGGTGACGAGGACCTGGAAAGCGCCGGTGGCCGTCGGGTCGCAAGTGAGGACCGGCACATCCGCCGTCCCGCAGCCGGGAGGGAGGCCTTGATAGACGTACTGGAACGTCCCGGAGCCGTTGAGCACGATCGCCTCGATGGTCACCGGGACCCCCGCCTCGGTGGCCGTCGACGAAAGGAGGACCGAGATGATCGAAGGGGGGGCCAAGATCGAGATCAACACCGGCGAAAGCACGAACTCCCCGGTGGAGGAGCGGACCGTCACGCCGATCTCGTAGATCCCCGGCACGACGATGGCGCAGACGACCGACATTCCCCGCGGAGCGGGGCAAGCGCCCGGAAGTCCGTTGAAAGTCGTCTGAATGCCACCGATCGCGAAGGTGTCCTGTACCGAGAAGGTGAGCGGTGTACCGGCATCGGCCGCGTCGATCCCGCCGGACTCGAGTCCACCGGCGACCGAGAGGTAGGGGCCCCACATCGTCCAACCGGTGCTCGAAAGTTCCCAGGTGTCCGCCTGGGGGCCGTTGAGCGCGATCCCTCCGAAGAGGACGAGCTCGCCGGTTCGGGCATCATCGACGAGCTTGGCGATCGAGCGCTGGGAGGGGGAAACGGCCGACGGGACCGGCGACCACCGTCCGCCGGAGTACGACCAGGTGTCGTTCCGATAGCTGAGGCAGTCCTGGCCGCCGAAGAGGACCACCGAGGAGGTCGAGAGGTCATAGGTGGCCGCGGCATTCCAGCGCGCCGGCGGGGCTCCGGTCACCGTCGAGGAGGCGTTGGACCACTGCCCGGAGCTGAACTCCCAGGTGCTCGCGGACGAGGAGCACGCCGAGCCGCCGGCCGATCCCCCGAACTCGACGAGGTAACCGTCCGCCGTATCGAACGCCATCGCGCCGAAGGGATCGGGAACGTTCCCCGAGGCCTGGGCCACGCTCGACCAGCCGCCGGCGCCCAACAGCCAGGTCGAGGTCTCATTGGTCATGGGGTCGGACCAGCTCGATCCGTTCACCCCGATTCCGCCGAACAGGACGGCTTCCCGGCTTACCGGGTCCCAGACGAACGACGCGGAGGTCCGTCCGGCAGGCGGAGCCCCCACGGAGGAGGAGATGTTCGACCACGCGGTCCCGTTGTACATCCAGGTGTCCGAGAGGTACCCCGAGGGCCCCATCCCCCCGAACAGCACGAGGCTGTCGAGGGCCGGGTCGTAGACGAGCGAGGCGCCGAGACGAGCCGTCGGGCTCGTCGGCGGGTTGAGCTCGGTCCATCCCTTCGCGCCGAACGACCAGGTGGACATCCGATCGGTGAAGGTACCCGTCAGCGTGAGATTCTCCGCCACGGCGACCACGGATTGGCTCAACGAATCGTAGGCCACGGAAACGTCAGAAACATTCGCGTCGATCGAGGCGTTGGCGCGCCCCTGGGGGGCCAGCGGGGCATACGTGACCGATGCGGTCAGCGGTGGGGCGTGGGAGAGCGGGCGCGGCGCCGCCCCGGTCGGGGTCCCCGGGAGTCCCGGGAAGGGGAAGGCCATGAGGAGGACCACGAGGCCGGCACCGAGCAGGATCCAAGCGGTCCCTCGACGGCCCGGGGCGCGGCGGCGACCGGGTCTATTGTCGATCCCCGGGGCCTTGCGGCCCGCCGACGGCGCCATCGACATTCAAGCAGGGGACACGCCTTAAAAAGGAGAATGGAAAGATACTGAGGGCGATCGACCCGGTCAAGGGCACGGGAAGCCCTTCTACGAGGCCCGGCGCGAATCCCCTCAGAGGGGTTCGGGAGGGCCGACCCGTAGGTCCGCAACGCCCGGCCTTCGATCGGGCCCATCGCGATCGCCGGATTCGAGCCCAGATTCGGCCGACCGGGGCCATGGACTGGTGGGGATTTGAACCCCAGGCCTCCGGTTTGCAAAACCGGCGATCTTCCGCTGATCTACCAGCCCTCGCAACGTCACGCGCTCGGAGGATACTTACGGTCTGCGTTCCGAAGCCATCGCGCGCCGGCGGAGTCGCCCCCGGAGGTTCGGGTCTCAGGGACGGGGCCGGGTCCGCCGGTCCGTCACCCAGAGGTCGCCCGTCGGACCCGCCGGTCCGGAACGGCGCGGCGCGAGAGGCCATACTCCCCTTTGCGTTGAAGTTTCGTGATCAACGCTCGTTCGCGTCGTCTTCCTTCCTCGACTCGGCCCAGGACCCGAGACCGTTTCCAGCCCCGGACGCCAAGCCGCCGCCTCCAGAAGCGCGTCGCGCGCGCTCGGGAGAGGAGCCGCTCCCCGTAGGACCTCCTCGCCTCGGGTCAGGATGACGATCGCCGCCCCCCGATCCCGATGCCAGGTGCCCTGGCAGTCCCCGCACGTCGCCCGTCTCCACTCCGGGTGGGCCAGCCGCCCTCCGCACCGGGGACATTCCGACGACGTCCCCCGAGCGTTCACGCGAACGACCGCGGTCCGGGCCTTGTACGATACGATCCGCGTGAACTGCCCGTGCGTCCACACCGAAAGCCTTCGCCTACGATCGTCGCTCCCAGTCGACTTCACGCACTCCTCCGTTGTTCTACTCAAGTCCTCCAGGATCAGGTTCCGGTCCCCGATCTTCGCCAACAACTCGTTCGCCGCTCGATGCAATAGCGGCATGACTCGGTGCCGCTCCCGCTCCCGGTACCTCGCGAGGACCCGTCTCTGAGCCCTCAGGTCTGTCGAGAGGGTCTTCTGGATCCGGAGCCGCTTGCGGCTCATCGCTCCTTGGATGCGGGGAACCGCGCTCAGGTCGATGGACCCCGTGAGTCCATCCGAGGTCGCGTAGTTAACGCTCGGCATGTTCTGGTCGATCCCGACGCTCTCACCCGCTACCGTTGGTTCACCCGGGAGACGGAACTGGAAGACGAGGAAGCGGTCCGTCACGGCGAGACCGAACTTCCCACCCGACGCCTCGAGATATCGTTCGAAGAGAGGATTCCGAATGCCCGACAGGTCGAGGCGCACATGCTCCGAAGGGCGGACGGTGATGTCGAGGGTGCGCTGGTGCATTCGGTAAAGATTGGAATCCAGATTGGCCTTGAGGCGAGTACGCTGCGGACACAGTCCTCGGATTCGGGCGAACTTCGCCGGGTCGTGGCGGCGGGCGCGTCGGAGGATGCGGTCCCAACTTTGGAGGGTGGCGGAGACCTCGTTGGCCATGGTGACGCACCAGTGGGAGGCCAGATGTGGGTAGGCGAGTCGGAGGAGGGGGTACCATCGCTTCGTGGAGTCAAAGCGGGACTCCTGCGGGTGAGTGCGCCAATCTCGGACCATTTGGTTGATGGCAGATCGGACATCGGACAGGGCCCTGAGGAGGGAGCGTGGAGGGACGAAAGGAACGACGACGGTTCGGAATCCGGGCATGCCGGAGGGGAAGAGTGTATGCGGGAGTATGGAGCGGTCCGGGGGGGAGCGAAACACCCGGAGGACTCGAAGGACGTGGCGCTCCGAGAGGAGAGGAGGGGGTGCAACGCCGGATATAGGGGCGAATCAAGACGTTGGACACACCCGTCGAGCGTTTCGAGTGTTTCAAAGGGACCCGTCACATCGGGGGCGCGGTACGATTGCGCTAGGGAATCCCAAATCTCTGGTTAAAGAGCAATAACCTCCGTCGGCTCGGCGTCGGCATGCGCCTGAGCGCATTCAGCGTGCTCGATGCCTTCCCGGTCGGGCTCGGGGAGACTCGGGACCGCATCCAGGAGGCGATCGACCTTGGGGTGGAGTGTGAGGCCTCGGGGCTCGACGCGCTCTGGATCGCGGAGCACCATTTCCATGCGGGCGGGCTCTGCCCGAGCCCGCCCGTGCTCCTGTCCGCGCTCGGGGGCCGGACCGACCGGCTCCGGCTCGGCGTGATGGTGAGCGTCCTACCGTTCCACGATCCGGTCGACCTCGCCGAACAGTACGGCCTGCTCGACCAGCTGACCCGAGGGCGGCTCAACCTCGGCGTCGGCAGCGGCTACATCGGTTCGGAGTTCGAGGGGTTCCACGTCGACCCCGGGTCGAAGCGCGAGCGATTCGATTCCTCCCTGGAGACCCTGCTCGCGGCGTTCCGGGGCGAGCCGGTGAGGGTCGGAGGGAAAGAACCCGGTGTCACGGTCAATGTCCGCCCGATCCAGCGGCCCTATCCCCCGATCACGGTCGCCGTCCAACGGCGGGAGGCCGTTGCCCCGAACGCCCGATTGGGCCGGTCGATCGCCCTCATCCCCTACGCGACCGTGGCCTCGATGGACGAGCTCGAAGCGGAGATCGAGGAGTTCCGGGCCGCTCGACCCCCGGGGTCGACCGCCGAGGTTCGGGCGGCCGTCCACGTCTACGCGGGGGCTTCCGAGGAACGGGCGCGGGAGGCCCTCCAGCGGTATCTCGACTCCCGGCTCGCGACCCAGAGTAAGTTCTACGAGGAGAAGGTCCAACGGGACCCGAACGCCCGTTCCGCCGAGGCGATCATCCGCTCCGGCCTCGCCCTGGTCGGCCCGATCGAGGAGGTCGCGCGGGGCCTCGCACGCCTCCGAAAGGCGGGGGTCGACGAACTTCTCGGGATCTTCGACTTCGGTGGGCTCCCGATCGACGACGTCCGGGCGTCGGTCCGGGCGGTCGCCGGGCTTCGGGCCCGGCTCGCCTGACGTCCGGGCGCTCCGGCCCGGGCGGGCCGCCCGGAACCAAAGCGAACTCTACGGGTGGGCGGGCGGGGTCCCGCTCGAACCGGTCCCCGAGGACGACGAGCCGCCGGTCGCCGAGCTCGACGATCCCGTCCCGGACATCGAGGCAGGTTCCGGTCGCATCATCATGGTCTTGCCGCCCAGGCCGCCCCGCCGCCGTACCAGGAGGAGGACGATGAGGGCGAGGACGATCAACACCACGATGAAGACGAGGGCCCCGAGCGAGAAGCCCGAGTTCCCGAACTGGTAGGACAAGGGGGCCGGGTTCCCGTTGATCTGGGCCGTGAAGCCGCTCGCGGCCGAGCAGTAGGAGACGCAGTTCGAGCCGCCGAGCACGGCGTGGACCCCGACCATGAGGACTCCGTTCGGAGCGTCCTTGGGGATGGTGTACTGGAACGATCCGGAGGCGCCCGAAAGGTCCACCGTGCTCGTCGTGTACCCGGAGCTCGGCGTGAGCGTGAGCACGTAGGTCTTGGGCAGCGTGGCCACGCCGTAGGTGGTGAACGAGTAGCTCACCGTGACGGTCTCCCCCGGCTGGAAGCTGCCGTCGAGGTAGTTCGACGCCGTCGAGATCCCGACGTTGAGGTTGACCCCGGAGGCCTCGGTGAGGACGACCGAGGCGTTCGCCACGTCCCCGCCCGTCGGGGTCTGCGCGACCACGGTGACCACGTAGGAGGTCGGCGGGGCTTTCGAGGGGACCGAGACCGTGAGCGAGTTACCGGTCAGCGCGCCGTTCTGGATCCAATTGCCGGAGCCATCGACGACCGTCGCCCAGAGCGTCGCGCCCGTGAGCGTCGGGCCCTCGGTCGAGATCCCGACGTGGATGGTGTCGCCCGGGAGGTAGGAGTCCTCGCTCGGGCTCAGTTGAAGCATGTCGGGCTCTACGCTCGTGTAGCTCGCGGCGAAGACCTCGCTCGTCGCGTTCGACGCGATCACCGCCCCATACAGACTGCCGGTGAAGGTGCTGGGGATCGCGACGCTGAACGATCCGGAGGTCGTCCCCGGGGTGATTCCGCCTGCCTGGTAGATCCCCTGGCTCGAGACGCTCCGCACGATCCAGAACGATCCGGTCCAGCCCGTGAGCACGGTCGAGTTCTGGCCGCCCAGGGTCCATTGGGCCGTGGCCGTCGCCCCGGAATAGTACTCCGAGCTCGACCAGGCGAGGGTGATGCCCGGGGTCAAGGTCGGGTTGTAGATCGTGAAGGTGACCGACTGCGTCAAGGTCCCGAGCGCGAGGTCCGTGGGATCCGACACCGTCACCTCGACCGAGTTCGTTCCGCCCAGGGCGAAGACCGAGGTCGACGCCAGGAAGGAGATCGCGGCCTGGCCCTGCTGGTTCGTGAGCACGGACGAAGGCGCGCCTCCGGGGGGGGTCACGAACGACGTGCCCTTCTCGAACTTGAAGGAGGCCGTCACTCCGCGGGCCGGATCACTGGTGCCCGAGATCAGTTCGGTGACGGTCACGTAGACCGGGGTCCCGGCCGGGAAGTCGGAGGTCGGGCATCCCGCGGGGCAGCTCCCCAGCGTGACCGAGGGCGAGGTCAGGTTACCAACGTAGCCGGTCGCGGAGGCGATCGCGCTCGTGTTGTACCCGGCGGAGGTCGTATTGGCGAAGAAGTCGAGCGTGTAGGATCCCTCGGCGTTCGAGGGGACGGTGAAGTTGTCGTATCCGACGGCCAACGACCCGAGATGGACGGTCGGGAGCTTGGCGGTCCCGCTCGAGGTCGTGTAGGTTCCCGTCACGACCACGCTCGTCACGTTGCGGTACGGCGCCTCGTTCGAGCTGAAGTAGACGAGCGACAGCGCGGAGACGTTGTCCGCGGGCAGGACGGCGGTGGGCGAGACGACGCCCTCGGCGACGAACGTGCGGACGGTGAAGTTCTGGAAGGCGAACCCGCCCGCCGTGGCTTGGACCGTGATGTTCCACTGGCCCCCGTAGACGAGGCCGAGGGGGATGTGGTAGAAGATGTTCCACTCGTAGCTGAAGTTGGTCCCCGTCGCGACGTGGACCGAGAAGGTGGACGCGGGGGTCGAGACCCCATCGCGGGTGGCGTTGTGATCGTAGATCTTGACCGTGGCATCGCCGTCCGTCGCTCCCATCGAGTCGGTGACGGTGAAGTAGACCCGGCCCGAGCTCAGGCCGGAGTAGTACGACGAATCGGAGCTACCGTAGTCGGTCGTGGTGGTCACGGTCACCGATGAGGCCATCGGAGCGGCGCTCCCGGCCGCGCCGGGTGCCCCCGCGCGGGCGAGGCCCGGCACGAAGAGGCTCGTGGCGATCAGCACGGCGATAATCCCCAGGGCGATGGCCATCACAGGTCGCATGAGACCAACATTTCTTGGCCTCAGGTATTTAATGGATGTTGCCGAGACGAGCGGCCTCCCTGTGGGCCCTTTGGGTGCGTAAATCCAGCCCGAGATCGTCATCGACACCGACGGCGGAACCAGGTCAAGCTCTGTTCTTCGCCGACGGGGGCGAGCCTGCCCGTGAGCGTGCTCCCGGCCCAGGTTGGGCGGGACGTTCAAATGTGAGAAAGCGCGGAGAGCCTGTGATGTATAACTCGAATGACCGGATCGGCCCGGCGGGCGGGTCCGTGCGTTCCAAGGGCCCCGGCCACGGCTTCCGTGCGCCCCCCGGCCAGGAGCGAAGACGAAAGTACCCAAGGGGGTTGGAGACCCCCATGCCCGAGATCATGCCGGGAGTCCACTTGGTGGAAGGGACCACTCCTTCGTCCGACTTTACCACGAACGTCTTCCTGATCCGGGACAAGGGATCCACCTGGACGCTCATCGACTCCGGCCTGCCGGGCGCAGAGGGGGCGATCGGATCCTACCTCACGAAGCACAAGATCGACCCGCACTCGATCCGGCAGATCCTGATCACGCACCTCCACCGCGACCACACCGGGGGGCTCAAGAAGATGGCCGCACTCACCCGGGCGAAGACCTTCGCCCACTGGATCGAGGCCGCCTACATCGAGATGAAACCCCCGTACGAGGGGAAGGGCACGCCCCCGGCAGAGCCGTTCACGGTGGACGAGCGGTTGAAGGATGGCGACCACATCGAGGCCGGCGGCGGGATCCTCGCCTACCACACCCCGGGTCACACCCCCGGGCACACCTCCTACTTCGTCCCCGAGCGGAAGATCCTCTTCTCGGGTGATCTCTTCTTCGGGAACGGGGCCGAGGCGGTCCTGACCACCCCGGAGTACACGCATGATGGCTCGACCGCCCAGATCTCCGCCCGTGCGGGTGGGGGCTCTCCCGATCGACGCCCTGATGACCTACCATGGCGGCCCGTACCTCACCGGCGGGCGGGGCCAGGTTGAGCGGGTCGTCCGGCGCTTCTAGTCCAATTCAGACCGCCCATTGACCGACGATCGCACCGTGGCGCGCACGAACTTCGTCGGCTGGCGGGCGCAGGCGGGCTGGGAGCCGATCGAGCTCGATCGGGGGACGGGGGCCCGGTTCTTTGCCTCCGACGGTCGGGAGTACCTCGATCTCGCTTCCCAGCTCGTCGCGACGAACCTCGGGTTCGGCAACCCAGCGGTGAGCCGGGCGATCGCCGAGCAGGCCGCTCGCCTTCCCTACGTCGCCCCGGGGTTCTCGACCGATGTCCGCCGGCGTGCGTCCGCTCGCATCGTCCGCGCCCTTCCGAAGGGGGTCGATCACCTCTTCTTCAGCACCTCGGGGACGGAAGCGAACGAGGCCGCCCTCCGGATGGCGAGGGCGGCCACGGGTCGCCCCGGGATCCTCGCGCTGGAACGCTCCTACCACGGCGCGACCTCCGGAGCCCTCTCGGTCTCCGGGGACCTGCGGCGGTCGGCGGCCGGCCCGGCCTCCGAGGTCCCGGGTACCCGGTTTGCCCCGAATTGCTACTGCTACCGATGTCCGCTGGGCCTCACTTACCCGAGCTGCGGCACCGCTTGCGCCGACGAGGTCGACCGGATCCTGGACCGGGCCCAAGGGACGATCGCCGGCATGATCCTCGAACCCGTCGTCGGAACGAACGGAGTGATCGTCCCGGTGCCCGAGTACCTCCCCAAGATCCGTTCGATCACGCGGGAGCACGACGTCCTGCTGATCGCGGACGAGGTGATGACCGGGTGGGGCCGGACCGGCAGTTGGTTCGCGGTCGACCGGTTCGGCGTGACCCCGGACATCCTCACCACGGCGAAAGGAATCACCTCGGGTTATGTCCCCCTCGGTCTGACCGCCACGACGACGCCGGTCCGCCAGGCGTTCGAGGACCGCTTCCTCCCCGTGGGGCACACCTACGAAGGGCACCCGGTCGCGCTCGCGGCGGCGGAGGCGGCGATCGGGGAGTACGAACGGCAGGGCCTCGTCGAGCGCTCCCGGACCGAAGGGGAGTACCTGCTCGCCCGGTTGCGGGAGATCGCGCTTCGCCATCCCTCGGTCGGAGACGTCCGGGGACTGGGACTCTTCGCCGCGTTGGAGCTTGTCCGGGACCGGGCCCGGCGCACGCCGTTCGACACCGAATCGGACAAGCTCGCCGGTCGGACCCTCGTCGTCGACCGGGTGCTCGCCGGGATGCGTTCGGCGGGAGTTTACGCGATGGGATGGGTGAGCCACCTCATCGTGGCCCCCCCGCTCGTGATCGAACGGGCGGACCTCGACCACGGCCTCGAGGTCCTCGACCGCAACCTCCGAATCGCCGACGAGGAGGCCCGGGCCGCTCCCGGGGAGCCGCGAAGTGGGACTGGCCAGATTTGAACTGGCGTCTCGGAGTCCCGAACCCCGAAGGATGGACCAAGCTACCCCACAGTCCCTTGCGCGGCGAGCACGGTTTCCGACCTGACCACGCGCGTTTCGAGGCGGACCAGCCTCGAATCCCCGCGCCGATCGCCCGGTCCCGTTCCCTTTCGACCCCCACCTTTCCCACCAAATAAAGGAAACCTCCTTAGCCTCAAGCGGGTCGGGACAATGTCCCCGAGAACGGCCCGCCCTAGTCGAGTGTTTCAGCCCCCTCCTCCGTGCGTAAGTATCCACGCCCCCCTTCGGCCGGCGTGACCGCGCTCCCCGCCAATCCCTTCGAGGTCCGCAACGGCACCCTGCCGTCGCTCTCCCTGAGCATCCCGGGCCTCAAGGACGACCCGACGATGTGCTTGCGGTGCCGTTCTGCCCTCCTGCTGTGCGGGAAGCCGGTGTGCCCGATCCTGGTTCGGTACCCGGGCGTTCGCTCAGACCCTTCCCCAGATGGAGGGGGTTGACTTCGCGGGTTCCTCACCGCCGGGCGTGTTCGTGGGCCGCTACGGATACCCCAAGGTGTCCCTCGGCCCGCTGCTCTCCCCCGCCCACGGGGACACCTTGCTCCTCGATACCCCGGAGGAGTGGGTCGGCCGCAGCGTCGAGGAGCTCGTGGGATTCCGCACGAGCCTCGTGCGCGGAACCCAGCGGGTCGATGTCCACGATGCGGAGAAGCCGAGCCGGGCCGTGGACGACGTCCAGACCCTCGCGATCTCCGCGGATTCGGTGGAAGTGGAGGCCCGGTTCCGACGCCGACCGAAAGGGTATCTCTCGCTCTCGGACGCGGCCCCTCCGTTCGGGCCGAGCGCCCCGCTCGAGCGGGTCCGGCTCGATATCCGAAAGGTCGATCCCAAGCTCGATCGTCTCGCGAGCGACACAGACGCTCTTGCCCGCGTCGCGGTCCGGGAGCTTTACGGATCGGGGGTCCGGGTCAGTCGGATCCAGCGGGCCTTCAGCGCCGGGACCCTCGGCCGGCACGGCCAACGCAAGTTCGTCCCGACCCGCTGGTCGATCACCGCGGTCGACGACGTCCTGGGCCGTGAGAACCTCGACCGGGTCCGCTTCCTGCCCGAACTTTCGGAATACCTTGCCTACTCCCTGACCGCGCTCGACAATCGGTGGTTGATCCTGCTGCTCCCGGGCCCCTTCCGGTACGAATCGATCGAGGCCTGGTATCCGAAGACCTTGTGGAACCCCTCCGAGGGGCCGATCGTGATGATGGGCGACCACGAGGGCGCCCGAGGTCGGACCACCTATGCCTCGATCGGCGGTTGCTACTACGCCGCCCGCCTCGCCATCTCGGAGCGACTGCTCGGGCTCGGACGCCAGGCGGGCGCCCTCGTGCTCCGCGAGGTCCACCCCGGGGAGATCCTGCCGCTCGGCGTGTGGAACGTTCGGGAGCACGTTCGGGCGGCACTAGCGACCCGACCGGAGCGGTTCCCGGACCTCCCTGCGGTCCTGGCCCGGATCGGTCGGTCCTTCGCGATCCCCCTGGATCGGTGGCTGCGGCAGAGCGCGGTCCTCCACGAGGCGAGAACCCAGCGGCGTCTCGAAGAGTTCCTGGTTGCCGGCTAAGGGGCGGGCTTCCCGCCGGTTCAGCCGGTCGGAGCGCCGCAGCGCGGGCAGAACCGATCGTCGGCCTCGATCCCGGCCCCGCACCTCGGGCACTTGGGGGCCGTGACCGGGGCGCCGCAGGAGCGGCAGAACACGTCGGCCGCACGGACCGGCCGGTGGCACCGCGGGCACTCCCCGCCCGTCGGCCCATTCGACAAGGGCGTCGAGGGGGCCTCCTCCTTCTCTGGGGAGCTCGATCCCATCGGCCCCGGAGTGGCAGCCCCGGCGGCCGCCGACGTTCGGGAGGGCGGAAGCGCTTCGACCTTCCCTCCGAGGACCCGACGGGCCCTCAGGGCGACGCGTAGGGCCTCGGTGTACTCCTTCCGATCCGCGTGCCCGCTCGCTTCGCGCGCGAGGCGGTTCGCTTCGGCGAGCTCGGGGCCCCGGTCGGGACCGGACGGCGAGCACGAGCTCCTCCGTGAGCAGCCGTATCTGGAACCGGGACTCCACTTGGTTCCTCGGTAGCGCGGTCCGCGGTCGGGGCTCGCTCGAGGACGTCGCCGTATCATCGCCCACCGGGTCCGAGCCCGCGGAGCGCCCGGCATCGAACGGGTCCCGGGTGGGGCGTTCGGTCGGCCCCGACGGCGATCCCCCTCCCGTTTGCCGCAGGCGGACGAGCTGGTCGTGGACGCTCCGGGCGATCTGGAGCGCGTGGTGGAAGTCCTTCCGGTCGAAGGCGGCGCGGGCGTCGTCGAGCAGGAGCTTCGAGCGACCGGCGTGGATCCCCTCCCGCAAGAGCGTCGCGAGCTCGGCCTCGTCGAGCAGGATTCGGTTGTGGGCCCGTTCCTCGGTGCGGGCGTCGGACTCCGCGATCTCGCCCTGGAGCTCCCGACGTCGGGTGGCGAGGCGGCGTCGCAGGAGCCAGAATCCGGCGAGGAAGACCACGAAGACGACGAGGAGGACGGTGATGACCTCGGCTTCGAGAACGGTGAGCGCCACAGGGTGAGGGAGCAGGGATCGGAGCCGACTCGGACCCCGACCGGACCTCCTCGAAAGATAGGCGAACTCCCCCTATTTGAGGCGTGATGGCCGCGGGGCGGCGCCGCCCGCCCGCGGGCGCTCAGCCTTCTTGGGCCGCGGGCCAGGGAGTTCGCTCCGCCACGGGCCGTCCGAGAAGGTAGTTCGAACGCGCCCCGTCGATCCGCACCGGGAGGGTTTCCCCGAACGGGACGACTCGAGGCACCACCACGGGGAGATAGTTCGAGAGCCGGGCGATCGTCGTCCCCGGAGTCCCTGCCTCCACGACCCAGGCCGTCTCGGTCCGGCCGATCCAGCGCTCCATCTTTCGCCGCGCGATTCGGATGCGGAGCTGGGCGAGCGCGCGGGAACGTTCCTTCACGATCCGGCCGGGGAGCGGCCGGAGGCGGGCGGCTGGGGTTCCGGGTCGGGCCGAGAACCGGGTGACGTTCACGATCTCGGGCTCGACCTCCTCGAGGAGCGAGAGCGAGGCCCGGAAGTCGCGTTCCTCTTCCGTCGGGTACCCGACGATGACGTCGGTCGAGAGCATCAGGTCCGGCAGCGAACGTCGCGCGCCTTCGACGAGGGATCGGAAGGTCTGAGCGCGGTAGCCTCGGTGCATCGCCTCGAGGACCTCGTCGGACCCGCTCTGTACGGGCAGGTGCACGAATCGGAAGAACCGTTCCCGCCCGAGCGCCGACCAGACCGCCGGCGCGATCGGCGCGAGGGATTGGGGGCTCATCATGCCGACCCGGACCCGGAACGCCCCAGGCAGCTCGGCGAGGCTCCAGAGCAGTTGGGGGAGGCCTGGGGCCCCGGGAAGGTCTTCCCCCCAGCAAGAGGTGTCGAGGGAGGAGAGCCGGAGCTCGATCGCCCCGAGCCTTTGGGCGAGCTCGATCCGCCCGACCACCTCGTCGAGCGGCACACTCGTCAGGCGGCCCCGGGCCAGTCGACTGAAGCAGTAGCTGCACGCACTCGTGCAGCCTTGGGCGATCGTGACCTCGGCGATCGTGGTCGGTCGAGTCGGGGCCCGGGAGTCGGGCGGCTCCTCCCCCGCTTCGGGCGACGCCCACTCCCGGACCAGGGCGGGGATCCCGGACTGCTCCCGGATCGGAACGAACCGGGTCCGGGGCCGGCCCGGTCCGTTCAGCCGGTCGGTCCGCAAGGGGA
This sequence comes from uncultured Thermoplasmata archaeon, assembly GCA_963696985.1. Classification (GTDB taxonomy): domain Archaea; phylum Thermoplasmatota; class Thermoplasmata; order Lutacidiplasmatales; family UBA184; genus Lutacidiplasma. The sequence goes on along the minus strand of CAVOMG010000003.1, from coordinate 550,935 downwards.
CGAGGCATCCCGTGACGATGATCCTCGGGATCCGGGCGCTCAGCCATTCCCACCGCCGGATCATCCGGTCCTCGGTCGGCCCGATGACCGCGCAGCCGACGAGGACCCCGAGTTCCGCCCCTTCCGGACCCGGGGCGATCGCGTGGCCCTCGGCGTGCAGCGACCGTTCGATCGCCTCGCCCTCCCCGAGGTTCTGGGCGCACCCGAAGGACTCGACGTACACCCGCATCGTGCCTCGCCCGAGGTCGGGCCCGGGCTCGAGCCCCTAGAAGACCGAGAGCTTGTCGGTCAGGAGCCGGTCCGGGAGGGAGCCGATGTCGCCGAGCCAGCGGTCGGCGACCTCTTCCGCCCCGCGCTTCACCTTCGCGAGCCGCACGCCGGGGGCGGGGAGGACCTGCAGGCTCGCGATCTGGGGCTGGTCGACCGGCTTGCCGATCTGCGAGAGGATCCGGACGTGGACCTCCTTGACGTTGCCGGAGGCCTCCTTGACCACGTCCTGGGCGATGAGGATGCTCAGGAGGTTGTAGAGCTTGCCGACGTGGTTCACGGGGTTCTTCCCGGCGGTCGCCTCGAGGCTCATCGGCCGGTTGGGCGTGATCAAGCCGTTCGCCCGGTTCCCGCGTCCGACCGAGCCGTCGTCGCCGGCCTCCATGGAGAGGCCGGTGACGGTGAGGTAGTACCGGCCGAGCTCCGGGTCGTCGGCGGTGTTCACGTCGATGGTGACCTTGCGGCTCGTGAGCTTCTCCGCCTGGGCCGCGAGCTGATCGTGGATCTCGGTGCAGACGCTCGCGTACTCCTTCGGGTCCTTGACCTCGCTATCGACGAGCGCCGCCGCGACGGTCAGGTGGATCTCATCACCGCTGCGGTACCCCATGACCTTGACATCCTCGCCGAGGGCCGGGAGCGTCTTCTTGAGCTTCGTCGTCAGGAAGCGCTCGCTCTCGAGGACGAGCCGCTCGGTGTCCGAGTACGGGGCGAACCCGACGCCGAAGGAGGTGTCGTTCGAGAGGACGGCGGCGTTGTGGTCGAAAACGCCGCGCAGGTCGACGGAGCCCTGGCCGATCCGGCAGTCCAGCTCGAGATGCTTCTCGACGTCGAGGTGCGAGCAGATCGATTGGATGTACTTCTTGGCCGCGTCGACGGCGACCTGGCGGTACGGGAGCTTCTCGCCGTTGACCTCGGTCGTCGCTCGGCCGACCAGCAGGACGTAGATCGGCGCGGTGATCCGGCCGCCCCCGAACTTGGGGAGCGAGCCGCCGCCGACGACCTGGGTCTCATCGGTGTTGTGGTGGAGGATCCTTCCGAAGTTGTCGAGGTACAGCCGGCACAGCGCCCGGCTGACGCTCTCGCTGACGCCGTCGGCGATCGAGTCCGGGTGCCCAAGCCCTTTGCGCTCCACGAGCTCGATCCTCTGTTCCTCGATCGGGGTCGTCGGCAGCGGTTCCACCTGGATGTTCCGGGCCATCGGGGTCTCCGAGCGTCGGCGGAGTCGGTGGGGGGGATAACGGTTCCTCCGGGCCGGCGGGTTGCATCAGGCGAAAAGGCGCTTCGCCATGTGCGGTCCGTCCCGTTCGAAGCCGAGCTTCCGATAGTACTCGCGGGTCCCGATCGCGCTCATGACGTATAACCGGCGGAACCCCCGACCGCGCGCCGAGGCCTCGGAGCGAGCGACGAGCGCCCGACCGAAGCCGCGGTGCTGGTAGGTCGTGCCCCCGCGGGGGGCCAAGCCGATGTCGACCTCCGCTCCGAGGACCTTGAGGCTCACGGATGACCGGGTCCCGAAGACCCCCTGGCGTCCGATCGGACGGAAAACGGAGGCGCAGGAACCCGCCGACGGTCTCCGTCTCCGGGTCCTCGACGCTGAGGAACTCCTCTTGGCCGCCCCCGGCTTCGTACTCCTCCGTCCGATCCACGAACCCGGCCGGGTCCGGTGACCGCGAGCGACCGGCCTCGCGGCACCGGAGGCAACGGCATCGGCCGCCCGACTCGGCGAGCTTGCGGAGCGCGACCTGGCGGAGGTTGCTCGTTCGCACGCCGGCCGCGATGAGGCGCGCGGGGATGTCCCGCTGGATTCGCTGGATCCGAACCCAGCCCGGGATCGCCCCCTTGATCCGGGCCAGGACGGTCGCCGCGATCTCGGTCGAATACGGCTCGTAGCGCCCGGCGCTCCACTCCTCAAACAGCCCGGTCCCGGGAAGCACGAGCGTCGGGTAGATCTTCAGCATGTCCGGCCGGAACGCCGGGTCGCCGAAGAGCCGCCGGGCGTCCTCGACATCGCGCTGCGGATCCATCCCCGGGAGCCCGAGCATCATGTGGTAGACGACCTTCAGCCCCCGGTCGCGCGCCTCGCGCGTCGCGTTCGCCACGTCGTCGACCCCGTGGGCGCGGTGGACGCGCTCGAGGACCTCCTCCCGGAGGCACTCGACGCCGATCTCGACCCGCGTCACTCCGGCGTCGAGGAGGTCGGGGAGGATCCGGCCGTCGCAGTGGTCCGGTCGGGTCTCCACGGTCAGGCCGACGAGACGGTGCGCGGCGAGCTCGTTGGCCGACGCGGCTTCCGCGATCGAGGCCGCCGGCGCGCCATTGAGGCCCTCGAGGATCCCCCGGATGACCGAATCCCGGTAACCCTTAGGACGGGCCGGGAACGTTCCGCCCATCACGATCGCCTCGACCTTGCTCGTCGGGTGGCCGATCGTTCGGAGGACCTCGAGACGGTGCTCGGTGATCCGACGCGCGTCCCACCCGAACTGGGCGCCCCGCAGGGCGCTCGGCTCCTCGCCGGTGTAGCTCTGCGGACTTCCGAACTCGACCCCGCCCGGACAGTACGTGCAACGGCCGTGGGGACAGGCCGCCGGCGCGGTCATCACGGCCACGACCGCAACACCGGAGAGCGTGCGCGACGGCTTCCGCCGGACGCCGATCGCGGCCCGCTCCACCTCGGGCAGGGCGGCCACCCAATCTACGTTCGAGGGGACGGGACCGGCACGCCGCTCGGCGATCTTCCGCTCGTGGATCGTCGCGGGCGAGCTCGGGGGAGGGGCGTCCCGGTTCGCGTCGCTCAGTCCGGGAGCCATTGGCGGGTCTCTCCGGTGAGCACGTAGGGGGCCGACTGGAGTTCGGCCACGTTCGTCGAGCCGGTCAGGAACATCGCGACCTTGAACTCGTGGACGATCTGCTCGAGCTCGTCCCGGGTCGCTTCGAAGCTCGTCGAGGCGGCCCTGAGGATCCCGCCGGCGGTCCCGGCCGCTGTCGCCCCCATCGCCACGGCCCGGGCCACATCGAGCCCGGACCGGATCCCTCCGCTCGCGATGAGCGGGACCCCGAGCGGCGCGAGCGCCCGCACCGCGACCGGGGAGGGGATCCCCCAGTCCCAGAACGTCTTCCCGAGCTTCGCCTCCCGGACCGCCCCCTGCGCGACCGCGCGATGGTGCTCGACCGCCGCGAAGGAGGTCCCGCCGGTGCCGCTGACGTCGAACGCTCGGACACCGGCGTGGAGCAATCGTTCGGCGACCGGGCGGGAGATGCCGGCGCCGGTCTCCTTGGCGAGGACCGGCAGTTCGGCCGAGAGTTCGGCGATCTTCGCGAGGCAGCCGCGCGCCCGCCGGTCGCCTTCCGGCTGGACCATCTCCTGGAGGAAGTTCAAGTGGATCGCGAGGAGGTCCGCGTCGATGAGCTTCATCGCCTCCCGGGCGACCTCGGCGGTGACGACGCGTTCGCCCGGGGTCTGGGGGATGATCTGCGGCGCCCCGATGTTCGCGAACTTGAGCGGCACCGGATAGTCCGCGATGCAGGAGTAGCTCCGGGGGAACTGGCCCTTCAGGATCGCCGCTCGCTCGCTCCCGACGCCCATGCCGATGCCGACCTCGGCCGCCGCCCGCGCGAGGTTCGAGTTGATCGATTCCGCCTCCGGGAATCCCCCGGTCATCCCGGTGATCACGAGGGGCGCGCTCAGACGCTTCCCGAGGAAGGTCACCGAGGGGTCGATCTCGGCGAAATCGACCTCGGGCAACGCGTTGTGCAGGAGTTGGATATCGTTCCAGTACCCGGTAGCGCCCTTCGACCGAACCGGCGAGCACGACCTTGACGTGCTCGGCCTTGCGATGGGAGAGATCGAGCCCGCTCTTCGCCGTCGCGCGGGCCCGACTAGGTGGTCGGCGACGCGGCCTTCGCCCAGCTACCGTAGACCGCCTCCCCCCGGATCGCTCTCGAGAGCGCCCCATCCGAGAGTCCGCTAATAAGCGCTGCGTCGACGCCGAGCGCGGCGACCTCGAGCATCGACCGGGCCTTGCCGAGGATCCCGCCGGTGACATCTGTGGAGGGTCCGCCCGCGGAGAGTTCCCGGACCACTTCCGGCGTGATCTGCGGGTGGATCGGCCCGCGGCGGCGCGGGTCGAGGAAGACGCCCGGCACATCGCTCACGAAGATCACGCGCTCCGCGCCGATCGAACGGGTGAGGGCCACGGCGATCGTGTCGGCCGAGAGGATCGAGTACCCCCATTCCGAATCCGGGACCACGTCCCCGAAGCTGACGGGCATCCCTCCCAGCGAGAGCGATCTCCGGAACGGTTCGTCATCGAACCGCACCAGGGCGCCGGCCCGGTTCTCGGCGTGGGTGGAGACCGGGATCGAGATCGGGTCGGCACCGGCCTCGAGCAATGCCGCCAAGAGCTTCGCATGCAAACGGCGGACCTCGGACTGGACGATCGCCGCGCCCCGGGCGCGCTCCCGGCGGGAGCTCCCGGAAGCGGGCGCCTGCGCCAAGCCCCAGCGGCGGGCGGCGGGGTGACCGAACGAGCCGGCGCCGTGCAGGAGGACCAAGGGTTGGGGTCTCGAAGAAGCGACCTCCTTCGCGAGCCGCGTCAAGAGCTTGGGGCGGAGACGCTCGGCCTGCTGCTTGCGGGTCAGGATCGAGCCGCCGAGCTTGACCACGACGGGCAGGCCCTCGGGGGCCGGCTCCGGGGATCGGGCGGGTAGCGAGGGATCGGGAGGGGACCGATCCCCCATCACTCGGCCCGATCGGACCCCATCTTGGGGTGGAAGAACATGAGCGCGCCGATCGTCATCGGGATCACGCCGAGGAAGAGGATCCACTCGAAGGTGATGACCCAGAGGAGGAGGCAGAGCAGCCCGAGGATCGAGACGAGGGCGGCGGCGATGACGAACGGGACCGAGATCGAGTTGTGGCCGACGGCATGCCCGGAGTGCGCGGTCCCTTCCGACATCGCGGCCCTCGACGGGTTCCACCTTCAAATCGGTTCGGTATGGGCCGCCAAGGACGAGCCGTCCCGGGCGAGCTCGAGCGCGCGGCGCGCCGTCGAAGCGCGATACAAGCTCCAAAGTTTGAACTAGCGTCGGCGCATCGTGGAGCCCGTCACGAATGAAGGGCGTTCCGTCGCCGGGCAGGGTCCGTTGGCTCTCCTCGGTGATCGTCCTGACGATGCTCGTGGCCCCCGGACTCGGCCTCCTGCCCTCGGGAACGATCACCGCCGGGAACCCCCTTGTGGCGGGAGTCATCTCAGACGGGCGACCCGTCCATCCGGTCGCGTTCGATGATCCGGTCCAATCGGTCGGGCTTCCCGGCGGCGATCCCGCCGGCGAACCGTTCGTCTCGGCGCCGAACCTTGCCCTCTCCGAACTCCCCCGGCTCGAAGGGGCACGGGCGCCGCCATGGTCGGCGCCCGGATCTCGGGAGGTACCCCCCGACGACCCCGCGCGTCTATCGGTGCGGGTCACGGCGTCGAACGGAACGATCAGCGGGCGGGTAGTCGACCAACAGACCCTTCGGGCGATCGTGGGAGCGAGCGTCGTGCTCGGCCTCCCGGCCGGCGGGTGCCCGAACTCGTTCTGCCCGACCAACATCACCGGCAGCCTCGGCGGCTTCGCCATCGTCGCTCCCGGCGGGAACTACACGATGATGGTGAGCGCGGATAATTACACGGACAACGCGACCCCGGTGCAGGTACGCGCCGGGATCCTTCTCTCGGTCGGAACGGTCTTCCTCGTCGAGGATTCGTTCGTGCTCGGGAAGCTCGTGGGCAGCGATCCGACCCACGAGCCGGTCCCCAACATGACCGTATCCGGGACTTCGCGGAACGGGGCGCTCGCCGGGTCCGTCTCGGACTCTGGTCCGAACGGGAGCTTTTCGGTGGAGGTCCCCCCGGGAGCCGATGAGATCGACTTCACTTCCCCCGGGGCCCCGTACCTTTCGAACTTCACCTTCGCCGACCCGGCGCCGGGTCGGACCGTGAATCTGGGGGTGATCTACATCGTCCGGGCCACTGAGATCCACCTGAAGGTCATTGACCGGGTGACCGGCCTACCCATCGGGTCCCAGTTCCCGTCCTCGACGATCGTCTGTGAGGCCCAAACCTCCGTCTGCCCGTTGCCCGCCGTGGTCTCGAACGGGTCCTCCCTCACCGTGTACGCCGTGCCCGGACCGACGCAGGTCCACGAGGTGGTGCTCGGGTACGTCGTCAACGTCACCATGATCGGGACCATTCCCCAAGAGCCGGCGGGGGTCGCGGTCACCCGGCAGATCGATGTGACCCCGCTGGGGGTGCTCCGGTTCACGCCCGGGGCCACGGGAGGCCTCCCGACGGTCGGCGGGAACGCCACGCCCGCTTCGGAGTGGTGGTATGGGGTTTCGCCGAACTCCAATATCAGCGGCTTGGACCTGTGCAGCCTAGACGGCGTCCAGGTCGGCGTGGTGGCCCCGCCGCCGGAGTACTATGCCCCCTCCCCGTGCTGGCCCGGGATCATCACGCACGTCGGAGGCGCGTTGCTCGCGCTCGGGCCCCCGCTGCGGGATTGGATGGAACTCGGTTCGTTCGAGGGGACCGCCCCGATGTTCGAGAACGAGACCTGGGTGAACCTCACCCCGGATCGCTTGACGCAGGTGGGCTACCTCAACTTCACACCGGGCGCGTACGTCTCCGGCCAGGTCTTCATCACGGGGACGACCCATTCTCCCAACCCATTCGTGGTCCAGGCCTGCTCGACCGACGAGTCCGGGATCTGCGGGCCGACGAGCGGATTCCCATACCCCGGACCGCCGGGAAGCGTCGACATCGACGCGGCGAACGCTACCCGGGTGGGATGCCCGACTTCCGCGTCGTACTTCTGCGTCGCCGCCCCGCCCGGTCCCGACCAATTGTTCGTCCGGGCCGGTTCGAACCTTACGACGAATCTTACCTGGCTCGAGGTCCCGGAACGATGCTGTGTGGCGAACCCGCACGCGCTCGCCCTGGCCTCGGTGACGACCGACCACGTGAGACTCGGTCAACTTGACCCCGATGGAGGGGATCGTCACGGGAAAGGTCATCGCGGGCCCGGGAACGTTCGCGCCCGCGCTCGGCCTCGTGACGATAGAGACCTGTCCGGTCGCCAGTGAAGGCGGGAGCTGCCTTCAGGGCTCGACCTCCAACGCCACCTTCGCGGTCCCAGCCGACCTCGGATGGGACGAAGTGACCGCCCAGGCGGTAGGGTTCGAGAAGAACTACTCGTGGGTCGACGTGACCGGAACAAATCCGGTCGGAACGATCGAGCTCACGCCGCTCGCCGGGGTCGCCGGGAAGGTCATCGACCCGAACGGAACGGGGATCGCCGGCGCGGTCCTCGAGTACTGCCCGGTCGCCGAAGTGACCCCGCCCGCGCCCGACTGCCAGCCGCTGAACACGGGGGCGATCGGGTCGAGCGGCTACTTCGTCGCGACGGTCGCCGGTGGTCCCTACCCGGGCGCCACCTACCGGATCTCCGCCTCGGCGAGCGGTTTCCTGACCAACTTCACCTGGGTGAACGCTTCCGCCGGGGTGCTCACGACCTTGCCGCCGATCGTGCTGACGCCCGTCGGGAACGGAACCCCCTCCCCTTCGGCGCTCGCCGCTCCCCGACCCAGCGGGAACCCGGGGACCTGGGTCGACGGCCGGATCGTGGATTCGGTCCGTGGGAACGGCGTTCCGGGCGTCCAACTCTCGGCGTGTACGTTCACCGGTTCGTTGTGCGTCACGTTCGCGGACCAGTCCGGATCCGGCGGGCAGTTCAACGAGTCGCTCCCCCTCAACAGCTACCGGCTGTTCGCGACGGTCGCAGGATACACCCCGGGGGTCTTCTTCCTGAACGCGACCTCGACGGCCCCCGTCCACCTGGGGGCGCTCGCCCTGGTCCCGTTCCCCTGGGTGTCGGGACGGGTCGCGATCAGTCCGTGGATCAACTACTCCCGGACGAGTGGTTTCGGACCCGGAGAGGCCAACGCCCAGGTTTGCAATAGCAACCGATCGGAGTGCGGGGTCGGGACTTGGATCGACACGGCGGGCGAGTTCAACCTGACCGCCCCCCCCGGTTTCAACGACGGGCTCGCGATCAACGGGACGGGCGGTCAACCGATCGACTGGGCCACGGTCCAGTATGCCCAAGGCTCGGGGGCCGGCGGCTTTCTGGGTAACCTCACCCCGGTGGCCGTCAACGCCTCCGGCACCTCGCTGAGCCAGGCGCCCTCCCGGATCCCTGTGCTCGCGATCTTCTCCGCGATCCAGGGCCAGGTGTGGGACGGGAGCTCGGGCCGGAACGGCGCCGGCGCGCCCCGGGGCTCCGCTCCGTGGTCGACGGTCACGATCACGGGGCCGGGGTTCGGCGCCTCGACGCAGCTCTCCACTTCCGGGGCCGGAGCGTACACCGCGTTCCTCGCCGGACCGCAGAAGGTTCGGATCGTCGTCGCGGGGACGGCCTTCATCGGGGCGAACACCTCGGTGACCGTCCCGGCGAGCGGGGGGTTGGTCGCCCCGGTCCCGGGGCTCGACCTGCCGCATTACGGATGGATCGTGGGTCACGCGACCTCGGCCGCGGGAGGTCCGGTCCCCTCGGCGTCGGTCACGGTCTCGGAGCCCGACCCGGTCAACTCGACGGCCCTCTCCGTGGCCACGACCTCCGACGATTGGGGGTACTTCAACACGAGCGCGCCGCCGGGCAGTTCCGTCCGGGTCAACGTGTCGGCGGACGGGTTCCGGCCGGCGTTCGCCAACGTCTCGGTATCGCCGAGCCGGACGCTCCAGCTGACCCTCAACCCGATGACGCCCACCATCACCACCGAGTTCGTCCGGAGCCGCTACGTGAACGACGCGGCCGTCCCTCCGACCGTGACGGTGGTCGACCCGGTCCCGGCGACTCCCATCTACGCCGCCGCCCTCGAGGTCCTGGACGGGAACGGCAACCTCCTAACCGAATCGAACACGAACGGTCTCGGCCAGTTCTTCATCCCCACAGCGACCGGGTCGGCGGCGAGCCTTTCGATCACGGCGACGGGGTACGAGAGCGAACGGCTCCCGATCCCCACGCCGGTCGCCGGATCGGCCGTCTACGGGACGATCAATGTGACCGGCGACGGCGTGGTCGCGGGCCGGGTCGTGGCCGCTCCGAACGATCGGCCGACCCCGGGGGTGAACGTCACCGGCTGCGAGGTCTACCCGAACGGCGGCTGCCAGACGGTGACCTCGAACGGGGCGGGGCTCTTCTGGCTCGAGGCCTCGCCGGGCGACTACCTCCTCAACCTTTCGGCGGTCGGGTTCACGCCCGTATCGACGTACGGGGCGATCGCCACGCCCGACGGCTGGAGCTGGATCGGGAACGTCACGGTCGACCCGGACGCGATCGTCGAGGGACGGATCATCGGGGCCCCGTTCGATCTCCCGATCGTGGGGGCGAACGTGACCCTCTGTCCATCGAACGGGAGCTTCTCCGTCTACTGCGCGTTCAACACGCCGACCGACCTCACCGGGGGCTTCGGCATCCCCTCGCCGCCGGGCAACTACTACGTGAACGTGACCGCGACCGGGTACGGACGCTGGTCGCTCCTGATCGAGCTCGCTCCGGGGGAGACCTACGATCTCGGCGCCATCGAGCTCTCGCCGGACGGCTCGGTCGCGGGCCGGGTCGTCGACGCGACGGACCAGGACCCGATCGCCGGGGCGTTCGTCAACGCCTGCCCATCGGACGGGGGGCCCTGTGCCGGGCCGGTCGGGACGAACGCGACGGGCTGGTACCGGCTGGGGCCCCTCGATCCGGGTATCGCGGAAGAGGGGGTGACCGCGAACGGGTACGCGGGTTGGTACGGGCCGGTCCCGGTGCCGAGCGGGAGCATAGGGCTCCTCGCGACGGTCGCGCTGCTCCCGCTCGGGACGGTTCCCGAGTACGAGGTCAACGGCACCGTCGAGTGGGCCGGGACCGGCACCGGGATCTCGGGAGCGACCGTGACGGCGTTCCCGCTCGGGGGCGCCGGGAACGGCGCCGCCACGGTGAGCGGATCGAACGGCTCCTTCGCCCTCCTCCTCGAGGCGGGCGAGTACCGCCTCACGGCGAAATCGCAGGGGGCGCAGGTCGCCGGGGTCGACGTCACCGTCACGAACGCCTCGGTGACCGGCGTCACCTTCGCACTCCTCCGCACCACCTACCGGATCTTCGGGAGCGTGCTCGGGCTTGGGGGCGCCGGAGGCCTTCCGGGCGTTTGGGTCACGGTCGAGGGGACGAGCGTGGCGAACGAGACCGGGGCGGGGGGACGGTTCGCGCTCGAGCTCCCGAACGGGACCTACGAAATTGCGGCGACCCCGCCCGAGGGCTCGCTCCTCGCCGCCCTGTATAGCGGGGTCCGGGAAGGCGTGAGCATCGACGGAGCGGGCGCCGTCGTGAACCTCTCGCTCCCCGAGCGGGAGGTGGCGGAGGAGATCGTCGCGGTGGACAGCGAGACCGGGCTCGGGATCGTCGGCGCGGTGGGGATCGTCCGGGGAACGACGAGCTTCGGGACCCCCGAGTCCGTCGCCGTCTCGACGGATGCGAGCGGATCGGTGAGCGTGTCGCTCCCGGCAGGATCGGTACCGGGTCGGCTTGAACGCGAGCGGCTACGATGCGGGGAGCGGCACGTTCACCCTCAACGCGACGGGCGCGACGGTGCTCGTCTCGATGGTCCCGGCCGGCGGCGCGCATCCGGGCGGCGCCGGGGGGCTCTCCGGGCCCGATCTCGAGTGGGTGATCGCCGCGGCGATCGGCGCCGCGGCGGTGGGAATCTTCCTGCTCGGCCGGAAACGGTTGGGGGGAAGGAGACGCCCGGCGGCGGAAACGATGGCGCCGGTCGAGCCGTCACTCCCAGCGGAATAGCGGGAGGCGGGCGCTGCCCGGTCGGCGCCGCTTCTTGGCGAGCGGCCCGCTCAAGTTCGCTTGGCGCGTCGCCTGCGGCGGGGTCCGTACGCCGATGGCGGTCCAGCCGGCGGCGATCACGCCGGCGGCGGCCGCCTCGACGCTGATCGCGGCCGCGGGGATCGGCGGGGAAGGGGTCGGAGGGACGACGCTCGGGGGCGAGGGCGGCGGGTTCGGGGGGGCTCCCGGTGGCAGCGTCGGTGGGGGCGGGGGCGCCGGGGCCCCGGGGATGTTGAGGGGCTCGAGCGTGACCTCGAGGAGCCCGAAGGAGAGGCTCACGAGATGCGCCCCCCCGTACTCGAAGAACGTCATCGAAGTGTAGAACCCGAGAAGCTCGTTCGAGCCGGCCGATAGGCAGGCGGGCGTGGTGCAGCTGTCGACCGGCAGCAGCCCGTACGGGGGCCCGTAGGCGCCCACGTAGAATGTGATCTGCCAGGCGTCCCCGAGGTGCATCGCGTTCTTCGAGGGGTCGTTCGACCAGTTCCAGCCGTAGACCGTGAGTCCGTTGTCCTGGGCGATAGAGGGGACGCTGGGGCAGCCCTTGGAGGCGCCCGTGGCGTTCGCGCAGTGGACCGTCCACTGGGGGATGAACGCCGGGGCGAAGTTCCCCCACGGGAGGAACTCGAACATCGGCTGGTTCGCCCCGAGGGCGACGACCGGGGTTGGGACCGTGCCGAGTCCGAGCGCGAGGACCGCCTGGAACAGGCGCACGTTCGTCGTTCTCGGGGAGTCCGGGGTCCCGAACGGCACCCCGACGAGGGTCCCTTTCGTGTGGGTCGAGTCGCACGTGAACCAGTTCGGGCCGGCCCATGATCCGCCGGTGGCGCTCGCCATGTCGCACCCGGCCTCGAGGATCCCCCGGGCATCCTGGGTCCAGTTGGAGGGGCCTCCGGACCCCCCGGCGGCCGACCAGCTCGGGCTCCACGGGTTCGTCGGCGTGTCGTTGACGTCGATCTCGTCGATGGTGCAGTTGGCGCCGAGGGAGTCGAGGCAGTCGGGGGCGTCGTGGGCGAGCGCTGCGATGGTCTCGGTGCTGTTGCCCCCGGAGGAGAGGACCCAACCCTCGCAAACGGGGCTCAAGGTCCCGTTGACGAGGATCGACGGCTCGCACTGCGAGGCCGTGCAGTTCGTCAGCCCGAGGGGGGTCACCGCCGGGCTCACGCAGTAGTTCTCCGGATAGCTCGTGGCCCGAGGCGCGGTGGAGCCGAGCTCGACGATCACGTGGTGGGCCGAGTTCGACCAGTTGATGTTGCCCGCGCCGAGCAGGAGCTGGTAGAGGGCGCCGATCGAATCGGAGGTGAGGAAGTTCTCCTTAAGGTCAGCGCCCGGGAGGATCGCGCTCCCCCCGAGGACGTGGTTCACGAACCTCTCGCCGACGGCCGAGCCGAACTCTGTGGCATTGACGAGCGTCCCGACGTCGACCCGGTAGGCGGAACCGCCCCCGGCGTCCCAGGTATCGTGGGTCGCGAAGTAGTCGACGAGCCCGAAGGACATCGTGGTGTTCGGGTACTCGGACTGGAGGTCCTCGGCGATCGCCCCGGCGTTGGAGGCGAAGAATGGGACGAGGTTCGACTCGTCGCAGAGGGCGGCGGAGCCCGGCGCCGCATCGGCGCACGGATCCCCGCCCGGGACCCCCGCGGTCGGATCGGTACACCCCGTCGTACGGCGAGACCTCGAGGAGGAAGATGAGCTGGACCGCGGGCCAGGCGTTCTGGCCCTTCACCCCGGCCTGGACCGCGAGCGTCGAGCTGGGAGACGCCCGCGAGGGCCGGGCACTGGTCGAGCTGGTTCTCGCAGATCGCGGCCGGTTGAGCCTGGTCCGAGAGCCGGACCACCGAGCCGATCGCCGCCGGGGGCGGCTCCACGGGGGCGTGGGAGGCGGGGGCGATTCCGGGCAGGGTGAAACCGGCGCCTTGGGCGCTCCCGCTCAGGACGCCGAAGGCCGCGAGCGCGATCGGGAGGACGACGAGGATCGACGCCGGGAGGAAGGGGCGGTGATGATGGTCCCTCACCCGACCCGTCGTTCCGGCGTGGCGCCCTACTCCCATCCTCCCCTATCGCGCGCTCGGGCGATCCTATGAGACGGCGCTCAATCCAAGCCAAGCGAAGCCGGCGAACTGGTAGGTCGCGTTCACGGTTTGGCCGTTCAGGATCCGCCCGCCGAACGTGAGCACGAACCCGTTCGAGCCGCCCTCGGGGTCCCAGATCGACATCGCCCCGTACCAGGACCCGGGGGTATCGTTCCATTGGGCGGAGGGGGCCGAGGGCAGGGCGGACCACGGTTCGAACGGCGTGGGAGGCTGACCGGGCGGGGGGGCCTTCGGGGTGATCAGGGTGTAGTACCACGGCGAGGGCGACGGACAACCGGCGCTCCCGCATCCGCCGGAGAGCACGAGCATCCGGTTGGCGGCATCGTAGGCGAACGTACCGAAGACGCGACCTGGCGGGGCGACGGTCGTGTCGACGGCGGTCCAACCGAGCCGGGCCGTGGCGAGCGGTCCTAGCCCGAGCGGGTTCGCGGCGGTACCGGACAACGGGCCGTAGACCCAAGTGTCGGTCAGCAGGCCGGCGGAGCCCATCCCCCCGAACATGACGAGGAAAGTCCCCGGGATGCTCGTCGCCGCCGCTCCGAAGCGGGCCGGCGGAGAGAGGCTAGGGTCGAGGGCGAGATCGTTCCAGGTGCCGAGCCCGGTCAGCGTCCAGGTATCGTCGGCCGGACAGGCGCCGAGGCCCCCCTCGCAGCCGCCGAACAGCACGAGTCCCTGCACCGACGTGTCGTAGGTGAGGGTCGCGAAGTAGCGACCGGGGGGCGAGATCGGGGGGAAGAGCTCGGTCCACGTGCCCGGCGAGGTAGGGGCACCCTGGTGGTAGACCCACGTATCCGACATGGGGCAGGAGGCCCCGCAACCGCCGAACAGGTAGACGTCGTAGTCGAGCGGATCGTACGCCATCGACGCCCCATACCGGGGGGATGGGGCGAACCCCGTGCTCCACGCGTGCCACTCGCCGTTGAAGAACGTCCAGGTGTCCCCGAGTAAGGCGCACGCCTCCAGGCCGCACGACTCGCCACCGAACATGACCACGCTCTGCGATTCGTCATCGAAGGCGAGGCTGGGTTCGTAGCGGCCGCTCGGCAAGGCCGGGAACCGCACGGGTTGGGAGTTCCCGGTGATCCATCCGATCGAGCCCAGTGTCTCGAGGTCCCAGAGCGCCGATCCCGAGGCGCTCTCCCCGCCAAAGAGGAGGAAGACGTTGTCCGGCTGGTCGTAGGTGAACGCGCCGTTCCAGCGGGGGCCCACGAACGGCGCCGGAGGGAAGCGGATCGGTCCCCAAAGTCCGGGCGGAGGCGGGGGGCCGATGGGGGGCGGGGGCAGGACGATCCATTGCCAGGCGTCGGCCAGGAGGGCTCCCGTCGAGTTGATCCCCCCGTACATCAGGATCGTCCCGTTCCCGGCCGGGTCGTAGGACATCCCGAAGTCGTAGCGCGCCGGGGGCGCCGCCGTTCCTCCCGAGATCGAGCTCCATGCGCCGGAGGAGGAGAACAACCAGGTGATATTGAAGGTCGTTCCGGTGACGTTCCCTGCCACATTGAGGAGCGACTGCGAACCCGGGAACTGGACCGTATCGTACCGGGTCAGGTTCGTCCCCCCGAAGAGGACGGCGTTCCCGTCGCTCAATCCGCCCGCGAATCCAGCGCCGTACATCGCGGGAGGGTGGGTGCCGGAAGAACTCTCGTTGGTCCAGGCCCCTTGCCACCACGCCCACGTGTAGAAGGAGCAAGTGAGCGTCTCGGGCGGTGTGTTGGGCCCCGGGGGAGGCGGCGGGTAATCGAGGAGCCCGTCCGCTCCGCCGAAGATGACCACCGATCCTCCGTGGAAGGAGGGGTCGTACGTCATGGAGGCCCCCCAAAGCCCGCTACCGGCGAAACCCGGACTTGGAGCGGTGGTGGGTGGGGGTGGAGGGATGTTGGGCGGCGGAGGGGGGGCCTTGTTCTGGATCAGGAGCTTCCAGGCGCCGCTCGTGAAGGTCCAGGTATCCGAAAACGTGTTCCCGCACATGCCGTTCCGAGGGGTGCCCCCGCATCCGCCGAACAGGAGCACGTATCCATCCCGCGCGTCGTACGCCATCGCCGAATCCCACCGGGGCGACGGGGCGTTCGTCCCGACGAATTGGGTGATGTTGAGCCACCGGCCCGAAAGGTACTCCCACGTTTGCCCCGACGGTGCCCCGGACTCGTACCGACCGCCGAACAGGACGACGTATCCGTCGCCCGCATCGTAGGCCATCGAGGCGCCGATCAGGGGAGGCGGATCGAACGCGCGGAACGCGGTCGGCTTCGTGCTGGATGCCGCCAGCGGGGAAGTGGGGGGTGGAGTCGCGGAAGGAGCCAAACCGCACTCGGGGGCCGTACCGCACGCGTCCGGAGCGGTGGGGGAATGACCCCAAAGATGGTTGAGCGACTCCTGGGCAGCCGACAGCATTGCCGCGGCCGGGGTGGATGTTGGGGTCGATGGGCTGTAGGTAATGACCAAATGAGGCGCCGTAGCGGGCACGCCGGCCACCGGGCCCCCAGGCGGAAGCAATGGTAGGGCAAGCACGAAGGCGATCGCGAGCAGGACTAGTGACCGAGGGAGCGGGCCCCTCCAAGGGCTCGAGGTTACTGATGGCATTAGTTGACGGACCTCCTCCCTCATTCTGGGATATGAAACTCCGGTCGGATTACGCGCACCGGTGCGGCCACAGACGCAGCAGGTACATCAGCCTGAGGCCGATTTCGACCTGAATATCTTGCGCGCGGGCGAACATCCGCACGGAAACCGATGGGAGCCCACCTATGCTCGATTTTGATGGGGAGATGGCGCTGAATCTCGTCAGGGATGGTCCGGGAAACGCGCACGCAACTGCGCTCTCGACGAGAAATCGACAAAGGTATTTATCGTGGGCCCAGGATGCGAACGCATGTTTCCGTCGGCGGAACCCGTCCGGGCCCCCACGAACAATCGTCGAAAGTCCTACTGGACCCTCTTGGTCCTCCTGATCGCGATCGGAGGGATGTCGTTCTCCGTGGCGGGTAGCTCGTCGGCGGCCGTCGCGCCGACGTCGCACGCTTCGCTGACCCCGCTCTTCCTCTGGACGCCGTTGACGATCGATTCGATCGCTTCGTCCTCGAGTCCCGCCTTCGTGAGTAACGGAACAACGATTTCGGTGTCGGTTTCCGGGGGCCAGCAGTTCTCCCCGTCCGGATATGCCTACAGTTATAGCGGTCTGCCGACGGGTTGCGCGTCGGCGAACGCCTCCACCCTCAGCTGCGTCCCCACGGCGACGGGGAACTTCACGATCATCCTTACGGTCACCGACGCGGGCGGGAACGTGACGAAGAACGCCATCGCGCTCCGGGTCCAGGGAATGACGATCACATCCTTCACGGAGACCCCGGCAACCGTGCCGCTCGGCTCCTCCGCGACGTTCTCGGCGAACTATGCCGGGGAGTCCGGGACGGTCAACTGGGTGTGGACGGGCCTCCCGGCGGGCTGCTCGAGCTCGAACGTCAAGGCGATGTCGTGCACGCCGACGGTCGCCGGGACCTTCCCGGTGACCCTGACCGGGACGGACTCGGGTGGGGCGTACAACTCCCAGACGGTGAGCTTCACGGTGACGCCGGTGCGGGTGTCGACGTTCACGGTGTCGCCGAACCCGATCTACACGGGGGAGTCGACGACGTTCACGGTGTCGACGACGGGGACGACGGGCCCGGTCACCTACTCCTACACGGGTCTGCCGACGGCCTCGCCGGGGTGCGTGAGCGCGAACACGGCGTCGCTGCCGTGCCTCGCCCGGGTCGCCGGATCGTTCCCGGTGACGGTAACGGCGACGGACTCGGCCGGGGACATCAGCACGGCGACGACGACGCTGACGGTGAACCCGCTCACGGTGACGGCGTTCGCGGCTTCGCCGAACCCGACGTATGAGTTCTACGTGACGTCGTTCACGGTGTCGACCCGAGGGTTCGAGGGGGCCGTGGTGGGCGGGGTCCCGACGGCCGGGTATCCGATCTACACGTACACGGGACTGCCCGCGGGATGCGTCTCCGCGAACACGTCGCACATCGTGTGCTCGCCTTCCCAGCAGGGGGCGTTCACGGTCGGGGTGACGGTGTCGGACCCGACGGGGAACTCGACGACGAAGACGCTCGCCCTGCAGGTGAACCCGGCGGTGCAGCCGGATCTCTACGTGGCGATGAACTCGACGGTGGAGGTGCTGCCGACGTCGGAGAGCATCTGCGCGACGACGAACAACTCGCCGTTCTACTCCTCGACGTGCTACCCGCAGGCGCAGAACCCGTCGGTGGTCCCGCTGCCGGGCGACATCGTGGGGCTGGGGTACGGGGTGTACACGACGTCGACGAACACGACGTGCCTGGGGTCGGCGGCGAACACGAACGCTCGGGTGGCGTTCGGGCTATCGAGCAACAACGGGACGACGTTCTACCACACGGTGCTGATCGGCGGGGTGACGTGCCAGTATCTGAACGCGATCGAGCCGTCGTTCGCGGCGAACGCGGCCGGGGACGTGTATGGGGCGTTCATCCTGGAGAACTCGTCGGGGTCGCCGGCGGACTTTGGGGTTCGGACGGCGGACGCGCTGGGGTTCGTGATCTCGGACTCATCGGGCGTGACGTTCTCGAGCGTGCAGACGCTCGATGGGAGCGGGAACCTGGCGCGGCCGGCGGTGGCGGTGTCGGGGAGCGATGTGTACGTGGTGTATGAGAACATCGCGAACTCGTCGAGTGCGATCGCGGGCGGGGTGCTGCCGATCGCGGTGAAGTTCATCTATTCGACGAGCGGGGGTTCGCCGGGGTCGTGGTCGGCGCCGGTGACGCTGCCGGGGCTGAACAAGACGAACGACTGGAACGCGATGAACCCGTCGATCGCGGTGAGCGCGACGGGGGAGATCGCGGTGGCGTATGCGACGGACCGATCGTGCGTGGCGTGGTCCGGGGTGCCGGTGAAGTCGACGTGCCTCAAGTACGGGTCGCAGGTGGTCGTGGTCACTTCGTCGAACGGGGCTTCGTGGAGCACGCCGAGCGTGGCGTCGCTGGGCGTTCTCTCCGACCCGGTGGCGAACACGACGGGATCGTTCCTCGGTGAGACGACGTGCTACACGGGGCCGTGCCTTTCGTATTACTTCCAGTCGAGTCCGGACACGTCGGTATCGTTCGACGGGACGGGCGGGAAGCTGTTCGTGGGCTGGTCCGGGACGATCAACAACACGGCGACGGTGCTGACGAAGCTGTGGTGGCGGTGGTCGGCGGTCGGAGTGTCCGGGAGCTCGAACAACGGGGCGAGCTTTACGGGCGGCGTGGTGGCGGCTCCGAACTGGGGCGGCGGGGCGACGTCGTTCACGGGGAACACGTCGAACTACTATCGCGCGGCGGTCGGGGTGCAGGGTTCGAAGCTGTACCTCTCCTATTCCGAGGACAACGAGACGGTGACGACGAGCGGGGTGGGGAAGGCGTATCCGGGTCCGTTCGACAACTCGCTGTCGCAGTGGGCGGACGAGGCGACGATCTCGGGGAGCTCGGCGGGCCTGACGTGGGGATCGGCGGCGCCGATCACGTGGACGTCGATCTCGACGGGACGGCTCACGAACTTCACGGGGAGCTCGTTCACGGGGTACACGAGCTCGCTTTCGTTCTCGGGGTATGGGGTTCCGCTGATCGGGTATGCGCAGGCGCAGAACCCGCTGTCGACGGTGGTGAGTCGGGCGGGATACTACGCGCAGAACTACACGTATGCGACGAGCCTGACGGTGGCGGCGCTGGGGCAACCGGGATGGTCGCAGGTGATCGGCCTGACGATCCTGCAGAGCGGGCTACCGTACGGGACGAACTGGTCGATCGAGTTCGACAACCAAGTGGTGACGTCGAACGCGACGAGCATCCTCGTGGTGAACATCCCGAAGGGGATCACGGTGTTCCAGAAGCTACTGCCGCTCCAGGGCGGGAACACGTGGGGGGAGCAGATCAGCCAGACGACGGTCCCGGCGACGGCGGTGTATTTCTCCGCGTCGACGCTGACGCTGTTCTACTCGATCCTCTACTACTTCAACCAGTCCATTGCGCCATCCTACGGGGCGACGTCGTGCCCGAGCACCTCGAGCTATTGCATCATCGAGGCGGAGATCTACAACTACATCTACGAGTGCCTGCCGATCCCCGGGTACACCTGTAGCACCGCCCCCGCGAACACGGCCCCGAGCGGCTATCAGAGTGAGTGCGGGTACACCTACCAGGTCGGGTGCTACTTCTTGGAGAACATCGGGTTCAACATCACCGAGATCGAGCCGACTTTCTATCTCTCCGAGGTCGAGGATTACGAATACCTCTACTCCTACTCGACGACGCTCGGCTACTACGAGGTGACGTACGTCGATAACTACGTCGTCTGCGAGGCCTCATCGATCAGCTCGAACTGCAATCTCTACCACTACAGCTCCTACTCGAGCTGCGCCGCTCCGTACACCTTGGAGAACATCGGGACGACGTGCACGGTCGATTCCACCGTGGGCATCTGGCTGCCCGGTGGGTTCACGATCACCTCCTCGGAGGAGTACTACTACCAGTACCGGCTTCGTCTCGAACTCTCCGCAGTATCCAGACTACTACAACGGGACGGGGGTCGGGGCCTACAACGGGTTGTATGAGACCGGGTGCGTGAGCTCGACCGAGTGTCCGCTCGGCTACTACGACTACTACTACTACGCGATCTTCGACGCATACGAGTGCTATTACGACTATCTGCCCAACTATTGCGATGGGGGCGGCCCGATCACAGTGAACAACCCGATCAACGAGACCGAGTGGAACCTGCCGGCGGTCAGCACGGGCGGGGGCACCTCGATTCCCGGATACCCGATCGAGGTGGAACCGCAGGGACTGCCGAGCGGCACCCCGTATAGCTTCGATCTCGGGACGACGGCGTATAGCGCCGTCTCGCCGAACGCGGTGCTCGTCTCGAGCGTGCCGCCGGGCGTCGATCAACTGACGAACGGGAGCGCGTCGGGGGCGACGGCGGGATGGGAGTACTATGCCGCTCCGCTGACGGTGACGATCCCATCGGACGTGATCGTGAACCTGACGTTCACGAGCTACGTGGACCTCGCGGCGCCATCGCGGGCGATCTCGATCCACGCGCTCAACCTGACGACGGGGATCGCGTGGGCGGTCGAGTTCAACGGGACGGTCTACACCTCGTCGATCCCGTACGTGAACACCACAGCGCGGCCGGGGTACTACACGGTACACTCCTGGGCCGTGAACTCGTCGGTGGGGACGACGGAGTTCTCGCCGGTGAACGCGGCGAGCGTGGATTTCGCGACGCAGACGACGTATGCGCTGTCGTTCGAGCCGTCGTACCGGGTGGGGACGAGCTCCTCGGGCGGCGGGACGATCGCGCTGGGCGCTGGGAAGGCCGGGAGCGGGACGAACGCCTACTTCAAGTCCGGGGCCACAGTGACGGTGACGGCGACGGCGGCGAACGGGTATGAGTTCCTCGGGTTCACGGGCGTGGGCACGGGATCCTACACGGGGAACGGAACGCTGACCGGGTCGCAGTACACGGCGACGCTGACGGTGAACGGTCCGATCGTGGAAGGGGCGGCGTTCGGCTTGCAGCCGCTCGCGCGCTACAGCATCACGTTCGTGTCGAAGAACCTGCCGGGCGGGGTCTGGTGGACGATCTCGCTGGGCGGGGTGCAATATTCGTCGAGCACGCCGACGCTGACGGTGTCGGGGCTGTACGCGCACAACGCGGCGGGCGGGATCGGGACGTACAAGTTCGGGGTCGGGGACGCGTATGCGAACGGGACGGCCGGGACGCGCTACGTGCCCGGGCAGGTTCCGACGAGCGTGTGGGCGAACGCTTCGGGAGCGACGACGTATTCGATCACGTGGAGCACGCAGTATCAGGTGACGCTGGCGACGACGCCGGGCGGAACGGTGACGGGATCGGCGGGATCGCTGCGGGTCGGGACGGCACCGTTCTGGGAGTCGGCGAACGGGACGGTGGCGGCGATCGCGACGAAGGACACGGGGTACAAGTTCCTGGGCTGGAACGGAACGGGATCGGGGGCCGTGTCGAGCACGTCGAGTTCGATCCAGTTCCAGGTGACGGGAACGGTGACGGAGGTGGCGGTGTTCGAGAAGATCCCCTACCATATGCCGCCGACGTACACGGTGGAGTTCGTGCTGGCGACGCCGGTCGAGGCGGGAACGACGTGGACGCTGACGGTGGCGAACACGACGGAGAGCTGGCAGTTCTCGAGCGTGGCGAGCACGCTCAACGCGACGGGACTGGGGAACGGGACGTACACGCTGAAGACGGCGATCGCGTATGGTCCGGACGGACTGACGCGCTACGTGGCGGTGGCGCCGCCGCCGACGGTGACGGTATCGGGGCAGAACGCGACGGTGCGCCTCTCCTACACGACGCAGGTACTGGGTGAGCATCGAGTCGTCGGCGCTGGGAACGGCGTCGGTGACGCAAGGGAGCTCGAGCGCGGCGGCCTCGCTGAACGGATGGTATGGGGCCCGGACGGTGCTCGTGCTGACGGCGAATGCCTCGGGGAACGCGGTGTTCGTGGGATGGGTCGGGAACGGCTCGTCGACGAGTGGAGCGTACACGGGGGACTCGCCGACGCAGTCGATCACGGTGGGCGGACCGATCCGTGAGGTGGCGGAGTTCGAGCCCCCGGCGCCGGCGACGGTGACGAACGGCGGGTTCTTCGCGAGCACGCCGTCGTGGCTGATCCTGGCGGCGGTGGGCTTCGTGGTGGGGATGGTGCTGGGCCTGATGGTCTTCCGGCGTCGGAAGGCGGGTGGCGGCGGTGGGATGGACCGCGAGTCGCCCACGTCGAGCGTGTCGGAGTTCGGGTCGGGCGCAGGCACGTATGGGGATCGGGAGGCGAGCGCGCCGTCGATCTCGGAAGTGAGCGCCGAGGAGCCGATGGACAATCCGGGGGCGGACCAATGAAAGGAATGAACGGGATCATGAGCGGAGCACGGGGAATGACGAACGGGTTCCGAAGCGGGAGCTGGAAGGTCCGGATGCTCTCGGTGGGGATCGTCCTCGGGATGATCATCGGGGCCTGGGCCGGCCTCGGGGCGGCCCTTCCCGGGGCGATGAGCCCGACGTCGCACGTGACGCCGGGTCCGATCGGAACGCCGGGAGCTCCGGCGACCTCGGCCGGGCTCACCGTGGCGAGCCAGCCGAACGGACCCTGCGGGGCGAGCACGTGGTGTCCCGCGGTGGTGGGCCAGGGCCAGTTCTACGATTCGACGCCGACGGCGTTGCCGACGCTTGCGTCGCGGCCGTGCTCGGTGCCGCTTTCGGCCGGGGCGTGCAAGGCCCCGGCGAGCTTCACGGGGTCCGGGTCGACGTACGTGCAGCCGACGGTGAACGCGTCGAACGACGTGACGCTGAACGAGACGCCCACGGGCGAGCTCGTGATGGCGTACACGACGTACACGACGAGCGCGCCCTCGGGAGCGGCGAGTTGCACGCCGGCGCGGCCGGCGTCGACGAGCGAGATCGCGTTCTCGGACTCGACGAACGGGGGGACGAGCTGGACGACGCCGGTGTATCTCGGGACCCCCGATTGCACGAACGCGACGAAGTATCCGAGCGCGTGGGACCCGTCGATCACGAGCCTGGGGAGCGGGACGCTGGTGCTCGCGTATGTCCAATACAATGCGAGCGCGCCGTTCATCCCGCCTAATGTGAACGCGAGCGCGCCGCCGCCGTCGCGGCTGGTGGTGTCGGAGAGCACGAACGGAGGGTCGACGTGGACGCTGCCGAAGGTGGTGAACGTGTCGAAGCCGGACCCGTCGCTGACGGTGTCGTTCATGCCGACGCGACCGAGCGTGACGGCGTATGGGAACACGATCTACCTGACGTGGATGAGCCTGGGGACGGTCGTGACGCCGACGGTGGTGAGCCACGTGGCGATGGTGGTGTCGACGACGGGCGGGAAGTCATGGAGCCCAACGATCACGCTCGGGTCGGCGAGCACGTATTCGGCGAACCCGAACGTATTGGTGGACCCCTCGAACGGGGAGCTCTTTGTGAGCTACGTCACGGGGATCACCTATTGCGGTTATTCGGCGGGCTGCAGCGGCCTCGGCTCCTCCGGTACGCCCTACACCGGGTCGGTGGTCGTGGCGAGCTCGACCTACAACGGCACGAGCTTCTCGACCCTGACGGTGGCGGGCGGGGTCCGGCTCAATGAGACCTTCGGGCCGTTCTTCAACCCGGCCCCGCTCCTTTCTTGGGGCAGCACGTACAAGGTCCTCGACCTCGCCTTCGTGGCGGGGGTCCTGACGAACAGCGGATCGAACGGGATCGTGATCCCAAGCGGGTCGGTGACCCCCGACCTGTACTTCTACACCTCCTCCACGACCGGGGCCGCGTTCACGGCGGAGACGACCGTGAGCGAACAGTCGATCTTCGAGACGAGCCGCTTGTGGGGAGGACTACCGAACTCGACCCAGATCCTCGATATCGCCTCCACACCAAAGTTCGGCTCGAACCTCGGGCTTGAAGCGACGGTCTACAACGGCAGCGCCTGCGTCTCCGGATACTGCGGGGCGGAAGAGACGATCGCGCTCAACACCTCGAACAACGGGACCCGTTGGTCAGCGCCTTGGGTGCTGAACGGGGCGATCACCACGAACGGGACATCGGGGAGCTGGAAGCCGTTCCTGACGGGCGAGTACGAGGCGACGCTCGCGATTGGATCGACGTTCCTCTACGCGTGGGACGCGGCGAGCTGCCCGTCCTGGAACCCGGCGAAGCCGGTGGCGCTCAACCAGTGCGGGAGCTTCTCGGGGGTCGGCGGGTCGCCGACCTGGACGCTCTGGGGCACCTCGGACGTGACGCTCTCGACGTTGTCGCCGGCGCCCGGCGTGTCGGAGACGTTCTCGGCGGCCCAGACGGTGCCGGCGAACGACACGTGGGGGCTTGAGTTCATGGGCGGCTTCTTCACGGGGAATGGATCGGCGAACATCACGATCACGAACGTTCCGCTGAACGTGCCGGTCGTGTTCAACGCATCGGCGCCGGGACTCTGGCAGGGAAGCTCGGAGTATGTGGGCGGTGTGGCGAGCGTCATCACGCCGTACACGTTCACGGCCGCGCAAACGCCGCTCGTGAAGTTCCGCTTCACCGAGCTGGTACCGCTGACGATCGGGCTCACCCCGACGTGGCTCGCGGGGCACAACTGCCGGGCCTCCTACCAGGGTTGCCCGCTCTTCACGCCGCCTCCGGGACCGAGCCCGAACGCCCTCAACCCGTACAACTGTCAGTACACCTCATGCTCAACGCCGCCCCCCGGCGCGACCTCGAGCACCACGTCGAACCTGATGTGCTCGAGCTACGTCTACCCGTACAACTACGTCAGCCCCGGCTACGAGTACATCTACGAGTACGAGTTCTTCGGGAACGGGTGCATCAACGCCTACGTCTCTCACACGAACGCGACGACCGGCTTGGTGACTAACATCACCTACGGTCAGAAGACCTGGTTGCCCGTCGGGCAGCCGTATTCGCTGGACCCATCCTACTGGAGCCCGCTCAACACGATGTGCGGGGGCGCCGGGGTCTTCACGCCACCGGCCTCGTGGGGCTCCGCCTACCTCGCGTCGTCGGTCTATCTCTGGGAGATCTTCCTCTATTGTGACAACAACTACTTCCTCGAGCTGACGCCCCAGGCCTGGCTCGGGAACGGTTCGGGTTCGGTCACCACGACGTCGACGTCGATCACCGTCGTCCCGACGGGGGCGGTCAACGAGACGATCGACTGGAACATCAGCGGGTACTGCGCGGGGAGCTATGCGGAGGGGTACGTCGAGGGACTTCCGAGCTCGGGCTACCAGTACGGCCCGTACTACTACAACTACACCTACTGCTACACCGGGAACCCATATCTGGGTTCGACGGGCAGTGCCGGAGGCGTACCTGTGCCGCTCACGGTGAGCGAGCACGGCCTCCCGACGGGGACGAAGTGGGGGGTCCAGCTCTCGAGCGGCAGTAGCCCGACGGTGACGAAGCAATCCGCCGGGAGCTCGCTCTCGATTCAGCTCATCGACGGGTCGACGTACAACGTGAACGCGCTGACGATCCCGATCCCGGGGACGGGCCTCTACTGGGTCGGGACGACGAACGCGACGGTCACGATGCCGGACTTCTCGGGGATCACGGTGACGTTCACGAAGCAGAGCCTCGCGGGCTTCACGTTCCCGGCGACGGTGTCCGAGTACGGATTACCAGAGGGGACGGGCTGGACCCTGACCACGACCGACACAACGACATCGACGAGTAGCCAGATCACGGCCCCACCGGGGCCGCAGTCGACGATCCCGATCTCGCTCACGATGAAGGGCGGGGACGTGTACTCGCTGAACGGCTCGGACGTCTCGCTCTCGAACGGGACGGAGTACTACGTGAGCTCGGTCAACGTGACGGTGGACTCGATCAACTCGACGACGTCGGCGCTGCCGCCCTGGCAGCAGTCGCTGACGGCGACCGGTCCGGTCACGGTGAACGTGACGTATGAGCCCTCATACTACGTGACGGTGGCGTCGACGGCCGGCGGGACGGTGGTCGGCTCGAGCCGGTATGTGGCGAGCGGGAGCGCGATGAGCCTCACGGCGAAGCCGGACGCGAACCACACGTTCGTGAGCTGGGTGGGCACGGGGAGCGGCTCGACGAGTTCGAAGCTCGCGACGATCCAGGTGCACCCGAGCGGAGCGGTGAGCGAGTTCGCGGTGTTCCGTCCGAAGGCGGCGCCGACGTGGACGCTCGACGTCCAGGGGTCGGGGCTGCCGGCGGGTCAGAACTACTCGGTGTCGATCGACGGGGTGACGTACTCGGGGATCGGGACGTTCGCGGTGACGAACGTGTCGACCGGGGACCACACGATCGCGGCGCCGATCGCGTATTCGAGCCCGACGGTGGACTACCGGTACGTGGCGTCGGTGATCACGACGAGCTTCGGCGCGGCGACGGGGCCGGTGCTGGTGGCGTCGAACGGGACGGTGACGGTGACGTACTCGCCGCAGTATCTGCTGACGCTGACGGCGACCTCGGGCGGCATGATCGGCGGGGCGACGAACGGGGCCTGGCTATCGTCCGGGGACACGGAGACGCTGGTGGCGATGCCGCAGGCGGGGTTCCACTTCGTAACGTGGAACGGGACGGGTCCCGGGAGCTACTCGGGGACGGACCCGACGGCGCCGGTGACGGCGAGCACGGGGCCGATCAATGAGATCGCGCAGTTCGTGGTGAACCCGCCGCCGACGACCCAGTACTACACGATCACGGTGACGGAGACGGGCCTACCGGCGAGCGCGGCGTGGAACGCGACGGTCGGGTCGATGGGTCAGTACCGGCTCGACGCCGTCGCTGACGCTCTCGGAGCTGTCGAACGGGACGTACACGCTGAGCGTGCCGACGGTGTATGGATCCTCGGGGGTCCGCTACGTGCCGAACGGAGCGGCGGTGTACACGGTCGCGGAGCCGGTGAGCGGGGCGAACCTCTCGGCGAGCGTGACGTTCGCAACGGAGTATCTGCTGACGGTAGAGGTCTCGGGGAACGGGACGGTCTCGCCGTCGACGGAGTGGGTAGCGTCGGGCCAGTCGCCCACGCTGACGGCGACGCCGAACGGGACGTTGCCCGGGCAGGCGCCGTGGGTGTTCGCGAACTTTACGACGGTGTCGCCCGGGGTGTCGAACTCGACGTCGGCGACGTACAGTCTACCGGCGATGAGCGGGCCGGTGACGCTGACGGCGACGTTCGTGCCGCACTACACGGCGACGAAGACGACGGACCAGCTGCAGGGAGCGCCGATCGCGATCGGACTGCTCGCGCTCCTGCTGGTGGTCGGACTCGTGATCGCGTTCGTGATGTCGCGGCGCCGAGGGTCGTCGGACGGGGGCAAAGCGGCCGGAACGGCCGTGTTGGAGCCGAGGAAGTCCGGGCCACCGAGGGCCGCCCCGGCTCCCGAAGAGCCCGCTTCGACGAACGGCGGCGAGGCCGAATGGGCTGAGCCCGAGATGCCGTCGGACCTCACCGAGGAAGGCCGGATCGAATAGCGCGCCTTTGGAACCCTTTCCCCTTCACGGGACCGCTGTTTGGGCGGCGGCCGGCCCAAAGCCGACCGGAAGGCGGCTCATCGGGGCCGCAGGGCGATCGGCTCGAACGTTCCCGGGGTCGGATGGCGGCGGGTATTCCCTGATAGCATCGGAGCCGAGCCGGAAGAGCCCGGCGGTCGGGAAGGTCGATCAGGAGACCGCGGCCGGGGGCGCGGCCGCAAACTCCCGCTCGAACGTCGGGTCGAGAAGGGGCCGGTAGACCCAGGCATGCAGCGCGAGGAGTGTCGAGGCTTCCGCGAGCGCCGTGGGGGCCACCGCGGCGGTCGGGTCGAAGGTGCGCTTCGGGAGCCCCTCCACGAGCGCGACCCCGAGCGCGGTGAATTCGTCCGGCCGGCTCGCGAGCTGGCATCGGGCGGCGGCGTCGGAGGCCTTGGAGACCCAGTCGACCAGCTCGGCGGGCGCCAGGGGGTGCTCGGAGGCGATCAGCGCCGCCGGGAGCAGCGGCCGCCGGGTCCTCGGAGCGAGAAGTCGCGCGGTTTCGAGAACTCGTTGGGTAACCTGAGCCGGGTCCGCATTCTGGCTCGCCAGGTAGAGCGAGGCCGAGGTGCGTCCTCCCATGTTCGGATCGTTCGAGAAGACGGCACGGAACTGCTCAAAGGCCAGACGCTGTTCCGGCTTTACGAGCACCGTAGCGAGCAGGGCCGCGGCCTCGTCGGTCGGGACGATCGCCCGCGCGTTCCGCCAACGTTCGACGGCGTCCGTGGGGTCGGTCGCGATATCGAGGTGGAGGATCGCCGCGGCCGCGACGGACCGCTTGGCCCCGGCCGATCGGAGCGATTCGACGGTGGTCATCATCGGGGCGTAGATCTGGCTCATCGACGCCGCCGAGGCGACCAGGAGTTCGACGCCGACGAGCCGGTCCCGGGCGTCCCCGCCCATGACCTCGACCATGCCCCAGACCTGGCGGAACCGCTCCGCGAGATCCTCCGGGCTCTCTCGGCGGTTCGCGAGGCCGACACTTACGATCCGCAAGTAAGGGACCGCTTCCGCGGGGGTGATCGGCCCGAGGTCGGACATGAAGTACTCGGCGTTCTTCGCGATCCCCTCGACCTCTTCGAGGACCCGGCCCAGTTCCTCGGCCATCTTGTCGAGCGGCCAAGCATCGCACCGATATGCGCGAAGATTAAGCTCGGTCAACACGTGTCGACCGACTGCCGTCAGGCTCGGACGGGCCGGGGTTCCCTCGACGGCCCCCTTGCCGCTCAGCTCGGCCCAGGCGGGGGAGTCGGATACGGGAGTCCCCGAGGCGGCCGAGTCGAGCACGCTCCGGGCCTCTTCGCAAAGTACGGGACTCATGGTCTAACCCCGAACGTCGCGAAAGGGTCTCGGGTAAATAGATTCTCCATCGAACCTCCTTCACCCCGCGGCGTTTGAGGGGAATCGCGGGATCGGACCCGTGCGGGGCGATCCGCGGGCCTAGGCGCCCACGCCCTGCTTCGGCTTCTCGCCTTCGCCAGCGCTGCCGACGCTGCGGCGCGCCTCGGCCATCTTCTCAGCGGCCAGAGAGAAGACGATGAGGAAGGCGATGAGGATGCCGACGGTCACCGCGATGACCGCACTGACGGTCGCCGACGACGCGGCGGTGCTCGTCGCGTAGCTGAAGCCGTTCCCGACGAACGGGACCGGGTTCTTCGGTCCAACGAAGACGAAGATGCCCCAGGTGATCCCGACGAAGATCGCGGTGATCGAGACATCGGCCCCAGAGTGTGGGTAATTCTCGCTCACGTCGCCGTAGCGCAGCGTAAGGAAGAGGTACATGACGATAAGGGTGATCAGGATCGCCCAGATCAGGAACGCACTCACGGCGAGGTACAGGACGGCGAAGACGGCGAGGCCGATCGCATAGAGGGGGACGTCCATGAACGACTACCGGGACGGAGCAACCGACACTTCCATTTAAACCTCATCGACCGGCCAAGGGGAGGCTCGCCAAGTCCGGTGGGGCGACGGGCAAGAGACTCGGACGGCGGGAGTGGCGAGTGTCAGATCCGCTCGAGACCCGACGAAACGGGTCGAGCCATCATGGTGGACCGGTACTCCCTGGTCGCAACGACATCGCCACCCGAAGTCCGTCCAGACCGATGGCGATTCGGGCAACCGTCCACAGAGTCCGAAGAGTACGCTGCGGCGTCATGGCGCGTGCTCGAGATCGCGACCGGGTCCGAGCGGTTCGGCTTCCCGGGCTCCCTGTCACGAATGGCGCTCCGGGGATCGCGAATTGGCCGGAAGAGCGGGGGCCGGTGCCGCACCATTCGCGGCGAATGGCGGGTCGCTTTCGCCGTCAGTAAGCGGCCAAGAGGTTTAAGTGGGGCACTCCCAATGGGTCGCCAGTGAGGCCGAGCGAGGACCTCCAGATCTCAGGGCGGACCAACCGACCCCCCCGGGATGGAGGAAATATGCTGGGATTCTGGCGAATGAAGCATCGGGCCCTGTGGGCGGGCATCGGTGCGATCGTCATCGTGGCCCTGTTCGTGCTTCCGGGAACGAGCGCCATGTCCGCCGGCCCGGGCGCGGCCTCCGGGCACCCGATCGGCATCCTCACCGCTCCTGTCGGGGCTCCGAACTCCGTATCCGGCCCGCTCCCCACGGTCGGGCAACCCATGCCCCGAAGCTCCTTTGCGAGCTCGCCCATCGTCCAGCCTGTACTTTCCGACGAACCCTCGGCCCCTTCCTCCAACATTGCGGCATCTACCTCGGCCACTGGGGCCTCCTCTTCCCGGCCCACGACTTTGGCCCCCGCCCCCCTCGCCTCCAACCAGTACCCGGACCGCCATCTTCACCGGCTACGTCGACGACGCCCGCACCGGCCGGCCGATCATTGGCGCGACGATCGACTGGGAGAGCCAGGGCGGGATCTGCCCCGGGACTCCCGGAAACTGCACCTCGACCCGTACCTTCCCGCCCTACGGGAACTTCTCGATCCGCGCGCCCGCCCCCCAGGTCACGGTCCTTGCTACGGAGAACGGGTACCTCAGCAACTTCACCGCCGTCGCCAACGTCACGCCGGGCCTGATCTACGCGGTCGGGACGATCAACCTCACCAAGGAGGGCATCGTCACCGGGATCATCGAGGGCTCGGACCCGAGCCACGAGCGGGTGAAGTGCACGGTCTTGGTCTCTTCCCTCTCGCGGAGCAGCCTCACGCTCGGCGCCAACATCACGGTGAGCAGCGGGTCGTTCAGCTTGCCCGTCCCGCCGTTCCCCTCGGTCGTGAGCTTCGATCCGAAGTGCCCCCAGTATCAGACCAACCAGTATTGGGTCAACGTCTCGGCGTATTCGTCCTTCAACATGGGGGTGGTCTATCTCCCAGTGAATGTGCTCGTCGCGGTCGAGATCTACGATGCCGTCACCCACCAGGCCCTGAAGAGTTCCGTCGTCCCGGGCGTCCTCGGCGAGATCGAGGTCTGCTCCTACAATAACCCCGGGAACTGCGGACCGAAGGGAAAGACGGTCAGCAACGGGAACCCGGTGGCTTGGGCACCGCCCGGCTACGACACGGCGACCGTCTGGAGCTTCGCCGCCAATCTTGAAGGTGCCGCGGTCAACACGACCATGATCGGCTACGTCCCTCCCCTGCCGCCGGGACACGTCTACAACGCCGGGGTGGTCTATGTGACCGACATGGGGATCGTCAGCCTTGAGGTAGGCTTCACCTACCAGCGTCGAGCTCACGGCCGCGAAGGTACTCTCTAAGTGGCCGGTCGGCGAGGTGGTTGTCACCCCTTCGAGCCTCGACGGCCTCAACTCCTGGTCGGCCTACAACCCATTGACCGGCAATTTCAGCACGGGGCCCCGGAGCGACGTGCATCAACCCAAGCGCCGCGGCCGCGATCTTCGCTCCGCCGCTCCGGGACACGATCACGATCGTGCCGGACACGGCGGGTACCTGCTTCCCCCCGATCCCAACCTGGCCCGTGGCGAACTACCTGCCGGTCTTCGGGAACGAGACGATCGTAAACGTCTCCGCGAGCAACAAGCTCGAGAGTCGGGTGACGCCGAACGGCTGGTTCAACCTGACGCCCGGAACGTACGTGGAAGGTGGGATCTACGGCAGCGACGCCGCACCGGTCGGGCAGTACCCCAACGAGCAATCGCTCATCTCCATCGCGGATTCGACGACCGACCAGACCCAGAACACGCTCGCGACCCCAAGCCTGACCACGGTCGTCACCGCCTCGCCCGCGACCCCCAACCACCCCAACGGGTTCGACCCGACCGGGTGCGTAAGCTCCTGGTACGTCTTCTGCGTCCCGGTCCCGTTCGGTCCTTCAAAGATCACCGCGACCGGGACCACGGTCGTGAACACGACTTGGGTCGACGTTCCGCCCGGATTCTACAACGGCGGCCCGATGCTGCTCCAGAACTACGACACGGCCACGCTCGTCCGGGTCACCTCGAGCGGAACGGTCACGTCGTCAACGACCAATAGTTACGGCGCGCTCGAGTTCACGAACTCCTCGGTCACCGGGCGGGTCCTCGTGAACGGCACTGGGTCAGTGCCGTACGGACTGATCACCGTCGTCGTGGCCCCGGCGGGAACTGCGCCCTCCGAGGAGCAGTCGTCCACTTGCACCGCCTCCACGACCGGCTCCTTCGTTTGCTCGGCGAACCCCGGATGGAACGAGATCACGACCACGGGACCCCTCTACCTTGTGAACTACACCTGGGTCTACGTCAACGGGGCAAACTCCAAGGCGAACGCCGGCACGGTCTACCTGACCCCCCTCGCCACGATCGAGGGCCAGGTGGATACCTCGGCCGGGGTCGGGATCCTGCAGGCGTCGGCGCAGTTCTGCCCGATCGCTTCCCAGTCGAGCTCTTCCTGTAGCAACATCGGTCCGACGGGAACTACGAACAGTTACGGGCAGTACCTGGGGGCTCGTTCCCGCTTATCCGATCCCAAGGGGCGACTACAAGCTCGTCTTCTCGGCCACCGGGTTCACCTCCAACTGGACCTGGGTCAACGTCACCCAACCGGGAGAAGTCGTCAACGCCTCGACGGTGACCATGAGCTCCAAGACCACCGGGAACGGGGGCGGCACTTTCCCCGCGGCCGGCGGGGCGCCGGTCCTGACCGAGTGGGTCGACGGGAACGTCATGGACAACGTCACGGGCCTCCCCGTTCAGGGACTGACGGCCCAGTGGCAGACGCCCGGCGGGCCCTCGGCCTCGGTGGGCTCCACGGACATCAACTCCCTCGACGATTTCAACACGTCGATCCCGGTCGGCGTGATCTACCTCAACTTCAGCGCGATCGGCTACGATCCCGCGTCGCTGTTCCTGAACGTCACGGGCTTTGACGAGTACGCGGTCGACTTCCTACCGACCGTGACCATGCAGCCGCTCACCTTCTTCACCGGACGGGTCGAGTTCGGCCCGGGGAACTGGTCGAATATCTCGACGCAGCAGGGGATCGGACCGCCCGCCATGAATGTCCAGGCGTGCACGGCCACCAACAGTGCGTGCGGGGCCGTCTTCCCCATCGACCTGGGCGGCTTCTTCAACATCAGCGGCCCGATCGCCCCGAAGCAGTTCGAGGTGCTCAAGGCCGTCCCCACCTACGCTCCGGTCGGGGCCACGCAGGGGGCGTTCACCGGAACCGCGATTCCCGCGTTCTTCACGGGAACGCCCGCGGTCATTCCCGCTTCCGCGGTTGGGGAATGCGACGTGTTCGCGATCGCGGTCGGCCAGGTCCTCGACGAATCCACGAACAACTCAACCCCCGTGCGCTGGCCGTCGGCCACGCTCTCGAACGGCCTCGGGAGTCTCAACACGACAAGCATGGTCGCCGGAGGGGGCGGGGTCGTGATGGCCCTCACGGCGGAGACGCAAGGGCACAGCATCCTCGCGATCGGGGCCGGCGCCTCGGCGTATCTTTCCGCGGCCATCGGGGGAGCCACCGTCGGATGGGGCGAGACCGCCTTTGTCGGGAACGTCTCGCTGCCCCACTATGGTTGGATCTCGGGCCTCGTCGAGAGCGCCGCCGGGCACAACGTCACGGTCCCCTGGGCGACGGTGCAGGCGAGCACGTTCTACGGCTCGCCGCCCCTCGCGACCTTCAGCAACGGGGCCGCGAACGGAGCCGGGTACGTGAACCTGACCGTGGCGCCGGGGATCGACGGGACGATCAACGTGACCGCTCCCGACTACAACTCCTCGAGCGCGGTCGGGTTCTGGGTGAACCAGAGCTCGACCAATCCGATCTCGGTGCTCCTCAAGAACCAGCTCGGCGGATTGACCCCCTGGGGTTGGATCAACGGGACCGTCCGGGACAACGCCTACGGATTTCCGCTGCCGCTCGCCGAGGTCTCGACCACCAGCCGTTACGGGGCGGTGGGCACCCAGATCCAGGCGAATGGGGCCGGGCGATACTTCACCGACGCGCCTCCGGGGCCCTCCGACAACGTGAGCATCAACCTCACCGATTACATCGGGAACTGGACGAAGATCTCGGTGACCCCCGGCGCGACCGCCCAGGCCCACCTCGTCAACCTGACGGGGGACGGCATCGTGGCGGGCTACATCCTGGCGTTCCCGAGCGGTCAGCCGGTCGCCTACGCGAACGTTAGCCTCTGCAGCCAGGCGAACCCGCTGTGTAGCAACACCGTGGAGGCGAACGGTTCGGGGTACTTCTGGCTCGCCGGGCTACCTGGGCTCGATAACCTGACCGTGAGCTACTTCGACTTCGTGACGACGTTCCGGCCGGTCAACGTCACCTCCGACGGGTGGATCTGGATCGGGGCCGTCGCCCTCGACGAGTACGCGTTCCTCTCTGGATCGGTGATCGGACTTCCGTCCGGGATCCCGGTCGACGGGGCGAACGTCTCGACCTGCTCGCCGCTGGCGTTCTCCGAGGGGGCGGTCATCTGCCCGTTCGTGACGCAGACCACCTCGAATGGGCAGTTCTTCCTCGCGGTCCCGGCGGCGAACTACATCGTCCAGGTGAACGCGACGTTGTACAACACGACCTTCCTCCCGATCCAGCTCTCGCCGGGGGAATCGGTCTCCATGGGGCTCATCGAGCTCGAGCAGTACGGGATCGCCACCGGCTACGTGCTCGGGGAGGACACTCAGGGTCCGCTCTCGGGAGGCACCATCACCGCCTGTCCGACCTGGGAGAACGGGAACTGCACCTCGGCCAAGACGAACCCGAAGACCGGTCAGTACCCTCGTCGAGGGTCCCCCGGGACCGTACTTCCTGACGGCGGCGGCCCCGGCTTACGACAAGGCCGGGGAGATCGTCACCCTCGTCAGCGGGAACCTTGTAAGGGCCCCGACGATCTACCTTCAGCCGATCGGGCCGGCGTACCGGTTCACCGTCCAGGGGACGGTCCTCGCGCAGTCGACGGCCCCGGGCGGTGCCGTCGCTCCGTACGCGGGGGCGCTCGTTTCCGACAACGTCGGGGACACGGCGACCACCGACGCGCAGGGGCAGTTCACCCTCTCCGTGACCTGGGGCGACATCGTGATCACGGTCACGGCGGTCGGCTACCGGGCGGCCCAGTTCAGCGAGGCGATCCGGGGGAACATCACGGGGATCTCGGTGACCCTGCAGCCCCAGACGTACCTCTGGTCGGGCTACGTGACCGACGGGATCAACCGGCAGCCGCTCGAAGGGGTCAACCTGACCCTGGGTCTCGACGGCCTCGTGATCGCCACGACCGGCTCGACGGGGCTCTACACCGTCTCCCTGCCGAACGGGACGTTCGACCTCGACGTCGGCTACCCGGCCGGCTCGGCCGGGGCGTCCTCGTATCCGACGATCCCGGTCGTCCTCGTCGTGAACGGCGCGGCCGGCATCCGGGACATCGCCCTCTTCCCGCCGCTGCGCACGCTGCTCGTCCAGGTCGTGAACCGCGCCTCGGGCGTGCCGATCCCGAACGCGGCGGTGGTCGCGTCCGGCGAGACCGACCCCGAGAACGTCGGCCTGACGGTCCCGGGAACCACGAACGTGAACGGCACCGTCGGGATCGGGGTCTACACGGGGCTCTACAATGTCACCGCGTCGGCCGCAGGCTTCCTCACGAGCACCGTGACCGCGGACGCGACGATCGACAACGCGACGGTCGGGGTCACCGTGGAGCTCGCCTCGATCGCCGTCGCCGCGCCCCCCGCGGGCAACTCGGGGATCACCCCGGCGATCGGTGCCGCCCTTGCCGGAGGCGTGGTCGTCCTGGCCGCGGGCGTGTATCTCTTCACCCGACGGCTGAGCGCGAGCCCGCGGGCCGCCCCAACCACTTCGGAGAGCTAGGCGCGGGCACCGGACTCTAGGTCGATGAACACGATGAGCGACGAGCGAGCATCAGGGAGCAGGACCTTGCCCGAACACGGCCGCATGTCGGCCCGCCAGGTGGCGCTCGGCTTGACCATCGGCCTCACGGTGGCCGTCGCGATCCTCGGGGGATCGTTGCCGGGCTTCGCAAACTCGACCTCTTCCCAGGTGCGCTCGCTCCCCGGTGCCGTATCGACGGGATCGGTGCACGTGGCCGCGTCGCCTGCCCTCTCGACCCTCACCTACACGCCGCTCAAGCTCAGCATCGGGGCGGTCCCCCACTCGATTTGCGTCGACGATTCGCCCTTGTGCGCGGCCCAGCAAGGCGAGAGCCTGGTCACGCTGACCGCCGCGGCGCCAAATACCGGTCTCGCGACGTGGCCGTCGGTCCAGGTCGCCTTCGTGATCGAGACGACGATGTACGATGGCGTCTACGACCCGAGCGCGGGCGACCCCGGGAAGGACGTGTGCGCCGGGCGCGGGGGCACCGCCTGCGAGGAGTCGAACGGGGTCCCGTTCTTCGTCGCCCACGCCCAGCAGATCGCGAACGCGATCGCCCAGGCGAACCCCCACTCGAACGTCAGCTTCGCCCTCGTCGACTACTTCGCCACGCTCGACGGCCACGACGACGGGGACGGCTCGGAGTACCACGTCGACATCCCGCAGTTCATCACGGCGGGGTCCTTCGGCGGGCAGGTCCAGTCGTCGTTCCAGGCCGAGGTCCTCGGCGGCGGCTATATCTATGGCGATTCGGACGAGTCAGACAACATCCTACACTCCTCCGTGATCACGGCGATGTTCGGCACGATCATCGGGAGCGGCCTCGACTGGTCGCCCGCTACCCACCATGTGATCGTCTGGATGGGCTCGACGGCCCCGCGCGACCCCAACTACGTGGAGAACTACAACGTCGCCTCGAACGACGCGAACAGCGGATACAGCGCGACGTGCGAGCCGTCCTATTCGTTCGGGACCGTCACCGAGCCGAACTGCGAAGGCTGGGTTCGCTCCCAGGACGGGAACGCCACCCACTCGATCGCGGGGCTCGCGAAGAGCTCCCCGACCTGCTCGGACTCGATCGGCGGGGTCTGCACGGTCGACGCGATCGACCTCTACACCACCCCGACCGACCCGACCTCGCCCGGCTGGCCCTGCAGCTCGACGACCCGGAACGAGGGCGGGTGCCCGAACGGCAACTCGGTGCGCACGGACGTGGCCCACGTCATGCTCGCGGGCTGTGACATGGCCGCCGCGACCGGAGGGACGTGGAACGGGCCGGACTTCTTCGCCTGCCCGAGCGGCCAGTACGGGCATCTGCAGCCGTCGTTCGTCGGCGCGAACGCCTACTCCCCGAACCTCAACAACCCCTCCCTCTTCTCGGCGTTCCGAGAGGTCGGGTTCGGTCCGGTGATCGGGACGCAGGTGGCGAACGGCACGGGTCACCCGATCTTCCAGTACGTCCCGTACGGGTCGATCGCCCTCGTGAACCCGACGAACCAGACGATCAACGCGCAATGCCTCCTGCCGTCGGGGCAGCCGTTCAAGACCTGCGACCACCGACCGGTGTTCCTCAATGTCTCGGGTCACATCGGGCTCGGATGGAACTGGAGCACGAAGCCGAGTACCAACCAGATGTATCTGGGCGACATCTGGACGGTCTCCTTCCTGGTCTACGCAACGGGGCCGCCGCTGGCGACGGTGCCGGTCGACGCGTGCACCACCTCCTACTGCAAGGCCGGCGGGAGCAAGTCGATCGGGAACGAGTACACCTGGGCGACGTACATCCCGTCCTCGAACAACACCGTCGTGACGCAGTCCTTCCCGCTCGCGCAGGTCGACGTCGAAGGGTTGCCGGGCCTCCCACCGCCTCCGGCGCCTCCGCCCCCGCCCCCGCCCGTCCCGCCGCCGTTCGCGATCCCGGCCCCCACGGCCGTGCCGGTCCTGACGGCGCTCGGGATCTCGGCCCAGGTCGGGGTCGCCTCCATCTCGCTCCAGGCGATCGGGGCCGGATTCCTCGGGGCCGGCTTCATCCGGATGGCGACCCGGAACAAGCCGATCGCGAATCCGGTGCTCGCGGGCAAGCAGAAGAAGGGCGGCTCAGTGTTCGACCAGCAGTCGAGCAGCAAGGGCGGGGTCGGCAAGTTCGAGTGAGCCGGCCGCGCGCCGCCGGACCAACCTTTTCCCCGGCATCTAGTGGGGAACCGTTCGTTCTTGGAGCGCGCCGGGACGGCGGTGGTCCATCGGACCCGACCGACGCATTCGTTCGAAACGCTGGCGGCGTCCTCAGCGGTCCGATGCGCGAGTCCACCGGGATAGGGAAGAGCCGGGAACGCGCCGCCAACCGTTTCCCCACGAGCTCAACCCACGGCGGGACGGGGCCGCGCGACGCCCACGACGAGCGAGTGTCCTCTAGCGGCCCATGGCCCGGTATCGTCCGGGACGTACCCGCGGACCCGGGGCCCGTTCCTCCGTCGAGGAAAGCCCCCGTTCACGGCGAGTCGAGCGGGGCGGAATCCACGGACCAAGATACCGCACTGACGACCCGGAACCCCGGCTTCGACGCCCCTCCCAACAAAACTCTAGAGGTTTATATGCGGCGAGGCTACCGTGTCTGCGTTCCGCACTCGGAGTTGTCGAGTTGACGTATCCGAAAGCATCTGGCGAGCCTGCGACATCCGATCGAATCGGGAGCCGCCTGGGCCGGGGGAGCAGCCACGCCAAGCCCCGGTGGGGGTACCGCCCGATCGTGGGGGCCCTCGGCCTCACGGCGGTGTTGGTCATCCTCACGACCTCCTTGTTCGGCTTCACCCTCACGCCCGCTACGGCCCAGGCCCCTTCGCTCCACGCCCCGCCACCGACCCTCGCCGGGTCGGGCGGCCCGTCGAGCGCAAGGCTCTCCTCCGACGGCGGGATCTCGGGCGCGTCGGCCCAGCCGAGCGCTGGGATGACCTACAACCCCCGCTGCTTCGGGATCACGAAGTCGACCTGCGTGCGCGTCTGCACAGCCTCCACCCCGAACGTCATCCCGTCCGGCGTCAACCACACGTCGAACGTCCAGCCGCTCTTCAGCCAGAACATCTACCTGTGCGTCTACAGCGAGCGGACCCTCCTGTGGGCGACCACCGGGGTCCCTACCTCGGGCCCGCACTCCCCGGTCACCCTCAACGTGACGGGCGTGCTCTGGAACGGCGACCCGTACATGTGCACCTGCTCGGGCTCGGTCTACCACTCAGATTCGAACACCTGGTACACCGTCGACAATGGGCTCTCCGGGACCAACGCCACCTATCCCTTCGTCTACGACGTTACGATCTGGAACCGCTCGAACGGGAGCTCGGGGACCCAGAACTTCTACCCGGGCGAGACGGTCAGCTGGTGGATCCAGATCGTGAACTTCACCAACACGAGCGGCTACACCGAGAACCGCAGCGTGACCTTGAGCTACCGGGTCGCAGGGGCGTGGGCGTTCTCCCCGCACATCGGGGCGGGCCAGTACGCCGGGCCGAACGCGAGCACGGGCGATCTCTTGATCCACCACTCCCCCCTCGCGCCCAATTGGAATGATACGGTCAACGTTTCGATCGCGGTCACCCCCGAGGACGTGACCAATCGGACGGCCATCGGCATGGCGACCCTGGTCATCGAGCTCTTCCAAGGGACCACGCTCATCGCCAACGAGACCCAGCGGGCGTTCCCGATCGGCTCTTTCGTCAATGGCACGGGAATCCTCGTCAAGGGGAACGATACGGCGAACACCACGATCCCGGCGACCTTCACCCAGGTCGCGGGCGACACGATCGAGTTCTGGGTCGTGGCCCAGGATAACGCCGGGGGCCAGAACGACACGATCGTGCTACCGGCGCAGGTGATCATGGTCAACGGGAACGGTTCATTCAGCTCCGGGGTCTTCACCGACGACGTGGAGGTCCTCTCGGCTCCGGGCGACGTGGCGAACCCCATGGTCAACGTCACCACCCTCCAGATCATCCCCGCGATCGTCTCGCCCGGCCAGAACGTCAGCCTGACCGTGGAGAGCCGCAGCCCGGCGACCTCGCTCTTCAGCGTCCTCGTGGTCTACACGATGACCTACGCGCCGCTCTCCGAGGTGGCGAGCGCCGTGGTGAGCCTCTCGCGCATCAACTCGACGAGCTTTAACGGGGAGATCCCCGGCATGCCGGTGGACTCGTCGGTGAACTTCACGGTCCTCGCGTTCGACTACACCCACCGGTTGGACGAGTCGTCGATCTACTCCTACTCGACCCCCTCGCTCACCAATTACGTGGCCGTGATCCCCTCCAATGACACGTTCTTCTACGTCTACGTCTACGACAACGGCTCGTCGAGGTACGTCGACGGGGCCGACGTCCAGATCCGCGGACCGACCCCCGCGTTCAATACCGAGTCGACCACCCGGTTCGGGATCGCCTACCCGAACGCGACCGGGAACGACTTCATCCCCCTCCTCCTCGCGGCGAACGCGACGTACAACGTGACCGTGACCTCGCCGATCATCACGGCGAGCGGCCAGCGCATCTCGGTCCTGATCGACGGGCTCAACCAGATGACGATCCATGGCACCCTGGCCCGGGGCTCGGACTACTACGTCGTGCAGGAAGGGAGCTCGATCTACTTCTGGCTGAACGGCACCGTCCCCTCGACGGTCTTCTCCCCGCCGGCGGGTTCCGCGGGCGGCGGCGTCCAGCTCGCGGCGTTCCTCGCGCTCATCGCGGCCGCCATCATGGCGTTCGTGATGTACCGCTGGTTCAGCCAGATCCAGAAGCGCCGCAAGGCCGAGGAACGGAGGGTAACGCTGTGAGACGCGCCTCGTGGGGGGGCGCCCTCGGCCTCGCGCTCCTGATCGGCGTCGTGGTCCTCTCCGCCTTGCCCGGCCTCCACGCCCTACCCTCGGGCACCTCGGCCTCCGCGCCGACGACGCGGATCGCTCCGGCCCCCTTCGCCCCCGCGCCGGCGGCCTCGCCCTCCGCCCATCCCTCGGTCGCCCTCAGCTCCGGGGTCTGGGCCTCCTTCGCCGGTCCCGCTTCGCCGCGTCCCATGGACACCTGCTCGGGCCTGCCGAACTGGGTCTCGGGGTCGACCTACTTCTTCACCGACGTGGACGTCTGCTTCGCGGTCCCCGGCGACTCTAGCCCCCCAACATCCCGCTCGTGCCCCAGCAGGGGAACATCTCCCGCTACGCGAACGGCTTCTACGTGAACATCTCGAGCAACGTGCGCATCCTCCAGGCGAACCTCTGCCTGTGGGCGACCAACTGGCCGGCCCCGGGGGTCGGGGCCCAGCCGATCTCCGGCTACGACCCCTCCCAGTGGAACACGGGGGACTGCCGCGCGATGGTCACGGGGACCCAGAGCTTCGGGAACCCCGATACGGCCTCCTACTACGTCGATTGTTACAAGTACTTCTGGCCCGGGACGAACCTCTCGTTCATGATCGAGGTCACGAGCGGCCTCGGGGAGATCTATTCCTTCAAGTCGCTCAACGAGACGGAATCCTACAGCTCGGGCTACACGACCTACCCGACCTGGACCGTGTACGTCGAGGGTCCGTTCTCCTCCACCAACTTCTCGAACGACTTCGAGGTCGTGACCACCCCGTCGGTCCTCACCCAGCCTACCTACGATCCGAATCCGACCCAATCGGTCCAGATCACCCTGCGGTCGTTCAACGCGAGTGGGGGACCGCCCAGCCCGATCCCCGCCGCCTACGCCGAATACCAGGTCGTCACTCCGGGCCCGGCGGGGACCTCGACCGCCTACACGGCGAATTTCGGGCCCGCGAACTCCACGATCATGACCTTGGATCAGCCGATCCAGTCGGAGGTCGGAGGGACGAAGATCTCCTTCAACATCACGGCGTTCCTCTACTGGGACGGGCTCTCCCGCATCGACGAGGTGTCGAGCCGTCCGATGAACTTCACCTTCACCTCGGGCGGCGGGTGGCCGCAGCCGAACGCGCCCCTCGAGACGAACGCCCAGTTGAACTCGACGCCGAACGTCTTCGCGCCCAGCGTCACCACACTGCCCACCGGCACCTCCGTGAACATCTCTGTCCATGAGCCCGTGGAGAACGTCACGTTCGGTTCGGCGGAGGTCGACTTCAAGTTCACCGATCACGGGGCGTCGACGATCGGTTCCGTCCCGATGACCACCGTGAGCCAGAACACGAGCTTCGCGATCCTGCCGGGCCTCCCGAACGGGACGAGCGTCGCCTTCTCCGTGGTCGCCAAGGACCGCTTCGGAGACGCCGACAGCTCCGGGGTCTACACCTATACGGAATCGGGCGCCCCGATCCCCGCCCCGCCGCTCGGCGAGGGGTACTTCTACCTCGAGGTCTACGATGTCGCCACGAACCACCTCATCGCCGGGGCGAACTACACCGTCGAGAACGTCTCCTGGTTCGAGAACGCGCAGACGACCGCGCTCGGGTTCGGGGCGCTCTTGACCACTGCGCAGACCCAGCCCGTCTACCTCTACTTCGGGACGTACTACCTGACGGTGCACGCGTTCGGATCGACGGTCGAGCGGCCGATCACGATCTCCGGCACGAACCCGCTGTTCACCATCACCTTCTACGTGACGTCGAGCCCGGTCTCCGTCCAGACCTCCGCGCCTTCCTCCCTGCTCTACACGGCCGGGGGGATCGTCGGGCTCGTCGCCGCCGCCGTGACGATCGTGCCGATCCGTAAGTGGTTCAAGGAACGCCGTGCCAAGGCCGAGGCGGAGCAGCGCCGAGTCACCCTGTAGAGGACAGTCGATCGATGAACGCATCAATGCCGACGAAGAGCCCACCGAAGCCGATCGCACCGGCGAGCCCCACGAGGAGCCCGGGTCCCACCACGACGCCGTCGCCCGCGGCGCCGCGGCCGGCGCCCGTCGCCCCCCCGCGGCCGGCCGCCCGCCCGGCGGCTCC
The DNA here is from genome assembly GCA_963696985.1 of uncultured Thermoplasmata archaeon. Classification (GTDB taxonomy): domain Archaea; phylum Thermoplasmatota; class Thermoplasmata; order Lutacidiplasmatales; family UBA184; genus Lutacidiplasma. The sequence goes on along the minus strand of CAVOMG010000003.1, from coordinate 508,347 downwards.
GGCGGCCGCCTCCACCTCGATCCGACCGGCGACCCAGACGAGCGTCCCCGCCCGCCGGCCACCGGCGACCCCCACCCGCGTGGCCCCCCCCGCCGCGCCCCCCAAGGCGCGCCGGAAGGGCCGGATGTACTGGGTGTTGATGATCGTCGGGATCCTCCTGATGGGTTCCGGGCTCGGCCTCTTCCTGACCTACGACCCGGTCGGGTCCCAGGGCGGCCTCATCAACAGCCAGAGCGCGAGCGCCTTCCTGACCCATGCCGGGGTCCGACCGCTCGCGAACGACCCCGCGGTCTCCGTCGAGGAGATCACCCTGAACTACGTCGCGGGTGACTCGGTCGCCATCAAGGACACGGTCAACGCGATCCAATTCAACAGCACCACGGACACCACCATCCTCACCTTCAGCTCGATCGCGAGCCAGCCTTCGAACGAGCGCTCCCAGCAATCCCAGTACGCGAACGGCCTCTTCGCGACGATCGCCGGTTCGGTCTCCTGGCTCAAGTCCGGGGACACGATCCTGATGAGCTTCACCGTCGTCAACGCGAAGCTCCCCGGTGGCCCGTACGGCACCCAGAGCTACCTGACGCTCGACGCGGCCGCCGACGCCACCTACAACTCCATCAACAATCCGGGCCCCGCCGTGAAGGCGGTCGCCATCGGCTCCCAGTACCTCCAGCCGGACAACGGGCCGATCGGAACGGTCACGTATAACGGCCTGTTCCTGTTCATGCTCGCCCTCGGCGTCCTCTCCCTCGCGGGCGCCTTCCTATGGGCCGACAAGATCGAGCAGTGGGTGGTCCGCCAGACGAAGGACCCGAAGCACCTGATCGTCGGCCTCACGGGCGGGATGGCCCTTCTCGCCGGCGTGTTCATGCCGTTCTACCCGTGGTTCATCGTGCTGTTCTTCGCGGGCGTCGTCATGCTCGTGGCCTGGCGGTTCCCCCAGCTCGCCCTGCTCGTACTCGTCCTGATCACCGCCCCCGAGGTCGCCTACCAGTCCGGCGCCCTGGGGATCGTCTTCCTCTTCGCGACGATCCCGATCCTCTATGCGGGGCTCATCGATTGGCGGTTCGCCTACGGCGCGCTGCTCACGCTGTTCCTCGCTCCGATCGGGCTCTCGTTCATTGCGCCGATCTTCTTCGCGATGATCTTCACGCTCTACATCGGGATCGCCGTGGCGGTCGCGGGCGGGGCGCTGATCGCGCTCATGGTCTCCCTCGGGAACCTCCCGGTGCTCGGCTATCTCGCCGGGAACTCGAGCGCGACGACGCTCGTCGCCGGCCACTCCTCGGCGCTGCAGCCGGGGCTGCCGTACCCGTTCTTCTCGCTCAACTCGATCGGCGGGGCCTACCTCAGCATGCTGAGCCCCAACTTCACGGCCCTCGCCCAAGGGTCGAGCGGGGCCGGGGCCTTGGTGGTCCCCCTCGCCGAGGTCGGGGCGTGGTGCATTGCGGCCTGGCTCGTCGCCTCCGCGCTCAAGGAGCGCGAGAAGCAGACCGTCGACAACGTCACCCGGAGCGGCGTCACGGCCGGAGCGATCGTGGCGGTCGCGACGGTGGGCGGGCTCTGGACGACCGGGAACCTCTCCTGGTACGACATCGCCGTGCTCGCGATGCCCGTGGCCACGGTCGCGGCGGCGGCGGGCTCGCTCGTCATCCGGGACGCCTTCGAGGCGTACTTCACGAGCCGGCTCGGCGCGAGCTCCGTCGGAACGCGCGTCGCCGAGATGAAGGGCCTCACCAAGGTGACGTTCGAGATGGTCGGCGGCCTGCACGATGTCAAGGCGGACATCAAGGAGTCGCTGATCATCCCGCTCATGCGCAAGGACGTCACGACCCGCTTCAGGCTCGAGCCGCCGAAGGGGATCCTGTTGTTCGGCCCACCGGGCTGCGGCAAGACGATGCTCATGAAGGCCCTCGCGAGCGAGCTCGGCGTCGAAATGATCTCGATCAAGTGCTCCGACCTGATGAGCAAATGGTACGGGGAGAGCGAGAACCGGGTCGCCGACCTTTTGCGCACCGCTCGGGAGCGCGCCCCGTGCATCCTCTTCATGGATGAGATCGATGCCGTCGCGAAGCGCCGGGACATGTACACGGCCGACGATGTCACGCCGAGGTTGCTCTCGATCCTGCTCTCCGAGATGGACGGGATCGACAAGTCGGCGGGGGTCATCGTCGTCGGCTCGACGAACAAGCCCGACCTGATCGACCCGGCGATGATGCGGCCGGGTCGCCTGGACAAGATCATCTACGTGCCGCCGCCCGACTTCAACGAGCGGATGGAGATCGTCCACGTTCACCTCGTGGGCCGGCCGGTCCAGAAGGACGTCGACCTCTCGGAGATCGCGAAGAAGACCGAGAGGTTCAGCGGCGCGGACCTCGCGAACTTGGTCCGCGAAGCCGCGACGATCGCCGTCCGGCGGGAGATGATGAGCGGCGGGGCGGCGATGATCGCGATGGACGACTTCCGCCAGGTCCTCCCGAGGATCAAGCCGTCGATCTCGCTCCGCATGATCTCCGACTACGAGACGATGAAGATGGACTACGAGCGCAAGATGCACCAGGTCCAGCGGACGGAGCGCAAGATCACCGTCCGGTGGGATGACGTGGGCGGGCTACGGGACATCAAGGAGGCGATCCGGGAGTACGTCGAGCTCCCCCTCACGCGGCCGGAGCTCATGGAGAGCTACAAGATCAAGACCGGGCGGGGGATCCTCCTCTTCGGTCCGCCCGGCTGCGGAAAGACCCACGTCATGCGGGCGGCCGCGAACGAACTCAACGTGCCGATGCAGATCGTCAACGGGCCCGAGCTCGTGAGCGCCCTCGCCGGCCAGTCCGAGGCCGCCGTCCGGGACATCCTCTACCGGGCGCGAGAGAACGCGCCGTCGATCGTTTTCTTCGACGAGATCGATGCGCTCGCGTCCAAGGACTCGATGAAGACCCCCGAGGTCTCCCGGGCGGTGAGCCAGTTCCTCACCGAGATGGACGGGCTGCGCCCCAAGGACAAGGTGATCATCATCGCCACGACCAACCGGCCCCAGACCCTCGACCCGGCCCTCCTGCGACCGGGGCGGTTCGACAAGATCTTCTACGTGCCGCCGCCAGACCTGGCGGCCCGCCAGGACATCTTCCGGATCCACTTGAAAGGGGTCCCGACCGAGACGGCGATCGACTTCGGCGAGCTCGCGAAGCGCACCGACGGCTACTCCGGCGCCGACATCGCGAGCACGGTCGACGAGGCGAAGCTGATCGCGCTCCGGGAGCAGCTCGTCACCGAGACCGGGCGCACGTCCCCGGCCGCCGGGACCGGGCTCTTCGCGACCCAGGCGGCCCCCAGCGCGGTGAGCCCCACGGGGATCGAGCCCGCGAGCCGCGTGGTCGGGATCCGGATGGAGAACCTGGTCGCCGCGATCGACAAGACCAAGTCGAGCATCACCCCCGAGACCCTCGCGTGGGCCCAGGAGTTCATCCGGTCGTATGGAACGAGAGGGTAGGCCGGCGCCGCCCCTCTCTCTCCCAGACCCTCGGACGGAGATCGGCATCGCTCGGGAGGGGACCGGGGACCGATCGTACCGGAGCAGGGGGCCCAGCGGATGCGGGACGAACGGGAGACGCTCCCCGCCCATGGGACCCCGACCGGGGCGCTCGCCCGCCACACCGACTGGCTCGCCGTGGCGATCGTCGGGGCGATCGTGCTCCTCATCGGGATCTACAAGCCCGCCACGAAGTGGATCGGGGGCCCGCAGTTCTATGGCACCGACTGGATCGCCGTGGGGATCGCTCTGCTCGGGGGGATCCTCCTGGGGCTCGGGCTCTCCAAGTGGTACGATCTTCGGCCGAGCGGCCCCGCCTCGCGACGGCGCCCCCCGAGCCGGGTCGACCTCTCCCGGGCCTCGAACCTGTCGAGCTTCGAGGTCTACCGGGGGGGGTCCGAGGGGTCGAAGCCCAGTAAGAGACCCAAGGGCTAATGAGCCGATGACCGGTCCGGAGGCCATCGGATGACGGTCCGCTACTCGATGGCCGGGCGATCGCCCCGGGGCCGCTGGGCCGGCGCGCTCCTCATCGTCCTCGTGATGGGGCTGGGGGGGGTCCCGCTCCTCTCCGGGCTACCCGCGGCGAACGCGCCCAGCGCGGTGCAGACCACCCCGCTCGGGTTCGCCCCGGGTCCGTCGCCCGGGTCGCATGCCTCCGCCCACCCGTTCCTCACCCCCCGGGGCCAGTCGACCGCGGTCTGTCAGGACCCGAACACGGGCGACGACATCTACGGCCCGACCACCGGCGTGAACGCGCTCTCGTTCTGGCCGATCTATCCGTATGCCGGGGGCTACCCCTGCCTCCTGACCTCCCAGGACTTGAACGCCCCCGGGGTGTTCAACGACGAGCTCCACGCGACGTTCTCCTCCTCGGTCAACGGCTCCGCGACCCGGTGGAGCGTCCCGATCCGCCTCCCGGGGAACTTGACCTTCGCCGAGGAGTACGCCGTGAACGACTTCTACCTCGGCATGGTCGTCGGAGGGAACAGCTCCTCCGTCGACGGCCAATCGCTCCTCCAGGTCGTCTTCACGCCCACCGTGGCGAACGGCGGGAACGAGTACTACGTGACCCTCGCGGTCCTCGGCCTCTTCGACTCCGGATCGTGTGGGACCGTCGGCCTCCCGGCCAACGGGATCTCCTTGAGCTGGAACAACCTCAATGCTTGCGAGACCGACCTCCTGGCGAACGGAGATGGCTACTCGCTCGCCGGCCCGATCCCGGGGAACGACTACCTGACAGTAACGTTCAACGGAGCGAACCCCAACGGGGTCACGGTCTACGTCAACGACTCGAGCGAGAAGAAGTACTCTGCCTCGTACACGCTCTCTCCCTCCACGATCACGAACCAATCGACCTTCTCCCCGTACTACAACTCGAGCTGCGACGACATCTGCTACCTCAACTGGTCGATGCCGTTCGGGCAGGGGTTCGGGGTCGACCTCGGCCAGAACGCGCTCAACACGTCGATCCAGGCCGGGGTCGACCCGATCTGGGTCGGCAGCCCCGAGTACTATGACGGGTCCGGGTACGGCGGCGACTTCTCCTCGCTCACCTTCGAGTCGGCCTCGGGAGCCTGCGGAGGGAGCGGCGGCACGATCCCGTGCGCTCAGATCGGGTCCGACTGGGGATATCCGTACTTCCAGTTCAACGGCACCCAGCTCCTCTACGGTTCGAGCTCCGACTACAACTGGACGACGCGCGATTTCGGGGGGGTCCTCTCCCAGTTCAACTCCCAGGGCCAACCGACCGACTTCGACCCGCTCGAGCTCGATGAGATCCACAACTCGAGCCAGGTCGGCTACGTCCCCTCCGGGTCCGGCTTGACGGTATCCGTCCGGGCCCAGGACTATGGTCACGTCGGTTCGGTGAACCTCTCCTACACCCTGCCTGACGGCTCCCAAGGGATGGTCACGATGAACCGGGTCTCGGGGAACGACTCGATCGGGATCTACAACGGGACGATCCCCTCGACGGGGGGCGACGGCACGATCGTCTACGCGGTCCTCGCGGAGAGCGAGGCGGGGACGAGCGAGCGGCTACCGGCGGCGGCCCGCACGTTCTATTCGGTCGTCCGGGGACCGATCCCGGACTTCACCGTCACCTTCTCGACCAACCCCTCGAGCTGCGGGTCGATCGAGTTCGATGGGATCAACTACACGAGCTACCTGTCGGTGACCCTGCCCGCGGACCGGTACAACGTCCAATCCTACCCGTGTTACCCCTACGTGTTCTCCTCCTGGAGCGCCTCGGGGATCCCGATCAGCTCCCTGGACCGGGTCGCCCCGACCATCACGGTCAATCTCACCGCCAACTCGACGCTCACCGGGAACTGGCGCTACGTCCGGCCCCTCGACACGGTCAATATCGCGATCGATACGAACCACTGCGGGGCGATCCTGCTCAACGGATCGACCTACACCGTCAACACGACCCTCCACATGCTCGACGGCTACTCCTACGCCCTCGCCTACTCGCAGTGCGCCCTCAACGACTTCTCCGGGTGGGTCCCCTCCGACCCCGTGAACCTCTCGATCCTGGGCGGGGCCCCGTCGACGACGCTGACGCTGCACGGGAACGGGACCCTCGAGCTCACCTACCTTGCGGTCTCCTCGAACCCCCTCTCGATCCTGCTCGACACCGTCCCGGCGAGCTGTGGCGGGATCCTCTACCGGGGCGCGGGGTACGTGAACGGCACCACGATCGCCCTCGCGTCCGGGACGCAATATCCCGTCGAGCCGGACGCGTGCGCGGGCTGGGGCCTCGACCACTGGAACGCGACGGCCGGGCTCACGATCTCCGGGAACTTCGTCTCCGCCCTGAGCTCGGGGATCCTGACCGCCGTCCTCTACGAGGAGACGATCGTCACGATCGAGACCTACCCCATCGGGTGCGGCTACGTCACGCTCAACGACGTTGCCTACTATGCCGGGAGCCAGATCATCGTGTCGAACGGCTCGGCGTTCCTGATCCAGGGCGTCCCGTGCGCGGGGTTCTTCTTCTCCGGATGGAACGTGAGCGGCGGTGTGTACGTGTCGGGGGATAGCGCGCTCGTCTACGGCTCGGGGATCCTCGAGGCGGTCTTCCTACGCGGGACCCGGACGGACTTCGTGGCGTTCATCACGAGCCCGACGGGCTGTGGGACGATCTCCTTCGATGGTCGCAACTACTCCGGGAGCCAGTACCTCGAGGTGCCGCCGAACTCGGTCCATGTCCTCGGGGCCACGGCGTGCACGGGGTACGGGTTCGTCAGCTTCGCCGTCGGCGGGGCCGGGATCCAGATCCGGGGGAACCTCGCCTACGTCAACGGCTCGGGTTCGATCACCGCGAACTTCCACCCCCTCGCCGGGGTCACCCTGCTCACGACCCCGTCGAACTGCGGGACCGTGAGCATCAACGGGATCGCCTACGACTCGGGCGCGACGCTCTCGCTCCCGGCCCCGGACACCTTCAAGATCTCCGCCCAGGCCTGTGCCCACTACCGCCTCGCCTACTGGACCTACGGGGGCGGGGCGAACATCTCGACCGACAACGGCACCGTCGCGATCTTCTCGGCCGTAATCATCACGGCCCACTTCACCCTCCAGGTCTACACCGTGGTGGTCGATGTGGTGCCGTTCAACTGCGGCTCCCTCGGGTTCGCTTCGCAGAGCTCGCACAACGCCTACACGAACAACACCACGGTCGCGACCTCCTACGGGACGTACACGATCACGGCGAAGCCGTGCGCCGGCTTCCTCCTCGAACGTTGGCTCGTCTCCGGGGGCGTCTCGGTTACCTCGAACACGTCGAACACCACGACGTTGAACGTCAACGCCTCCGGGACCGTGACCGCGCTCTACCAACCCGTGCTCCCCTCCCTGCACATCGCGGTGCCCGAGTCGGCGTACGCGGGCTCGACCGTGACCCTCACGGCAAACGTCACCCAGCCGGTCCCGCCGTATACCTACACCTACGAGTGGAACTTCGGCGACGGCTCGAACGCCACCACCCACGACGGCTTCGCGACGCACACCTACGCCCTCAAGGGGACCTACATCGTCCGGGTCATCGTGATCGATCCCTACCACCGCACCTCGAACGCCACCTCCCAGATCGACATCGTCGGCCAGCCGGCGACCTCGATCATCGGGTTGAGCCTCGCCGGGTACGTGGCGATCGGGATCGCGGTCGCGGCGGTCGCCGGGGCGCTCATCCTCGGGCGGCGCCGGCCCCCCGCGGCCCCCTCCCCGGAGGCCGTTCCCGAGGCGCCCAAGCCTTCAAGTTCTCCCCCGGATACCCCCGTACCCGATGGAGGCCGTTGACCGAGGGCAGTGCCCGACGGCCCCGCCCCCCTCAACTATTTGAGCCCACACCGTAGAGGTAGAACCGCATGAGCGAGCAGCAAACCGTAGCGCACGACCCGGCCGAACACCCCCACCCCCTCCGGGGCCGCCGCAGCTGGGCGATCGCCCTGGTGCTCCTGATGACGGCCTCGAGCGTGGGGATCGGCCTCGCCTCGGCCGCCCCGGTCTCCGCGGTCGCCCCGGGTTCGCTCGCCCACCCCGGAGCGCCCTCGCTCTCGGCCACCCCGCCGACGCTGCCGATCGCATCGTCCGTACCGATCCTTGTCGGCCCCGCCTCGGGCCCCTTGAACGGGGTCTCCCCCTCCCTCGCCGTCCGGCTCTCGGGCTCCCAGCTCGATGGCGGCCCAGAGCCGCCTCGGCGCGCTGATCCCGACCTCGGATGCGCTCGCGCGCTCCCCGGGCTCGGCCCCGATGCCCTCGGCGCTCCCGGGCGGCGCCTCGACCGCCTCCAACTGGTACGTCTCGAACTACGCCTGGCTCACCGGCGCCGCGGGCGTCGGCGGCTCCTCCTCGAACGTGATCGCGACGGGGATCAACTACGGCCCCGAGACGAACTACACGGGCGCCGGGAGCTTCCTCCTCTCCCACGGGATCATCGGCATCTCCCGCTCGACCGACGGCGGCGCGACCTGGACGACGAGTTGGCCCGGCCAGGCGACCGCTTGGACGACGAGCGGGAACGCGGCCTACGGGGACGTCTTCGGACAGGCGCCCACCCCCACCCCCTTGATCGCCAACATCTATGCCCCGCTCGGCGGAAGCTTCCAGCTCTGGAACACGCCGCCGAACGCGAACCCTACGGTCGTTTCGAACGGCGACGGGAGCGCCCTCGTGATGGCGGCCCCGTTCTCGAACGTCTGCAACGACGAGCCGACCGCGGCGGCGACGTGCTACGGGACCTCGGCCGAAACGAACGCCACCCTCCAGGCCCCCCAGGGGATCGCCGTCGTCACCTCGGCGAGCGGCGGAACGAGCTGGGGAACCCCCGTGCCCGTCTTCTCCCAACCAGCCTACCGAAGCTCCTACTACTCGAGCGGGTGCTCCGCCGTCACCGGGACGGGCGACCTGATCATCCCGGCGAACGAGACCCTTGGGTTCTCCCTCGCGATGGGTGGACCGACCTCCGGCGGCAAGAATTACGTCTACCTCGCCGACGCCTTGATGAGCGCCTCCTCGAGCGGGAAGGGCTGGTACTGCGACCCGACGACGAACCAGCCGTTCGTCTCCTTTAGCTCGCTCGCCTTCCTCCTCAAGGTCTCGGTCTCCTCGGACAGCGGCGCGACCTGGGGCGCCCCGGTGACCGTCGCGGATGTTCCCTTCCCCGTGAACTACACCGTGAACCTCTCCTTCCCGATCGCGCCGCTCCTGCTCGCCCCGCACCTCACGGTCGGCCCGTCGCCGACCTCCCTCGTGCACGGGGCTTACCTCGACGTCGCGAACCTGACGGGGGCGGACGGGCCATACCCGATCGCCACGTTCACGAACCTCTCGGCGGGCTCGTTCACGGCGCCCACGGATAGCGGCCTTACCACCTATGCCCCGGACAGCTCGGGCCCCGACTACTTCGCGAACGGGACGACGCCGCAGATCGTTTCGGACAACTGGTCGGGCTCCTCGCACAAGGGGAACCTCTACATGGTCTACTCGGACAACCTGACCACCCCGCCCGGAACCCCGTCGATCGCGTTCAGCGCGAACGCTGGTGCCGGATGGAACAGCCCGCGGATCGTCTCGGGAGGCGGCGGCCTCCGCTACTTCAACCCCTCGGTCGCGATCCAGTCGGACGGCACGATCTGGGTCGTCTTCCTGGGCGTGAACCCGTCGAACGGGTACTACCCGGCTCTACGGGACGTACTCGACGAACGGCGGGGCGAACTGGTCGGGCCAGTTCCCGATCACGGACGCCGCGAGCACCCCGATCGCCTCGCCCCCGCCGCAGTTCGCGATGGGGCTCACAGGCGTCGTGGCCACGTCGAGCGGGACGTACGGGTTCTGGTCGGATTGCCGGGCCGCGAACTGCCAGACCACCTCGGGCTTCTTCAACTGGACGATCTACACCGCCTTCGTCCACGCGGTGACGGTCAGCTCCGACGCGCTCGGCGTCTCGGCGACCGTCACGGTCGGTGGGGCCCAGGCGTCCTACACCCTGCCCGTGAATCTCGGCTGGGACTCGAACGCGACCGTCACGGTGTCGGTGACCGACTGGATCGCGACGCCGAACGGGAGCTACATCAGCGAGTTCGCGAACTACCAGGGTGCGGAGAGCTCCGCGGCGAACCCGAGCACGTTCACCTACACGGGCGGGAACCTCCTCGCCCACTACGTCCTGGTCGCCGGCTCGTGGATCCAGGGGTCGATCACCCCGATGATCCCGGGCGCGTCGCTCACGGTCGTGCAGATCTCGACCTCGGAGACCGTCGCGGTCACGCTCGGATCGGGTTCGGGGGCCTACACGTTCAACGTGACGGTCCCAGGAAGCTCGAGCTACCATGTGACCGCCTCGGCGGCGCGCTATTCGACGCTCCAGCAGACGGTGAGCACGAGCCCCCACCAGACCGTCTACACGAACTTCACCCTCACGAAGCTCGTCGGCTGGGTCACGGGGATCGTGAGCTCGTCGACCGGCACCGAGGGCCTCGCCGTCGCCGTGCTGACGGTGAACGACACCCCGGTCCCCGCCTCGGACTTCAACCGGACAACGGGGCGCTTCAACGTGACCGAGAGCTGGGGCAACTACTACGTGAACGTCACCGCCACGGGGTACGTCGGCTCCCACATGTCGAACCCGCTCACGGTGCTCCCCTCGATCGCGGCGACGCTCCGCCTTTCGCTCAAGGGCGCGTGGATCAACGGGACGGTCACCCCCTACCCCGTGATCGTGACGATCAACTACGTTGCGATCACGTTGAACATCACCGGCAACACGGCGTCGTGGGTCGATGCCCTTCCCGGGGGCACGTACACGATCGTCGCGCACGAGCCCGGCTACTCGGTCTACAACGAGACCTACACGCTCGCGCCCGGGACCGACCTCAACCTGACCGCCGCGAAGAGCATCGTCCTCACGAACCGCGGCACGATCGAGGGGACGATCCATCCGGCGTCGAACAACGGCCACACCCCGTCCTTGACGGTCGACACGACGCCGGAGACGGTCCTCGGGAACGGCCAGTTCTCGGTGAGCGAGCTCTTCCGGGCGACGACCTACAACGTCAGCGTCAGCCTGACCGGCTACCAGTCGGCGCACCAGCTCGTTCTGGTGACGCCGGGGAACACCACCTGGGTGAACTTCACCTTGAGCCCGCCGCCGACGTGCGAGCAGCTCGGCAACTGTCCCCACAACAACACCACGGGCGGGAACAACGGCTCGAGCATGGGGATCACGACGCTCGAGTGGATCGGGATCGGGGTCATCGTGCTGCTCGTCGTGGTGATCGCGGCCGTCCTCCTGATGCGCCGCGGTGGGGGCGGGGCGAGCGCGCCGGCACCCAGCCCGTCGATGACGAGCGACGCCGGAACACCGTCCACTCCGATGGAGCCGATGCCGGATGGTGGGAGCACCGCACCACCCCCCGCCTCGCCCTGACGGCGCTCGCCGGGGGATTTCGCGCGGAGCGTCCGCCTCCGCCGGGAGCCGAGCGATAGCGCGAGCGCCCGGTCGCTCGATATGGGCGCGCCCGGCCCTCGCGATCGCGGTCACCCTGCTGGTCGCCCTTCCGACGTCGGCCGGGCTCGCCTCGCTCCTGCGCGGGGCGTACTCGCCTTCCGGGTCGGCCCACCCGCCCCTGATGCTCGGCGCCGCGGAAGCCCCCCCTGGGGGGACCCCGGCGGCGCCGGCGCTCGCGGGCATCGGCTGCTCGCCGATCGAGGAGGCCTGGAGCGCGCTCTACGGGACCGGCCCCGCGCCCCCAGCGGTCGCCGGCAGCAACGAACCCGGATGCGTCCCCGGACCGGACGAGGAGGGGGTCACGATCACCTCCCCTTCGGCCGGCGCCGCTTCCCAGTTCGAGGTCTCGGTCACCCTTCCGCCGGTCAACGAGAGCTCCCCGAGCACCTTCTCGGAGTTCTGGATCTCCCTCGCCGTCCGGGGGCTTCCGTGCTCCGTCGACGGGCAGTCGGTCCTCCGCTTGGACCTCCTTCCGCCCGATAGCCCGCTCGGGTCGGCGAACGGCTGGGCGCTCGACGCCCCGATCTGGGGACTCACCCCCGCCGGCTCCTGCGACCCCCGCTGCCAGAACACCTCGGCGATCTACGATCTCGGGGACACCCCGTTCTGCCTCGACAACACCCTCGAGGCGGGGATGGGGGCTCCCGGCGGGCCGGTCCCGATCTTCGCGGGGGGCGACTCGATCCGCTTCACCGTCACGAACGGCAGCGGGCGCGGGCTCACCGTCTACGCGAACGACTCGACCCGGCCGGTGCTCTCGACGGAATGGTCCTACAACAACCGATCGCTCTTCGGCGGCGCGATCATCGAGCCGTTCCAAAGCGCCGGGTCTCCCTCCTCTGGCTGGACGTTCGGGGGGACCGTCGCCTTCGGATGGACCAACTGTCCGACGGGGACCTCCTCGGGCCTTCTGAGCTGCGACAGCTACGACGGCTCGGTCGTCGGGGCCCTCGCGTTCCCCTCGGTGACGAACTCGACGTTCTGGAACGCTTCAGCCCACGCCTACTCGAACCGCTACTCGCTCTACGACCCCTGGTCGAGCTCGGGCGCCTGCTCGGGGGACCTCAACCTCACCGGCTGTTTCGACTTCTCGGGGAACGGCGGCTCCGGGGCGTACCCGACGATCGGCCTGGCGGCCGGCGATGGCGCGGCGTGGATCGAGTACGGCACGACGAACGCCTCGGTCGTCGGACCGGTCTCGACCACGAGCACCCCGTTCGACCCGAACGGCTCCGCGTCCTCGAACGACCCGGCCCGACTCACCGACCTCACCGCCTCCGCCAACTCGACCGCCATCCTGCTGAGCGCGCGCGCCACGGACCCGCGGGCGGTCGAACGGGTGCAGTTCTCGGCGCTCTGGTGCTTCACCGGCGGGGCCTCCACGAGCCCGACGCCGCTCATCTACAACGCGACGCGGGCCGCCGGCGCCGCGAACGGCTCCCAGAACGCCTATTGGAACTACTCCTTCCCGAGAGGGAACAACGCGACGGGGGGCACCCTCTACTACTCGGCCACCGAGTATTTCGCCCCGGGGGACCCGGGAACCCTGCCGGTCTTTGCGCGATCGACCATCCCGTCCGGCGGCCTCGTCTGCAGCGTCCCGATGGCCCCACCGGTGGTGCCGATCCGGGCCTCGGCGATCGCCGAGGGCTACGAGGTGCAGTGGACCTACCCTTCGGCGCCGCAGACCGCCTATCTGAGGAACTTCTCGATCGTCGCGACGCCCGCCTCCGGGCCGGCGATCATCGAGCCCGTGCCGGTGCGGCCGAACGAGCCGAGCCTCCTCACCGACCCGATCGTGGGCCTGGCGCCCGGGACCAACTACTCGGTCACCGTCCACTCGACCCAGGTGAACGGCGGCCCGGGTCCGACCGTCGGCTCGAGCCTGCCCGGGCCGGCGACGCTCGACGCCCTCGACGTGAACGCCACCGCCGCTCTCGGAGCGCTCGTCGAGCCCGCGGTCTCGGAGACGTTCAACGCCACGGCCTCTGGCGGCGCCGGGCCGTACTCCTACGATTTCGAGCTCGGGAACGGCACGACGCTGTGGGTGTACCGCCAGGCCGGCGGCGCTTCGATCCAGGCGAACTTCACCGGATTCCAGGGCGTCCTGCGGATGATCGTCCGAGTGAACGACTCCGTCGGGGACGAGGCGACCTCAGCACCCGTCTACGTCGACGTGCGGGCGACGCCGCAGGGGGTCGATCTTCACCTCGCCACCGGCGACGACTTCGTGGGCCTCAGCTGGAGCCCGCCGGTCTCCCCGACGGCGCCGGTGACGAACTACACGGTCTTCTACTCCTCCTCGGCGGCCGCGCTCCCCGTCTTCACGAGCGCCTGGCCAAAGAACCAGTCGTCGTCGGCGTCCGTGCTCATCTGGAACACGACGAAGACGCGGTTCAACTTCAGCGGCTCGAACGGGGTCGCCGAGTACGCCGAGGTGATCGCCTGGAACGCCTGGGGCGCCGGCCTCGCCCCGTCGGGCGGACCGTCGGTCGGCGTCCCCGCCCCGTTCGCCCTTCAGGCGTTCGGGCCCTCCCCGGGGAGCCCCTACGGCGGCCCCGCGCCGTTCACGGCGACGGTCTCGGCGTCGACATCCTCGGGGACGCTCAACAACCTCTCGAGCGCCATCTTCACGGCGAGCGAGATCGCCCCCGTCTTCCGATCGATCGGGATCTCGATGCCCGGCGCCCTCGCGTGGACATCGGGCGGGAACGCGAGCTTCGGCTGGGCGAACGCCTCGCTCACGTTCAACCAGACGGGGACCTACCTCGTCGAGGTACACCTCGACGACGCGCTCGCCGACCCCGAGCTCATCCCATCGATCGACCTCTATGTCGGCGCCGGGCCCTCCCCGAGCGCCACCCTCTCGATCTCCACGCTCACTCAGGTCCCGTTCGCGGGGACCCCCGTCGACTTCCTCGCGTCGGCGAGCGGAACGCCCGGCCCCTACAACTTCAGTTGGCTCTTCGGCGACGGCGCCCAGTCGTTCGACGCCGGACCGGCGGCGTCGCACGTCTACCGGGCGCCGGGGTTCTACACGGCGGTCCTCACCGTCATCGACAACAGTACGGGCGGGATCGTCTCGGTCGACCAGCCGGTCGACGTGAACGCTTACCCCAGCGTGCGGATCTCCGCGAGCGCGGGGACCGGCGGGGACCTCTCCTGGACGTTCCAGGCGATCGAGATCGGGGGTTCGGGCCCGCCGAGGCTCTCCTGGGCGTTCGGGGACGGCACCTCGGGGAGCGGTCAGAACGCCTCGCACACCTATGCGAAGCCGGGCGAATACACGGTGCGTGTGACGCTCACCGACCCGGCCGGGATCCCGACGGCCTTTAGCAACCTCACGCTCTACGCAGGCGTCCCGGCCTCCGTGGCGCCATCGAACGGTCCGGTCGACGCGGCGATCGGGGTGATCGTGCTCCTCGGGGTGGCCGTCCTCGTGCTCGCCGTCCTGACAATGTGGTACTGCCCGGCGGGCCCGGCGCCGGCCGCCGGACCCGGGCCCTCCGACCTACCCGAAGGACCGCGAACCCCCCGCGTTGCCCCCGCCGGGCTGATCCGCTCGACGCTTTCGGTCGCGATTTCCGGCTCCGGGGCCCGGACGACGCCGGACCGACTCGTCGCGACAAAAGATAGATATGGCCCGGCCCCCTCGTGCCCGCCGCCCGAGGCCACGGGGCGACCGGCGAAGGCCGTCGCCCCGTCGGGAACGGCAGAGATCGCATGGAGTCGGACCGGTCCATCACAGCGGCCGAGCCTTCGCCCACCGACGGGGACCGACCGGGACCGACCGTCCCCTCGGGGTCGGCGTCGGAGCTCTTCGACTCGGTCATGCGCTACACCCCGGAGCTCTTCCAGGGGAACCGGGAGGCGCTCCGGGAGTCCTACGTGCCGGCCCGGCTCCCGCACCGGGAGCATCAGATCCGCCAGGTCGCCGAGGTCCTCGCGCCGGCGCTCAAGGGGGACGTCCCCTCGAACCTCCTCATCTACGGGAAGATCGGGACCGGCAAGACCGCGGTCGTCGCGCAGGTCCGCACGGACATGCTCAAACGGACCGACCTTCGGGCGCGGGTGACGTTCGTCACGGTCAACTGCGCCAACGTCGACACCCCGTACAGCCTCCTCCAGACGATCGGCAACGCCGTCGCCGTCCGGGAGTCCGACCGGATCCCGACGGGCTGGTCGCTCGACCGGGTCCAGGCCGCCATGCGCTCGCTCCTCGACGCCCGCGAGGGGACGATCCTCCTCGTCCTCGACGAGATCGACCGCCTCGTCGCCCGCTCGGGCGACGGGGTCCTCTATACGCTCTCGCAGGTGAACACCGAGCTCACCCAGGCGCGGCTGTGCCTCGTCGGGATCTCGAACGACCTCAAGTTCACGAACCAGCTCGACGCCCGGGTCCGCAGCCGCTTGAACGAGGAGAAGATCGTCTTCCCGCCGTACGATGCCCCCCAGCTCGAGGACATCCTGCGGGACCGGGCCGAGGTGGTCTTTCGGCCGGGGGTGCTCGACCAGGGGGTCATCCAACGGTGCGCGGCGTACGCCGCGCTTGAGAACGGCGACGCGCGCCGGGCGCTCGCCCTCCTCAGGCTCGCCGCGGAGATGGCCGAGCGCGACCGGGCGAAGCGGATCACCCCCGAGCACGTCGTCAAGGCGAAGAGCCGCCTCGAGCAGGACATCATCCTCGAGTGTTGCCGGACGCTCCCCTCCCACTGCAAGGTCCTGATGTACGCGATCCTCCAGCTCTTCGAGCGCCGCCGGGAAGGCCTCCAGACCGGCGACGTCTACCAGGCGTACGCCCGGCTCGCCCAGCGCCTCGGCTTGCCCCCCTTGCACGCGCGTTCGATCTCGAACTACCTCTCCGAGCTCGAGAACCTGGGCCTGATCCGCGCGACGATCGTCTCGCGGGGCCGCGGCGGCCGGACCCGGGAGATCGTCGTCGACGTCCCGGTCTCGGAGACGATCCCGGCGCTCCAGGAGGACCCGCTCCTGGCGCCGCTCGCCCGGCCCCGCGGGGCGAGCCAGACGGTGCTCACGAACTTCGACAACCCGAACCGCACCGGCCCCACCAACTAGGGGGGTCCGACCCGGCCGCTACGGGACCACGGATCCTTCGACCGAGGCCCCGGCGGTCCCGGGGACCTCGGCTCGGGCCTTCCGACGGAGCTTCTCGCGTCGCAGCTCCCGGAGGTCGAGGTCGACCTCCCGGAGCGAGACCGTGGCCCGGCGGAGCCGGACCCGCCCGATCCGCTCGAGCGTCTCGATCTCCCGGTCGAGCTCCTCGTCCGATCCTCGGAAGTCGGCCATCCGGCTCACCGCGGGTCGATCTGGGCCTTCTGGAGGCGGTCGGAGAAGTCGAGAAAGACCGTCTGGAGCTCGGTGAACTCCTCGATGGCGGCGGAACCGGCCTCCCGGCCCCCGTTCCCGGTGTTCTTGACGCCGCCGAACGGCAGCTGGACCTCGGCGCCGATCGTCGGGGCGTTCACATAGGTGATTCCGGCCTCGAGCGCCTGCACGGCCCGGAACGCCCGGCCGATGTCCCGGGTGTAGATCGAGGAGGAGAGCCCGTACTCGACGTCGTTCGCGACCCGGATCGCCTCGTCCGGGTCGCGGACCCGGATCACCGAGAGGACCGGTCCGAAGATCTCCTCCCGCGAGATCCGGGAGCCATGGGCGGTCTCGAAGACGGTCGGGGCGAGGAAGAACCCCCGGTCCCAGACCGGTCCGGCAAGCTTCGTCCCGCCGAGGAGCGTCCGGGCCCCCTCACCGCGGCCGATCTCGATGTATCCGAGGACCTTCTTCTCCTGGTCGGCCGAGGCGACCGGACCCATGTCGGTCGATTCGTCGAGGGGATCCCCGATCTTCAGGGCCCGGACGCGATCCACGAGGCGGCCCACGAACTCCTCGTAGATCGGCGCCTCGAGGATGAGCCGGCTCGTGGCGGTGCAGCGCTGCCCGGCCGTCCCGAAGGCGCCGAACATCACCCCGTCGAGCGCCAGGTCGAGGTTGGCGTCGGCCAGGACGATCTGGGGGTTCTTCCCGCCGAGCTCGAGGTGGACCATCTTGAGCCCCTGGGCGCCCCGGACGTAGACGTCCCGGCCGGTCTCGACCCCGCCGGTGAACGAGATCGCCCGGACCCGGGGGTCGGCCACGAGCGCGTTGCCCACGACCCCGCCCGATCCCGTGACGAAGTTGAGGACCCCGGGGGGCACTCCCGCGGCCTCGTAGACCTCGACGATCCGGGCGGCGCAGAGCGCCGTCGCCGAGGCGGGCTTGAAGACCACCGTGTTCCCGCAGACGAGGGCGGCCGCGATCTTCCAGTTCGGGATCGAGGTGGGAAAGTTCCAGGGGGTGATGCACGCGACCACCCCCTTCGGCTGTCGGAAGGTGAGGCAGATCTTGTTACGGAGCTCGGAGGGCACGGTCTCGCCCCGGAGCCGCCGACCCTCGCCGGCCATGAACTCGATGAAGTCGATCGACTCCTGGACGTCGCCTCGGCCCTCGGCGATGATCTTGCCCATCTCCCGGGTGACCGTCCGGGCGATCTCCTCCTTCCGATGCTTGAGGAGGGCCGCCGCCTCGAGAAGGATCTCTCCCCGCTTCGGGGCGGGAGTGTCCCGCCAGCCCGCCGCCGCGGTGCGGGCCGCGGCCACTGCTCGGTCGACGTCCTCGACGGTCGCGGCCACGAACTCCCCGACCGTCTCCCGGTTGGTGGGATTGATCGTGCGGAACTTCGGCCGCCCGGTGGGAACCTCCCAGTGCCCGCCGATGAAGAGCCCCCGTTCGACCACCGGCTCGCTCATGGGGGTTCCTGGCCATCCGACCGTCGCCCCGTAAAAAGGCTGACGACGGGAGATCGGCCCCCCCCATCGGCGAGCTCCGGGCGCTATGCCCCGTCCGCGATCCAGTTCGGTCCGGGGACCGCCGTGGGCAAACACTCTTTGTACGCCCATCGATAGCCCCGGCCGATGGAGAACGAGCTCGTCGCCGAACTGACCCTGAGCGCCCCCTTGCCGGACGCCGGGCCGGTCGGGGAGCTCCTCCCGAAGATCGCCGAGGAGGCTCTTCATCGCTCGCTCGGCATCCGGGGACGTGGGAGGCTCTCGAGCTGGACCCTCGATGGGCCGACCCTGACGCTCACCCTCGAATCGGAGGGGGGCCGCCCGCACCAGGCGCTGCTCGCCATCGTGCGGAAGTTGAGCGAAGAGCTGGGCCGGAGCCGGAAGATCGGGGTCCGATCGTTCCGGGCGGTCCGATACCGGGTCCGGTTCGCCGCGGGAGCTATCCCCCAGAAGACCGTCACGCTCCCCCTTCCGCATACCCTCGAATTCGATGGCGCCACCGCCGTCCTCGAGCTCCCGGACCTCCCCGAAGAGGCGCTCCGGGACAACTGGATCGACCGGGCGGTGGCGCTGGTCGTCGAGAAGGTCAAGCGGCAGTCGTACGAGGGCAAGGAGCAGTACTGGTCCCTCCTCCACCCGGCGCAGGTCAAGACGCACCCCGGGACCCGGGACCCTACCGAGGAGATGCTCCGAAGGAACTGGGTCCGCAACGGCCCGACGAAGGGGAAGTGGTTCCTCGGCCCCACGGCGGCCCGATTGCTCCGGACGATGGAGCGGATCGCCCGGCGCGAGGTCCTCGAACCGCTCGGCTTCTCCGAGGTCGTCCAGCCCCACCACGACTCCTTCGACGTCTTGCTCAAGACGGGCCATCTCGAGGGGTTGCCCGGCGAGTTCTACTACGCGGCCGAGCCGACGACCCGGGATCCGGTGCAATGGGAGCCGTTCACCGACCTCGTGAAGATCACCCACAAAGTCCCGATGGAGGAGCTGAAGCGGCTCGTCGGACCGCCCTCGGCCATCCTCTGCTACGCCCAGTGCCCGACGATCTATTGGTGGCTCTCCGGGCGCACGATCGCGACCGACTCGCTCCCGCTCAAGATCTACGATCGTTCCGCCGTCTCGAACCGGTACGAGAGCGGGGGTCGGCACGGCCTCGAGCGGGTCGACGAGTTCCATCGGATGGAGCCCGTCTACCTCGGGACGCCCGAACAGCTCACGGAGCTCCGGGAGGCCCTACTGAAGCGCTACGCCCACGTCTTCGACGAGATCCTCGACCTCGAGTGGCGGACGGCCTGGGTGACGCCATTCTACCTTCAGCAGGCCGGGGGCATCGGGCTCGAGGACGCGAAGGAGCGCGTGAAGGGGACGATCGACTACGAAGCCTACCTCCCGTACCGGGGTCCGCGCGAGAGCTCCGAATGGCTCGAGTTCCAGAACCTCTCGATCGTCGGCGACAAGTACACGAAGGCGTTCACGATCCGCGCCCAGAAGGGCGAGCTCTGGTCCGGCTGCTCCGGGATCGGCCTCGAGCGCTGGCTGACGACGTTCCTCGCCCAGAAAGGGTTCAATCCGGCGGACTGGCCCGCCAAGTTCCGGGAGTACCTGGGCGACCTCCCCGATGATGTCGAGTTCCTCTGACCGACCGGGCGGCCGGACCCGTCCGAAACGGCCGTCCCGCCCCCCGGTCGCGCCGGCGCCCGTCCAACGAAGGCTCGAGGAGTTCGGAGAAGGGGGGCCCCGATCGTGGCCCCCGCCGAGCGGGAGCGCCCTCCCGGGCTGCCGGGGATCTGGCGGGTCTCGGGGGGCCACGTCGAGCATCCGATGCTGCGGCCGGAGGCCCTGCGGGCGATCCCCTTCCAGATCGACTTCGCCCGGATCGGGGTCGCGGAGGACCTCCTCGTGGTACTACCCACGGGCCTCGGCAAGACGGCGGTCGCCGCCCTCGTCGCCGCGGAGCTCTTGAGGCGGTCGCCGGGGAAGGTCCTCTTCCTCGCCCCCACGAGGCCGCTCGTCCGTCAGCACGCCGATTGGTTCGCCCGGATGTTCCGACCGGCCCGGATCGCCCGCTTTACCGGCACGGTCGGGCACCCCGTCCGCACCGGCTCGTGGGAGACCGCCGATCTCGTCTTCGCGACCCCGCAGCTCGTTGCCAACGACCTCACCGAGGGCCGCTACGACCTAAGGTCCGTCGTGCTGATCGTCTTCGATGAGGCCCACCACGCCGTCGGCAAGTACGCCTACGGGCCGATCGCCGAACGGTTCCGCGCGGAGCGGGGGCCCGGAGCCCGCCTCCTCGGGCTCACGGCTTCGCCGGGGGGCAAGGACGAGCGGATCCAGGAGGTCGTGGCCGCCCTCGGCGTCGCGAGGGTCGAGGCGCGCTCCCGGGATGACGAAGGCGTCCGGGAGCACGTACAGCCGGTCGAGATCGAGCAGCGGTGGGTGGAGCTCCCGCCCGAGCTCGCCCGGATCCAGGCTACGCTCCAGACGGCGGAACACGAGGTCGCTCGAAAGCTCCAGAAGATGGGCTACCTTCGGCGCAAGCCGATCGGCTCGCTCTCGGTGAAGGACCTCCTGGCGCTCCGATCGGAGATCTTCGCGCGGCCGGGCCCGATGACCCGCAAGTTCGGACCGCTCTTCCACCAGCTCGTCCTCCTCCACCTCCATCACGCGCTCGAGCGGCTCGAGACCCAGGGGGTCGCGCCGTTCCTCCAATACGTCGACCGCGTGGCCGCGAAGGAGAAGCTGTCCCGAGGCGACCGGGCGTTCGTGGCGCACCCCAGCGTCGCCGAGGCTCGCCAGGAGGCGGGGGCCCTCCTCACGACGACCCGAGTGGCGTCCCACCCGAAGCTCGAGGCGCTTCTCGCCCTCGTCGAGCAGGCGTTCCGGGAGGACCGGGGCCGGCCCCCCGGATCCTTGTCTTCGCCCAGTTCCGCGATACGATCCAGGGGATCTGCGATGCGCTCACCGCCCGTGGCTGGGCGGTGGAGCGGTTCGTCGGCCAGGCCACGCGTGACCCCGAGGATCGAGGGATGAACCAGCGCGAGCAGGCCCGGGTCCTCGACGAGTTCCGGGCTGGGCGGTTCCCGATCCTGGTCGCGAGCAGCGTAGCCGAGGAAGGCCTCGACGTCCCGGACGTCGACATCGTGGTCTTCTTCGAGTCGATCCCGAGCGAAATCCGCGCCATCCAAAGGCGGGGACGGACCGGGAGGTCGAGCCTCGGCCGGGTGGTCCTCCTCATGACCCGCGGAACGCGGGAGGTCAGCTACCAGCGGGCGGAGACCCGCCGCGAGGCGGCGATGGGGCGCATCGTCCGCCGCCTCTCCCGGGCGTCACGCGCGAGGGCCCGCCCCGAAGGCTCGGAGTCCTCGAACCCCCAGAGCCTGCCGGACGGCGGGGACCCGCCTGGGGCCGGGAATTGACCCTTTCCCGAGCCGTTCTCTACTCGCTTCGGCGGCGAAGTTAAGAGAGGGTTGGCCGATGTCCGGTCGATGGATTACTTCGGCTTCGTCGTTTCCCATCTCGGGATCATCGTCTTCAGCGTCCTGACGGTCGCCCTCGTCGTCTACCTGATACGGACGATGCTGCACCCGGAGAGCTACTAGGGAAGAGCGTCGTGAGGGAGATCGGGACCCGGGGACGGAGTCACTACCGACCCTTCTCCTGGCCGGACCCGAAGGGCCTGCGGCGATACTCCTCCCGCGTTGCGGAGAGCGCGTAGGTCTTCGACCATGTACGGCCGCCTCCTCCTGCCGGTCACCGAGCCCACTCTGGTCGAACCCCTGATCCGCTTCGACTCGGCGCTCCTCGATTCCGACGGTGAGATCCGCGTCCTTCACGTGATCCCGACGAAGACCCTGCCCGAGGTCACGCGCCAGTGGCGGAGGTCGGTGAACCTCGTCGTCCCGGCCCACGAGGCGGGCGCGGCCCTGGGGGTCCGGGTCGATCCGGAGGTCCGCTCGAGCACCGACGTCGCCGGGGAGATCCTGGAGAGCGCGGTGACCCACGGCACCGAGGCGATCGTGCTCACGCTCCGGGGGGACCGTCGGAGCCACAGTCCGATCTTCGGCCACGTCGCCTCCTCGATCCTTCACCACGCACCGAGCGACGTCATCGTCGTCAACCGGCTCGCCCTCACCGGGGACCCCTCCCCCCGCATCCTCCTGCCGACGTTCGTCGATCCCGTGCCCCCCAAGCTCCTTCGGCTCGCCGAAGAGCTCGCGGTCGCGAACCGCGGCGTCCCGATCGTGACGCTGTTCCTCGCCCCCCGGGGTCAGGCGAGCCGGGGGAGCCCGACCACCCGAACTCCGCGCGGGGTCCCGATCGAGCAGCACCGGTCGTTCTTCTCGAGGGCCCTCCTCGGGAGCCGGGGCCGTCTTCCGGGGCACATCCTCCAGGAGGCGGCACGCCAGCGCTTCGGACTCCTGCTGATCGGGGAGGAGGCTTTGCATCCGGAGGGACCGGTGCTGACCCGCCGGTTCCTCGAGGAACTCTTCCAGCACGCGCCATGCCCCGTCATGGCGGTGAAAGGCTAGCCCCGATGGGCGAGCTCTGCTTCATCGGCGTCGGTCTCCTCGACGAACGGGACCTTTCGCTGCGGGCGCTCGACCTGCTACGGGCCTGCTCTGCCGTCTTCGCGGAGGAGTACACGAGCGTCCTCGCGCCGGGTTCGCTCGACCGGCTCGCGGGGCTCATCGGACGGCCGATCGAACGGTTGGACCGGGCGGAGCTCGAGGGCGAGACCAGGGTCCTCGACGCCCTCACCCGCTCACCCCGGGTCGCCCTCCTGGTCCCCGGGGACCCGTTCGCGGCGACCACTCACGCCTCGCTGCGCGAGAGCGCCCTCGCGCTCGGCCACAGCTTCCGCTACGTCCCGAACGCCTCGATCGCGACCGCCGCGGCCGGATTCCTCGGGCTCATGAGCTACCGCTTTGGGCGGATCGCCTCGTTGCCGTTCCCCGAGCCGGGGTTCGCCCCGACCTCTCCCCTCGATGCGATCCGGTCGAACCGTGGCGTCGGCCTCCACACCCTCCTTCTCCTCGACCTGCGGCCGAAGGAGGGTCGTTTCCTGAGCGCGTCGGAAGCGCTCCGGCTCCTCGGGGCAAGGGACCTCGCTGGGGCGGTGGTCCCGCCCGACCTCGAGGTCGCTGTGGTGGCTCGCCTCGGGAGCGAATCCGCACGGGCCTGGTTCGGGCCCCGGAAGCTGCTCGAGCAGGGGGATTTCGGGCCGCCCTTGCACGCGATCGTGGTCCCAGCACCCGAGCTCCACTTCGGGGAACACGCCGCGCTCGACCGGATCCGGGTCGCCGAGCCGCCAACGGCTTCGGACTAGGCCCGGGTCCCCCATTCCGCCACGCCCGCCGAGCCGAGGGCGCGGTCGAGGGCCGCAGCGTATTCCTCCGCCGAGGAGCGAAGGACCGGCCCGAGCGAGGGGGCGAGACTCCGGCCGAAGTTCTGCTCGGTATCGGTGAACTGCCAGAGGTGGGCCGACTCTCGGCCGAGGGCGAGGAGGAGCCCGAACGCGATCCCTCGCTGCTTCCCCTCTCTCGGCAATCGTTCGATGAGGACCTTCTCGGCCGCGCGCGCTCCCTGGGATCGGTAGGCACGGGCGATCGAGTCGAGGAAGGCGGCCTCCGGCACGAGCCCGCTGAAGGCCGGAAGGGCCTCCAGGGCTTCGCGCTCGCGAGTCGCCCGCGCGGCGCGGTGCAATAGCTCGCTGACCCGCCCGGGGGAAGCGCGTGCCTCCCGGACGAGGCGGCTCGCCCGCTCCGGGTCGGGGACGATCGCCTGCACGATCGTTTCGGCGTGATTCGGCCAGAGGCGCTCGAGCGCCCGGCTCGCGGTCGCCTCCTCGATGTCGAACAGACCGCGGACCTCCGGAAGGACTCGCTCGAGGGCCGCCCGCTCCTCCGGGGTCGGGTCGAGGGAGTCGATGAACGCGGCTTGGTCGGGACCGAAGCAGGTCCCCTCCGAGACGAAGATCGGGGCGCGGGCGCGGTCGAGGACCGGGCCGACCTCGGCGATGTAGGCATCGACGAGCTCCCGGTCGGAGACCTTGCCGAAGTGGTAGCGCTTGCGAAGGCCCCGGGGAAGTTCCGGGAGCTGCTGGTGGAGGCAGTTCGGGTCCCGACGGCAATCGACGTTCAGCGACACGACGACCGAGAAGGCGCCTTCGGGATCCGGCAGCGCGGCGTTCCGACTCAGGTCTCCCAGGAGGTGGCGGTCTCCCTTCGCGCATCGCCGGCAGACCCGGACCCGGGTCTGGGCGGCGGGCCAGTCGACCTCGAGGAACGGTACACGCGCCCCGCCCGCGAGATGGGGGCAGTCGAGTCTGGTTCCCCACCGGACGGCGCGCTGAGCCGGTATGGAAGCGCGGCCACCTGCCTTTGCCGGAACTCCTCAGGGGGAGCCGGATCCGATCCGGTACAGGTACAGCACATCATCGGTCGCGAAGAAATGGAAGCCGCGCCGCGCCCAATCGAGATATCCGAGGAGAAGCCGGGTCGGGTCGTCGTAGTATTGGACCGCGATCTCCGCCTCGAGGCTCGCTTTGGACAGGGGGGCGTAGGGGATCTCGCCCGTGGGGTATCGAGCGACCAGCAGGGCGGGCAGGTTCGGCTCGAGGTAGAAGTGGAGCAGGCCCGCGTACGCGCGCGGGATCGGGTCCCCCCAGCGCCGCAGGCGATCGAGGCGTCGTTCGTCGTCGCGGGCGTCCCGGATCTCCTGAAGGTCCCGCCGCAGCCGGTCGAACCGGTCGGACGGCGCACCGCCGGTGAGCTTCGGCAGAAGCGGCTCGACGGTCTCCCGGAGCTTCGAGGCGCGGCGGGTGAGCTCGCCTTCCTTGCCCCCCGATGCCTTTCGGATCCGCACGGAAGGGCGCCCCGGAGCGTTCTATCGGCGGCCCTACAAGAGCGCTTCGCGGTGCCGGATCACCGACGGGCGACGGCGAGGAAGTTCGAGAAGATCTCTCGGCCGTGCTCGGTATGCTCGACCTCGGGATGGAATTGGACGCCCCAGATCGGCCGGGTCGGATGCGCCATCGCCTCCACCGGGCAGGCGGCCGAATGGGCGAGCGCGCTCCAACCCTCCGGGAGCCGGGTGACCTGATCGTTGTGGCTCGCCCAGACCGTAAGTTGCCCCGGCAGGCCGCCGAAGAGGCGGTCGGTGGGTCGGTCGATGTCCAGTCGGACCCGCCCGAACTCGGGCGCGGCCGCGCGCCCGACCTCGCCTCCGAAGTGCCGGGCGAGGAACTGGTGGCCCACGCAGATCGCGAGGACTGGGACCTCGGCGCGGTCAATCCAGCCCCCGACCGCCCCGAGCGGATCGTTGCGACCCTCGAGGCTGAGGGCCCCGCCCGAGAGCACGATAGCATCCGCATCGAGCGCCTCGAACGGGGTCTCGTTCGGGACGATGCGACTGTCCGCCCCGAGATCGCGGAGGACGCGGTACTCCCGGTGAGTCCACTGGCCGCCATTGTCGATGACCGGGACCTTCATCGCCGGCCCCGGGATCTTCCCGCGCTGCGGGTCGGGCATCCGTGCTCCGTCGGAGCTCGGCGACGTCCTCGCGAAGCTTCTCGACGTCGGAACGCATCTTGAGCATCTCCTCCTCGAACGCCGTGAAGCCACCGGAGGTCTGCATCCGCTGGGAGATGTAGATCCCGATGAAGACCGCCCCGACGAGCGCCAGGATGGTGGTGAAGACGAGCGCGAAGATGAAGGAGAGCAGGTTGCCGACGGCCGAGAGGAGCGGGAGGGTGAAGAGGCGGGTCAGCTCCGCGATCTCGACGAGAAAGAGGACGCCGATGGCGGCCACCCAAATGGCGAGGACATGGCGGGGCGTCACGGGTAGCTCCCCGTCGGCGAGGACTCGAGCAGGAACGTCAGGGGCAGGTCACCGATCGGGGTCGTCGACGAGGCGGGCGGCATCGGGAGGTAGCTTTCCGACACCAGGGTGGTCCCGGTAACGTTGAACTCGAAGACCCCGACAAAGTAGGCGACGGCCCCGTTCGGATCGACGTACACGGCACTGACGTTGACCGCGACCGGGTTCCAAGCGGTCGTCTCGCCGGCGAGAAGGGAGTTGTTCCAGACCGTTCGGTTGGTGAACGAGAAGGAAGGGGTTGCGGGCGGGCTCCCCGGCGGGGGGTGGGCGAGCGCCAGCGAGATCGAGGCATACCGCACCGAGCCGAGTCCCTCGACGTAGAGGTGGGTCACGTTCTGATCGGAAGTCCGATCGACGAGGAGCTCCGCCTCGCTCTCGAGGCTACCGGCGGCGGGCCGCCCGAGGGATTCGAAGTTGGGCGTCAGCACGATGAGCACGACCATGAGTACCGACGACCGCCACGAACGGCAACGGGAAGAGCTCTCGGAGGCGGTCGGAGGGGCTCCTCACGCGGATCGCCCTCCGGCCCAAGGGCGGTACAACCGGTGGGGCACCCCCAGGTGGTCGAGCACCTTCCCCGCGAGGTAGTCCGTCTGGTCCTCGACGGAGCGCGGGTGGAGGTAGTAGGGGGGCGCCGCGACGAGCACCACGACCCCGAGTTCGGCGAGTCGCGTCATGTGCGATAGGGAGATCGCATCGAGCGGGGTCTCCCGGGGGACGAGGATCAGCCGGCGCCGTTCCTTGAGATGGACGTGGGCCGCCCGTCCGATCAAGGTGTCCGAGAGTCCCGTCGCGATCCGGGCGAGCTGGTTCATGGAGCATGGGACGACGGCCATGCCGGCGGTCGCCACGGTCCCGCTCGCGATGGGCGCCGAAAGGTCGGAGTCCTCGTAGACCCGCGCCGCCCATTGGGCGAGCTCGCCAGCGCCCCCTCCAGTCTCCTCTTGGAGGACCGCCCGACCGCCGGCGCTCATCACCAGGACGAACGGCATCTGGGCCTCGGATAGGGCGCGTCCAACGCGCACCGCGATCGGCGCGCCGCTCGCGCCGCTGACAGCGATGACGAACGGGGTTGGTTCGCTCAGGGACGTTTCCTCGGCGAGGCCTCGGGGTTATCTTCTGGAACGGCTCCTTCAATAAGACGGTTCGGGGGCGAAGCATGACGCACCGCAAGGCGGCCATCGTCGGCGCGGGGCAGACCCGGTTCGGGGTGCTCGCCCAGGACCCACGTACCCTTCTAAGGGAGGCCGTTGACCGGGCGGCGTCGAGCGTCGATCGGGGGCTCGACCGGGGCGACATCGGCGAGGCGTTCCTCGGCACCCTCGGGATGACCGGCTGGCAGCTCGGGAACGCCTCGGCCGTGCTCGCCGAGGAGGCCCGCCTCGATTGGGTGCCGGTGACCCGGGTCGAGAATGCATGTGCCTCGGCGGGGTTCGCGCTTCGGGCCGGCATCCGGGCGATCGAGAGCGGCGCGCGCGACGTGGTCCTCGTCGCCGGGATCGAGAAGATGACGGATTCGCCGTCCTCGCGACGGCGCTACTGGCTCGGCGTCTCCGGAGACACCGAGTGGGAGCGGATGGCCGGGCTCACCTTCGCCGGCGTGTACGGATTGATGGCGAGCGCCCACATCCACGAGCACGGGACCCCCCTCGAGGCCCTCGCCGAGGTGGCGGTCAAGAACCACGCGAACGCGCTTCTCAACCCGAACGCCCACTTCCAGAAGCGGGTCACCCGGGAGGAGGCGATGGCCTCCCCGCTGGTCGCCGACCCGTTGAGGCTCTTCGACTGCTGCCCCGTGAGCGATGGGTCTGCGGCCTTGCTGATCGCGGGCGTGGACATCGCTCACCGGTATACCGACGCCCCGGTGGCGATCATCGGCGACGGAGCGGGGTCGGATGCCCTCGCGCTTCAGGATCGGCCCTCGATGACCTCCCTCGCGGCGACGCGACGCGCCGCCGACGAGGCGTTCCGACGCGCGGGGATCGCCCGGGACGGGGTCGACCTCCTCGAGGTCCACGACTGCTTCACGATCGCCGAGCTGATGGCGCTCGAGGACCTCGGATTCGCCCGTCCGGGGGGCGGCGCCGCCCTCGAGCTCTCCGGGGCGACACGGATCGACGGGGACCTTCCGGTCAATCCGGACGGGGGTCTGAAGGCGAAGGGCCACCCGATCGGGGCGACCGGCGCGAGCCAAGCCTACGAGGCGTTCCTCCAGCTCCGTGGTCAGGCGGGCCGTCGCCAGGTCCCCGACGCCGAGACCGCGCTCGTCCACAATGTCGGGGGATCCGGCGCGAGCGCGACGGTGACGATCTTCTCGGTGAGGTGACCGGATGGACCGTGAGATCGTAGCCGCATCGTTCGCCTGGGCCTCCGGCCGAAGGGACGGGGTCCCCATCGAGGGACCGGACGAGGACGGCTTCACGCTCGCGGTCCGGGCCGTCGAAGCGCTCTCGCTCGAGGCTTCCGACACTCCGATCGAGCGCGTGCAAATCGTGGGCGCGATGCCGACACTGGAACCGGACGATCTCGCGGTCGCGCTCGGGATCCCGACGGTGGTTGTCGCGGTCCGGCCGGGCGCCGTAGGGGAGCTCTGGGCCGCGCTCGACTCGGCGACGAGCGACCCGAAGCCCGGAACGGAGGTGGTCGTGGTCGTCGACCTCGACAGAGCGGCCGGCGGGCCGGAAACGCCCCGGCTTGCGGGCGCGCTGGCCCTCGGGTTCGCCCGGCGCTCCGGCCTCCGCTTCCTCGGGAGCGCGACCATCCCGACCCCGGCGGGTGACGAGACTCGGTCCCCCTCGGAGGCGATCCTCAAGATCATGGGCGAGGGGCGTGGGCCGGCCCCGGACCTCCGCGCCTGCTCGGGACCTCGCCGACGGCGGATCCCTCGGAGCGGACCGGTGCGGCGTCGACGGATCGCGGTACCGGGGTCCCGAGTCCAGTCGAATCGCTTCGTCGGGCGATCTGGTCAGCCGCCGATGGGACGCTTTCCTTCGAGAGTCATTCGACCGAGGGTATCATCGTCGCGGTGTTCGAACTCGTGGCGCCGATTCCCCTCCGCGAGGGTCCGACGGCGATGGGGGAATTCCTGGCGACGCCCTCCCTCACGGGCGCCGCCCCACGGGCCTCCTTGGAGCCCATCAATGTCTCCGAGGGCGCATATGTCCCGCGTTCGACCTACCTACATGAGCGGGCGAGTCGGTGGCGTTTCACCGCTGAGCGCTGCCCAGGATGTGGCCGGGTGAACTTCCCCGCGCGCGGCCGCTGCGCGGGTTGTGGGAACTCAGCCGAACTCGTTCGGTTCGAGCTGGCGAGGCGGGGCCTCACGGTCGAGGCGACCACCGTCGTCCACCGAGGGGCTCAACCCACGGAGTTCGACCGCCAGGTCGAGGCGACCGGGGATTACGAGGTCGTCATCGCCCGGTCCGCCCCGGGGGTGAGGGTGACGCTCCAGGTCTCCGACGCTGCGCCCGGAAAGGTCAAGATCGGAGATTTGGTCGACGCCGTCCTGCGCCGGCTCATCCCGATGGAAGGGCGGTGGCGCTACGGGCTCAAGGCGGTCCCCGTTCAGAACGCCCGCTTACCGGAGGAGACTCCGAAACCGGCCTGATCGAGGCGCGGTCCGAAGGACGACGTGGGTCAGCCCCCTCGGCGTTCTCGAGGGCGGTGGAAAGACTTTGCAAGTCCTTAAATACCCCCTATTTAAATGCCGAATCGAGTGGTCGGTCATGGTCAAGATCCGAATCGAGAACGTTGTGGCGTCGACCTCCCTCGGCGATGAGCTCGATCTCCAATCGATCGCCCTCGGGCTCGAAGGGGCGGAGTACGAACCCGAGCAGTTCCCCGGCCTCATCTATCGGCTGAAGGAGCCGAAGACCGCGATCCTGCTCTTCCGTTCCGGAAAGGTCGTCTGCACGGGGGCGAAGAGCATGAAGGAGGTCGAGAACTCGATCGCCACCGTCTCGGCCCAGATCCGCAAGGGCGGTCAGAAGATCAACATGCACCCGAAGATCCAGGTACAGAACATCGTCGCGAGCTCCGACCTCGAGTCGGAGATCAACCTCAACGCCATCGCCGTCACGCTCGGTCTCGACCGGGTGGAGTACGAGCCGGAGCAGTTCCCTGGCCTCGTCTGCCGGATCGACGAACCGCGCGTCGTGGTCCTGCTCTTCGGGAGCGGAAAGCTCGTCTGCACCGGGGCCCGGAAGCCCTCGGACGTCGAGGTCGCGGTCAAGAAGATCACGAAGGAGCTCCGCGGGGCGAGCCTGCTCCGGTAGGGCCGACGCCGTCGGCCGTGGCGCTTCCTCCCGACCTTCCCGTCGTGGACCACCACTGCCATCTCTCGGTCGCGGGGGCCCTCGACGCGGCCCGACGGTTCGCCCGGGCCGGCGGGACCCACCTCTTCCTCGCCACGCAGCAGTACGGGGAGGAGCCGCCGGCCTCCCTCGACGAGTACCGCGTCCAGTTCGAGACCACCGAAGCGATTGCCCGGAAGGTCACGGAATCGACCGGCGTCTCGGTGTACCGGGTCGTCGCCCCCTACCCGGTCGACCTTGTGAAGCTCGCCGAGCGGATCGGCCTGCCCGAAGCCCAACGGGTCCTCGAGGCCGCCACGGAGCTCGCGGGACGATGGGTCGAAGAGGGGCGAGCGGTGGCGCTCGGCGAGGTCGGCCGCCCCCACTTTTCGGTCGAAGCTTCGACCGCGGTCGCGGCCGAGGCCCTCTTCCGCCGTTCTCTGGAGGTCGCCCGGGATGTCGGCTGCCCGGTGGTGGTCCACTGCGAGGACCTCGATGCGGCGGGATATCACGCCCTCGCCGAGTTCGCCGCTCGGGCGGGATTTCCGCTCGGGCGGCTGGTGAAGCACTACGCCCGATCGTACGTCCCGCTCGAAGATCGGGCCGGGGTCGTCCCATCGTTCTTGGCGAGCCGGGAACTCGTGTCGAAGTCGCTGGGAGATGCGGGCCCCTGGTTCTGGGAGACCGATTACCTCGACGATCCGCGGCGGCCGGGGGCCGTCCTCGACCTCGCGACGGTCCCGCGCCGTGCGAACCAGGCCGCCTTGTCGGAAGCCAACGGGGCGGAAGCGCTTCGCACCCCGTTCGAGCGGTCGGTGCGGGCCGTCTACGGCTTCACGCCTTCGGTGGGCGACCAGGGGCGTCCGAAATGATCGCGCCCGCGGGAATCCGCCCGGCAGGGGCGGGCCACGCGCAATCCCCGAGCGCCACGCCGAACCACCTTTAAGCGGAGGACTCGTCCGAAGGGCGAGAGCGGCCTTGGCCCAGATACTCCTTGCCGAAGAGACCCTCGATCCCGCGTTCGTCCCGCCCCGCCTCGTGCGGCGCGAGACCGAGCTCGCCCTGATCGCGGGGCGCTACCGGACCGCCCTCACCAAGGGGCTCACCTACCACCAGCTGATCACCGGCGGGATCGGAAGTGGCAAGACGGCCCTCGCCCGCAAGGTCGCCCAGGAGGTGGCGCATCGAAGTCCCCTCGGGGGACGTCCGGTGCTGACCCACTACGTGAACTGCTGGCGGCGTTCGACGGACCGCCTCGTCCTGCTCGAGCTCCTCCGGAGCGTCGGCGTCTATCTTCCGGACAAGGGGTACGGGGTCCCCGACATGCTCGACACCCTCGAGCAAGGGCTCCGGAAGACTCCGGCCCACCGGATCGTGCTGCTCGATGAGGTGGGGGCGCTCGTGCGACAGGAGACCCGGCTCGTCTACCTGCTCACCCGCTCGGGCGAGGTCGGGCTCGGTTCGATCTCCCTCATGATGATCAGCCCCGAGGACGTTCTTCCCCACCTCGATGCGGCGAGCCGTTCGAGCTTCGGCGCGACCCACCGGCTGGCGCTCCCGAAGTACGAGGTCCCCGACCTTCAGGAGATCCTCGAGTACCGGGCGTCGCTCGCCCTCCGGAAAGGGGCCGCCTCCGACGACGTGATCGGGCAGCTCGCCGCCCTCGCCGCTCCGCAGGGGGATGCTCGGTTCGCCCTCGAGCTCCTCCAAGGAGCCGCCCGCTACGCCGAGGAATCAGGGGCCGAGGAGATCGGACCCGAGCACGTACGGGCCGCGAAGGGGTCGATGATGCCGACACTCAGCGAGACCAAGCTCGAGGGTCTCTCCGAGACCGACCTTCTCGTCCTCCTCGCGCTATCGCGGACCCTCCGGGGGCCCCGCGCCCGGACCCCGACGGGGCGGGTCCGGCAGGCGTACGCCGCGGTCGCCGAAGAGTACGGTCGAGCCCCGGTGAGCCGAGTCACCTTCTGGCGGACGGTGCGTTCCCTCGAGCTCGAGGGCGTCGTCCAGGTGGAACCAGCGTCGAGCGGCCGACCGTCGCGCCTCGGGATGGACGAGCTCCCGGCCGACGTGCTCACCCACTTCCTGGAGGAGCGGCTGACCCCGCGGCGCCGTCGCAAATCCTAATGGCCCTCGCTCGCTCGCCCGCGGCCATGTCCTCACCCTCGGCGGCGGCCACCGCTCCCCCCCTCGAGCGGCTCCCGACGTGGATACGGACCCGGCCGCCCCGCGGTGACGCCTATCCCGAGGTCCGTCGGATCCTCTCGGAGCTCGGCCTGGGCACGGTCTGCCGGGAGGCGCGCTGCCCGAACCTCTCGGAGTGTTGGTCCGAAGGCACGGCCACGCTCATGCTCCTGGGGACCGATTGCAGCCGCCGGTGCGCCTTCTGCGCGGTGAACACGCACTGGTCGCACGGCGTGGTCGACGCGAACGAACCCACGCGCGTCGCTGAGGCCGTGTCCCGCTGGGGCCTGCGCTACGTGGTGCTCACCCAGGTCTGCCGGGACGACCTTTCTGACGGTGGGGCCGCCATCCTCGCCGAAACCGTTCGGGCGATTCGAGCGCGTTCTCCCGGCACGAAGGTCGAGCTCCTGATCGGCGACCTCGGCGGCCGGGTCGACTCGCTCGCGACCGTGCTCGAAGCGCGGCCGGTGGTGCTCGCGCACAACCTTGAGACCGTCGCCCGGCTCTCGCGGGAGGTCCGGGACCCGCGGGCGGGCTACGATCGCTCCCTCGAGCTCCTGTCCCGGGCGAGCCAGGCGGGCCCGGCTCCACCCGTCGTGAAGAGTTCGGTCATGCTCGGGTTGGGCGAGACCGACGATGAGCTTCGGGCGGCGTTCAACGACTTGGTGCGAGCGGGGACCCAGCTCCTCACGCTCGGCCAGTACCTCCGTCCGGGCCCCGCGCACCGACCGGTCGATCGGTACGTGCCCCCCGAGGAGTTCGCCCGGTACCGGGACCTCGCCCTGGCGGCCGGATTCCGCGGCGTCGAGGCCGGTCCGATGGTCCGCAGCTCCTACCACGCGGCCGAGCTCTATGACGCCGCGGTGGGGTCGAGGGGGGGCTGATCGTGGCGAAGAAGGCGCGCCGAAGGCTCGAAGGGGAAGAGGAAGAAGCGGAGGTGTTCCGGTTCCCCGACTTCGACGAGCGCAAATTCCTCGCCCACGAGTACGAGCAGTCCGTCGCCACCGCGCTCGCGGTGATCCTCGCCGTCGCTCTCGCCGCGATGGGCTATGCCCTCGACCAGACCGCCCTCACTCCGGCGGTGCCGTGGATCCTCGGAATCGCGGGCGTCTTCGCGGCCCCCTTCCTGATCCGGACCGTCCGAACCCGCTCCGACGAGTACACCAAGGGGGACTGGGCGTGGATCATCCTGACGACGTTCTTCGGCTGGCTGGGCCTCTGGTTCCTGTTCCTGAATCTCTTCTGAGCTAGCCGGCGCGTTTCGGAAGCCAGGGCAGACGCCGGTCGAGCAGCTCCCCCAACGCCTGGCGAAGCTCGGGACGATCACCGGCCTCGGCGAGGGGCCGGAAGCTGGCGCCGGGGTCGAGGTCGGCGTGGAGGTCCTTTCCGATCGGCAATCGAGGCAGTTCCCGGGTGAGGAGGGCCTCGGCTCCCCGCTCGGCCCGGATCGTGTCGACCGCGAGCTTCCCCTCCTCCGTCAGGTACGGTCCCTGGAGGACCCCCGCACCGGCGTCGGTCCATTTCGCCAGGAACTCGGCGCCTCGATCGATCCCCGCCGGCGGACCCTCGTGCACCCGGACCCTCGGGAGCTCGGGGGTGCTCATCTCCACCACGATGACGAGCCCGCCTTCTCCGGCCGCCGAGGCGGCCCCGAGGACCTGGAAGCCGAGCCGCGTCGCCGCTTCGGCGACGGCGCGTTCGGCCTTCCGAAGCTGCGGGAAGAGGATGTCATCGACGAGCGCCGGTCGGGGCAGCGCCAGCACGCTCACGTGAGAGGCCCGATCTCGGATCCGGTCGATCGATTCGGAGATCTCGGGTGGGGTCCGGGTCCGCAGTTCGAAGAACTCGCTTCTCGGGCGGGCCCGGTATTCACCGGCGGCGAGGATGAAGAGCGCGAGGTTCCGGCGGGAGAGGGCCGTGGCGACGTTGCGATTCGGGTCAACGGGGTCGTCGAGCACCAGGGCGACGTCCACGGGGACTCGGGGCCGGGCATTGGGGTCGGTCGGGAGGTGGACCGGGATCCGCCAACGCTCGGACTCCTCGAGGAGTCCGTCGAGGGAGCCGAACCGGAGCGTGAGCAGCTCCACGAGGTATCCCGAGAAGCCCCCGGTGCGGGCTTCCGAGCCGTAGATGCCGAGGGCGCGGAGGAATTGTTTGGTGAGTCGGACCTCCTCGACCAAAGTGGGGGTCGTCCGGGCCGCGAGGTAACGCTGGTGGAAGGGGGTACGGTCGACGGCACTCAGCGGGTGCGAAGGATCGTCGATGGCGTAGCCCGGGACGGCGTCGACGGCGAAGTCGTCGAAACGCCCCCGGAGGTACGGGTGCTCGGCATACCGGGTCTCGGTCCGATCCAGCAGTTCCCGGGCGACGGCCATCCCTTCCCGCTCGAGCGAGGCCCGGTCGAGCGAGGGGGGAAAGAGCAGGAAGAGATCGAGGTCGAGCCGGTCGGCGAGGAACGTTCCCCGGGCCGCGCTCCCCGCCACTAGGCACCGGACCATCGGAGATCCCCTCGCCCGGGCCACCTCGAGGGCCCGGGCTTCGAGGCGGGTGATCGCTGCCGCGACCTTCCGAAGGAGCTCCGGTGTCGGGGTGATCCTCTCCCGCACCGCGCGCTCGATCCGTTGGGCCTCGACCTCGGACCGGCCCCCTACTTCATCGGGTCCCATCGCCCGCCCTACGACGGTCGGCAATTGAAACCTTGCGAAGCGCGGGCCGAGCGGGATAGTCGCGCTCCGCTCGGGTCCGGCCCGCCTTGGCCGGAGGGGGCCCGTCAGATCGTCCGAAGGCGTATTGGTCTCCGACGGACTCTCGGTCCGCAGGAGGAGTCCGGTGGGGTCGGGGCATCCGGCGAGCCTGTACGAAGTGGCCGGCCACGGCAAGGTCCGCTGCACCGCTTGTGCGCGGTACTGCGTGATCCCCGAGGGTTCCCACGGCTTCTGCTATGTGCGGCAGAACATCGGGGGCCGCCTTGCGCTCCTCTCGTATGGGCGGGCCGCGGCGACCCAGGTCGACCCGATCGAGAAGAAGCCGCTCTCCCACTTCCATCCGGGCGCCCGGGTCTTCTCGATCGGGACGGTCGGATGCAACTGGCGATGCCAGGTACTGCCAGAACGCCGAGATCTCTCAAGAGCAGCTCGTCGAGGGGCGTGACCTCTCCCCGGACGACGCGGTCCGGATGGCCCAGCGCCTCGACTGCCAGGGGATCACGTTCACCTACAACGAACCGACGATCTTCATCGAATACGCCCGGGATATCCTCCGCGCGGGCCACCGGGCCGGCCTGTTCGCGAATTTCGTGACGAACGGGTACATGACCCCGGAGGCCGTGGAGTTCATCGGTAACGAGCTCGACGCCGTCAGCGTCGACTTCAAGGGGAGCGGCGAGCCGTCGTTCATGCGTCGGTACATCGCGGCCAAGGGTCCGGAACCCATCTTTGAGACGATGGGGGCGCTCGGCGATCGGGGGGTCCACGTCGAGGTGACCGACTTGATCGTCCCCCAGGTCGGCGATGACCCGGGGCCCTCCGCCGGCTCGCGCGCGAGGTCATCGAACGTCTCGGCCCCGAGACGCCGTTCCATCTCTTGCGCTGGCACCCGGACTACCGGATGCTCGACCTTCCCGAGACCCCGATCCCGACGCTCGAACGCCTCCATGCCATCGCGCGCGCCGAGGGGCTCCGGTATGTCTACCTCGGGAACGTCTGGGGGCACCCGCTCGAGCACACCTATTGTCCTGAATGCGGAGCGATCGCGGTGGAACGCTACGGCTTCACGATCCGCCGATGGAACCTGGACGAGGGCAACCGCTGCCGGGTCTGCCGACATCCGATCCCGATCGTCGGGCGGCTCTCCGAAGATTATCTTCCGACCATCGCCCACGCGGTCCGATAGGTGGGGCGTGGCCGCGGCCCCCGACGGCCGTCACCATTATCCCTGCCTTGGCTAACGGAGGACGTCATGGTCACCGCGGGGCCGTCCTCGCCGCGCGCCCTCGGGCACCGCGGAACGGGGCTCGCCCTGCTCCTCGGGGTCGCGGCGGTCCTCCTCCTGTCGGCTGCCGCGGCCGGTACGATCCGAACCTTGGGAGACCCGGGAGCCCCGAGGGCCTGGGCGCATCCGTCGATCGGGAGCACCGCCGGTCCGCGAGCGATGGTCGTTCCGCCCCCGGAGCGGACCTCGCCGGCCCAGCCGCTCGGAGCTTCCCCCTCCATCCTGACCGCCGCCACGATCGATCTGGTGGGGGACGGCGTCCTTTCCGGGACCGCGTCGCTCCGCTATGTCAACGGGGCCGACGGGGTCGCCTTCGATGCCCACGAGGACCTTGTCTTCGTCGCCGGGGGCCAGTCGGACTCGATCGCCGCCATCGATCCCTCGACGGGGATCGAGCAGACGGCGAGCGGCCCGCTCTACACGGGGAACACCACGGCCAACCCGTCGCCCGGCAGCCTCGCCTTCGATGCCACGGACAATCAGCTCTTTGCGTCCGATCCTACGGCCGACTCGGTCGACGTCTACAACGTCTCCTCGAGCGGACCTTCGTTCTCCTACTACGGATCGGTCCCGCTCGCCGCCGGCGCGAACCCCTCGGCGATGATCTGGGTCAATGCGACCGACTACGTCTACGTCGCGGAAAAGGGGCTCGACCAGGTGGTGGGGATCGCCGGGGGGACCGACACGTTCGCCGGCGTGGCGACGGTCGGAGCGGCCCCGGTCGCGCTCACGTACGATCCCCTCCACGGGCTCGTGTTCGCGGCGGACTCCGCCAGCGCCGACACGGCGTGGTTCACTGCGACCTCGTTCGTGGAAGGCCCCTCGAACTTCCCCGTCCACAACAACCCGACCTCGATCGCCTACAACCCCGACGACGACACGGTGTGGGTCGGGAGCGCCGCCAGCATCTCCATCGTCGATGCCGCGACCCGGAACTCTTCGGTCAACCTGACCTTCCCGAGCTCGACCCACATCTCCGGGCTCCTCTGGGGAACGGTGAGCAAGGATATGGTGGTCGCCAACGAGCCGAGCGGGATCGTCTCCTTCTTCGGCCCCGCCGACACGGTCGTGGGGAACGTCACGACGGGCGGCACCCCCGCCATCATCGTCGAGAACACCGTGGATTCGGAGCTCGAGACGATCGACCTCAGCACGAACAACCTCCTAAGGATCTCCGAGCTCTCACAGTCGCTCGTCGGCACGGAGGAGATCGGGGTCGCACCGGGCATCTCCTCCTTCAACCCGGTGACCGAGCGCCTCGAGGTCCCGGATGTGACCTCGGACCGCATCGTCGAGATCAACACGGGGACGGTCAGCCCCGGTGACCGCCCGGTCGTCCGAGCCGACATGGTCCCCGGCCATCCGGTGGCGACCACCTTCGACCCCGTGGCGGGGCTCGTGGTCGTGGCGCTCGCCGGCGGAACCGTCGTGGGGCTCAACGCGACCTCGGGCGCGGTCCTTCGGACCACGAACCTCGGTTCCTCCTACACGCTCTACGATGTGCTCTACGCGGACGACCAGGTCTTCGTGACGGGAGGGGCGAACCTGATGTGGTCGTTGAACCCCGCGACGTTGACCACGGGCCCGATCATCCAGCTCGACCTCCTCGCCCTCCGCGCCGCGGATGATCGCCTACTCGCCAGCAAAGCAGCTCCTCTACGTGAGCCTCCTCATCGATAATGCCGTGGACGTCGTCAACGCCTCCTCCGACGTCTCCGTCGGGACCATCCCCGCGGGGACGAACCCACTCGGGGTGGCGTTCGACCCTTCGAACGGTTACCTGTTCGTCGCCGATTCCGGCGCGAACGCGATCAACGTGATCGACACGAGCTCCGGAAGCTCCATCGATGGCGTGGCCGTCGGCGTCGACCCGACGGCCGTCCTCTACGTTCCGGGCGCCCAGGAGGTCTTCGAGTCGGACACGCGCTCCGACACCGTGACCATCCTCAACGCGAACTCCCTGGGATTCGACGCCACCCTGACGGTCGGGGACGACCCGGGGCCCCTCAGCTACGTGAACGCGACCGGCGACGTCTTCGTGGCCGATACCCCGGACTCGGCGCTCTCGGTCGTTCAGGCGTCGAACCCGGGCGGCGCCCCGTTCTCCGCGAGCCTTTCCGTGAAGCCTTCTTCGACGGACGTGGGGACGGCCCTGGTCTTCACCACGTCGGTCTCCTACCAGCCCTGGGACTACTTCTACGACTACCTGAACCTCCCCGCGGGATGCGTCAGCCAGAACGTTTCGACGCTCCGCTGCGTGACCTCGGCGACCGCCGCGAACCTGACCACCTCGGTCCGGGTCACGAGCGTCTCCGGGGACTTCGTGAACGTCTCGGTCGTGGTCTCGGTCCTCCCGGCGGTCTCGGTCCAGAGCTTCACGGCCTCTCGATACGTCCTCACCCTCGCCACGGCCGTGTCGTTCGATCTAGAGACGGCCGGAGGGATCCCGCCCTACACGATCTCGTATCCGGCCCTCCCGCCCGGTTGCCCCGCGGTGACCACCGCGCAGTTCACCTGCAGCCCCAACCGGCCGGGAGATTACCCGGTCACGGTCCTCGTCGTCGACGGGGCGAAGCTTCCGGCCACCCAGACCCTCAACTTGAGCATCCACCCATTGGTGGTCTCGGTCCCCACCGTCTCGGTCGCCTCGGTCGAGATCGGGCATTCGTTCACGATCTCCGCCGGGGTATCGCAGGGCACCCCCCCTTACACCATCAGCTATCGAGGATTGCCCCCGGGTTGTCCGACCGCGAACACGAGCACGCTCGTCTGCACCCCCACCGGGGCCGGAAACTTCACCGTGACGATCGACATCGTCGATGCGAGCGGGTCGCCAGCGATCCGGACCGTCTCGATCCTGGTCGTACCGGTCCCGAGTCCCTCGACCGGGATCCCCACGATCGACTACCTCCTCTTGGCCGCCGCCCTCGCCGTCGTCGCGATCATCGTCGTTCTCCTCGTCGTTCGACGGCGGCGTGCGCCCTCGCCCGTTCCTCTCGGTTCGCCCGGTTCCGAGGCGCCTTCAGACGGGACGGTGTACTCGACCAGCTCGCGCTCGGTCCCCCGATCGACCGTCGGACCGACCACCGCCCCCGGCCCCTCCTCGGCCCCGCCTCGGGTACTACACCCCGCCCTCCGACGAGGTCCTGCCCGAGCCCTCGGCCTCGACCCCCTCGGGCGGTCCGCGCCCGCAGATCGTCTGCCCCACCTGCGGCACGCCGAACGAGCCGTGGATCACCTACTGCCGGCGCTGCAAACGGCCGCTGCTGACCACGTAGCCCGACCCCTCCACCGGGTTCGGCCTTGGCCGACCGGTTTCGGGACCCTCGCCCGTTAATGAAGCGGGAGTCCGTCCCCTCGCCCTACAGGAAGGTATTTCCTGTGGGACCGATGCCCGAACCACCGTGGCAGGGACGTTCCTGGCGCGCCTCG
This sequence comes from uncultured Thermoplasmata archaeon, assembly GCA_963696985.1. Classification (GTDB taxonomy): domain Archaea; phylum Thermoplasmatota; class Thermoplasmata; order Lutacidiplasmatales; family UBA184; genus Lutacidiplasma. The sequence goes on along the minus strand of CAVOMG010000003.1, from coordinate 468,183 downwards.
ATCGGATCCTGCGGACGCGCGACTCGCTCCTGTGCGTGGGCCTCGACCCCGACCCGCGCCAGATCCCGACCCCCCTCACCGGCCTCTCGGAGGGCGCGCGGCTCACCCGGTTCCTCGACGGGATCGTGCGCGCGACCGCGCCGCACGCGGCGGCGTTCAAGTGCCAGCTCGGGTCCTACCTCGCGTTCGGTTCGGCCGGCCTCGCCCAGCTCGAACGGCTCACCGCCCGTATCGGCCCTAGCTACCTCAAGATCCTCGATCTCAAGGCGAACGACATCCCGAACACGATGCGCCTCATCCGGGATGGGGCGTTCGGGGCGCTCGGATTCGACGCCGTCACCGTGACCCCGTGGCTCGGGTGGGAGACGCTCGAACCGTTCGCCGAGGACCCGGAGCATGGGATCTTCATCATCGCCCACTCGACGAACCCCGGCGCCCCCGATTTCCAGGAGATCCCCACCCCCCGGGGCCCGCTCTGGCTCGCGGTCGTGGTCGAGGCGGGCCGGATCGCCCGCTCGCATGGCAACGCGGGGGTCGTCGTCGGCGCCACGTACTCCGAGCTCCTGCGCGCGAGCCGAGAGCGCCTCGGCGATGGCGTCCCGATCCTCATCCCGGGGGTGGGGGCCCAGGGGGGACGCCTCTCGACCTCCGTCCGGGAGGGGGTCGACGCCAACGGCCGGGCGCTGCTCGTGAACTCCTCCCGGTCGATCCTCTACGCCTCCTCCGGGGCGGATTGGGCGGAGGCGGCCGCCGCCGAGGCCCTTCGGCTCAAGGAGCAGATCAACCAGCTTCGATCAGGCTTCCGTAGAGGCTGACGAGGGCGTCGACGACCGTCGCCACGCCGTAGCGGCTCTCGGCCCGGCGCCGGGCGGCCGCGCCCATGACCGCTCGTCGTCCGGGGTCGTCGAGCAGTTCCCGGACCTTCTCGGCGAGGTCGCTCAAGAGGAGCGGGTCCGCGAGGAGCCCTTCGACGCCCGGCTCGATGACCTCCCGGACCCGGGCATATCGGCGACGACGACGGGAAGGCCCGAGGCCATGGCCTCCGCGACGGCGAGCCCGAACCCTTCGAGGCGGTTGCGGGACGGGAAGACGAAGAGGTCGGCCGCCCGGAAGAACGCCGGGAGCTCCGCGTCCCCGACCGACGGGCAGAAGCGGACCCGGTCCTCGATCCCGAGGCGGCGGGCGAGGACGGCGAGCGCCTCGAGCCGGGCCCCGGCCGACCACGACGAGGGCCACATCCTTGGGCAGGAGGGCGAGCGCCCGGAGGATCTGGTCGACCCCCTTGTGGGGCACGAGCCGGCCGGTGAAGAGGATGACCCGACGTCCGCCGAGGCCGAGCCGGGCGCGGACCACGGTCCCATCGACATCCGGGCGGAACCGATCGAGGTCGACCGCCGAGGGGATGATGTCGACGGCGCGCCCCCGCAGGGGGGTCGAGGTTTCGGCGTAGGTGCGGGTGTGGGCGACGATCCGCTTCGCGCGGTCGAGGGTCGGGGGCAGGAACAGCCCCTCGTAGAGCGCCGTGAGCAGCCGGCCGACCGGTCCGGGCCGGTAGAGATCGCAATGGTAGGTGAGGCAGATCGGGATCGATCGGCCGGCGAGCCCCCGGGTCGCGAAGTACGACGTCAGGGGCGGCGGGTAATGGAGATGGGCGACGTCGGCCGGGAGGGTCCGCACGAGCCGACGGGTGCCGGTATCGATCGGGGTATCGAGGAGGACGCCGAGGGTGCGGCTCCGGACGATGCGGTACCCGTCCCGCCGCTCCTCTTCCGGGAGGGCCCGGTCGTAGCGCGAGGTGAGCACGGTCACCTCGTGTCCCCGGCGGGCGAGCTCCTCGGTCAGCCGGCGAACATACGCCTCGACCCCCCCCGCGTGGGGATCGAAGAACGGGCTCACCTGGAGGATCCTCACGATCGGCTTCGCCTCCCGGCGACCGGGCCGGCTCGGCGGCGCGAGCCGGGATCGCTCACGCCCGCGGTGCGGCCCGGCGGGGCTCGGGGCGGGACTCGCGCGTCTGCAGGAGTTCGGAGGGAGCGACCGAGCCGAGGTCGAGGCCCCGCATCGGCTCGCCGAGCCCTTCGGAGACCCGGGCGAGCAGCGCCGCGTCGTCCGGGTGGCTCGTCGCCTCCACGATCGCCTGGGCGACGCGGCTCGGCCGCTCGGCCTTGAAGATCCCGCTGCCCACGAAGACGCCGTCGACCCCGAGGAGCCGGCAGAGCGCGGCGTCGGCGGGGGTGGCGATCCCGCCGGCGGCGAAATTGACGACCGGAAGGCGTCCGAGCTTGCGGACCTCCAGCACGAGGGCGTCGGGGACGCTCGCCTCCTTCGCCCACGCGTGAAGGCCCTTCTTGTCGAGGTGGGAGACCGCCCGGATCCCGTCGTTCACCTGGTGGATGTGCCGGACGGCCTCCACGACGTTCCCGGTCCCGGCCTCGCCCTTGGTCCGGATCATCGCGGCCCCCTCGGCGATCCGACGGAGCGCCTCGCCCAGGTCCCGTGCGCCGCAGACGAACGGGATCTTGAAGGTGCTCTTCTCGACGTGGGCGAACGGATCGGCCGGGGTCAGCACCTCGGACTCGTCGATCATGTCGACGTCGAGGGCCTCGAGGATCCGAGCCTCCGCGGTGTGCCCGATGCGGCACTTCGCCATCACGGGGATCGAGACGTGGTCCTGGATCTCGCGGATCTTCCTCGGGTCGGCCATTCGGGCGACCCCGCCGGTGGCCCGGATGTCCGCGGGCACCCGCTCGAGGGCCATGACCGCGACCGCGCCCGCGCCCTCCGCGATCTCGGCCTGCTCCGCGTTCGTCACGTCCATGATGACCCCCCCCTGCTGCATGCGGGCGAATCCGCGTTTGACGAGCTCGCTGCCGAAGCGCAGCGACTCGATCGGGGCGATCATGGACGCTCCGCGAGGGGGGTAGGGGCTTAAATCCGTGGTGCCGCGGGGGCGACGGGCGCGGGCGGCGGGGCAGACGCTAAGAAGGGTCCCGGAATCGGCCGGAGGCTGGGGGAGCTATGGACCGGCTGAGAGGACGAGCGCACTCGCTCGTCGACCCCATGAACCTGATCGGGGTAATGCCCGCGCAGGGAACGCGATGGGCGTTCTGAGAGCCCCCCGGCGAACCGGGGCAGCATGAAAGGTAGCGCGGAAGCCGCGTCAGCGCCGACCGAGGGCCGATCGCGCCGGGCGAAACGCCCCGGGACCACCGGGCGATGGATCCTCGTCGGGGCCGTGGCCGTGGTGGTGGTCCTCGCGGGGCTCGGGATCGGCTCCTACCTTTCGGCCCACGACCTCTACCCGTTCCAGAGCGGTGAGCCGACGCTCACCGTCTACACCTACGATAGCCTCTGGGGCGGCTGCGGCTCCCAGAACCTGACCGGGCTCATGAACGGGTTCGAATCGACCCACCACGCCCGCGTCTCGGTCGAGTGCGTCTCGGGGACGCTTTCGAGCAAGCTCATCGCCGAACGGGACGCCCCGGCGGCGGACCTCGTCATCGGCCTCGACGAGATCACGGCCCCGCAGGCCGACGCGGCCGGAGTGCTCATCCCATACGCGCCGCCGGAACTGGCCGGCGAGTCCCCGAGCCTGCTCGCCGAGATCGCACCCGATCACTCGGTGGCGCCGTACCAGTTCGGCTACCTCGGCATCGACTACACGACCGCGATCGACGAGGCCACGGGCGGGGCGGTCATGAATGCCTCGCTCCCCGACTTCGCCGCGAACGCCACCTGGGCCCGCGACCTGATGATCGAGAATCCCGAGACGGACATCGTGGGCCAGGAGTTTCTCCTCTCCGAGATCGCGTTCTATGAGAACGTCCTCCACGAGAACTGGACCACCTTCTGGACCTCGGTCGATCCGTCGATCCGAGTGAGCGATTCCTGGTCGGACGCCTACACCGCCTTCACGACGCCGCCGGACTCCCCGCCGATGCTGTTGAGCTTCAGCACGGATCCCCCGGCCGCCGTCGGTGGAGGCACCGTCCCGGCGTTCAACGCGACCGTCTACCACTGGAACGGGAGCAAGTACGCCTGGCGGACGATCTACGGGATCGGGATCGTGAAGGGGACGAAACACCTCGCGCTCGACGAGGCGTTCGAGGATTGGTTCCTCGAGGGCGGGGTCCAGTCCGAGATCCCGACGAACGAGTGGGTCTACCCGGCGAACACCTCGACCCCGGTCCCGGCCGGCTTCCACTGGGCCGCCAACGCGAGCGGGGCGCTCGTCCTCAACGACGGTCTCGCCCTCTCGTCGATCCCCTCGGAGCTTCCCGGATGGCTCGACCAATGGCAGTCGATCGAGAACCGTCTCGCCGGTTAGGGTTCCTTAAGGCCGGGGACCTCCTCGCGCTCGGGCCGATCCTCGCCTTCGTCCTGCTCGTGGCCCTCGTCCCCGTCGCCCTCCTGATCGCGAGCGGGACGGCGGACGCCGGCGGGGGGTCGGGCGTCGCCCGGATCCTGGCCGACCCGGTGAACCTCCGGGCGATCGAGAACTCGCTCACCGAGGGGGCCGCCAGCGCCGCGGCGGCGGTCGCCATTGGCTACCCGGTGGGCGTCTTCCTCGGGCGGACCGAGATCCCGGGCCGCCGGTTCGTCCTCGCTTCGCTCCTTGTGCCGTTCCTCCTGCCTACGGTCGCGGTCGCCGTCGGGGTCGTCGAGCTCTTCGGCCCGGACGGGCTCGTCTCCCACGCGATCCCGGCGCTCTCGGCGCTCGGGAGCGGGTTCGGGGGCGTCGTCGTGGCGAACGTCCTGTTCAACGCTCCGGTGGTGGTCCTCCTGACCTCGGTCGGAGCGGAGTCGGCTTCCCGGGACCTCGAGGAGACCGTGGCCTCCCTGGGCGGCGGACCGGGGGAGGCGTATCGTGCGGTTTGGGCTGGCCCGTCGTGGGCCGGCGCGCTCGCCGGGGGGCTTCTGACGTTCCTCTTTTCCGCGCTCGCCTTCGCCGGCCCTCTCCTGATCGGCGGGGCGCCCTGGTACACCCTGGAGGCGAGGGTCTACACCCTGGCCCAGACGCTTGCCGAGGTCCCTCCGGCCGCCGTGCTCGCGGGAGTGGGCATCCTCCTGCTCGCGCCCGTAACGGTGCTCTACGTGGCGCTCGCGGGCCGCCTGCGGGCGAGCGCCCGCTTCCGATCCCCCCTGCGGCCCTTCGATCGGCGCCGGCCGGCCGCCTGGATCCTCGCCGCGGTGACCGCGGTGTTCGTGGGAGGGGTGTTCGCGTTCCTCGCATCGATCATCGCGCACGGCCTCGCGCCCGCGTCGCCCGGGGGTCCCACCGGCGGGGCCTTCTCCCAGCTTTTTGGTTCCCGGGTCACGGCAGTCCTCGGGATCTCGACCGGCGGGGCGATCGCGAACACCCTCCTCTTCGCGACGCTCGCGAGCCTCACCGCACTCCTGCTCGCGGTCGGGGCGGCCTGGTTTCTCGCCCGGCGGCCCCGGGCCCATCGGATCGTCGGAGGGCTCGCGTTCGCTCCCCTCCTCGTCTCCCCGATCGTCCTCGCCTTCGCGCTCGCGGAGTTCGCCCGTCCAGCGCTCGGGGGCGCCTCGGCCGCCCCTTTGCTGATCGTCCTCAGCCAGGCCACGCTCGCGCTCCCGTTCGCGCTCCAAGCGATCGGCTCGTCGCTCGGCTCGACCGATCCGAAGCCGGGAGAGGCCGCACGGACCCTCGGCGCGGGGCCTTGGCAAGCGTACCTCGACGTCGAGCCTGCCGATGGCCCGGGCCGGGGTCCGGACCGCGGGCCTCTTCGCCTTCGCGCTCGGCCTCGGCGAGTTCACGGCCACGAACTTCCTTTCGACGAGCTCCTCGACCACGCTTTCCGTGGAGCTCTACCGGCTCGAATCGCTCCGAATGGGGAGCCTCGAGCCGGCGGTCGCCGCCATCCTGGTTCTCGCGAGCCTCGGGGTCCTCGCCCTGGTCGCGGTGTGGGGGGAGGGAGGCGCCGATGTCCTCTGAACCGCGCCTCGAGGTCCGCTCCCTATCGGCCGTTTGGGGACGGCAGGAGGTCCTCACCGACGTCGACCTCGCGGTCGGCCCCGGGGAGTTCGTCGTATTGATGGGTCCGAACGGCAGCGGGAAGTCGACCCTGCTTCGGACGATCGCGGGCTTCGAGCGCCCCGTCCGAGGACAAGTGCGGCTCGCGGGAAGGGACGTGACCGACGTCCCCCCGCACCGACGCGGGATCGGGATCCTGTTCCAAGAGCCGGCGCTCTTCCCTCGCCGGTCGGTCTGGGAGAACATCGCCTACGGCCTTGCGATCGCTCGGCGGCCGGACGAGGAGATCGATCGCCGGGTGGACGAGGTCGTCGAGCTCCTCCACCTCCACGGGCTCGAGGACCGGGCGCCCGAGGCGCTCTCGGGGGGCGAACGGCAAAGGGTCGCCCTCGCGCGCACGCTCGCCCCGGGGCCGTCGGTCGTCCTCCTCGACGAGCCGTTCGCCTCCGTCGATCCCGAACGGCGGGCCGAGCTCCGAGCGGAGTTCCGCCACGCTCTCGGCCGGTCCGGCGCCTCCGCGATCCACGTCACCCACGACCGGGACGAGGGACTTTTCCTCGGCGATCGGGTGCTCCTGCTCTTCGGGGGCCGGATCGTCCAGAGCGGATCCCCGCTCGACGTCTACGAGCACCCCGCCTCGGTGCCGGCCGCCCGGTTCCTCGGCTACAACGTGCTCCCCGGCAGTGGAGGGGACCTGGCGGTCGACCCTCGAGAGGTCGAGTCTGGCGCCACCGGGGGAAGGCCACGCCGGGGTGGTGGAAGCGTGCGGCCCGATCCCCGAAGGGTTCGTCGCGATGGTGCGGCTCACGAGCGGCGAGCGGGTGGAGGTGCGCGGGACGGTCCGCGCGCAGGCGCCCGCCGTTGGGGCCTCGGTCCGGCTCCGATGGCGACGAACGTTCGCGATCGGGGCGAGTGGTCCCGGCTGAGCGCCCGCTCCGACCCGGAGCGGGTCAGTCCTCGCGCCGACGCCGCCGCGGCCGTTCGTCGTCGTCCTGGCGAGGGCGACGATAGGGGGGCCGACCGCCGCCGCCTCGGCCTCCGTAGCTCGACCCTCCCGGGCGTCCGCCCCAGCCCGGCCGACGTTCGAACCCGCGGCTGGGTCGATCCTCACGGGGGCGCATCTTGAACGTGTTCCCGCAGGACCGGCAGGTCCCGGTCACGGTGCCGTCCTCGTCCTTGGTGAACTCGAGGGCGCCTCCACACTGGCGGCAGGGGCGCGCCATCGGCCTCGACGGGGGACCGAACTCGCGCCTCGGGCCCCGCCGTTCGTCGTCCCATCGTCCGGGCCTTCCCGGAGGCGGCCGGTCGCCGAACGACGGAGGGCGCCTCGGGGCCCTCGGGCGGTCGTCCTCGTCGTCGTCCTCTTCCTCGTCGTCTCCCTCCGGCTCCGCTGCGGCCCCGGTCGTGAGGTGGGTCGTCACCTCGCACGCGGTGCACGCGGCGTCGATGGACCGGTCCGGGTTCACGGTGAAGGCGAGGGGGCCGCCGCACTCCCAGCAAGGGGCGGAGGGTGCGGTAGCGGCGACCGCGGCTCGGTCGCCATCGCCGGGGGTCGCATTGGAGGGCGCGACCACGACCGTGGAGCGTCCGCAGCTCGCGCAGGTCCCTTCGAGCACCTCGATCGCCCGCGCGTGATAGTCGATCTCGGCCCCACAATCCGGGCAAGATTTCGCCATGAGAGCGAAGAAGGGTACGCGAGAGTTCTTTAGCGCTGGGGGTCGCGGGCCGGGGGTCCTCCCCTACCGATGGGCGTGAAAGCGGGGAGCCGGATTTGAACCGGCGAACGCCTTCGCGACAGGATCTCCCCGTCCATCGGCGCGGTCGCCGACCGACGTTTAAGTCCTGCGCCGTTCCCGAGCTTGGCTATCCCCGCATGTCAGCGGGCGACGGGGACCGGAGCCGCTTCCGCCGGAGCGGGCTTGGCCGTCCGCTTGACGGAGACCCGCTTCGGGAAGTACTTCAGGAGCACCACGTCGTTGACCGCCGAGACCCACCGGTAGGGTATGTTGATCGGCTTCGAGTCCTCGACTAAAAGCGGGCTCGGCTCGTCGAGGTAGATCCCATCGACCTTGGAGCCATCCACATCGACCACAACGTTCCCCACTTCGCCCAGGAGGCGGCCCTCCGGGGTGAACACCTGGCGACCCAGCAGTTCAGTCATCTCGACGAGCATGCGGCGGTACCTAACCCGGCGAGGTTGACTCCCCCTATTAGGCATTTACTCGGCAGTGGGCTCCGTCCCATAATTGACCGGCCGGACCCCCTCAGCGCTTCCCTCGGAATTGGTAGTATGCATCGATCCACTCGGCACCCTTCGGCCGACGGCGGACCGTGATGTCGTCCAATCGAACTCGGTAGGTCCGCCCTTTGCGCTGGCAGAGGCCGACAATCTCCGTCCCCTCTCCTTCCTCGACCCCATTCACGACAACTTCCTCGCCCACCACGGTGCCGGAGAAGGGGAACTTCAGGTGCTCCTGCATCGCGTAGCAGAGTCCCATGGCCACGTCGGCCTCGCTGTCGCAGTCCACCGAGACCTGTTCGATCAACTTCTCGAGCTTGGGATCGTCCCGTCGGGGCATGCCCGACCCCAGGCGAGTCGTTCAGATGGCCGTTGGGATGGAGGCAGGACGTTCGGTCAGCTCAGCGTCACTCGCAGTCGCGAGCGCGCACACAGCTCGGCGTTGTGGGCGACCACTCGCCAACCGTACTCCCGTCGCTGGGTCCAGATGTGTCGAGCTCTCAGGAACGGTCCTTGACACCGTTTGGTCGACGAGAACTTCCCCTCGACATTGACTCGGTACCGGTACCGGGCATGGAACCGCGCCGGTCGATGCTGGAAAAGGCGGACCATGTGCTTCCATGCCGGATGACGGCTCGGCCGAGGAGTTGCGTTGGACTTCGGCTTGAGGTACGGCACCCCACCGCGGTCCGCCACATACTGGGCGTTGGCTCTACTTGCGTACGCCGAGTCGCCCAACACGTCTCCCAGCGGCCCACGGATCTGGCCGAGGAGGGGGATGAACTCGGGGGAGTCTGCGTGCCAAGAGGCCGTGAGCTTCCACGCCAGGATCGGTTTCTCTACCGATCGGCACTCACAGACAATGTGGGCCTTGCGGAAGTGTCGTCGTCGGCAGGGGCGCATGCCCCGGAACGCTCGCCACTCGCTCCGACGGTGTTCGCCTAACCCCGTCGAGTCCGCGCCGAGAGTTCGGCGGCGAGGTCGGCCCGCTTTTTTTTGAAGGCGGCCAGCACCGCGTCGTTGAACTGGTGGAGCCAGGGTTCCGGGAATCGGCGCAACGCTCGCCAGATCGTGTTGCGCGAAGGTGGTCGACGCAACCCCATTCGCCTACACAGCTCAGGGGCGGAGCGAAGGTAACCCTCCATGCGACGATAGTCGAGGTCCAGGGCGTTCTGGAAGAGCAGGACCTTGGCCATCGGCGCCCAGCCATACGTCTCGGGGCGACCCCGACCCCGCTTCCGAGGGCGGCCAGCGGTCGTGCGACGAGTCCACCCGGGAGGCTTGGATAACGAGAGGAGGGCCTGATCGGCGACTTGGAGCAGAAACCCCGTCTCATCTCGTCGAATCGCGTCGTAAAGTCGGTCGTCGAGGGACATCCGGGGAGTTTGGTCGCTCCCTAGTAATCCTGACGGTGCTGCAGTGGAAGTCGACGAGGGGGAGCAACGCGATGCCCCTCAACTCAAATTATGGGACGGAGTCTCGGCAGTGGACAGCCGTTTGAGTGGTCGGGCTCCAGAAGGCGCGCGCACGGGGAACCGTCGCCAAGCTGGAGCGTGGCCGGGCGTCGTTCCGCAGCCGGGATCACTTGCCCCTTCCTCGAACCGATCCTCGCCGCGCGGCGGCCGAGCTCGCTACGGCGGGCTCTCGGGGGCGGCCTGCTTCACCTGGGCGCGGTAAAGTTCGACGAGCTCCTTCGCGGTGGTGGCGTCGGTCGGCCCCTTGTCGTCCCGGAACCGCCCCGTGAACCGGGGAAAACGGAGGGCGAGGCCGTACCCCTTTCGGAGCGCCCCGAGAGCGGCCGGATGGGTCGGGCTCAGGGTCAGCTCGGCCCCGCGCAGCTCGAGGACCAGCCCGGGCCTCATCCAACGATCGGGCGTCAAGGAGGAGCGCACGCGAGGGTCGGGCCCGTCGACCTCGAACGGTTTCAACCGCTCCGGGAGGGCTTGGAGCGTGGCATCGTCAAAGCCGCTCCCGACCTTGCAGAACGACTCGAACCGGTCGTTGGTGGGGTCGTAGACGGCCATGAGCAGCGCCCCGTAGCGGCCCGCCCGTCGACCCCGGCCGGAGAACGCCCCCACGACGACGCCGTCGATCGAGTCGGCCAGTCCGTGCGTGTACTCCCGCTTGTACTTGATCCACCAGAACCCCCGGGCGCCGGCCCGGTAGGAGCTCTCCGCCGCGAGCGACTTCGCCATCACGCCTTCGCCTCCGGCGGCGATGCATTCGTCGAAGTAGGACTGGGCCTCCTCGACCGACCGGACGATCCGCTGGTCGGCGAGCCGAACGCGCTCCGTCGGCCGCACGAGCTCGGCGAGCCGGGCCCTTCGCTCGGGGAACGGACGGCCCGCGGTCTCGTCGTCCCCGTCGAGGAGCACGTCGAAGAGGAAGATGGAAACGGGCACCTCGGCTTGCATCCGCTCGAGGTCGTACTTGCGGCCGCGCCGGCGGGAGATCTCCTGGAACGGTCGGATCTCCTCGGTGTCCGGATCGATAGGGACACACTCTCCCTCGACGATCGCCGGACGGTGGCGGATCGCCTGGGCGAGGGCCGGGAGGAGCTCGGGGAACTGGGCTCCGATCTCCTCGAGCCGGCGCGAGAAGAGCCGCACCGGGCCTTGCGCGGGGGCGTGGGCCTGGACCCTCAGGCCGTCGTATTTCATCTCGAGGGCGGCGGCGCCCCCCAAACGTTTGAGGACCTCCTCGAGGTTCGGCGACCGCTCGGCGAGCATCGGGCGGATCGGCCGGCCGACCTGGAGGTGGATCGCGGCGAGGCCGTCCAGACCGTGGCGGGCGAGGGCCTGCGCCACGAGCCCGAGGTCGCTCGTGAGGTTGAAGACGGCCTCGATGCGCTGCCGCCCCTCCTTCGAACCGTCCGAGTACGCGGAGGCGAGGGCATCGAGGAGGGTCATCTCCCGGACACCGAGACGCAGCTGCCCGAGCACGAACCGGACGAGGTACTTCGATTCGATCGGCCCGCTGCGCGCGAGGAGATCGACGAGGATCCGGACCTTGAGGTCCTGGGAACCCTTGCCCTTGGCGTCCGCGATCTTTCGGAGCCCTTCGTAGACCTCCGTGACCGTAGGAGACTCCGCGCCGTCGATCCGATGGCGGTGCTGCCCGAGCTGTTCGGCCGTGCTGCCGAGGTCCCCGGACCGCTGTTGAGCGGCTTTCACCTCGGCCTCGGGGGTTCCCGTTGCCTCGGACACCGCTTTGCGGGCGAGCGAATCGGCGACGCCGAGCTCGACCCCCTCGTACTCCGGTCGGAGCTGGCCCTGGGATAGGAAGAGGATCGCGGGGAGCTCCTCGGGATCGGCCGCTTTGAGCACCGAGGCCAGCAGGTCCCGGAGCTCCGTCCGCTTGCGCGTGGCGCCGAGACGTTCGTAGGCCCCGGTGAGTTCGGAGAATCTCATCGGTCCGAGGTCCCGATCGCCGCCCGGAGGGTCTTCAAGTTCGACCCGACCCCCCCGCCGGAGAAGACCGAGTTGCCGCAGACGAAGAACGTCGCCCCGGCGTCGGCCGCGAGGCGGGCGGTCTCGGGGTTGATCCCGCCGTCGATGGAGACGTCTGCGGCGGAGCCGATCGCGTCGAGGCGCCGCCGGGACTCGCGGACCTTCGGCAGCACTTCGGGGAGGAACCGCTGACCCGAGAACCCCGGATGCACGCTCATCACGAGGACCTGATCGATCTTATTCAGAAGGGGTTCGACGCGGTCGAACGGTGTGCCCGGGCGCAGCGCCGCGCCGACGGCGACTTCGAGCCGGTCGGTCTCCCGGATCACCTCTTCCGGTGGATCCGAGGCCTCGAGATGGAAGACGAGAGTGGTTCCTCCGGCCTCGGCGAAGGCCCGGGCGAAGCGGGCCGGATGCTCGACCATGAGGTGGATGTCGAGCGGAAGTCGCGTCCGCTTTCGCACCGCCTGGACGAGCGCGGGGCCGAAGGAGATGTTCGGGACGAAGTGGCCATCCATGACGTCCAGGTGGAATGCATCCGCCCCGCCTGCTTCAGCGGCCCGGATCGCCCCGGCGAGGTCGGCGAAATCGGCGGAGAGCAGAGACGGGGCGAGCCGGCGGCTTCGCCCATCGGTCACGGCGGCGGAAGTTGAAGTGGGTATATATATCGGCAGTGGGGTTACGGCTCGGGTTCCTCTCGTCGAGGAAACCCGAGCGGAATGATGTCGGAACAGAAGCTAACTCCGAGGGGCCGGCCTTCGCGGAACTCTCGAGCGATGTCGATGCCGACGGCCCTCGTCGTCATGGCGGTGGTCCTTGTGGTCGTGGGCGCGGGTTCGTATGTCGCCTTCGGTACTCAGAAGCCCACCGTGAACACGAGCACGAGCTGTGAACCCGCGAACAGCGCCGCGTGCGCGAAGTTCAGCGTGAATCATGACGTCACGCTGCTGTCGCCGTTCGCGGCGGCGCAGACGAACCAGACCATTCCTTTCTCCGTTGTCCTCCCCACCGGCGCATCGTCGACGAATATGACCTACAACTTCGGCGACGGATCGGCGCCCGTCCAGTCGAACTCCCAATCCGCCACGCACCAGTTCCAGTACCCCGGCCTCTACATCGTCTCAGTCCAGGCGAACATCAAGGGGACCGTCCACGATAACTATCAGCACTTGATCGTACTCACGATCACCGCCTCGGGCTCCTCCCAGGCCGTCCAGAACGTCCCCGCCATCGTTGGGCAGATCACGAAGAACTCCTCCGGCAGCTCGACGGCGCCCTCGGCGATTCTACAGCCCGGCGGCTCGATCACCGTCTCCGGGACCTACACCTCGGCACCGACGAACCCTCTCTTCACGGAGCAGACCCCGACGATCACGGCGAGCGGCACCGGGGTCAGCGTGGCCACCCCCACGACGACCCCCACGGGCGCTTCCGCCACGGTCACCTTCCAGAACTCGGGGATCTTCGCCATCGAGTTTGTGGGAAAGTCGGCCGAGCTGAACGGGACTACCACGGTAGCGACCGCCACCCAGGACTTTGTCTGGACCGCCTTCGTGGCCCCTTCCGGCGTCAATGCCGGGACCTCCGGCGCGGCCGCTGCGGTCTCCCCGCACACGGGGACCTTCCTCCGCTACTTCCTCGCTCCAGGCGGGTCTCGCACGCACGATCCCTCGGTCGAGTACGATAGCGCGAGTGGGGAGGTCGTCACGAACATCTATCAGACGTTGATTCAATACAACGGTACCGACGCAGGTCCACTTCCTTCGCAGTTCGTACCCGATGCGGCGGCGTGCGTCCCGGGCAGCGGACAGTGCGGAACCTTGTTCCCGAGCGCGCCGGCGGGAGCGGGTACAGATCTCGTGAATACCACCACGGGCGCCTACACCTTCGTCCTCACGTCGAACTCCCAATTCTATGACTCGGCGACGAGCACCCACTGGGGGGTTTACCCGAGCGACGTGATGTTCACGCTGATCCGGACGGAGGCGTTCGGCAACCTGCCGTACTACGAGGCGAATAACGGTTGGCTGGTCGGCCAGGCGCTCGTGAATCCGGGATCGGCGGCGTGGGATAGCGGAATCCATGCTGCCATGAATAACACCCCATCGAACGAGTTCGCCTCCATCCTGGTGAACGCCTCGGCGTACTGTCCGACCGAGGCGATGACGAGCTCCAATTACCACGGGTGCGTCACACTCCTCGCAAAAGCCGGCGGGGTGAACTGGCCGTTCTTCCTCGAGCTAGTCGCCGACCCGACCGGGACGGGGATCGAACCCTGCGGTTGGTACAGTGCGCCGGCGCAGGCGGCCGGGGTTCCGGACTGGACGATGAACGGGAAGGGCCAGTCGATCTTCACCGGCTCCGGCGACCGCCCCTGTCTCTTGCCGGGAAACGCAACCACAACGGATTCGGCCGCCTACGGGAGCGCGGTCAGCGGCATGGGCGCGAAGGATTGGGACACTTGGCAGACCGACGGCTCCTCGCCCCCGTACGTCGGCCACGTCCAGTGGTCCACCGTGGGCAGCGGACCGTATTACATGAAGGACCTCGTGATTGGTGCGAGCTACACGCTGGCGGCGAACCCGGCCTATACGCCCAACCCGGACTGCACATGGACCGGTTGCATGCCGGCGGTCGGTGGCTACGTGCCCAACGTCGACGTCGTCTGGGAATCTTCCCAGATCCAAGGGGAGAAGGCCTACCAAGCGGGGGTCGCGGATGCGGCGAGCATCCCCTCGACCGATACCGCCATCCTCCTCCAACTGCTTCAGCAAGGGAAGGTCATCGCGACCGAGGCGCCGACGATCTCCGAGTACTTCTGGCTGATCAACATGAACTTCAGCCTCCCGGGGGCTCAGAAGTACACGACGAACCCGATCACTGTGCCGCAGACCTTCTTCGCGCCGATCGGGATCCGCGAGTTCTTCGTCCACGCCTTCCCGTACCAAACGGTGCAATCGACGATCAATACGGTCGACGGGATCACCTACGACTTTGCCTTCGGCGGGGCGATCCCCAAGTTCATGGGCAACTACTACCCGACCAACATTAGTTGGCCATCGGGAAACCCCGGCACCGACCCGAACGTGAAGGGTTCCGCCGCCTGGTGGTGGGCCCAGGCCAACGACCCGAGCTCGCCGTTCTACGACTCGTTCCTGACGAACTGCACGGTGGGTTCGCCCTGCCAGGTTCCGTGGTTCGGCGAGACCGGCGCCCCGGCCGTCGACGCGATGGCTTCCCTCTTGCAGAGCGAGATCAACAGCCTCTCCGGGGGTCGAGTGAAGCTCCTTACCCTCGACATCAACTTCGCGAACCTGGTCGACAACCTCGAGACCAGCCCCGGGTACAATCCGATGCCGATCTACCAGCTCGGGTGGGCACCGGATTATCCGGACCCCACGGACTACATCTCGGTCCTTTACGGGAACGGGGCTGGCAACGCGGCTTCCGACGACGTGGGGGTCCAGCTCCTCGGGACGGGCTCGCCGTTCAACAAGACGAGCTATGCCGGCGGGACATGCCCGGGGGCGACCGACTACGTATCGTACGCCCACCTCGCGCAATCCCTCGGAGGCATCCCCAACACCTGCCAGGGGCCCGCGTTCGCGGCCATGAACTACGCGATGACCATTGCGGCGACCTACTCTCCGAACGCGTCCCGGGTGCTCCTCTACAACTATGCGGAGCAGATTGGGAACGGCCTCGCCCTCTACGTCTACTGGGGCCAGACGAACCTCGTCGTGACCATGGCCCCGTGGGTCAACCCGGCCACACCGAACACCTCAGTGATGTTCGGAGGCGGGAACGAGCAGACCTATTGGACGTGGAACGGCAACGGAATGGTGTAGTGGACCGGGTCGCGGCGTAGTCGAACCCTTTCCCGTGTCGAGTCGCCAGCGGCGCGAGCACCGTTTTCCGCGGCTCGCTCGAGCGCCTCAGACGAACTCGCGGGGGTCAGGGGCCTCCGGCATCGGGGGACGACCTTCCCGGCGCTGCTTGGCCGAGAGGCTCCACCGGCCGAGCTCGAACGGATGGATCAGCCGAACGAGGGACCTCGACCACTTTGGCCTGGGTTCGGCGGGGGCGGTGCCCCGGGGAGTACCGGGGGCCTCGGCCCACGCCCGGGGCAGGTACCATAGGGTACTGCCAGGCGAGATACTCGAGGTAGAGCGCGAGCGCCGTCGTGCCGATCATGGCCGGGTAGTTCGCCGGCGGACCGAACCAACTGGCGATCAGGAGGCCGTCGGCGATGAAGAACGCGAGGCCGAGGTAGGTCTTCGCGAAGCTCGAGGAGAGCCAATCCTTCCAGCTGACCCCAGGGTCCTCGAGGGCGCGCCGACGCTCCTCCTCGTGGACCTTCGGGAGGCCGAAAGGACCCCGGCCCGAGGACATCGGGGGGGCTCCTCGCTAAGGGGCCGGCGCGGCGGCGGCCTCGGGCAAAGGCCCCGACGGGAGCGGCGCCTCGGCGGCGGTCACGCCCGAGTCCTCCGCCTCTGTCCGCTGGCCCGGGTAGAGGTGGCAGGCGGCGAAGTGGCCGGGCCGGATCTCCAGGAGGCGCGGCTCCACCTTCGGGCAGATCGGCATGACGGCCGGGCACCGGGTGTGGAAGCGGCATCCGGAGGGCGGGGCCGCCGGGCTCGGGACGTCGCCCTTGAGGATGATCCGCTCCCGGTGGAGGGTCGGGTCCGGGACCGGGATCGCCGCGAGCAGGGCCTGGGTGTACGGATGCAGGGGCCGGGAGAAGACCTCCTCCGTGGGGGCCCATTCCACGACTTGGCCGAGGTACATCACCACGACCTTGCGGCTGATCGCCCGGATCACCGAGAGGTGGTGGGAGATGAACAGGTAGGCGAGTCGCTGCTCGGCCTGCAGGCGCTTGAGGATGTTGAGGATCTGGGCCTGGACCGACACGTCGAGAGCGCTCGTCGGCTCGTCGAGCACGATGAAATCCGGTCGCATCGCGAGCGCCCGGGCGATCCCGATCCGCTGGCGCTGGCCGCCGGAGAACTCGTGGGGGAACCGCCAGAGGTGGTCCGGGTTGAGCCCGACGGCCGCCATGAGCTCGGCGACGCGCTGGTAGCGTTGGGCCCGGGTCCCGAGGTGGTGGATCGCGAGGGGCTCCCCGACGATGTCCCGCACGAGCATCCGCGGGCTCAGCGAGGAGAACGGGTCCTGGAAGACGATCTGGAGCTTGCCACGGAGCTTGTGCATCTGCCGTTCGGACTTCCGGTAGAGCGAGAACTGGCGGGCGAGCCCGTCGATCTCCCGGAGCGTGGCGGTCGATTGCGGGTTGACGGGGACCTCCCCATCGGGCCCCGTGCGCATCCCCTCGAGCTTCCCGTAGAGCTCCTCGAGGCGGACGGACGCTTCGGCCGAGGGCCGGTAGAAGGTGTGGCCGCTCGTCGGTTCGAGGAGGCGGAGGATCAACCGCCCGACGGTGGTCTTCCCGCAACCGGACTCCCCGACGAGCCCGACGGTCTCCGCCTCGTGGATGTCGAAGGAGACCCCGTCCACGGCCCGGACATCGCCGATGTGCTGGGAGAAGAGCCCGCCGCGGATCGGGAAGTACTTCCGCAGGTTGCGGACGGAGAGGAGGACCGGGCTCGAGTCGGAGGTGGCCATCGGGCTAATCGTCCTCCGGCTCGATCGCCGGCCCGTGGTAAAGGTAACAGGCCACGCGGTGGCCCGGGCCCTCGGAGGTCATCGGGGGTCGGACCTCCTTGCAGATCGGCATCGCGTGGGGGCAGCGCGGATGGAACCGGCATCCGGAAGGCGGGAAGATGAGGTTCGGGACGGAGCCCGGGATCGACTCGAGCTTCTTCCCCGGATCATCGAGCCGGGGGATCGAGGCGATCAGACCCTGGGTGTAGGGATGAAGCGGCCGCTCGAAGAGCGATCGGACCGGCGCGATCTCCACGACGTTGCCGGCGTACATCACGCAGACCCGGTCGGCGACCTCCGCGATCACGCCGAGGTCGTGGGTGATGAGGAGGATCGCGGTCCCGACCCGGCTCTTGAGCTCCCGCATCAGGTCGAGGATCTGCGCCTGGATCGTCACATCGAGCGCCGTGGTCGGTTCGTCGGCGATCAGCAGCTGGGGCTCGGCCGAGAGCGCCATCGCGATCATCACTCGCTGGATCATGCCGCCCGAGAGCTCGTGGGGGTAGCCGCGGGCGACCTGGACCGGGTTCGCGATCGAGACCCCCTCGAGGTGGCCGACGGTGAGCCAGAAGAGCTCGTCGTTGAGGGGCTTCCGCATCTGCCGCTTGAACACGGGAAGTCCGAAGTAGCCCCCGCGAAGTCGCAGGGCGAGCCGGCGGGAACCGAGGGCCCGGCGCTGCCCCCCGAGGACGGTCTCCCGTCGCATCTCGTCGAGAAAGACCTGCTTGAGCGCCTCGCGGTTCTCGATCAGCCGGCGCTCGTTCCTGAGGAAGTTCCGTTGAAGGTTCGATAGGTGAGCCCGCCGCAAGGCCCGTTCGAGGAGCGGCCGGCGCGCCTCGGGGTCGTGCCGGGACTCCCGCAGGATGTAGAACGCCTGGGTCCCGATCGACGGGAGCCGGGCCGCCTTGCCGAGGGCATTGGCGGCCCTACGCAGCTCCGCGGGATCCGGGGACCGGGACGCTTGGATCACGGCGGAGACCGCGGCGTCGACCTCGGGCCCGGAGGTGCGCGCGTTCAGGAGCCGCTCCATGATCTCCCCGCCCCGGTGCAAGAGGAGCGCCTCCCCGATCTGGTCGGAGATCGAGAAGATGGGGTTGAGCGCCGACATCGGTTCCTGGAAGATCATCGAGATCCCCCCACCCCGCACCGCCGTCATGCGGTCGAGGGCGGTCCGGATCTGGCGGTAGCGGCGCCGGACCTTCACTCGGTTCGTCTTCTTGACCGGGCGGAACGACGCCTCCTTGTGGACCCCCCAAAGCAGGTTCGCCCGGTCGAACCGGATCGTCCCGTCCATGATCCGTCCGGGAGGGTCGGCGATCAGGCGGGTGATCGAGAACGCCGTGACCGACTTGCCGCAGCCGGTCTCGCCCACGAGCCCCAGGGTCTCGCCCCGCCGGATGCGGAAGGTGACCCCGTCGAGCGCCTTCACGACGCCGTCATAGGTGAAGAAGTAGGTCCGCAGGTTCCGCACGTCGAGGATCGTCTCGCCGGGGGGCGCAGCGGGGGTGGCGTCCGCTTCCGGGTGGGCCGGGGAGACCACCAGGTCCGCGGGGACGGGCGATTCGGACGACCGGGGGGAAGCGGCGACGCCGGCCGTCGTCTCACCGCCTCAGCCGGGGATCGAGCGAGTCCCTCAGCCCATCGGAGAGGAAGTTCACCGAGATCGCGAACAGGAACAGCGTGAGGCCCGGGAAGAGGACCTGCCACCATGCGAAGGAGCACGGACCGCCTGAGCAGAGCGTGAGTCTGGGTTTCCAAGGTCTCGACCGAGAGCGCCGCGATCGTCCCCCACTCCGGGAAGTTCGCGACCGGGAAGATGTTGAACCCGAGGAAGACGATCGCCCCGAGGAGGAGCGGGATCGACCCCACGTCGAGGGACATCTGGACGAAGACGGGGTACATCGAGTTCGGGATGACGTGCTTGAAGATGATCCGCCCACCCCCGGCGCCGCTCGCCTTCGAGGCCTCGACGTACTTCTGCTCGCGGGTCACGAGCACCTGGCCCCGGACGATCCTGGTGTAGAGCGGCCACCAAGTGACGATGAACGCGCCCATGAGGATCCCGATCCGGCCCTCCAAGGTGTGGATCGACGAGCCGATGGTCGCCAAGATCACGAGGATGAGCAAGAGGCCCGGGATCGACAGGAAGATGTCGGTGAACCGCATCACGAACTCGTCGACGTATCCGCCGTAGTAGCCCGCCGTCGCCCCGAGCATGAGGCCGATCAATGCGCCCGCGCCCACGACCCCGCCCGAGATCCCGAGCGACCAGACCGCCCCCTTCACGAGGCCGGCGAACGGATTGAAGAAGTACGGCTGGCTCGGCTGGAGCGATAGCGATCCGAACGGGAGTGGTCCCAGGGAGAGGGGGTGAAGGCTCACCGTGGGGGCGATCTGCGAGGGGGACTGCTGGTCGACCGGATAGCAGTTGGGACCCGGCGGGGACATGGTGTTCGGGTACGTGCAGATGATCTGCCCGCCACAGAGCGTCGTGGAGGCGTTCCCTTCCCCCGCGCTCGAGGTGGTCCCGCAGTCGGTCTCGAGGGAGGAGCTCGGCGCCGGGTAGAACAGCCCGCCGACCGCGACGACGATGAAGAGGATGACGATGGCGAGCCCGACGATGGCGAGGGTGTTGCGGGAGAGGAAGTAGAGCGTCCGCTTCATCTGGGCGATCTGCGGGCTCGGTCGTCGGCCGACCATGGTGGCTCCGGGGGTCGGAGGGGGGGCGGAGGCCATGGTCTACCCCAGCCGGACCCTCGGGTCCAGGTAGGCGTAGAGAACGTCGACGATGATGTTCGCCGCGACGACGATGATCGTGAAGAGAAGGACCGAGCCGAAGATCAGGCCGAAATCGGTACTGGGGTTGGATCGAATAGGTGAGCAGGAGGCCGACCCCATAGAGATCGAAAACCTTCTCGATGATCGGGAAACCCCCGATGAACCCCGCGAACGTGAGGCCCAGGATGGTCACCGTGACGTTGAGCGAGTTGCGTCCGGCGTGGCGTCGGACCACGGTCCTCTCGGGCACCCCTTTCGCTCGGGCCGTCCGCACGAAGTCGAGGTTCATCACCTCGAGCATGCTGTTCCGCACGAACCTCAGGATCACCGCGATCGCCCCGTAGGCGATCGTCAGGGCGGGCAAGATCAGCCGGATGAGCGTGTCCGCCGCGAGAGCGTACTGGCCGTGATAGAGGGAATCGACGGTGGGGAACCCCGTCGGACTCGACTGGCCATGGGAGCCGACCCAGCTCGGGAGTCCGCACGAGGCCGGGGGCCAAGACCCGTAGATGTGGTCGAAGGGGATGTACGTCCCGCCACACCCCACGGGCAGCCCGTTGAGGAGGCCGGCGACGCCCAGCAAGAGGGCCGAGGCGAGCAGGAACCCCGGTAAGGCGAAACCCGAGAACGACATGATCCGAGCCGCCTGATCGACCGGGCGGTTCCGGTAGACGGCGGAGTAGTTCCCGAGCGGGATCGCCAGCGACAGGATCAGGACGAGCGAGACCGCCGCGAGCTCCAAAGTGAACGGGAGGTACCACGAGAGCACCTCAGCGACCGGCAGGGAAGAGGAGCCCAGCAGGGACACGCTCGCGTCGCTCTTGGCGTCCGTATCGCCCCAATTGAGCGTGAGGCTGTTCTCCATGTAGATCGCCCATTGGACGTACTTCGGTTTGTCGAGGCCTAGCGTGTGGAGGTCGTGGTAGTAGAGCTGGTTCCGGCAGGTTCCGTTCCCTTGTCCTAGATCGGAGCAAGGGATCGTGGGCGTGAACGGGATCTTCCCGGT
The DNA here is from genome assembly GCA_963696985.1 of uncultured Thermoplasmata archaeon. Lineage (GTDB taxonomy): Archaea > Thermoplasmatota > Thermoplasmata > Lutacidiplasmatales > UBA184 > Lutacidiplasma. The sequence goes on along the minus strand of CAVOMG010000003.1, from coordinate 447,055 downwards.
GCCGAAGTGCGAGGTCAGCTGCTCCTCGACCGGGAGCGAGGAGACCAGGACAAAGGTGATCGTCATGACGCCGACGATCACCGGGACGAGGAGGATGAGGCGCCGGATGAGGTAGATCCACATCTTCATGCGCGGCTTCCCCTCCCCGACGTCCCGCCCGGCGGAGTCGGTGTAGGTCGATTCGGACCCCTATATATATCGGTTTTAAAGAATCCGCTCACGCCGCGCGCCCCCCGTCACAAAAGGGGAAGCGACCCGGTGAGCGGGTCGAGCTCCGAGTTCCTCGAGGGCCCGAGGCCGAGCACCGTCCGGGTCCCCGGGGGGACCTCCGTGAGTCCGGCGTCCTCGACGAACACCGCGGGGACCCCGACCGAGCGGGCCTTCCGTTCGATCGACTGGAGCTCGTTCAGCGTTTCGACGACGAGTGCGATCTTCTTCTGGCCGGTGGAGGTCCAGCGCTCGAACGCCGCCCGGTCCCGGGCCTTCGCGGAGAGGGCAAGCAGGACCGCGGCGTGGGCGACCTGGACCGCGGCCTTCCCCGGGGTGAGCCTCAACTCCCCCCGGACGACGAGGACCATCTTGTAGCCACCGGGCTCAATCGCGGTCGTACTCTCCCTCTCGCCCGGCGCGGAGCCGCGCCGCCTCGGCCCGTACCCGGGCGAGCTCTTGAGCAAGCGGCTCCGCTTCGTTCGAGCCGGGTCCGGCGACCCGAATCCGGTGGCGCAGGACCCGTTCCTCTCGGGACAACGCTTCGAGCTCGTGGACGAGAACCATCGGATCCGTCTCCGTTACGCCGTCGGTGTGCGGGGGGCCTCGAGGGGGTTCCCGGGAGAACGATCCCCGTCCCCCGGCGACGGCCAGCGCCGCCGCGGCGATTACCGCGAGGGTCAACTCGATTAGGGGATCGTTCCAACCGGCTCGCACGCCGGTCGTCGTGCCCAGCCAGGCGTACCCGACGAGGATCGCCGTGCCGACGCTCAGCACGATGCTCGCGGTCGTCTGCTCGAGGAGCTCCTTCGCCGACCAGGGCCGGAAGACCCGGCGCTCGGGGAAGAGGGCTCGGGTGATCCCGAAACCGGGGAGGAGGTAGACGAGGAGGAGACCGAGCGCCGCTTCCCAAGGGGCCGTCAAGGTCCTCCGCCCTAGGCTGGGGGCTCGCCCCCCGCGAGCTGCCGTTCGAGCTGCCGTCGCAGCCGGCGGTTGGACGCGATCCCGTGGGCGGCCCGCCGGGTCGTCTCGCAGTACTTGAGCAGGGCCCGGACCTCCTGGGGTCGCTGGCCGCTGCCCCGGGCGATCCGGTGGATCCGGTCGCCCTTGATGAGGTGGATATCGTCGAGCTCCTGGGCGTTCACCGAGTCGAGGATCGCCCGGAACCGCCGGAGCCGGACCTGGGTCTCCTCCATCTTCTGGTCATCGAGCTTCGCCCCACCCATCGACGGGAGCAGCGAGAGCAGCTTGGAGAACGGACCCATCTGACCGATCGATTCGAGCTGGGAGCGCATGTCCCGGAGGGTGAACCGTCCGGCCATCATGTGCTCGGCGACCTTCTGGGCCTCCTCCTTGTTCTCGAGCTCCTCGAAGCGCTCGAGCAACGTCTGGATGTCGCCCATCCCCAGAAGGCGGGAGACGAACCGGGTCGGCTCGAACCGCTCGAGATCGTCGAGGTGCTCCCCGGTCCCGATGAACACGATTGGCGCCCCGCTGACGGCCACGGCCGAGAGGGCCCCGCCCCCCTTCGCCGATCCGTCGAGCTTCGTGAGGATGACCCCGGTGAGCCCGACCGCCTTGTGGAACGCCTCCGCGCTGCGGCCCGCGCTCTGGCCCATCGCCGCATCGAGGACGAGCAGGGTCTCGTCGGGCTGGAAGGTCTCGCGCACCCGCGCGAGCTCCGCGATCAGATCGGGGTCGATGCCGCTGCGGCCGGCCGTGTCGACGATGACCGCGAGGTGGGGCGGGAACCGCCCGAGCGCCTCCCGGACGATCACCTCGGCGCGGGTCTCGCCCCGATGGGCGTAGAACTCGGCCCCGACCTTCTTCGCGAGCTGCTCCAGCTGGTCGATGGCCGCCGGGCGGTGGACGTCGGCCGCGACGAGACCGACGCGGATCCCCTTCTTCTGGAAGAATCGGGCAAGCTTGCCGGCCGTGGTCGTCTTGCCCTGGCCAAAGAGCCCCGCGAGCAGGACCCGGCGCGGCTTGATCTCGAACGTCCGGTCCGGGCCAAGGATCCCCCGGATCTCCTCGTAAATGATCCGGATCAGGAACTCCCGGAAACCGGCCCGGCCGGCGGCTTCTCGTCGCGGGCCCTCCGCTTGACCCGCTGGGTGAGGTCGAGGGTCAGCTGGACATTGACATCGGCTTGGAGGAGGGCGCGCTGGATGTCCCGGGCGACCTCGGCGAGCAGTTCGTCGTCGATCCCGGAGCCCCGGGCGACCTTCTGGAGCACGTTGCGCAGCGACTTGCCGAGCGAATCGAGAACCATAGCGCCGGTCCGCGAGGCCTCCCTCGCGTCGGGCGGGCAAGGCCACGTCGGTAGGTAAAGCATTGGGTTTACTGTCCCCGCGACCGCCCGTCGATCACGCGGTCGAGGCCGGCAACCATCATTATGCCGGGGTCGCTACTCCTGTCGTAGGATCCATGGCGACCCCGCCCTCGAAGCCCCGGGTGACCCCACCGAAGCTCAACCCGGTGCGGGTGCCGATCGAGGAGGAGACCGTCGAAGCCCGGACCCAGGACTTCCGCGAGGTGCTCCACGCGTACTCGAAGGAGGATGCCGTGCTCGAAGCGCGCCGGTGCATCCAGTGTCGGCGGCCGTGGTGCGTGGAGGCCTGTCCGATCTCGCAGGATTGCCGGGAGTACATCCGGCTGGTCGCGATCGAGGACTGGAACGGGGCCGCCCACATGGCCGCCCTCGACAACCCGCTCGCCACCTCGCTCTGCAAGGTCTGCTACCATTACTGCGAAGAGGCCTGCGTCGTGAAGAAGAAGGGGGTGCCGATTGCGATCCGCCACCTGAAGCGGGCGGCGCTCGAGCTCGGGCCCTCGGACCTCGTCTACGTCCCGTCCCGGCCGAAGGGCCAGCGGGTCGCGGTCGTCGGAGGGGGCCCGCCGGCATCATGGCGGCTTGGGAGCTCGGCGTCCGAGGATACTCGGTGACCGTGTTCGAGCAGCAGGATCGGTTCGGGGGCCTCATGCAGACGATCCCCGCGTACCGGATGACCGATGCCGACGTCGAGACCGATAGGGCCCGTTTCCGGGACCTCGACGTCACGTGGATCCGGGGCCGTAAGATCGGTCGGGAAGCTCCGCCCAAGCGGCTGCTCGAAGAAGGTTACCAGGCGGTATTCCTGGCCACGGGGACCCCGCTCCATCGCACCTTGGGAGTTCCCGGCGAGCAGCTTCCGGGGGTGCTCCCGGCCCTCCCGTTCCTCCGCGCCTTGGGCTTGGGCGAGCCCGTCACCTTGGGTCGCCAGGTCCTCGTGATCGGCGGGGGCGACGTGGCGATGGATGCGGTTCGTTCCGCCCTGCGACTCTGCCCAACCCGGGACGTGACGCTCGTCTATCGGAGGGGCCGGTCGGAGATGCCGGCGGACCCGGAGGAGGTTCACGGGGCGGAGACCGAGGGGATCCAGTTCCTCTTCCAGCGCGCCCCGATCCGCATCGTCGGGAACGGGCGGGTCGAAGGGGTCGTGGTGCAGCGGGTCGAACTCGGTCCCCCGGACGCTGGCGGCCGCCGAACACCGGCGCTCGTTCCCGGGTCGGAGGAGACGCTCCCTTGCGACACGGTGGTCGTGGCCGTGGGCCAGCTCGCGGATCTCTCGGGGATCGACGACGCGCTCGACCTCCGGGTCACCTCGATGGGGTGGGCGGAGGGGAAGGGTGAACGGTTCGAGACCGGGGTGCCCGGCATCTTCGCCGCGGGCGGCCGTTCGGTGGTCTACGCCATGGGGAACGCCAAGAGCGTGGCCGACGCCATCGATGCCTACCTGTGCGCGAAACGGGGGGAACAATCAGGACCCCGACCGAACTCGTTCGGCGAGGGCGAGCCTTTCCACCTTCCGGCCGGCTACACCACGCCGATCCGCTCGTAGCGGTTCGGGGGTTGACGGGCATCCACACCCGAGCGGTGGTGCGACCCGGCGGAGGGGTCCCGCCCGAGCGCACCCTTTTGAGCCGACCCGAACTAGCTCGACGTGGCCGGACGACCCCTTGCCCGCCGACCGTACCGCGCGATCGTCGCGATCGCCCTGATCGTGATCGTTGCGGCGACCTCGGCCACCATCCTAGGCGTCTCCTCGAACCGGCCCGGCCCCGGTTCCATGGTCCCGGGAGACTGGCGATCCTGGCCGGCCCTCCAGGACCTCCCGGCGGCCCTCTTTGCGCCGTGGGCAGAGCGGGCCGGCTTCAACGCCACCGACCTTGCGGATGCGCATGCGATCGCTCCGGCCTCGGGTAACGCCGCCGTCGAGCTCACCCTATGGCCCTCGAGCCCGCTCCTCTACGAGGCTCCTCCCGCCGGAGCCCCGCCGATGACCAGCGCGCAGATCGCCGACACCTACGGCCCGAACCTTTCGACCTATCAGGCTCTCGAACGGTACTTCGCCTCCGACGGACTATCGGTCACGCCTTCCCCCGACCGCCTCTCGCTGGAGGTTACTGGCTCTTCCGTCGACCTCGGCGCTGCGTTCGGAACGACCATTGAAGACGGGATCTCCAACGGCCAAGTCGTGATGTTCCCCGACCGGGTCCCGACGCTGCCGCCCTCGCTCGCGCCGGTCGTCGAGGCCATTAGCGGCCTCTCCACGGACCTCTCCCGATTCGTGCTACCGCTAGCGACCGTTCCATCTCCGGCGGCACACTCCCTGCAGAGTGCCAGCCCAGTCACCCCCAACGACATCCACGTGATCTACGACCTCAACAGCCTCTACAACTACTCGGGCTCGGCGCATTGGGCCACCGACGAGGGGATCGCGGTCGTGCTCTGGGGGTCCGGTTACGACCCGCAGGACATCTCCACGTTCCTCGCCCAGGTCTACCCCTCGGACTTCCCCCAGCCGAAGATCGCCGACTACCCGGTCGACGGGGCCCCGAGCCCCTCCCCAGGCGCGATCAACGATCCCTCGAACGCGAGCCAAGAGCTCACCCTCGATATCGAGTGGGCCGTGTCGGAGGCCCCGGGGGCGACGATCGACGTGGTCTACGCGCCGGACGGGCCCGCGAGCGACGGATACTCGCCCACGGACGCGACGATGGAGGCCGCGATCAACGAGGCGATCAACAGCATCCCCGGCGTCAGCGTGCTCTCGATGTCGTTTGGCAGTCTCGACGGAGGGGATCCCCCCTTCCAGCTCGCCCTCTCCCAGGACTTCGCCGTGGCCGCCCAGAAGGACATCACCGTGGTGGCCGCCTCGGGGGATTCGGGCGGGACCGCCAAGGGGCAGCCTCAGTGCAGCGGCGGCACGGCCCCCCAGTTCCCGGCCGCTTCGCCCGAGGTCCTCGCCGTCGGGGGGACCGCCCCGGTGCTCAGCCAGAACGCCTTCGGCACGGTCACCGGCCTCGCCTCCGAAGCCGCTTGGGACGATTCCGGGGGCGGGTTCTCGACCGACTACCAGGCCCCAAATTGGGAGCTAGTGGGCTCCGCGGCGGGCGCGATCCGCGCGAACGGGGGCGATCGAGGGATCCCGGACGTCGCGGGTCCCGCGGCGACGAACCTGTTCTATTACAACGGAGCGCTCGATTACGGATCCGGGACCAGCTTCGCCACCCCGATGTGGGCCGGCCTCATCGCCGAGATGGACGCGGTGCGCGGGGCCCCGCTCGGCTTCCTGACGGACCGGTTGTATGCGCTCGCCGGCAGCTCTGCCGGCGCCCAGGCGGCAGGTCTCGCCGACATCACCTCGGGATCGACCTGCATCACCTCCGCCGGCCCCGGGTGGGACGATGCGACCGGTTGGGGATCGCCGAGGGCCGAGTCCCTGTACGAGCACATCGCGGGTACCTACGTCGATGTGAATCTCTCGGCCTCGCCCACGTCGGTCGGGCCGGGCGGGTCGATCACCGTGAACGCGCGGGTGACGAACACGACCAGCCACCGGCCGATCGGGGACCTCTCCGTGGACCTCGCGATGAGCGGCAGCTTCCCGGGCCCGTGCACCGGGACGCTCTCGTCGGCATCGAACTCGACGACGAACGCCCTCGGGGTGACGAACGTCTCGATGACGATCCCCTCGTGCTACCTTGGTTCGAGCGTCTCGATCACCGCCACCGTCGACTCCGGGGGCTACCTCGGCGGTAATTCGACGACGGTCGGGGTCAACCTGCTCGGGCTCGCCGGCCTGATCGCCCTCTCGGAGGCGTTCCCCTACAACGTCCTCTTCTTCAGCGTCATCATGGCCGTCGCGCTCGCGATCGGCCTTTGGTTCGGGCGGCAGCGTCCCGCTCGTCGCGCGGCGGCGCGGACCGTCCCGCCACCTCCCTCCGCTGGCCCCGTAGGTTCTCCCCCCGTCGTGGCCACCCCCTCGCCGGCCGCGCGGCCGGTACCGACCACGGCGGCCCCGGCCATCACGACGCCCGCCGCCCGTCCGACCGATGTTTGGGGGGACGAGCCCCCCGCGGCGCCCACCCCCGCGCCGGCGCCAGAGGGTCCGGGACCCCTAGCTCCAGAACCCTCCGACCCTCCCGGTTCCGGATCTGGATGAAGCGACCGGGACCGAACACGGTTACGATCGCCGATCAGACCCGGCTCTACATCGAGGACCACGAGAGCCTGCGGGAGGGGCTGCGCGCCGACCTCCTCAACTTCACGGCGCTCGCCCGCAAGATCCAGGCGGACGCTGGGCTGCGCAACGAGGAGGCGGTGACGATCGCGTGCCGACGCTACCAGCACAACCTCGCCCAGGAGCAGGCCGATCTCGGGCGGGTCCGCACCCTCGTGGCTGAGAGCCGGCTCGAGGTGCACCCGCGGGTCGCGATCGTCCGGATCCGGGACGACCTCGACACGATCGACCGGCTCCTCGCGGTCGGGCGCCGGACCCTGACGACCCCCGCGAAGCGCCGCGTCTTCGAGATCTTCCTCGGGACGCGCGCGGTCACCGTCCTCTGCGAGGAGACCCTGCTCGGGGCGATCCTGCCCGAGGTCCCGGACCGCCTGCTGCTCGCCGTCGAGCGGAGCCTCGGGACCCTGGCCCTGCGAAGCCGGCCCGAGGTCGCCGACATTCCCGGAGTCATCTCCTACGTGGCCGACGCGCTCTACCGCGCCGGGATCAATTGCCTCGAGACCGTGAGCGTGTTCACCGACTCGATCTTCGTCTTCCGAGACCAGGACCTCCTGCGCGCCTACCAGGTCCTCTCCGAGCTCGTCCCCGTCGGCCAGGCCGAGCCCGGCCCGAAGGGAGTCGCCTAGCGAACAGTACCGATGTCCCCGCCGACCCCGGGGGGACAGCACACCTATGGACGGTGGCCCCGATTGCTCCTTTCTCGGTCCCCGTCGAAATGGCGAGCGCAGCGGTTCTCGGCGCCGGCGGGTACCTCGGCGGCGAACTCCTGAGACTCCTGTCGAACCACCCCTCGCTCACGGTGACCACCGCCGTCTCGAGGAGCCACGCGGGCCGCCCTCTCCGGGAGCTCCATCCGAACCTCGACGGATTCACCGACCTCACGCTCTCGGCGGACGCGTCCGCGCTCGACGCCGACGTTGCCTTCCTCGCCCTGCCCGCCGGCGAGGCGATGCGCTCGGTCCCCGGGCTCCTCGAGCGGGGGATCCGGGTGGTCGACCTCGGACCCGATTACCGGCTGCCGGATCCCGCCGAGTACGCCCGGGTGTACGGCCGTCCCCACGCGGATCCGGAGCACCTCGCCCGGGCGGTCTATGGGCTGCCCGAGGTCTTCGGCGAGGCCGTGCGCGCCGCGCGCCTGGTGGCGAACCCGGGATGCTACCCGACCGCGGCGCTCCTCGCGATCGTCCCGCTCGCCGAGCGCGGGCTCGTCGAGGGCCCGGTCGTCGTCGACGCCAAGAGCGGAAGCTCGGGGGCCGGCCACGACCCGACGCCGGCGACCCACCACCCGGAGGCCGCCCTCACGGTGTGGCCGTACGGGGCGCCGGAGCACCGCCACCTCCCCGAGATGCGAGCCGCGCTCGCGCGCACCGGCATCGAGGTCCCCAAGATCACGTTCGTGCCGCACCTCGTACCGCTGGTGCGCGGCATCCTCTGCTCGGTCTACCCGACCTCCGCCACCGCCGCCCCCGAAGAGTGGCGCCGGCTCTACGAGGATCGCTATCGAGATTCACCGTTCGTGCGGGTCGGCGGCGTCCCGCGGCTTCCCTGGGCCCAGGGGACGAACCGTTGCTACCTCTCCGTCGAGCGCGCCGGCGACGCTCCGGTGATCTTCAGCGCCATCGACAACTTGGGGAAGGGCGGCGCGGCGCAGGCGATCCAGAACGCGAACCTCCTGATGGGCTGGCCCGAGACCGCCGGGCTCGACCGGCCGGGTACGCCGTATGAACCGCGGGATCCGGTTGCCGGGCGGCGTGACGACCCCGAAGGGATTCCTCGCCGGCGGCGTCGCCGCCGGCGTCAAGCGGAGCGGTCGGCCGGACCTCGCGATCGTGCTCTCGGACCGCGACGCGAGCGCCGCCGGAGTCTTCACCACGAACCTCGTGAAAGCCGCCCCCGTCATCCTCGGGATGGAGACGATCCGGGCCCGGCCCGGGCAGATCCGGGGGATCCTCACCGTCTCGGGCACCGCGAACGCGCTCACCGGCGCCGAGGGAATCGAGGACAACCGGATGGTCCTCGCCGCGGCCGAGGCGGAGTTCGGGCTCCCGGCCGGGAGCCTGTTGCCGGCGTGCACCGGGGTCATCGGGACCCGGCTCCCCGTCGACCGCGTCGTCCGTGCGATGCCGTCGCTCAGGGGTTCGGTGGCCATCGGGCCCGAAGGCGGCGAGCCGGCGGCCCACGCGATCCTCACGACGGACACCCGGACGAAGCAGGCCGCGGTCCGGGTCCGCCTCCACGACGGGGTGGTGGTGCGCGTCGGCGGGATGGCGAAGGGGAGCGGGATGATCGCCCCCAAGCTCGCCCCTCCCCACGCCACGACCCTCGCCTACCTGACGACCGACGCCCGCGCGAGCCCGAAAGCGCTCGAGTCGATCCTCGCCCGGGGGGTCGAGTCGAGCTTCAACATGATCACGGTCGATGGGGACATGAGCACCAACGACACGATCTACCTGCTCGCGAACGGCGCTGCCGGCGGGGAGCTCGCGGACCGGGACCCGGCCTTCGCCGAGGCGATCGACACGGTCCTCCTCTCCCTCGCCCGGCAGGTCGCGCGCGACGGCGAAGGCGCGACCAAGCTCCTGACCGTCACCGTGACGGGGGCGCGCAACACCGCGGAGGCGCGCTCCGCCGCCCGCTCGGTGGCCGGTTCGATGCTCGTCAAGGCGGCGCTGTTCGGGGCCGATCCGAACGTCGGTCGGATCGCGGCCGCTCTCGGTTACTCGGGCGCCCGGCTCGATCCGGACCGCCTCGACATCTTCCTCGAACGGCCGCGCGGAGCCATCCCCCTGATCGCCTCGGGGCGACCGGCGCGCGCGCTCGAGAACGGGGGCGGGATGCGGATCCGAGACATTCTCCGACAGCTCGACGAGGTCCCGCTCACCATACGGCTCCACGAAGGCGCGGCGAAGGCCACGGCCTGGGGGTGCGACCTCTCCTACGCCTACGTCCAGATCAACGCCGCCTACCGAACATGAACGCAACCAGGGTGGCCGTCGTCAAGATCGGCGGCCGGGAGATCGCGCCGGGAGCCTCGATCGAACGCCTCGCGCGTTGGACCGCCGAGCGGGTCCGAACGGGAGCGCGCGTCGTCCTCGTCCACGGCGGGGGCGAGGAGGTCAGCGAACGCGCCGCGGCGCTCGGACTCCCCACCGAGAAGCGCCGGGGTCTCCGGGTGACCTCCGCGCCGATGCTCGAGGTCGTCCTCGAGGTCCTGGCGGGCCGAGTGAACGCCCGGCTGGTCGCACGTCTGCACGCGTCCGGCGTTTCGGCGGTCGGCCTCAGCGGGATCTCGGGACGGCTGCTGACCGCCGTCCCGGCCGGCTCCCCGCCCGGTTCGCTCGGTTTCGTCGGATCCCCCCGGCAGGTGCGCGTGCGATTGCTCGACTCCCTGCTCGACGAGGGGTTCACCCCGGTCGTGGCGCCGATCGGCATCGCCGCCGACGGCCAACCGCTGAACGTGAACGCGGATCTCGCCGCGAGCGCCATCGCGAAGGCGCTGCACAGTGACCTCTTCCTCGTGACCGATGTTCCGGGGGTCCGCGGCCCACCGGGGAGATCCTCTCCGACATCCCGGCCCCGGAAGTCCGCCGACTGATCGCCTCGGGGGTCGCGCGCGACGGGATGATCCCCAAGCTCGAGGCCGCTGAGGCGGCCCTGACCGCCGGAAGCTCGGTCTGGATCGGGGATCTCGCCGGACTCGAGGCCGGCCCGTCTCGCGGAGGTTCCCGCATCGTGCTGCACCGCCGGCTCCCCGAGCGGGCCCCGGCACCCCCCGTCCGCCGGAGGACGAGCGCATGAGCCCCGCCTCGCCGAAGCGGCACGTGGTGCTCGCGTACTCGGGCGGCCTCGACACCTCGGTCGCGATCCCCTGGATCTCGGAGAAGTACAACGCCTCGGTCACCACCCTCACCGTCGACGTCGGCCAGCAGGGGGAGCTCGAAGGCGCGCTCGCCCGGGCGAAGCGCAACGGCGCCCGCGAGGCGAAGTTCGTCGACGCCAAGACGACGTTCGTCGAGGAGTTCCTCTGGCCCGCGATCGCCGCGAACGCCCTCTACCAGGGCGTCTATCCCCTTTCCACCTCCCTCGCCCGGCCGCTGATCGCCCGGACCCTCGCCGAGGTCGCCCGGGAGGTCGGCGCCGATTCGGTCGCCCACGGCTGCACCGGGAAAGGCAATGACCAGGTCCGCTTCGACGTGGCGATCCACACGCTCGCCCCCGAGCTCACCGTCATCGCCCCCGTGCGCGAGTGGAACATGAACCGCGAGGACGAGATCCGCTACGCGCAGGAACACCACCTCGAGATCCGCGTCACCCCGAAGTCCCCGTACTCGATCGATGAGAACCTCTGGGGCCGGTCGATCGAAGGGGGGGACCTCGAGAACCCCGACCGGCCCGCCCCCGAGGCGGTCTACGACTGGACCGGCCACCCCGACGTCTGGCCCACCCAGCCCGAGGAGGTCGTCGTCACGTTCGACCGGGGCGTCCCCACCGCGATCGACGGGGCGGCGCGGGATCCGGTCGAGCTCGTCCGCGAGATGAACCGGAGGGCCGGCGCCCACGGCGTCGGCCGGATCGACCACGTCGAGGACCGGGTCGTCGGCATCAAGTCCCGGGAGACGTACGAGTGCCCCGGGGCGATCGCCCTCATCGAGGCCCACCGGGCCCTCGAGACGCTCGTCCTGCCGCGCGACCTCCTCTCCTTCAAGTCGACCGTCGACCGCCGGTTCGCCGACCTCGTCTACGAGGGGATGTGGTTCTCGCCCCTCCGCGAAGCGCTCCAGGGATTCCTCGATCGGACCCAGGTCGTGGTCTCCGGCGACGTGACGGTCCGGCTCTTCCAGGGTTCCGCCCGGGCGATCGGCCGCCGGTCCCCGTATTCGCTGCTCGCCCACGAGCTCGCGACGTACCAAGCGAGCTCGACCTTCCGGCAGGACGCCGCCGTCGGATTCATCCACCTCTACGGGCTCGCGAACGAACGGGCCTGGGGCCGGGCGGTCGAGGCGAAAGCGGGCGGGACCCGGGCGAGAGCCGGGACGAAGCGTGCTGCGAGAGCGGTTCAGCCGGCCCCTCCATAAGGCGGCCCGGCGCCTCAGCGAGTCGACCGTCGAGGACGAGGTCCTCCTCGGGGCCGACCTCTGGGGCTCCCTCGCCCACGCGCGGATGCTCGGGGCCTCGGGAATCCTACCGAAGGGGAGCGCCCGCCGGATCGAAACCGGACTTCGGGCGATCGCCCGGGTGGCGGCCTCGGGGCGGTTCCGCCTGGACCCGGCGCTCGAGGACGTGCACTTGAACGTCGAGCACGCTCTCACCCGGCGGATCGGCGCCGACGGGGAGCGCCTGCATACCGGCCGCAGCCGCAACGACCAGGTCGCCACGGACCTCGCGATCTACGAACGGGAAGCCCTGCTCGATGCTGAGGAGCGCACTCTGCGGGTCGTCGACGCGCTCGTCGGCGCCGCCGAAGGTCCGGCCCGCGGACGAACGCTCCCCGGATGGACCCACCTCCAGCCGGCCCAACGGCTCTACTGGTCCGGGATCCTCGCCGCGCATGCCCTGCGGTTCCTCCGAGACGCCCAGCGGTTGGCCACCGTCCGACGGGGGATCCGGGTACCTGTCCGCTCGGGAGCGGGGCGATCGCCGGGAGCTCGCTGCCGCTCGACCGGGCATTGACCGCCCGGCTCCTGGGGTTCGAGGGTCCGTCCCCGTCGTCGATCGACGCCGTATCGGACCGGGACTCCGCTTGGGAATCGCTCTTCGCCCTCGCGATGGTCCACCTGCATGCGAGCCAGCTCGCCGAGGAGCTCGTCATCGGGGCGATGCCCGAGAGCGGCCGGGTCCGCCTCTCCGAGGCGTTCGTCACGACGAGCTCGCTGATGCCCCACAAGCGCAATCCCGACCTTGCCGAGCTCGTCCGGGCCGAGTCGGCCGGGGCGATCGGGCGGCTGACTCAGGGGCTCGCCCTCGTCCGGTCGCTGCCTATCGGCTACCAGCGCGATCTCCAGGCCGGGAAGCCGCCGCTCTTCGAGGGGTTCGTCCGGCTCGGCCGGACGCTTTCGGCGCTCGCGCCGATGGTCGCCGAGGCGGAGTACCTCTCCCCCCCGACCGCGGCGAGCCGACCGCTTCCGTCGAGCTCGCGGACGAGCTGGTCCGGGCCGGCGTGCCCTTCCGGGAGGCGCACGGCCGCGTGGGCCGATTTCTCTCCGAGCTCGAGCGCCGCAGCCGACCGCTCGTCGGGCTCAGCGAAGCCGAGCTCCGCGTCCCGTTCCCTGAGCTCGCGGGCCGGAAGTTCCGGATCCCGGGCCCCGAAGAGGAAGCGGACCGCCGTTCGACGTTCGGGGGAAGCGCGGCCCGGGAGGTGACCCGGCTCCTCCGGTCGATGCGGGCCGAGGTTCGCGCCGCCCGCTCCGAGTCCGCCCACGTTCGGCAGAAGTGGGTCCGGAGCCGAGCGAAGGTTGGACTACCGGAAGCCCTGTTCCGACGGGCCGAATGAGCCCGAGCGGGCGCGCGGCCGTCCGATCAGACGTCGGCGGTCTGGCCCTCGGTCTCGGCCTCGCCGATGCGGGCGAGGACGGAAGCGGGCAGGACCACACGGCCGCTCATCGCCCCGTGCAAGAGGAGCGAGCGTTCCCGGGAGGTGAGTCCGGGGTGGTGGCCGTAGAGATGGATCTCGAGGCTCGCTCGGGTGGCGTATTCCCGGGCACACACCGGGCACAGGAACACCTGGAGGTCGCCCAAGAATCGGGCGCACTCGCAGCTCATGACGTGGCAAGGGATCGGCGTCGCGCGGTCCCTAGGGCGCGAGAAGTGTCGACGCATCCGCCCATCCTGCGGAGCGAGCAGGTAGTGGCTCGCCCTGAGGTGGCCGCACTCCCGGCACGGCAGCAGTCTCAGGTGACGGCGTTGGGTTGCCACGATCTTAGCGGCTCCCGCTCTCCTCGGAGGGTTCGGACTCCACCGGGGCGTATAAACCAACCGGCATCATATTACGGGACACCCGGGCACCTCCCCCCCTGACCGGTGAGGGATATAGCTTCCCCGTCGGGCGCGCGACAGCCGTCGGCTCGAGCGGGACCGCGTTCGCCTTTCGAGGTCGAGGTCGACGCTCCTCCGAGGTTGCCGGCGGACCGGCGGTCGACCCGACCTTCCCGAAACCCTCATGGGGCGAGCGGCATCACCCGGCCCAACCCTCGGTCGGTCGATGGCAGAGCAGAAATCCGGGGCGCCCACCGCGGCCGAAGTGACCCGCCGGTACATCGACGATCACCCGGCGGTCCGGGATTGCCTCGGCTACAACGTCGTCAACTTCACGGCGCTCGCCCGGAAGATCCGCAGCGAGACCGGGCTCGCGAACCAGGAGGCGATCGAGGTGGCCTGCCGACGTTACCAGCGGCACATGCGTTCGGACCGTCCGCTCGAGATGCGGGTCCTCGACGTCGTGAAGGCGAGCCGGCTCGAGGTCCGCACACGGGTTGCCATCATCACCGCCCGCAACGATTGGGACGTGCTCGGTCACGTGCTCGAGACCGGCCGGGCGCTCCTCGCGGACCGCCGACACCTCCTGCAGCTGCTCCAAGGTCCCGGCGCGGTCACGATCCTCTGCGAGGAGGACCTCGCGGAGCCCGTCGTCCAGGCGATCGGCCGGCGCGCCGTCCTCGGCGTCCACCGACAGCTCTCCGCGCTGACGGTGCGCAGCCCGGAGCTGATCGTCGACACGCCCGGGGTGCTCGCGTTCCTCGCTGGAGCGCTCTTCCGGGCCGGGATCAACAGCCTCGAGCTGATGAGCGTCTACACCGACTCCACCTTCGTCGTTCGCGAGGACGATGTGCTGCACGCGTTCCGGGTGTTATCGGAGCTCGTGCATCCGCCGGCGGCCGAACCGGACGAAATTTCCTGACGGCCGCCCGAGAGGTATATATAAGGGGGTGGTTAGGTTCCCCGACGGAACCGAAGCCAGTTTCGGTCGTTGGAAGGTCGTCATGTCCCGTGAGCTGCATGCCCGCGTGAGCGCGCGTTACTCCTACGCCGAACGTTCCCCCGGCATGTCGACCGTCATGGCGGCGATCGGCATCGTGGCCGTCCTCGCCGCGCTGAGTTTGGGGACGTTCGTTCTCCTCGGGGGGCTCTCCAAAGGTCCCGGCGTCACCTGCGCCCCGGCGAACTCGCCCTCGTGCGGTTCGTACGAGAACCTCCACGACGTCGCGGTCCTTTCCCCGTTCAAGTCCGCGGCCCAAGGCGCCCCGGTCTCGTTCACGGCCTCCGTCCCCCAGGGCGAGAACGCCGCGAGCTACACGTTCAACTTTGGGGACGGATCCTCCCCCGTCACCACCTCGAACACGATCGTCTCTCACAACTATACCTCCCCCGGCCAGTACCTCGTCTACGTGCAGGCGCTCGTCAACGGCCTCAAGCACGACAACGTCGGGAACCTGGTCCTCCTCAAGGTCACCCAGTCGGCCCAGATCGGCAACTCCGGAACGACGGCCCCGATCTCGGCCTCGATCATCTCCAACTCGTCGAGCCCGACCCCCGGCACGAAGGGCGTGACCACGGTCCTCTCCCAGGGCCAGAGCGTCACGGTCCACGCGGCCTATACTTCGGCCCCCACGAACCCCCAGTTCACCACCCGGATGCCGAAGCTCATCGTCTCCACCGGCGGCTCCATCACCTCGAACGACAGCACCGCGACGTCCGCCCAGGCGACGGCGCTGTTCTCCTCGCCGGGGACGTTCGAGCTCACCTACGTCGGTTCCTCCCAGAACGCCTCGGCGGTCGTCTACCAGAACTTCACCTGGACCGTCTTCGTCGCCGCGAGCGGCGAGCGGGCCGGCATCTTCGGGGCGGCCGCCTCGCAAAGCCCCCACCCCGGCACGATCGTCGGGTACGAGCTCGCGCCCGGCGGCGCCTCCTCCGAGGACCCCGCGATCGACTACGAGACCGTCGGCGCGGAGCCGATCGCGAACGTCTACCAGACCCTCATCACCTACAACGGAACCGACGTCGGCCCCGCCGCGGCGAACTTCGTCCCGGAAGCGGCGACGTGCGTGCCGGGAAGCCCCCAGTGCCAGGCGCTCTACGGGAGCACCCTGCAGAACGGCACGAGCTACACGTTCGTGATCCAACCGAACGCGACGTTCTACGACCCGGCGACCGGGGCCCACTGGGGGATGTACCCCACCGACGTCGTCTTCTCCATCGCCCGGGACCTCGGATTCTCGACCCTGCCGTTCGCCACGGCGCATCCCGGCTGGATCATGGCCCAGGCGCTCCTGAACCCCGGCAACGAATCGTGGGACCTCATCCACGGGGCGTACAACAACACCCCGCAGGGGATCCTGGACTCGATGATCATCAACAGCTCGACCCAGTGCCCGGCGAGCGCGCTCTCGGGTCCGAACGCCCACGGCTGCATCACCTTCATCGCGAACGGCGGAGGACACCCGTGGCCGGACTTCCTCGAGTTCGCGGCGGACCCGCTCGGGTCGGGGATCGTCTCCTGCGGATGGTTCAGTGCGAAGGCCCAGGCGGCCGGCATCCCCTACTGGTCCCGCGGGAACATGAGCGGGCCGGGCGACCAGCCGTGCGCCCCGATCGGGGGCGGCCTCGGCACCCCGGTCAGCCAGATCCCCGCCGAGGGCTGGGACCAGTGGGAGGAGCTCGGCAGCGGCTCGTTCAACGGCCAGTACTTGGGGAACGTCCAGTGGAACATGGTTGGCAGCGGCCCGTACGGGCTCTCGAGCTACCTCATCTCCGCCTCGTACGCCCTGAAGGCCAACCCCTACTACCAGCAGAACCCCGACTGCACCTGGGTCGGATGCCAACCGAAGGCCGGGCAGTACGCGAGCCAGATCGAGGTCAGTTGGGAGACGAGCGAAACGCCGGGGGAGCAGGCCCTTCGGTTCGGCTCGGCCGACTTTGCTTCCATCCCCACGACCTCGATCGGCCTCCTCCTCCAGCTGATCCAGCAGGGGAAGGTCAACGCCCTGCAGTCGCCGACGCTCGACATCTTCTTCCAGGCGTTCGACCTCCAGTTCAACGTCGCGGGCGCCCAGCACTACTCGACGAACGCCATCACGATCCCGAACGACTTCTTCACCTACCTCGGGATGCGGGAGTTCTTCGCGCGCGCCTACCCGTACACGACAGTCGAGAACACGATCAACACGAAGGACGGGATCCAGTTCGAGTTCAACGAGGGGGGCGCCATCCCCCAGTTCATGGGGAACTACTACCCCACGAACATCTCCTGGCCGAGCACCGATCCGTGCAGCTCCGCGACGGATCCGGCCTGCCCCGCCTACTGGTGGAACCAGATGCAGCAGAGCTCGAGCATCTTCTACGACCCGGAGGTCACCAACTGCCTCAAGTCGGCGTGCGCCTTCCCGATCTTCAGCGCGACGGGCAACCCGACCCAGGACGCGATCAACTCGCTCTGGTTCAGCGAGCTCTCGACGCTCTCGAACGGGGCGATCAAGGCCTACCCCGCCGACATCAACTTCGTCAACGAGGTCGCGAACTCCGAGACCGTCGCCGGTTCGAACCCGATGCCGCTCTACAGCCTCGGGTGGGCGCCCGACTACCCCGACCCGACGGACTACACGGTCCCGCTCTATAACCCGAACTCGACCTACACGGCCGGGGACGCGGTGGCGACCCAGCTCGAGCAGCCCCAGTACGCCCAGGCCTGCGCCTACACCGTCCACGACTACGCCCAGTACGCCGCGCTCGCGGTCTCAACGGGGATCCCCCAGAGCTGCCAGGGCGTCGCGTACCGCGCGATGGTCTACGCGCTCGGCCTCGCCTCGGACATGACGAACCTGACCGAGCGCCAGGCGACGTACACGCTCGCCGAGCAGATCGCCTACGGGCTCTGCCTCTACGTCTACGCGGGCCAGGCGAACGCCGTGCCGAGCTTCGCCTCGTGGGTCGACATCACCTCGGACGACGTGAACGTGATGGTCTCGGAGCAGGTACTACGACCTGACGGGGAACGGCGTCCAGTACGCCGGCTCGACCTAGCGGCCGACCGGTCCGGGCCGAACCCTTAAGCGGCGGACCAAGCTCCCCGGCTCGTGCCCGAAGGCGACGAGCCGGCCCCGGTCGCGGTCGAGCTCGCGGGCCCGGAACGGGCGGTCCTGATCGCCCTCCGGGAGGCTTCCGCGCCCGTCGAAGAGGAAGCGCTCGCCTCCGCCCTCTCGCTCGGCCCGGAAGCTGTCCGGGGCTCGCTCCATCGGCTCCGGGCGAAGCACCTGGCCCTCAGCGAGGAAGAGCCGCTCGAACGCGCGCAGCTCCACGGCCCGAGGCGAGCACGCGGCCCGCTCGGGACTCCCGGAGCGTCGGCTCCTTGAGGCGGTCGAGCGTTCGACGTCCCCGCTCGGACCCGAGGCCCTCGCCGGGCTGGGGATGTCCGAGGAGGAGCGTTCGGCGGCGATCGGGATCCTGAGGCGGCGAGGCCTGATCGGGCCGGGGATGCCGGTCGCCCGCAGCGACGTGGCCGCGCCCGGGCGGTTCCCCGAGGAAGAGGCGCTCGCCGCGATCGGGGCCGGGGGGCCGCCCCCGGACTCGACGGTCATCCGCGGCCTCGTCCGGCGGGGCCTCGTCGAGGTCGATCGGTACACCCGACGCCATTGGAGCGCGTCCGAGGAGGGACGGGCGATCCCCCTCGCCGAGGGCCCCGAGGCCCTCGGTGCCCTCACTCCGGCGCTCCTTAAGGACGGAGGGTGGGAGCGAGCGACGTTCCGGGCCTACGACGTGCGCGCGCCGGTCCCGCGAGCGAGCGGCGCCCGGCCGCACCCGTACCGGGCCTGGCTCACGGAGTTCGAGGAGATCCTGGTCGGCCTCGGTTTCTCCGAGGCGAGCGGGCCGCTCGTCGAGACGGAGTTCTGGAACGCCGACGCGCTCTTCATGCCCCAGGAGCACCCGGCCCGCTCGATCCACGACGTCCTGTCGGTTCGCGGGATCGAGGGTCAGGGGCCGGCGCCCGAGCTCCTCGAGCGCGTCGCGGCGGCCCACGAGGGCCGGCCCCTCCCCGGCGACGCCGGACCGCTCTCGGCGGGATGGCGGAGCCCGTACGACCGCGCGATCGCGCGGCGTCCCGTGATGCGCTCCCAGACGACCGCGGTCAGCGCCCGGTTCATGGCCGCCCACCCCCGCCCGCCGTTCCGGATGTACAGCCTCGACCGGAACTTCCGGCGGGACGCAGTCGACGCGACGCACCACGTCGAGTTCCAGCAGTGCGAGGGCGTCCTCGGGGAGGAAGGCACGAGCCTCCGGGACCTCCTCGGGATCTTCCGGGCCCTCGCGGAGGCGATCGGCATCCACGAGCTCAAGTTCCGTCCGAGCTACTTCCCGTTCACCGAGCCCTCGGTCGAGGGGTACGTGCGCCACCCCCGGCTCGGCTGGATCGAGGTCTTTCCGGGCGGCCTCTTCCGGCCCGAGGTCCTCCGCCCGCTCGGCGTCGAGGTGCCCGTGGCCGCCTGGGGGATCGGCGTCACGCGGCTCGCGATGGTCGGCCTCGGCGTGAGCGACATCCGCGAGCTCTTCCTCGACGACCTCGCCCGCTTGCGCCGGGGGCCGGTCTGATGCCGAAGGCGACGCTCTCCTACCGAAGGGTCGCCTCGATGCTCTCCCGGCCGCCCGACCCCCACGCGCTCGAGGAGCGTCTCTTCGCCTCGAAGGCCGAGGCCCACGCCAACGGCGACGACCTGACGCTCGAGGTCACCCCGGACCGCCTCGACCTCCTGAGCGAAGGGGGGCTCGGACTCTACCTGCAGGGAGTGCTGGGCGAGGCGCACGGACTCCTCCGGCCGAGGCCGGTCGCCCTCGACCCCACCTGGGCGGTCGCGGCCGATCCGTCGGTCGTTCCACTTCGACCCAAGATCGCGGCCCTGATCGCCCAGGCGCCGGGTCCCGAGGGGATCGACGAGGGGCTGCTCGCCGAGGCGGTCCGGTTCCAGGAGACGCTCCACGCCACGGTAGGGTTCGACCGAAGGCTCGCGAGCCTCGGCCTCTACCCCCTCGAGCGGCTCCGCCCTCCGATCCGCTACGCCCTCGAGCCGGTCGGCTCGATCTCGGTCGTGCCGCTCGAGGGGAGCGAGCCGATCGACGGGGCCCGGTTCCTTGCGGTGCACCCGATGGCGACGCGCTACGGGGCGCTCGGGGCGCGGGAGGGCGAGATGCTCACGCTCCGGGACGCCTCGGGGGGCCTCTTGAGCCTCCCGCCGATCCTGAACGCCCGTCCCCTCGGGGAGGTGCGCGTCGGGGACCAGGCGCTCTTCCTCGAATCGACGGGGACCCGGTCGGCCCGGGTCTTCGAGGCCCTCGGACTCCTCTCGGTGGTGTTCGCCGCTCGGGGATGGTCGTTGGCGGCGGTGCCCGTCCGCCCGGCCGAGCCCGAACCATCGGGTCCGATGTTCCTCGGTCCCCGAACGATCCCGCTCCGCTCGGCGGCCCTTGACGCGATCGCCGGGCGAGCGTTCGCGGCGGACGAGGTCCAGCACGGCCTTTCGACCGCCCGCCTCTCGGCTCGGGCCGTCCCCCACGGGTGGGAGGTGGAGGTCCCGCCTTGGCGACCGGACCTTCTCCAGGAGGTCGATCTCGTCGAGGAAGTGATCCTCGCCCGCGGGCTCCGGGTGGAGGACGGGGTCGTCCCGCCCTCCCGGACCCTCGGGGGACGGAGCCGGGAGAGTCGGTTCCGGGACCGGATCGGCGACCTCCTTCTCGGTCTTGGCTATTCGGAGGTCTTCTCCCCCGTCCTCGTCCCCGAGGCCGCCGTGACGCGGCTCAACCGCGCCTCCGCGCTGCGGCTGACGAACCCGGTCTCCGACCTCTTCGAGCGGCTCCGGGACGCGCTCGAGCTCTCCCTCATCGCCACCCTCGAGGACAACCGGCGCTCGGGCTACCCCCAGCGGTTCTACGAGATCGGTCCGGTGATCCTCGCCGCCCCGCGGAGCGAGACCGGGGCTCGGACCGCGGTGCACGCGGGGGCGATCATCGCCGACGAGCGCGCGGGGTTCGCCGAGGCCGCCTCGATCGTCGACTACCTGACGGGGGCCGTCGCGGGGGTGGGCGTACGGGAGCCCGCCGAGCTCCCCGGGACGATCGCCGGCCGGGCCGCCCGGGTCCGCCTCGCCGGGGAGACCATCGCCGAGCTTGGGGAGATCCACCCGGCGCTCCTCGCCGAGCTCCGCGTCCCCGTCCCCGCGGTCTGGTTCGAGGTCGACCTCTCGGCGCTCTGGCCCCTCGTGGGCGGCGCCGAGGCGACGTAATAAGCGGCCCGGCGTCGATGCCGGCAATGGGCGCGCGCCGACCAGCGAGCGCGGCTCGGACCCGCTGGGAATCGGACGCCAAAGCCCAGATCGGGCCCCGGGCCGAGGGCGGCCGGATCCCCCTCGTCGTCGGCCCCCCCGACGACCCCGACGGCTACTACCTCGAACAGGTCGGTTTCCCCGGTCGCTACCCCTACACCCGGGGGATCCAGTCGACGATGTACCGCGGTCGGCTCTGGACTTTCCGACAGGTACTCGGGGTTCGGGGATGCGGAGGAGACGAACCGACGGTTCCACTACCTCCTCAAGAGCGGACAGACCGGACTCTCCGTGGCCTTCGACCTGCCGACCCAGATCGGCTACGACTCCGACCACACCCGCGCCCGGGGCGAGGTCGGCCGGGTCGGGGTGTCGATCACCTCCCTCGGCGACATGGAGCGACTGTTCCGCGGGATCCCGCTCGGCCAAGCGACGGTCTCGATGACGATCAACGCCACCGCGCCCATCCTCACGGCGCTGCTCGTCGCGGTCGGCGAGGCCCAGGGGGTCCCGCGCGCCGAGCTGGGCGGGACGGTTCAGAACGACATCCTGAAGGAGTACATCGCCCGGGGAACGTACATCTATCCCCCGGCGGCGTCCCTCCGGCTCACCGTCGATCTCGTCGAGTTCGCGACGCGGGAGATGCCGAAGTGGAACTACCTCTCGGTCTCCGGCTACCACATGCGCGAGGCCGGGGCGACGGCCGTGCAGGAGGTCGCCTTCACCCTCGCGAACGCCATCGCCTACGTCGAGGCGGTGCGGGCGCGGGGCCTCGACGTCGATGAGTTCCTCCCGAGGCTCTCCTTCTTCTTCTCCGCCGACCGCAACTTCCTCGAGGAGATCGCGAAGTTCCGGGCCGCCCGGCGGCTCTGGGCGTCGATTGTCCGCGACCGGTTCGAAGCGAAGAACCCCAGGTCCCAGCAGCTGCGTTTCCACACGCAGACCGCCGGCTCCTCGCTGACGGCCCAGCAGCCCGAACTCAACGTCGTCCGCACGACCCTCGAAGCCCTCTCGGCGGTCCTGGGCGGCACCCAATCCCTGCACACCAATGCCCTCGATGAAGCGCTGAGCCTCCCGAGCGAACCGGCCGCCCGCCTCGCGCTAAGGACCCAGCAGCTCCTCGCGGAGGAGTCCGGGGTCGCCTCTACGGTCGACCCCCTGGGGGGCGCGTACGTCCTCGAGGAGCTGACCGATCGGATCGAGGAAGAGGCCGAGACCTACCTCTCCCGCATCGATGAGCTCGGGGGGGCGCTCGCCGCGGTGGACCGAGGCTTCTTCACCGGCGAGATCGCCCGCGAGGCGTACCGGACCGCCCTCGCCCGGGAGCGCAAGGAGGAGATCGTCGTCGGCGTCAACGACCTCCTCGAGGGGCACCCGGGGTTCACGCTCTTCCCGGGCGAGCGCGAGCGCGCTCGGCCCCCGGGCGGCGACCTCAAGGCGCGCGAGGCCCGGCAGCGCAAGCGCGTCGCCGATTGGCGCAAGCGCCGCAACGCCACCCGGACTCAGGACTCTGTCGACGCGCTTCGCCGGGCCACGGAGTCCGGCGGGAACGTCCTGCCCCCGGTGCTCGCCGCGGTCCGGGCCGGAGCGACCCTCGGCGAGATCGCCCAGACGTGGCGGGAGCTCTTCGGCGAGTACCGGCCCCCGAGGGCGTTCTAGCGATGCGGATCGATCACGTCGGCCTCGCGGTCCAAAGCATCGAAGCGTCCCTCAAGGTGTTCGAGCCGCTGCTCGCCACCCAAGCCACCACCCCGGAGGTCGTCGAGAGCCAGAAGGTCCGGGCGGTCTTCCTCGAGGCCGGCGAGAGCCACTTCGAGCTCCTTGAACCGACCGATCCCGATTCAGCCGTGGGCCGATTCCTTCAGAAGCGGGGCGAAGGGTTGCACCATGTGGCGTTCCGGGTCCCCTCGGTCGACGTCGCGTTGGCCGGGGTCCGGGCGCGGGGCGGCCGGGTGATCGACGAGGTCGCCCTGCCGGGCGCCCGGGGTCGGAAGGTCGGATTCGCCCACCCTTCGACGTTCCACGGCACCCTCGTGGAGTTCGTCGAGGGTCCGTGACCGCGTTCCGGACGCTCGCCCTCCGAATGGTCTACGATAGCCGGGGTTCGGAGACCGTCGAGGCGACCCTCGGGACCGACGACCCGACGGTGGTCGGCCGGGCCTCCGCCCCGAGCGGAGCGAGCACCGGGACCCACGAGGTCGTCGCGTTCCCCCCCGGCGGCGTCGCCGCCGTCCTCCCCCAGACGTCGCGCCTCGAAGCGGGGCTTCGCGGCCTCCTCGTCGAGGACTCCCGCGCGGTCGACGCCGAGCTCCACCGCCTCGACGGGACGCCGAACTTCGCGGCCATCGGCGGGAACACCGCGACGGCGATCTCCATCGCCGCGGCGATCGCTCGGGCCCAGGCCCGGCACGAGACCCTCGCCCGCTCCGTCGAGCGCCCGGGAGGAGTTCCGGACCGGTTCCCGGCGATCGTCGGGAACTGCTTGAACGGCGGCCGGCACGCGATCGGGGGCCCGGACATCCAGGAGTTCATCGCGTTCGCCCCCGAGGCCCGGCCCGACGACTCGGTCCGGGTCGCGCTCGCCGTCCACCGGGCCGTCGGCGAGGCCCTGCACACCAAATACCCCGGTCGGGCCCTGGGCCGGGGCGACGAGGGGGGCTGGGTCGCGTCGATCGGGAACGTGGAGGCGATCGAGCTCCTCTCGGAGAGCTGCCGGGCCGCTTCGGAAACGCTCCACCTCGCGGTCCACCCCGGGCTCGACCTCGCCGCGAGCGAGTTCTACCGGGACGGCCGCTACCGGTACCGGGAGCAGACGCTCGACGCCGCCGGGCAGCTCGGCTTCGTGGAGCACCTCGTCGACCGGTACAGCCTCGCGTACGTCGAGGACCCGTTCGACCAGGAGGACTACGAATCGTTCGCCGCCCTGACCCGCTCCGTCGGGGCGAAGGCGCTCATCGTCGGGGACGATCTCTATACGACCCGGGCGGACCGACTGCGTGCGGGGGTGGACGCCCGCAGCACGAACGCCGTCCTCATCAAGGTCAACCAGGTCGGCACGCTCTCCGACACCCTCGAGACGGTCGACCTCGCGCGGAGCCGGGGGATGGCGACCGTGACCTCGCACCGGTCCGGGGAGACGCCCGAGAGCTGGCTGGCCCACCTCGCCGTCGGGTTCGGCTCGGCCGGCCTGAAATGCGGCCTCCTCGGCGGGGAGCGCGTGGCAAAGCTAAATGAACTCCGGCGTCTCGGCGCGGCCCGAGGAACCCCCTAGCATGCCGAGCGAGGCCGGGATCGAGGAGGGGCTGACGAGCCCCTCGGACGCCCAGGACACCCAGCCGGGCGAGCTCCTGCTCCCGGAAGAGACCTACCTCACGAGCGGGGTCCACATCGGGACCCAGCAGAAGTCCGCCTCGATGCGGCGGTTCGTCTACAAGGTCCGGTTCGACGGCCTCCACGTCCTCGATATCCGAGAGACGGACCGGCGGATCCGCATCGCGGCCAAGTTCCTCGCCGCTTTTCCCCCCGACCAGATCCTCGCCGTCTCTCAGCGGCAGTACGGCCAGAAGCCGGTGAAGATCTTCGCCAAGACCACCGGCGCGGTCTCGTTCTCCGAGCGGTTCGTTCCGGGCTGTCTCACGAACCCCAACCTCGAGGAGTACTTCGAGCCGAAGGCCCTCCTCGTCACCGATCCGGCGACCGACCAGCAGGCGCTCTCGGAGGCGGTCTCCATCGGGATCCCGGTGGTCGGTCTGTGCGACGTCAACAATGAGACCCGGCACGTCGACCTCGTGATCCCGGCGAACAACAAGGGACGGGTCGCCCTCGCCACCGTCTACTGGCTGCTCGCCCGGGAGGTCCTGAGGGCCCGCTCGGGCCTCGAGACCCCCTACACCCTCACGATCGAAGACTTCCAGGCGGCCCTCTAGGTTCCGCGGGCTCGAGCCCGCGAGGGGCTCCACGGCCCCACCATTCGCTTCGACTCCGTGGGAGCCCTCGGCGGCCGGTGGCGAGGTCCGGCCGGCATGTTCACATAGTGAATGCCGTCGAGGTGCCATTCACACGCGATACGCTTATAGGACCGCCGTCGCGTCGACGGGTCCAGCGTGTCCGATTTCCCGCTCTTCATCGCCCTGACGACGGCGATGGGGCTCTCCATCTTCCTCTCCTTGCCGGTGGTCTATCTCAAGCGCGCCCAGGGCCGGTGGGCGGTCGGGCTCAACGCGGGGGCGATCGGGATCCTGGTCTTCCTGCTGGCGGACGTCTTCGGCAACGCGGCGGTGATCCTGTACCCGAACGGCTACGTCGCCGATCCGACCTACTCGTTCGTCTTCGCGGCGGCCTTCACCGGGGTCTTCCTCGGATTGATGGCCGTCGACTATTTCCCGAGCCGTAACGTCCCCACGCCCGCGCCGACCGATCCGACCGTGCCCCCGGTCGAGCACTCCGCGCTCGCGACCGCCTCCATCATCGCGCTCGGGATCGGACTTCAGAACCTCACCGAGGGACTCGTCTTCGGGGTGAACTGGAGCGCGGGGACCGTCGGGATCCTGGCGGTGGTCTTCGTCGGGTTCTTCCTCCAGAACATGACCGAGGGATTCCCCATCGCCTCCCCGTTCCTCGGCACGGGGGCGCCCCGTGACGTGCGGACGATGACGGGGCTCTTCCTGATCGGGGCGGTTCCCACCATCCTCGGTGGGGCGATCGGGTACTTCTGGAGCAGCGATCTCTTCCTCGTCTTCTTCGACGCCCTCGCGATCGGCGCGATCGCCTACGTCATCCTGCCGATGCTCCGGGTCGCGTTCCGCCCGCTCGAATCGAAGGCGGCGTCGGTCCGACGGAACCGGCTCGTGTACTTCGGGGTCCTCATCGGGTTCGTGGTCGGTTTCGCCGTGAACGCCCTCTGACGATGGACGCCCCGGTCGCTGGCCGAACTCCTCAAGCCCGGCTCGGAACGGACCGACGGAAGAAGGCCGCGAACGGGCGGCGACCCAGTCCCGGAGGTCTCCCCTCCCCCGTCGCGAGCGTCCAGGCGATCCAGGTGCTCGTGGCCCGCGAGCTCGTCGAACAGTTCGGGCTCCCCGAGCGCCAGGCAGCGACGCTCCTCGGAGTCGTCCCTTCCTCGGTCTCCCAGGTACCTTTCCGGGAAGCGGCTCGGTGGACCGCTCGCCCGTTTCCTTGAGGACGAGCCGGCCCGTCGGATCGCCCGGGTCACGGCGCTCGAGCTCGATGGCCGGCGCGTCCGGCCCGCGCGCGGTCCTGCAGGCCGCGATCACCCTCTCGGAGAGGCCCGCCTCCCGTCGTGCGTCCCCGACGGCCCATTTCCCGGGCGCCCCCTCCGCTGAGGTCCGCCGGCGACTTCCGAAATGGCTCCGCAAGCGGATTGCGGGCGAACAAGCGGCGGTCGCCGAGTGCATGCGGCTCGCCCAGCGTTCGCGCGACGAACTCACACGCGCCCTCTTCCGGCAGATCGCCTCGGATAGTCTTCGGCACGCCGAGATCGTGGCCTCGCTCGCGGCCTATCTCGACCGGGGCGTCTCCGCGAGCGCTCCGACCGGCATCACCCGGGCCGAGGTCGAGCGGCTCATCGAGCGGGAACACGCCGCCGAGGCCAGCGAGGGGATCGACCTTGGGCGCAACCTAGGGGGGATGATGCATCTCCTGTGGGAGAGCATGGAGGCCGACGAACGCAAGCACGAGGAGCTTCTCCGCCGCCTCCTCGACCTCGGTCTCGCGGGTTCAGCCCCCAAGGCCCGGCGCCTCCTGCGCGGGCGGCTTTAGGAACCGCTCCCATCTCTCCGGTCCGGCCACCCTTTCGACGACCTCGAGCCGATCGGGCGGGGCGGGACCGCCCGAGTCCGTCCGACGGGGTGGGACTTTTAACTCGGCGCGCCCCCATACGGATGTGTCGGCCCCGGGGGGACGCCTGCACGATCAGTTGCTCCAGCACGGAGTCCCCGAGCGGGCGGCCCGAATCTATCTCGCGGCGGTCCGAGAAGGGCCCCAGACCGCGTCGGAGCTCGCGCGCGTCGCCGCGATGCACCGGGTCGAGGCCTATCGGTTCATCAAGCACCTCGAGGTGCTGGGGCTGCTGCGGGCGACGAGCCGCCGTCCGATGCGTCTCGAGGCCCTACCCCCGGAGGACCTCATGGACCGTTGGATCCGATCCGCCACGGAGCGGGTCCGACGGCTCGAGTCCGACCGGTTGCACACGCTCGAGGACCTCAAGTCGGGGCTCCTCGACGTCAACCCCCCCGACCCCCAGAAGTTCACCGTCCTCGAAGGGCAGGGGGAGATCTACAAGTTCCTCGTCCGTCGGATCGGGACGGCTAAGACCGAGGTCGTGGCTTCGATCCCGGGGAGCGCGCTCCAGCTCGCGATCTCGGGAGGGATCGACCGGGCATTCCGGACGGCCCATGACCGCGGCGTGCGCGTCCGCGTGGTCACGGACGTGCTCCCGACGAACCGGGGCGAGGTGAAGCTGTTCGCCTCGTTCGCGGACGTTCGCCACAGTAATCACCCGGTGGGAACCCGCGCGATGATCGTCGACCGGGTCGGTGCGGTCGCGTACGTCTCCGGGCCGGCGGGCATCGGGGGTTACGGGACCTCCCAGGTCGCGGTCTGGTCGAGCTCCCCCTCGTTCCGCCAGCTCGTCCAGGAGTATTTCCGACCGTTGTGGGTGAGGTCCAAACCGGTCGAGGGCCGCTTGGTCGAGCTCGAAATGTCCGAGCGTCCTACGCTTTCACTGCGCTCGGACGACTCGGAGGAGCCGCTCGCGCGTCTGAGGGAGATCGCTACGCTCGGCATGCGAGCGAGCGGGATCTCGGAGATGCGGTTCGCGCTCCCGGACATGATCGAAGCGGTCGGCCGACAGCTCGGCCGCCAGGTCGGGGAGTCGCTCGAGGGGGAAACCCCCGAGGAGGTCAGCCGCTCGCTGGTGACCTACTATCGGGGGAATGCCCTGGGGCGACTCGAAGTCGTTCGGAACCGGCCGCTCACCCTTAAGGTGACCCAGTGCTTCGCCTGCGTCCGGGAGTCCCCGGAGGTCGGCCGACGCCTGTGCCCGATGATGCTCAAGGCCGCCCTTGAGCACCGGCTCGGGTCCGAGTTCGATGTCTCCGAGCCGGACCCGTCCCGCCACGCCGCCCGTGGTTGCGTGTTCACTATCACCTCGTCGTGATTCCGGGCCAGACGCTCGAGGAGCACGATCCCCCCCGCAGGACCCCCAACGGCCGTTCCACCACCCATACGGACGGCCCTCGGGGCGGTGATCCCATCTCTTCTTCGGCCCCTCCGCGACGTCCGGGGGGGGTCGCGACGGGGCAGGACCTCCGCTGAGATCCGGCAAGGGCCGAGCCACTGTCGGGCGCTTCCTCGTCGTGTCTGGGTCCGTTTGGCGACACGATCAACCAAGTTAGGACCAGGTGAAATGGGGGGGACCCATGGCTGCCCTCGGCCGTGTCGACGAACCGACGGTGTAGGTCTTGTTTGAACAGGCGTAACATAACCGGGGCGTGAGTTTAAATACTACTGCCCCGTCATGCTTATCCGATACACATGTCAGCGAAGAGCACTTCAAACCTGAAGAATTCGCATCGCCCGACAGCGGCCAAGCCGCCTTCGCCGACCCCTCTTTCGAGCTTCTCCGCCAACGACCGCCCAGTCCCGGCCGCGACCACCCCCGACAACGACGTCTGCCCTGAATGCGGCTCGACCCACCTGACCCGCGACGACATCCGCGGGGAGATCGTCTGCGCCGACTGCGGCCTCGTCGTCGACGCGAGCGCCCTCGTTTCGGACCGCGGCCAGCGGGGCAGCAAGGAGGACACTGGCCGGGAGGCCCGGGGCTGGGGTCCGGTCATCTCCCCCCTCATGCCCGACAAGGGGCTGTTCAGCGAGATCGGGGTCCCGACGCGCGACTTCCAGGGCAACAGCCTTTCGAGGCACGCCTCGGTGAAGTTCTACCATCTCCGCAAGCTCAACCATCGTCTCCGGGCCGCCCGGACCCACCAGCGGAACCTCGTCGTCGCCCTCGGGGAGCTCAACCGGCTCGCCGGGGTCCTCGGCCTCTCTCGGGAGGTCAAGGAGTCGGCGACCTACATTTACCGACGCGCGCTCGAGCACAAGGCGACCCGCGGGAAGAAGATCGTCGCGCTCGTCGCGGCGAGCGTCTACGCGGCGTGCCGCCAATGCCACGTGCCGAGGACGATGAAGGAGATCATCGCCCACTCCAAGGCCACCAAGATCGAGGTTGGCCGGGCGTACACCCTGCTCGCGCGCGAGCTCAAGCTCGGGCTCAAGCCCGTCGAGCCGCGGGACTACCTCGTTCGGTTCACCCAGGACCTCAACCTCTCGAAGGAGGTCCGGCACAAGGTCCTCGAGCTCCTCGAGCAGGTCGAGCAGGTCTACTCGACCTCGGGAGTGCTCCCGAATGGGATCCTCGCGACGATCATCTACATCGCCTCGAACCTGATGGGCGAGCCGCGGAGCCAGGACCGCATTGCGGCCGTCGCGAACGTCACCCCCGTGACGATCCGCAACCACTACAAAGAGCTCCTCGACCTCCTCGGGCTCCCGAAGAACCTCGCCAACCCGCAGGCCCGGGGCACGCTGCCGATCCCCCGGGAGGGCGGCGTTCCCGAAGTGGTCGCCGCCGTCGCGAGCCACTAGGCGGGTCGCGGGGCCCTCGAGGGCCCCGCCCACGGACCAACGATATCTTCTAACTTCGTCTCGGCGCTCCGTGGTCTCCGCCGATCCCCTGCTCAGCTACTCCTCGGTACGCGCCTACCTCGAGTGCCCCCTCCGGTGGAAGTTCCTCTACGTCGACGGCCTAAAGGAGGCGCCCCGCGGGTACTTTTCGTTCGGACGGACCGTCCACACCGCGCTCGAGGAACTCCTTCGGCCGCTCGTCCCCGCCCAACCGCCGGTCGGCCGCGCCCAGACGACCCTCGACGGATGGCCCTCGGGATCGACCGCGCCAGTGGGCCGCCTGATGGCGCTGGACGCGCTGCTCGAGCTGTACCGGTCGTCTTGGGTATCGGAGGGGTACTCCTCCTCCGAGGAGGAGGAGCGGTACCGCCGGCTCGGCGTCGAGATCCTCACCTCCTACTACGGGACCCTCGAGCGCAGCCCTCCCCACCCGGTCGCCATCGAGAGCCACCTCGAAACCCGGTGGGACGGGATCCGGATCCACGGCTACATCGACCGGATCGACGAGACCCCGACCGGGGGGCTCGATATCGTCGATTACAAGACGAGCCGGGAGCTGAGCCAGGACGACGCCCGGGAGTCCGACCAGCTCGCCCTCTACCAGGTGCTCGTGGAGCGCAACTTCGCCCAGCCTGTCGAGTCGCTCACCCTCTACCACCTCCGTTTCCTCCGGCCGCTCTCGGTCCCCCCCCGGCCGAAGGATTCGATCGGGGCCCTCTACGATCGGGTCGGATCGGCCCGTGACGGGATCCGTTCCGAGGCGTTCGAGCCGACGCCAGGCCGGCAGTGCCCGCGCTGTGACTTCCGGTCCATCTGTCCCGAATTCAAGGAGGTCCCCGAGGGCGAGCGTGAACGGCTCGCCGACCTCGTCGACCGGTTCGCGACCCTCCGCAACGACGAGCGCCGGATCGACGAGGAGCTCCGGCGCACCGCCCAGGAGCTCCACGACGCAGCCCAGCGGTTCGGGGTCCACCGGATCCCGGGGCATGGCGGGCTCGCGCGTCGTAAGGTCGAAGCGAGGTGGACCTACGAGGGCGAGGACCTGCCGACCCTGCTCGAGGAACTCGGCCTTTCGGACAAGGCCCGAGCCGACGACCCGGAATCGGTCCTCCGGCTGCTCAAGGACCGGACCGTCGACCCCGAGCTCCGCTCCCGCCTCGCGGGACGCCGGGCGCGCCGAGTGCAGTGGTACTGGGACCTCGAGAGTGGCGCCGAAACGGGGTCCTGATCGGACGATCGGCGGATCGCGCCCGCCCCGGGGATGGGCGGTCTCGGAGTCCGGGCCGCCTGCGCCCGGCGCCCCACGGGCGCCGTCGGACCCCTCGGGTGCGCTCGGACCCACATCAAACTCAAATCCCCGACCCGGTGTCGCTCGCTATGGGAGTCCAGCTCTCGGAACCGGCCCGGTACCGGGCCCCTCCGCGATTCGACGCCGACGATCGCCACCCTTTGCTCCCACTCCTCCCTCCAGATCTTCCACGGCGCCCGCTCGGAGGGCTTCCCCACACTCGGGATCTGCCGGGGCCCGCCCCCGAGGTTCTACGAAGCGTTCCCGCTCGGCCGTCCCGACAAGTTCCTCTCGGTCCCCGAGGTCCGGGAGATCACGGACCGAGCCGAGGAGCTCAACCGGGAGAACTCGGTCCTCGTGCCGCACGGCTCCTTCGTCGAGTACCTCGGGGCTGAGGCGTTCCAGAAGCTCCCGGTACCGGTCTTCGGCAACCGAGCCGTGATCGGGTGGGAATCCGACCGGGAGAAGGAGCGGGTCTGGCTCGAGTCGGCCGGCGTCCTCATGCCGGAGCGGTTCAACGACGCCTCCGAGGTCGACGGGCCGGTGATCGTGAAGTACTATGGGGCCAAAGGCGGCAAGGGGTTCTTCCTCGCGAAGAACCGGGAAGCGCTCAAGGACTTCCGGCCCACCGGCCCCTATGTGATCCAGGAGTACGTCCTCGGGACTCGGGTACTACATCCACTTCTTCTACTCCCCGATCTCGCAATCCGGCTACCGGGTCGGCCACGGCTCGCTCGAGCTCCTCGGCATGGACCGGCGGGACGAGGCGAACATCGACGAGCTCTACAAGTTGGGGGCCCAGGAGGAGCTCCTCCGCGCCGGGATCCGGCCGACGTTCGTGGTGACGGGGAACGTTCCGGTCGTCCTGCGGGAGTCCCTGCTCCCCCAGGTCTTCGACGTCGGGGCCCGCATCGTCTCGCGGTCGATCGAGCTCTTCGGCGGGATGGTGGGGCCGTTCTGCGTCGAGGGGATCATGACCGAGGACCTCGTCTTCAAGGTCTTCGAGATCTCCACGCGGATCGTCGCCGGGACGAACCTCTTCGTCTCCGGCTCGAGCTACTCCGACCTCATCCGGCCCCAACTTTCGATGGGGCGCCGGATCGCCCTCGAGCTCAAGACCGCCCGGGAGCAGGGCCGACTGGCCGAAGTCATCTCCTAGGCATCCGGGCCTGACCGTGTCCGACTCCTTGCGATCGTCCGAACCGAGCGGTTCGGCGATCGTCGCCGAGGGCGTCTCGAAGCGCTACGAGATCGGTCGGCACTCCATCGACGCCCTCTCCGGGGTCAACCTGTCGATCCCGAAGGGGAAGATCTACGGGCTCATCGGCCGCAACGGCGCCGGGAAGACCACGTTCGTGCGGATCGCGGCGACCCAGCTCCTCCCGAGCGCCGGTCGCATGACGGTCCTCGGGCACGACGTCGTGCGGGAGGCGAACGAGGTCCGCCTCTCGATCGCCGCGGTCCCCCAGGAGTCCCGGCCCCTGTACTTCCTCCACGTCGACGAGCTCGTCTTCCTCTACCTGATGATGCGGGGCTCCGACCGCATCGACGCTCGTCGAAGGACGAACGCGATCCTCGATGAGCTGAGCCTCACGACGGTCCGCAAGCGCCTCGTGAGCCAGCTCTCCGGGGGGATGCGACGACGGGCGATGGTGGCGATGGTCCTCGCCTCCGACGCCGAGGTGGTCTTCCTCGACGAGCCGACGACCGGGCTCGACCCGTTCGCCCGCCGGGAGGTCTGGGCGGCGATCCGAAGAGCGAAGCGCGACCGCCGGACCGTCCTCCTGACGACGCACTACCTCGACGAGGCCGAGGCGCTCTCCGACCACCTCGCGCTCCTCGAGGGGGGCCAGGTCAAGATCCAGGGATCCCCGACGGAGATCCGGGAGAGCGTCCGGTGGCCCTATCGGGTCTCCATCGAGGGGGGCTTCACCCGTCCCGAGCTCGAGCCGTACGGGGAAGTGAGCCCGTTCAACGGGGGATTCCTCGTCTTCGCGCGGGAGAAGTCCGCCCGGGAGCTCGCGTTGACCGCCCTCGAGCGGGGGGCCAGGGTCGCCCTCGGCCCGGTGAGCCTCGAGGACATCTTCCTGCAGATCGTCGGCCGGCCGATCGACCAGGACGCCCCCGCCGAGGGCGAGGAAGGAGACGGCGGGCCGTGACGGGGCGCCACCGGTTCCGCGCGCTGCTGACCCTCGCCTACATGAATGGCATCGTGCCGATGCGCACCCAGCCGCTCTACCTACTCGGGGTCATCGCCTCGCCGCTCTCTTTCCTGTTCTTCATCGCCGTGGCCTCCCACGGCCTGCTCCTGAAAGACGCCGTCGCGGGCGGCATGGTCCTGACGATGGTCACGATCGGGACGAGCCTGCAGTCGGACATGTCCCACTACCGTCAGGACCTCAAGCTCCAGGACCTCATCGTGGCCTCCCCCGTCGAGGCGCCGACGTACGTCGCCGGGATCGCCCTCTCGGAGCTCGTCTACTCGATCCCCGGGATCGTCCTGTTCGCCGTCCTCTGGGTGCTCAATGCCCCGGTCTCCCTCTGGACCGTGGCCGAGGTGCTCCCGGTCCTCTTGCTCGTCTGGGCGTTCGCTTCCGGCCTCGGCTTCACGCTCGCGACGTACTTCGCCGACGTTCGGGAGACGTTCATCTTCTCGACCCTCGTCTCCCTCGCGCTGACCGTGCTCCCCCCGGTCTACTACCCGGTGAGCTTCCTCCCCACTAGCCTCCAACCCGTTGCCTATCTCTCGCCGACCACCTACGCCGCCGATCTGATGCGCAACGCCTTCGGGCTCGAGCCACTCTCGGTCGTGGCGCGGCTGACCGACTGGGGCGTCTTGATCGCGTTCACGATCGGCCTGCTCGCGCTCGCCTCGGTAAAGGCCCGCTGGCGAGACCCGTAGCCCGGCGGCATTCGGGTGCCCGCCGACGGTCCGGTCGTCGAGAAAAACGCCGGCGATCCGAGCCTGGGAACGGGTGTCGAGTCGCTCCGGCGACTTCCGGTCGCACCGGCCTGCCAAGCCCTTATGTACGGCCTCGCCGCTCGCGCGGCTCACATGCTTTCCTTTGCGGACCATCGCGTCTATTCCGCCGCCGAGGATCGATTCCAGCGTTGCACGTTCTGCGGGAAGGAGCTCGTGGTCCTCCCCGACGATCGTCGGGGTGGGGCGTGCTTCGACTGCCTCTCCCTCCTCGGGCCGGAGCCCCTTCCGTGTCCGGAATGCGGGGCCGAGATCCCGTCGAACCAACGCGCGATCGGCTGCAGTCACTGTGGCTGGAGTCCTCGACCCGACTACTGAGCGAACCCCCGGCGGGCCCCGCCCGCGAACGCGCCCGGTCGAGGTCCGGCGGAGATTGTAAATACCCGGCTCCCCAGGCCCCGGAGATGACCTACACCCGCACTCAGCAATACCTCGCCGAGTTCGCCGGGACCTTCGGGCTCCTCGTCGCGGTCGGCGGAGCCGCGGTGTTCAGCCTCTCGACCTTCCCGAACCCGCTCGAGCGGGTGGTGCTGATCTCGCTCTCCGTCGGCTTCGGATTGATCGGCCTCATCTACGCCCTCGGCGACGTCTCCGGTGCCCACTTCAACCCCGCCGTAACGGTCGGTGCCTGGATCGCGGGCCGTTTCCCGGCGCGCAACGTGGTCCCGTACATCATCGCTCAGCTCGCCGGAGGCATCCTCGGGATCGGGGCGATCGCGGGGATCGCGTACGGAAACTCGAACTTCTTCCCGACCGCCCAATCGAGCGCCCTCGCCTCCCAGTGCTATGCGAGCGGATCGGTCGCCTGCGCCGGTTTCGGCTGGGGAGCCGTGTTCGTCCTCGAGACGGTCTTCACCTTCTTCCTCGTCTTTGTCATCCTCTTCGCGACCCGCTCCGAAGGGAGTGCCCGCAACCTCGCCCCGGTCGGGATCGGTCTCACCCTCATCATGACGAACCTCGTGGCGATCCCCATCGACGGCGCCTCGATCAACCCGGCGCGAAGCTTCGCCCCCGCCGTGCTCTCGGCGTTCTGGTCTTCCGGGAACTGGGCGATCCAGCAGGACTGGATCTTTTGGGTCGCCCCGATCCTCGGGGGCGTGATCGCCGCCGTCCTCGACCGTACGCTGCGACCGGCCCGCTCGTAGGTCCCCCCTCCCCGGCTCCGAAGTAGCAATCGAGGACTCGGCCGGTGGCCGCCGCCCCCGGCCTCTCTGTCGCCGTCAAGCTTATCGGGGTGGGGCCCACCGAGCCTTCCGGGCGTGCCGAGGTGGCTCAGTCCGGTACGGCGCGAGTCTGGAAAGCTCGTGGCGGAATACGCCTCGGGAGTTCAAACGGCAGGTCGGCCGCACCGGCCCGCCGGGAATTCTCCCCCTCGGCGCTCCCGACCTAGGACGGCGGGTCGATGACGGTCCCGGGCCGGCAGGTGACTCCGGCGCTCCTCCAGATCGACGCCGTCCTCGCCCGGCTCCAGGGCGACGCGGCGCTCGCCGAGGTCTGTAGGTTCCTCCACGCGGAGTTCCGGCACTTCCGGTGGGTGGGGGTCTATCGCCTCGACGGGCCGCTCCTGCGGCTCGGCGGATGGGCCGGCGATCAGGCGACGGAGCACACGGTGATCCCCATTGGCCAGGGGCTGTGCGGGCTCGCGGCCCGGGAGAACCGGACCGTCGTCGTCGAGGACGTTCGGGAGCGCCCCGAGTACCTGGCCTGCTTCCTCGAGACCCGTTCGGAGCTCATCGTCCCGATCCGTCAGCAGGGGACGGTCATCGGGGAGATCGACGTCGACGGGAACGAGGTCCGGGCGTTCGACGCCTCGGACGCCCGGTTCCTCGAGCAGGTCGCGCCGAAGCTCGTCTCCGCGACGCTCGCCCCCGCCGACCCGACCTGAGCCGGTCGGCCATCACCCGCCGAGCCTCCCGAAGGAGGCGGGGAGCGTCGACCGCCTCGAACTCCCCCGGACGAATCCGCCCTCCTCTCGCGCGCACCTCGCGAGTGAGGCGCACCAGCGCGCGACGGAGCTCGTCGATGATCGGAAGATCCGCGACCAAGGCGGTCCGGGAGAGCGGGTTGAGGTCGATCGCGATGACCCGTTGGCCGAGGCGATGGAGCGCCTCGGCCCGATCCCCGTCCTCTAGGGGCACGACGCACACGTCGGCCCGAGCGATTCCGCGAAGGTCGATGCGCGCCCGGTCCGAGGGGAGGCCAGGTAGGCGTCCCCGAGCGCTCAGGCCGAGCACCCGCGGGACCCCGGCGCTCCGAAGGGCCTCCGCCACGGCCTTCACCCTCGCGGGCGTTCGATGGAAGAGGTTG
The DNA here is from genome assembly GCA_963696985.1 of uncultured Thermoplasmata archaeon. Lineage (GTDB taxonomy): Archaea > Thermoplasmatota > Thermoplasmata > Lutacidiplasmatales > UBA184 > Lutacidiplasma. Next base: position 410,698 of record CAVOMG010000003.1, on the reverse strand, counting down.
ACCTCGACGCGGAGCTTCGGCAGGGCGCGCTGGAGGCGGGCGACCTCCGTGGACGCGAGGGCGGCCACGTTGCCGTTGACCGAGAGGACCGGCCATCGGGCGGCCCGGAGCCAGCGCGCGGCGGCGCGCTCCGCCCGGATGGCTGACCGCGAGCTCCTCTCACCCAGGAAGTAGTCGAACGCCTCGCCGCGTCCGTGGGCGATGAGCCCTTCGGGAACAACGAGGCCCGAGCGGGAAGCCGCCGCCAATCCGGCCCGGACCGCGAGGCTGCGATATCGAGGGTGCCGGGGCGAGAGGCGGGTCATCGAGATGGGCCGCTACGCGCCCGGGTCCGGGGGCGCAGAGCCCGGCGGGTCCGCCGCGGCCGTGTTCTCCTCGGCCGGGGCCGCCGGTTCGTCGGCCGGGGGGGCGAGGCCCACCCGGGCCTCGAGCTGGGCGACCCGCTGCTCGAGGGGGCCGAGACCTTCCTCGATCGCCCGTTGGACCACGAGCTTCAGGCTGTCTTCGAGCGCCAGGATGTCCCGTCCGAGGTCGGAGATCCGCCGGGCGTTCTCGTTGAGCAGGAGGCGGGTCTGCGTCGCGACCTTGTACGTGTCGGAGACCTCCTTGACCATCTCCTTCGAACCTTGGGAAAACGACTCGATCGACTCCCCGATCGGCTTCCAGGCGTCTTGGAGCTCCTTGGTAAGGCGGGCCGAAGCCGTCTCCGCGATGCGGTCGGTCCCCTCCGTGAACCCGCGGTCCATCCGCTCGCTGAAGGTGTTCGAGAGGACATCGAGCCGACCGGTGAGGTCGGCCCTCGCCGCGGCGTCGGATTCGGAGAACGCGGCCACCCGGTCCTCGATTGACTGCAACCGGGCGGTCAGGTTCGCGTACGACGAGCCGATGAGGCGGTCCGTGTGCGCCTGGACGGACTCGTCGGCGCGGAGGAGGAGGTGGAGGACCCAATGCTCGCGGCCCTTGGTCTCGGCGAGGGGGCCCGATCCAGGCGATCTCGCGCCTCCCGGTTGTCGATGAGCTGCTGGAGCTCCTGGAGGACCTCGAGCCGGAGTCTCGGGAGGCCGCCGGCGGCCCGCCCCGAGGCATCGGAATCGGGTCCGCGTGCCGGCGGGGACGCGGGCCGACCGCTCATGGTCCGACGATGGCGGAAACCGGCGTATAAAGGATTGGGTCGTGCCCGGCTGTGGGACATATTTCACGCGTGGGGTCCCGGGATTGACGTTCGGTCCGCCCCGTAGAGGTTGAGCAGGTTGTGCCATGTCGAGTGGCACCGATCTGCCGTCTCGATCCGATCTCCCCGACGCTGGGCGATCCGCCACCCGAGCATCCTCTTGTCTGCGCTGAACCCGGCCTCAGAGTTTTCCCTTCGATAGTATTCCTCGAGGTAGGAGATCGGGTGCTCCACGAACTCCCGCAGGGAAGTCAACCATTCGCGCTGTATGTGGATCTTCACGTTCTTCCTCGGTAGGAAGTAGAATCGAGCTCCTCGGAATCGATTCGCCTCGGTGACACCGCTGTAGAGTCGGTCGAGACGAATCGAGTCGATCCGTACGCCCTGCGCCGTCAGCCACGCCATCGCCGCCTCGTAGGCGGCCCGCTCGCTCCGTTGACTGGTGCCGAACGCCACGTACAGCCAGGTTCTCAGGTCCAGGAGGCGGAATGAGTAGACGAACCCGGGCAATTTCTTCGTCGAGGAGGTGGCGGGATCCGCCCCCGATAGCGACGGGGGCGGAGGCGGGTTCTCCTTCGCCCGATCCCCCTCCTTCGTGACGGTCGTGGCGTAATGCTGGGTGATGCTCAGCGCAAACCCCGTCCCATCCCCGGTCGCCTCCACCCGTCGCACTCCCCGACGGCGCAGCATCAACGTGTGGAGGTTCTCCAATGCCACGGCGACGGCCGGGTCGGAGTAGAGGCGTTCGACCGTCTTGTAGCTCACATCGAGCCCCGAGAGGAGGGAGAAGGTCACCAACATCCCGGCCATCCGTCGGTTGCTCTGCTCGTAGAGGACCTTCAACAGCAGCAGCGTCACCTTCTGCTCGAGGGTGAGGATCGGCTTGGGTCCGGGCCCTTCGACCCGTTCGACCGAGCAAGCCTCGCGGATGAGAGGGCCGAGATCCCGCATCACCGAGCGGATCCGGTGAGCCCACTGTTCCTCGTAGGTCCGCCAGTCCCGTTTCTTCGGCGGGTGCCGAGGCTTGTACTCCTCCTGGACGAGACGCTCGAGGTCCGCGAGACGCTGCTGGACCTGCTCGCGGGTGAGCATGGCGATGGTAATATATCTCCGAGATATATCACTACCGCATGGCGCGAAGAACCGTCCCTGTGACCGAGGCCGAGCCGGGTGGTCGTGGACGGGGTCGAGGGGTTCTTCGAGAAGAGGGTCACCCCCTTCGGCACCGGGGCAAAGGTCGACTGCCCCAAGCAATACCTCGGTCGGGCCGTCTACGTGATCATTCGCAAGCCGAGTGCCCCGGTCAGCGACCGAACGGCGCGCCGGCGGTCGTAAGTTCGGGGCTCAAGAGCTAATGTGTCCCACAGCCGGTCGTGCCCCTCGAGCTCGGCTACCGGACGGGCACGTCGTCGGCGAGAGCGACGGAACCAGGCTCGATCCGGAGCCGAACGGCGCGGAACTCGACCCCGGCCCGACGGGCGCGATCGAACGCCCGGGCGAACTCCGGATCGAGCTCGCGGTTGGGCGTGAACTCCTCCACGTCCGATCTCTGGAGGGCGAAGAGCACGATCGATCGGATCCCATGGCGAACCGCACGGGTGAGCGTCTCGAGGTGCCGTCGTCCCCGAACGGTCGGCGCGTCCGGGAACAGCGCCGTCCGGCCCACACGGAGGTTCGAGCTCTTCACCTCGAGCAGCGTGGACGGCTGCGGCGCACCCCCTTCGCGCCGAGCGAAATCGAAGCGGTGCGATCCCCACCGTTGTTCGGCCCGCCAACCCCCGATCCCGGCCTCGGGCCACCGACCCGCGCCAAGCGCTTGCCCGATCAACCGGTTCGCGATCCGGGAGTCCACGGAGACGAGGCTACGTCCATGTCGGACCGCCACGAGATCGAAGGCGGTGCGTCGGCCCACCCCCACGATCGGGACGACGTAACCTCGGGTGAGCCCCGGGACGAGGAGCTCCTCCATGCGCCCCGGATTCGGCACGTGGGCCCACCGTTGAGCACCGTCCGAACTCCGCTCCACGAGGGCCAAATAGCGGTTCGGCCGGGCGAGGAACCGCACGGCCACCGGGAGGCCCGCGTAGCGGACGACCACCGGGGCAATCGAGGAGGTCACTCGAATCCGTCGCCGAGGAGCTCGCGGGCCACGATCAAACGGCGGATCTCGGAAGTTCCTGCGCCGATCTCGAGCAGCTTGGCGTCGCGGGCCAACCGTTCCAAGGGATAGTCCCGAATGTAACCGTAGCCACCGTGGATCTGGACGGCCTCGAGCGCGACCCGCGTCGAGGCCTCGCTGGAATAGGTCAGGGCGGCGGCGCTGGCACGGCCGCTCCGCTTGTCGGCCTGGACCGACGAGAGCGCCTGGTACATGAGGAGGCGCGTCGCCTCCTGCTCGAAGTACATGTTGGCGAGCTTCGCCTGGATCAGCTGGAACCGGCCGATCGCCTGGCCGAACTGCTCCCGCTCCCGGGCGTACTGGATCGATCGCTCGAGGCATTCGGTGATGATCCCCACGGGGATCGCCGAGAGCACCGCCCGCTCGACGTTGAGGCCGGCCATCATGACCTCGACCCCGTGGTTCTCCTCCCCGACCCGGAACTCCTCGGGGACCTCGACGTCGCGGAACGCGAGCTCCCCCGTCGGAGAGCCCCGCATCCCCATCTTGTCGAGCGAGCGCGAAACCGAGTAGCCCGGCGAGCTCCGGGGGACGATGAACGCGCTGATCCCCCGGGAGCCCTTCTCCGGAGCGGTCTTCGCATAGACGAGGAGCGTGTCCGCGATCGGGCCGTTCGTGATGAACTGTTTCGACCCGTTGAGGATGTAGGCCGACCCCCGCCGGACGGCCGTGGTCCGGAGCGAGACGGCGTCCGAACCGGCACTCGGTTCGGTGAGCGCGAGGGCGCCAACCGCCTCCCCGGAAGCGAGGCTGGGCAGGAAGCGGGCCCGCTGGGCGGGCGATCCGTTCCGGGCGAGGTTGTCCGCGCAAAGGTTCGAGTGGGCTCCCACGGAGAGGGCGAGCGCGGGACTCGCCCGGGCGATCTCGGCGAGAACGAGACCCTGGCAAAGGTAAGGGAGTCCCAAACCCCCGAATTCGGTCGGGAGCGTGATCCCGAGGAACCCGAGCTCCCCCAACTTGCGGAAGAGCGGCAGCGGGAACTCGTCCTCCCGGTCCATCCGAGCAGCGATCGGGGCGACTTCCTCCCGGGCAAAGCGCCGGGCGGCCGCCTGGAGGCTCAGCTCGTCATCGGAGAGGCGGAAGTCCATGGCGAGGGGAGCGGGCCGGTCGCATAACCGTTATCGCCTTGGTCGAGGGCTCAGCCGGGTCGAGTGCGCCCCGGTCCGGCCCGAACGATGCCCAGGGGCCGGCGCCAAACGGCCTTCGGTCGAGGGAAATCCGATCGGAAATGGGCCCCTCGGCTCTCCTCCCGTGCGAGGGCGCAACGAGCGATGATCCGCGCCGTGAGGATGGCGTTGGCCCCGTCACCGGGAAGCTCCCCGGCGGCCGGCTCGGCGACCCGGTCCAGCCGTTCCAGCTCTCGGGCCGCTTGCCTCAGACCGCGGGCGGATCGGATGATCCCTACACATGCCCAGAGGAGATCGCGGACGCGGGGGAGCTGGACCGCCGGTTCATCTCGCCCCTCCCCGGCCTTGACCGCGATCCGAACGACCTGGGAAGGGGGACGGGGGGCCCCCGGGGTCGGGTGGAGCAGCTGACGGACCGCCCGCTCCCCGAAGACCAGCCCCTCGAGGAGCGAATTGCTGGCAAGTCGGTTCGCCCCGTGGACCCCCGTAGAAGCCACCTCCCCGCACGCGAGCAGGCCCTCGAGGCTCGTCCGGGCCTCGAGGTCTGTGGCGACCCCCCCGATCGTGTAGTGGGCGGCCGGCGCTACCGGGATCGGGTCCCGGGACGGGTCGAGCCCGTAGTTCGCCAGGAACCGGCAGACGGTCGGGAAGCGAGCGAACAACCGGTCGCGGGGAATAGTCGTGGCATCGAGATAGACACAAGGGGCACCGCTCCGCTCGAGCTCGTCGCGGATCGCCCGGCAGAGCACGTCCCGGGTGGCGAGCTCGCCCTGGGCGACGCGACCCCTGAGGAAACGTTCCCCGCGGTCGGTCCGGAGGACCGCCCCCTCCCCCCGGAGCGCCTCGGTGATGAGGAACCTCGGCGCCCCATCCCGCGCGAAGGCGGTGGGGTGGAATTGGACGAACTCCATGTCCTGAAGGAGGGCCCCAGCCCGGAACGCGATCGCGAGCCCGTCGCCGGTAGCAATCGACGGGTTCGAGCTCTGCCGGTAGAGGCTCCCCGCCCCGCCCGTCGCCAGGACGATCGGCCGAGCGTCGACGCGCTCCGCCGGACGTCGGTCGGTCTCGAGCCAGGCCACCGGGCCATCGCGGACCCCCGCCTCGATCCTCCGGAGAAAGGTACGCTCGCGCACTTCGATCCCTTCGGCGAGCGCGCGCCTTCGGAGGGTCTCCTCGATCTGGAATCCGGTCGCGTCCCCTCCAGCATGAAGGATTCGGGCGCGAGAGTGTGCGGCCTCGCGCCCCAGCGCGATCTTCCCTTCGATCGTGTCGAACGGGACCCCGAACCGGACCAGGTCCGCGATCCGCTGGGGAGCTTCGAAAGTCAGGACCCGGGCCGCTTCCGGATCGACGAGGCCGTCGCCCGCCGCCACGGTGTCTTTCCAGTGAAGCTCGACCGAATCGTCGTCGCCGAGGGCCGTGGCGATCCCCCCCTGGGCGTACCGGGTATTCGACTCCTCGAGGTTCGACTTCGTTACGAGGGTGGGCCGCAATCCCACTCCCCGGCACCGAAGGGCCACGAAGAGACCCGCGATTCCGCTCCCGATCACCAGTGGGTGACGATCGGAGGCGGTCACAGCAGCGGGACCGGAACACGGCAGATAGGCCCTCCGACCGCCGGAGCCGAGACCCTATCGAGGGGGGGCGCACCAACTCCGACCCGCATCGAACGGGCGGCAACTGGTCGAACGTTCCCCCGCGGCTTCCCTATTCGGGGGATTCCCATCGGTAGATCCGGGCCGAATGGGCCAGGCGGAAGCCGAGCTGGTCGTACAGGTCGCGAGCGGGCCGGTTCGATTCGGTCACCCAGAGGCGGACGAACGTACCCCCCGAAGACCGGGAGCTGCTCGATCGCGCTCAGCAGGAGGAACCGGCCGATCCCCTGGCGACGGTGGACCGGGTCGACTGCCAGATCGAGCACGATCGAACGACCCGGCGCCTGCTCGGCGACGAGGACGAAACCCCACGGACGCCCTTCGGGGTCCACAAAGACCGCCGAAGGTCCCTCCAGGACCGGGCCGAGCCGTCCGTCGAGCAGTTCCCCCAGGCTTCGGCGCTCCTCTTCAAGCGTATCCGCGACGAGCCGTTCGTCGGGACTTCCCCGGAACGCGCTCCAATCGAGTTCGGCGAGGGCGTCGAGCGGAACCGTCCGGATCGGTCGTCGGGTCCCACCCGCCGGCGCCACCGTCGCGGGGGCCGGAAGGTCGGCGACGGGCCGCTCGAGGGAGAATCGGACGAGGACCTCACCGCCGAACCGATGGACGGCCTCCTCAGTGAGGGCCGCCTCGTCCGAACCGGTCAGCCCCGAGAGTCCGACATCGGCCCTGCGGACCCCGGGCGGGATCGCCCGGACCAGGGCCTCGAGGAGGCGGAATGCCCGGCCCCGAGCGTCGGCTCCCGGATCGAGGTGGACGTGAGCGAAGAGGTGGCCCTCTCGGCGCGAGTAGACGGCGAGGCCGGGCGCGCCGTCGCTCGCCGAAAGCCAGAACCCGGCGAGCTGCCCGGATCGGAGGTCGCGGGCCGCCTCCTCGGACCAGCTCGCGGGCAGGAACTCCCCGCGTCGGAGCAGTTCGAGACGCAGCGCCTGGGTCCGCTCGAGAAGCTCATCGACCGGGGCCTCTCGGGCCGGCCTGGGGCTCGTGTCGGGCACGTCCGGTCCGTCGCCTACGGCAGGCGAGGGACCTCCCGCTTGAGGATCTGAGCGACGTCCGGCGCGACCGAGGCCTTCTCGGCCGGATTGAGGAGGGTGTCCGTCGAGAACAGTTCGTCGGTCACGGCCTTGATCCGCTCGAAGGCGTCGCGCAAGAAGAGCCCGTGGGTGCAGGCGGCCGAGACCGCGCGGACGCGATTGCGGCGGAGGAGCTTCGCGGCCTCGACGATCGTCCCTCCGGTCGAGATGACGTCATCGACGATCACGACCTGCTTGCCCTCGAGATCGACCGGGGTGTTCGCCGGCAAGGTGAGCTCGACGTGATCGCTGTCGATCCGCTTCTTCTCGAGCGACATCCACGGCCGCCCGAGGAGTTCCGCCATCCGCCGGACCCGGTCGATCCCTCCCTTGTCCGGCGAAACGAGCAGGTCGATGGGGCGCTCCCGGAGGAGCCGGGCGATCGCCGGGATCCCGCTCGCCTCGAACGCCGGCTTCGTGAACGCCTGCATCGTGAGCGGGGAGTGCATGTCGACCATGACGACGGCGTCCGCCTCAAGCTCGATATGCCGCGAGAGCGCCCGAGCGCTCACGGGTTCGCCTGGGAAGAACGAACGGTCCTGGCGAGCGTAGCCGAAGTACGGCACCACCACGATGAGCTTGCGGGCGCCGGCCTCCCGGATCGCGTCCTCGAGGAGGAGCAGCTGGATCAGGTCCTCGTCGGTCCGGCTCGACTGGACCAGGACGACCTCTTCGTCCCCGAGGCGGCCCCCGATCCGGATGTAGAGCTCGCCGTCGGGAAAACGCTTCGAGAACGGGATCGCAAAGGGGGCGTTCCCGAGCTCCCGGGATATCCGCTCGGCCAAGGCCGTCGACGCTGGTCCCCCGATGACGTGCAAGGCCGCTCCGGTCGATGGGACGGGGGCGGGGAGAAAAACCTTCTCCCCCCTCCGGCAACCCGGCCCCGCTCGCCCGGGCGAGGACGGAGCTCACGGCTCCGAAGATGAGGTGGCGCCCGGGCTTCCCGAGGGCTCTGGGCTCCGCCGCTCCCTCCACAGGGTCGGCGGGCGGACCGTCGGACGGCGGAGGACGAAGACCTCTCCCTGCCGGTGCTCCTTGCCCCGAAGCACGGAGAAGACCGCCGCCACGAGCACGAGGGTCCCCGAGACCTCGAAGGCGAGGCGCATCCCCGACTGGAATACGAGATCGAGACCCGCCGGGGTCAGCCCGAGCTGGGCTACGAGCGCCGGGCCGAAGGTCCCTCCGAAGAGGGCGGCCGCGACCCCCGCGGGCAGCCGGGCGGTCACCGCGATGAGACCGACGGCGAAGCTCAGCGCCATCGAGGAGTTCCGTAAGGTCATCATGACGCCGGAGGCGACCCCGTACTTGGGTCGGGGGACCCCGGCCATGATCGAGGCCGTGTTCGCCGGGAAGAACAGGCCCCCGCCGACCCCCAGAATCGCCTCCCAGGCCCCGACCGTGACAAGGGAGGTGGACCCGGTGATGGTGGCGAGCCCGAACAACGCAATCGCTTGCACGAGGAGTCCCACGGTCGAGATGACCCGGGCCCCGTACCGGTCCGAAAGGCGCCCCCCAATCGGCCCCACGAGCCCGAGGGCCACCGAGAGCGGGATCAGCAGGTAGGCCGCCGTGATGACGGAGACCCCCCGGATCCCCTGGAAATAGACCATCAACAGGAAGTTCGTGGCGAACAGGGCGATCCCCTGCAGGACCGCTGAGAGCAACGAGGCGCTGAATAGCCAGTCCTTGAAGAAACCGAACGGCAGGATCGGGTCCCGGCTGACGTACCCCTCCCAGAGGAGGAACCCGGCAAGCGCCGGGGCGGCGAGGACGAGGGGGACCCGGGCGGTAGGGGCGGACCAGCCATTCAGGATACCTTCGGTCACCCCCAAAAGGAACAGGGCGAGCGAGGTCACGAACAGGGCCGCCGCCGCGAAATCGAACGTGTCCCGGGGGTTCGGGGTCACGGACTCGCGCAGATAGACGAAGGCGAGGGCGATCGCGGCGACCCCGATCGGCACGTTGATGAAGAAGATCCACTGCCAGGTCGAGACCGCGAGGATCAGCCCCCCAAGGGCGAAGCCCACGACCGAGCCGGTCGCCCAAACGACGGAGTTGATCCCGAACGCTCGCCCGCGCTCGTTGGGCGGGAACGCATCGGACAGGATGGCGAAGGAGTTGGCGACGAGCATCGCACCGCCAATCCCCTGCAACCCGCGAAACGCGACGAGTTCGAGTCCGGAGCGGGCGAGGCCGCACAGGAGGCTCCCCACGACGAAGACGGCGAACCCGGCGATGTAGAGCCGTTTGCGCCCCTTCATGTCCGAGAGGCGGCCGAGCGAGAGGACGAGGGCCGTCCCCATCAGGATGTAGATCATGATGACCCAGACCATCGTCACGAGGTCAGCGTGGAGCTCGCGGGCGATGTCGGGGAATGCGATCAGGAGGACCGTGCTGTCGATCGAGCCCATCAGGCTCCCGATGCACACGACCCCCAGGACCCGCCACTTGGAATCCATAGGAGCGTTTCCGAGTTCCCGAAGGCCCGATAACTATTGCGAGACGAGCCGACACCTTCCCCCCTGCAAGTTCCGACTCTTTCGCGAAGGCGACCAACGGCGAGCCGAGGCATGACACCCCTCGACGGTCCCGGCCCTCGGCCGCGGGGTCCCGAAGTAGGTGGGCGCCCTTCCTTGCTAGCAGAATCGCCGAACAGGGAGACTCGAGAAAACGAGACTTGACGACGTCCTGAGGGAACTATGCGCATTAATGCATGTCGAAGTGTGGTTCGTCTAATGTCGAATCCGATTGGATAAGGTTGAAATACTGGACCCGGCCCGTTGCATTTCCTCGGGGACGAACCCCAAGGAAAGAAGGAATGAAGACGGCAAAGAGAAGCGGCACGCGCTGGAGGAAGGCGGGGAAGCGCGGAGTTTCCCCAATCATCGCGACGATCTTGCTGGTAGCCATCACGGTGGTCTTGGCCGCCGTGCTCTACGTGCTGATCTCGGGACTGACTCGGGGACCGGGCAATACCCCGATCGGGAGCGCCATGGCCGTATCGGGTGCCACGGACGGGGCGTGCAAGACCTACTGCAACTACACGTTCTCGATCCAGTCGGCGAGCTCCGGGGTCACGGCGAACGGGCTCAAGTTCCAGGCTCAGGGCTCGGGCGGGGTAATCCTGACCTACACGAACGTGCGGCTCATCGACGTCAGCAACTGCGTGGTCGGATACTACACTTCGGCTGGGTGGACCGCTGGAGCACCCGCGACCCCAACGGGAGCGGGCCCTGCCTCGTGCGCCGCGACGATCGGCCTCACGACGCAGATTTCGAGCGGTGACCAGCTCATCGTGGCGACGACCTCGACGCTCGCGGGATCCGGGGATTCGCTCATCGTGATCGGGACCGGGGCGTACTCCGGGACGATCAGCGCGGCGATCCCGTAGGCGCCGCGCCCCAACGATCGGCCAACCCTTTCCCCTGCCGGGTCCCGTCGGAATCCCAGTTTTCAACTCAGAAAGTGGCCCGAAGCGACCTATGCGGCTGCCACCGGTGTTGGTCGCCCGCCCTCACTCACCATCCGGGCAGGTGCGCTCAGCTTGCGCGATGCGGTCGAGTGACCCTCCAACTCCCTGACGTCCGGCCCGAGGTCTCCCGGTCCACCGAATACGTATTAATGCATGTCGAACCAAAGAACGTCATTTGTCGTTCGCCCAGTCCAAGGATTGAAATACTCCTTCTCTGCGTCTCCGTCACCCGTGGGGTGTTCCCCCAGGAAAGACCGAATGAAGAGCGGTATAGGAAATCAGAGCCGATGGAGAAAGGCGCGGAAGCGCGGGGTTTCGCCGATCATCGCTACGATCCTGCTCGTGGCGATCACGGTCGTGCTGGCCGCAGTGCTCTATGTCTTGATCTCCGGCTTGACGAGAGGGCCGGGCAACACGCCGATCGGGAGCGCGATGGCGACCGGATCGGGGCAGGCGGGATCGACCTACGTCCAGAGCGCGGTCACGTACTACCCTGAGACGTTCTCGATCCAGTCGGCGAGCTCCGGGGTCACTGCGAACAGCCTCAAGTTCCAGATGCAGAACTCGGGATCGAGCATTATCAGCTACACCTTGGTGGGCCTGATCGATGTGTCGGGCTGCTGGGTGGGGACCTATAGCGCGGCCGCGGGATGGACCCAGACGGTCACCGCGAACGCCGGCGGAGTGCCGGCGGGCGTCACCGCCTGCGCCGGGAGCCCAGCGTTGACCGCTCAAATCTCGAGCGGTGACGAGCTCTACCTCGTCGTCCCGACGACCAATCCCGCGGCCTCGGGCAACACGCTCGTGGTCATCGGGACCGGGTCGTACTCGGGCACGATCAACGCGGCGATTCCGTAGGGTAACGTCAGCGCCGCGGCCAACCCTTTCCTTCCCCGCGACCGTGAACCGTGAGGTTTCCTGAGGGGGCCCCGCCTTCTTCTGATCAGAACGTGCTCGAGGCCTGGGCTCCGGAGGGCGCCCCGCCGGGGCCTGCGGGTTCCCCCGAGGCTACAGTCGTTCCTCGTCCCTCCGATGGTTCCGGGGCGGGGGTCGGTGCTTCGTCCGCCCGACGTGCGGCCTCGGCCGGCCTCCGCGCGGAACGGTCCGGTCCGACTTACCCCGGCCCTTCCCTTCCCGCGGGACCGGGCGACCGATGGACCGGGGAGTCTCTCCGTCGTCCTCGGCGTCGTCCTCGTCCTCCCGGGCCCTCGCCCAGGGTACGAGACCTCGCCAACGACGTCGTGGTCCTTCATCCTCGTCGTCGGACCCCTCCTCCTGCTCGTCCTCCTTCCGGCGCTCGTCCTCGATCCCTTCCGCCCGAAGGGCGAAGTGGGCCCCCATCGCCGCGAGGAACACGCTGATGATGGTGATGCCGAGCCACTCCCACGATTGGGTGGGGACCATCCCGGCGTTCCCCCCTAGGAGGAGCTTGATCGCTCCGAACCATGGGATCATCCCCCGGGCGACCCCCACGATCCACCCGGGCTCGACGAGAGAGCTCAGACCCGGCTGGTCGGGCTCGCCGAGCCCCGGGGTACCCGGGAGGTAGTTGTTGTCCCCCATCGTGAGGAAGCCGGAATGGGCCCCGAGGTCCCCCATCGAGAGGGTGACGTTGACGGTCACGTGCATCCAACCGACGTTGAGCAGGGTCAGCTGCCCTGTGAGAGCCAGCGAGCCGCACCCCGAGGGATGGGCGGAGACCCGGTAGACCGCGCCGCTTTCGCTCCCGCAGGCCCGCCCGGAGAGCTCCGGGATGGAATAGGTGTGGTTCGATGGGTTGTAGTCGACGTAGACGAGGGTGCGGTGGATGATCGGGGCGCCCCCCGATCCCCCGTTCGCCTCGTACAGGATGACATCCCCGTACTCGCCATAGGTCTGGTATCCCTCGCCCGAACCCACGACGTAGGTCGTAATCTGGGAGGCGTTGACGCGTTCGGCGAGCACGAGGTCGCCGGTGTTGATGAGGCCCACCTGGTCGGTGGTCCCGTGTTGCATACTGTCGGATTCGATGACGTAGGCCGGGGGCCAGTTTCCGGTATACGCGTAGAGCGAGACCAGGATGAGGATGACAATCGCCAGGGCGATCAGCGGCTCGAACCAGACCGCGTCCCGGGCCCGATATAAGACGGGACGCCGAACGCGGTGGAATAGCCCGGGGGAAGGCCGCTCCTCTTCGTCCTCCCCCTCGTCCTCGGTGGGGGGAGCCGGCCGGGACGACCGGCGGTTTCCCTCGGACGACCATTCCCGCATCGGGCGGGCGCCTCGGATCCGACGGCGGTGAACGCGGGGAGGGCCCGACGGTTCCTCGTCCTCCTCCTCGTCCTCCCCTTGAGCGTCCTCGTCGTCCCCGTCGTCGTCGGACGAACGACGCCGCATGCCCTCTCGGTCCCGGCCCATGAGGCTTAACCGTTCGCCTTGACGAGAACCGGTCGACGGAGGAGTTCGAGGATTCCCCGGACCACGACGAGGGCCCCCACGAAGAGAACGATCAGGAAGAGGTCCGAACCGGGCCATTTGATGCCCGCCGCCTCGCCGCCCCAGAAGATCGAGAACGTGAACAACATCGAGGTCGCCCCGAGTCGGAGGGTCAGGACCTTGATCTTGCGGATCCGCTGGTGCACGAGGACGGCCGCCAGCGCGAGCGCCCCGCCGCCGACTAGCGCGCCGACGAGCGCCGAGAACCCATAGCCGGCGGCCGCCAGGGCGACGAGAACGATCACTGTCTCGGTCGCCTCTATGGCACCCACGACAAACCCCCCGCCGAAGAGGAGGGCTCTCGAACCGCCTGGAGGGGTCGAGGTTCCACTCAGAGCGGCGGCCCGCTGCCTACGGAACGCCCGGAGGGTGCTGCGGAAGAGGAAGAGGCCGAACGCGAAAAGGACGACCGAAGCTCCCCAGAGTAGGTCGGACGTCGGGAGCTCGACGAGCACGGCCCCGAAGCCCACGGCGACAACCGCCACCACGGTCGTCCCGGCGACAGCACCGGCCGCGCCGTGCCCCAAGGATTCGGCCTCAGCCCCGAGCGCGAAGACCACGGCCACGACCTCGGTCATCTCCACGATCGTGATCACGAGGGCGACGAGGAGCGCCGGAAAGTACAGTCCGACCACATCCAAGCGATTCGCTCGGAGGCTTTACGACAACGGGGGTCGTGCCGACCCCGACCGTGACGGGCCGGGGGAGGGCATGCCGACCTACGACGTGACGATGCCGATCCATCCGGGAATGCCGACCTTCCCCGGCGACCCCGTTCCCCTCGTCGAGACGGAGCGGTCGATCGAGCTCGGCCATGCCTACCGGCTCTCGACCCTCGTCCTCGGGACCCACACCGGGACCCATCTCGACCCGCCCAGCCATTTCCTCCGGGACGGGAAGACGCTCGACGAGATCGATCTCGGGGTCCTCAACGGTCCATGCGAGGTCGTCCGGATTCCTGCCCGGTCAGTCCTCGATCTTCCCGAAGGACGTCACCGCGCTCCCACCGGGCACCCAGCGGGTGCTGTTCCGAAGCTCGAACTCCGAGCGGTGGAGCGCCGGGGAGGGATTCTTCCCCGATTTCGTCGACCTCTCGCCGCCAGCGGCGGCGGAGCTCCTCCGGCGCGGGCTACGTCTCGTCGGGATCGATGCCCTTTCCGTGGAGTCGGACCCCGCGATGGGGTACCCGGTCCATCGCGCCCTGCTCGAACGCGAAGTGGTGATTCTGGAGGGTCTGGTCCTGACCGACGTCCCGACCGGGCGGGGTACGCTCCGATGCCTCCCGCTTCGGGTGGCTCGGGGGGACGGTGGCCCGTGCCGGGCCCTGGTCGATACCGATTGACCGCGCCCCGCCCTGCCGGCAGGCCGGGGGGGTCAGGTCCGCTCGTTCGGCGGGAGGAGGTTCGGGATCCCTTCCTCGATCGGGTAGTCGACCCGGCAGGCGGCGCATCGAAGGCCGCCCGTCTCGATCTCCCCGCCGTTCCGGGTCACGACGTTGAGCGTCAGCGTCCCCCGACAGACCGGGCAACAGAGGATCTCGAGGAGCTCGGCTCTCACTTCGAACCACCTTCGACGAGTCCGTAACCGATCAGGCGCCAGGCCGTCAGCTTCCGGGAGATCGCGACCCGGCTGCCCGTGAAGACCGTCACGGGCCGGTTCAACGTCAGCTCGACTTCGTCGCCCCGGGCGCTCGTTACCTTGCCGGCGGCGACGGTCGTGCCGATCGTGACGGCGAGCAGTTCGCTCGTGCGGATCTTCTCGACCTTGGTCTCCCGCTGGGCTCCGAGGACCCGGTCGAGGAGGGTCGCCTTGATCCGGATCTTCTGGCTCACCGGCGGGAGCGTCCCCGGGGTCCCGACCAGCCGACCGGTGAGGCCGTCGCCCTTGGTGAGCGATGGGTCAAGAGTGGTCCCGATCGCGGCGAGCCCTCCCGGCTGGAGCACGTCGATCTCATGCCCGCCCGAAATGAGCGTCGCGACCTTCGTGCGGAGGCCCTCGGCCCGGCCCTCGGTGAGGCCCACAGCCCCAGGGCGGATCTCGATCTCGTCCCCCACGCGGAGGCGGCCCTGGACCAGGGAGCCTCCGAGCACCCCCCCCCGGAGGTGCTCCGCCGGGATTCCCGGCCGGTTGACGTCGAAGGATCGGGCAACGAAGAGGAGTGGGGGTTTCTTCAGGTCCCGTTCGGGCGTCGGGATCGTCCGCTGGATCGTCCCGATCAGCGCGTCGATGTTCACCCGGTGGTTCGCCGAGACCGGCACGATCGGGGCGGAAGCGATCGGGGAGCCCTTCAGGAACTCCACGATCTGTTGGTAGTTCTCCTTGGCCTTCTCCGGGCTCACGAGGTCGATCTTGTTCTGGACGACCACGACCTTACGGACGCCGATGATGTCGAGCGCGTAGAGGTGTTCCTGGGTCTGCGGCTGGGGGACCTTTTCGTTGCCCGCGACCAGGAGCAGGGCCCCGTCCATGATGGCCGCGCCCGAGAGCATCGTCGCCATCAGGGTCTCGTGGCCCGGAGCGTCGACAAAGGAAACCGCGCGGAGGAACTCGGCCTCGCCGCCGTCGGGGCAGGTGGGCTCCGTCCGGTAGCACTCGGGTTCGGGGACTCCCTTGCAACGATAGAACGCCGCGTCCGCGTAGCCGAGCTTGATCGAGATCCCTCGACGGAGCTCTTCGGAGTGCCGGTCGGTCCACTCTCCCGTGAGCGCCTGGGTGAGCGTCGTCTTCCCGTGATCGACGTGCCCGACCAGCCCGATGTTAACTTCGGGCTGACGAGGGACCTTCATGTCGATGGCGCCGTCTCCGCGAGGGGCTTTGCGCCCCGCTTTTCCACTACGAGATTGATCTGGACGGTCTCTTCACTGACGGCACTGCCTCGGAAGGTCCGGCGCTTCCGCATGCCCCGGCGGGGCGCGTGAAACCCGAACCCCTCTCCGACGAAGACCCGGACCTGCCGCGCGCCCGGGATCTCCGGTCGCATGGCGAACCCGCTCTTGTCGGTCCCGCCCGAGATCCGGAAGGTATAGCCGGTGAGACCCACGAGCTCGCCGCCGATCGTCTCGCCGATCCGCTTTCCGAGGAAACCCGCGGACTGGGGATCCCCGACCGTCCGGGCGTACGACTTCGCCGCGTCGGCGATAACGAGCTTGAACTCGACCATGAAGGGCTGACCGGGGTCGCGCCAATTGGACTGTGTTTAAATAGCTTGCCAAGTGGGCCACGTCGACGAGCGCCGGCGGCGCCGGTTCGGCCTTCTCCGGAGTGCGGCCCTGCCTCCCGGGTCGTCGTCGGAGCTCCCCCGGTCGGTGCCCGTGTGCGAAACCTCCGGCCTATATTCTATATAATAAAAATATATATTTGTGTCTTACAGACCATAGGTCATGATGGCCCTGCGAACACGCCCCAAAGTCCCCGCGGAGGAAACCGATCGCCGCCCGGTCTCGACCGACCGCTGGCTGAACGCCTACCAGCGAAGGCGGGCGGCCTCGCAGCGCCGACACTGGGTGGCGGTGGACGCCTGGGAAACCCACATCGGTCGGTGCACGTCCTGCCTAACCCAAGGGCAATGGTACTGCCTCGAGGGGACGTACCTGACTCGGAACGCTTTCGAACGGCGGGAACGGTTGGTCGAGCTGGATCGGTCGATCCACCGTTTGCTCATTCGGAGGGTTGCGCTCGCCAAGAGCCTTGCCCTGGCGACGGTCACACCCGAGACCGTCGACCCCTGGTCGGCGCCTCCAGCCCCCGGGTCTGTGTGAACGTTCTATCCATTCTTAGAGGAGGGTCGCAGGATTCCGAGGGCGGATCGGCCGTCCGCCTCCCATCGACCGGCCGCCTTATGGGGTCGAAGCTCCCATTCTTTCGGAAGTGGTCGACCTCTCCCTGGCTGGCGGGACTTCGTGGTGGACCGGCCTGGCCATGGCCGTCGCCCTGATCGGACTCGGCCTGGGCGCGTACTGGGATTGGCGATCCCGCGAGGTCCCCGACGCCGTATGGGCGGGGATGGCCGGCATCGGTGCGGTCACCGGAGGGATCGTCCTCGCCACGTCCATGGTGGCCCCGATCGCCCTCGCCGGTTGGGGGGTCGTGGTCGCGCTCGCCCTCGTGGAGCTCTTGCCGTGGGATGTGGCCTTGGAGCGTTTCGATGAGCGCCTACCAGATTATGTCGAGATCTCCGCCTTCGTCGCCGCCTCGGCCTTCCTCGTGCTCGTGGCGATCTACGATGGCGTCGGTTCCCCGGGGCTACCGGTCGTGGCGATCGCGGCCTTCGCTTCCCTCCTGCTGGGCCGGGGCCTCTTCGAATTGCGGCTCCTGTATGGGGCCGCCGATGCCAAGGCCCTGATCGCGACCGGTCTCGTGATCCCGATCCTGGCGACGCCGATCTTTGCCCTCCCCGAGACGGCCACCCGGATCCTCTCGATCTACCCGTTCTCGCTCACCCTGCTCATGAACGCCGCGCTGGTCGCGATCGGGATCCCGCTCTGGCTCGCCGTCGAGAACGTCCGGGCCGCCGAGTTCCGGTTCCCCCAGGGTTTCACCGGTCGACAGATCCCGGTCCGGGAGCTCACCGAACGGTTCGTCTGGCTCAAGGACCCAACGTTTGCGCGCGAGGAGGATTCCGAAACCACCGAAGACGACTTGACCCTGCGACGCCGGCAGCGGTCCGAGCTCGAAGCCCGCGGGGTCACCCGGGTCTGGGTGACCCCTCAAGTGCCGTTCGTCACCCTGATGTTCGTCGGGGCAATTCTGGCGATCCTGTTCGGCAATCTCCTGTTCGATCTCCTCTCGGTCCTTTGAACCGGAGATGCGCGCGCGCCAGCCTCCGATAGGAATTCAAAGCGAACCGTTAAGGTCCGTCCGCCGCTCCCTCGTCTTGCAGATGGCGAAAGCGTCGCGGGCCCCTCCGGTCCGGGTCCTTATCGCGAAGCCCGGCCTCGACGGCCACGATCGTGGGGCCAAGGTCGTGGCCCGTGCCCTGCGGGACGCGGGAATGGAGGTCATCTATGCCGGGCTCCGCCAAACCCCCGAAGAGATCGTGGAGTCGGCGATCGAGGAGGACGTCGATCTGATCGGGCTTTCCATCCTCTCCGGCGCCCACATGGCGCTCTTTCCCCGGGTCCTCGCCCTCCTCAAGCAGCGAAAGGCCTCGGATATCCCGGTGTTCGCCGGGGGGATCATCCCCGACGAGGATGCGAAGCGGCTCAGGAAGATCGGGCTCAAGGCCGTCTTTGGGCCCGGTACCTCGCTCGCGCAGATCGTGTCGACCGCCCGGGGCATCGCTCGCCATCGGGCATGAGCGGGTCGCCTGAGCTCACCCCGCCCGCCCGACGGCTGCTCGCCGGGGACCGTCGGACGCTCGCCCGGCTCATCACGGATGTTGAAAACCGGGATCCCGGGGTCGTCCCGACCCTCCGGGCGCTCTACCATCGGACCGGCCGCGCCCGGGTGATCGGGATCACCGGCCCGCTCGGGGTGGGAAAGTCCTCCCTGATCAACGTGCTCCTCGCTCACCTGCGATCGACCGGGCAGACCGTCGGCATCGTGGCCATCGATCCATCGAGCCCGTTCAGTGGAGGTTCCGTGCTCGGCGACCGTATCCGGCTCGAGCGCCGGGTGGGCGACGACGGGGTGTTCATTCGCTCGATGGCGAGCCGCGGCCACCTCGGAGGCATCGCCGCGGCGACCCAGGAGGTCGTCCGCCTCCTCGATGCGTTCGGCCTCGACGTCATCCTGGTCGAGACGGTGGGGTCCGGTCAGGTCGATGTCGAGATCCGAGACGTCGCGTCCACTTCGGTGGTCGTTCTCGTCCCCCATCTGGGCGATGAGGTCCAGACCCTGAAGGCAGGGCTATTCGAGATCGCCGACGTCTTCTGCGTGAACAAGGCCGACCTGCCCGGCGCCGACCTCGCCGCGAAGGACCTTCGGGAGCTGATCTCGCTGACCCCGGGGCCCGGGGATTGGAAACCTAAGATCGTGACGGCGTCGGCGCGCTCCTCGACCGGGATCACCGAGCTCTGGGCGGCCATCGAAGCCCACGAGAAGTTCCTCGACGAGCACGCCCAGCGGGAGGCGATGGAGCGCCGCCGGCTGACGGTGGAGATCATCGGCCTCGTCTCGGAGCAGGTGGAGGAGGAGGTCGCGGAGGAGCTGAAACGCGACCGCCGGCTCGCACGCCTGCTCGAGCGGGCGGTCCGCCGGGAGGTCGACCCCCATAGCGTGGTCAGGGCGATCCTCGCCGGGCGACGGGGCCGCCGGCGAGTCCGATGACGGACCTTTCCTTGGATCTCTTCGCCGCCGTCGTCGTCGGCGCGGCCGCGGTGGTCTACTTCGTGTTCGCCTCATTCGTCTTCGGGGCGGGCTACCAGCCGACCGGGCGCACCGCGGTGACCCGGATGCTCGACCTCGCCCGGGTCGGTCCGCGGGACCGGGTGATCGACCTCGGGGCCGGGACGGGGGCGATCCTGTTCCGGGCCGCTCGGGAGCGGGGGGCCCAGGTCGTCGGCGTCGAGGTGGAGCCGATCCGACTCCTCATCCTTCGAGCCCGGCGGGCGCTCGGGGGCGCCTCGAGCCGGATCGAGATCCGGTGGGGGAACCTCTTCGACATCGATCTGCGCCGCGCCTCGGTGGTGACCTGCTTCCTCTGGCCCGGGGCGATGGAGCGGCTGCGCCCTCGCTTCGAGGAGCAGCTAGCGCCCGGGACGCGGATCGTCAGCCACTGGCACCCGATCCCGGGATGGTCGCCGGCGGCGGTCGACCGTCCGCTCCATGTCTATCTGTACGAGTGGCCGGGCCGGAGCGCCACGATGGTCACGGCTCCCATCGACGGCGGCTCAAAAGCCGTGGTAATGGAACCATAGGGCCGCCCCGATCACCAGGACGAGCACGACCAAGACGAGGCTCGCCATCCATCCGGCATACGGGCTCCCTTCCTCTTCCGTCGCTCCCGCGTTCGCCGATGCGGCCATTGAGGTCCGGGATGAGGGGTTGGGTTTATCTCGGCGCCGTCCGGACTTCCTTCCCACCGTTCTGCGTGTGGGAGGCCGGCAAGGCGCTCCCTATCTCGAACGGGCCGTGAAGGTCGAGGGCGTCCGAGGGACCTTCAAGGGGCCGACTTTGGGGCCTCGCCTTTCGCGTGGTGTTCGTGGGGCGCCGACGGCGCCTCCGAAGCCGCGCCCTTCGAAGCCCCTGGGGCGGCCTCCTTGGCGGCCGGGGTAACGAACTCCTCGACGAGCTCGATCGACGTCGGGTGAAGCTGGGCGCGCAAACGCTCGATCAACTTCGGCTTGGTCGCGAGCCAGGCGAAGTCGAACTTGGCCCGCTCCGGAAGGCGCAGGGTGAGCGCGTCCTTCTGCCAGCGGACGTCGAACTCCTTCCCGTGGCCATAGGAGAGCTCCACGATCGCGCGGGCCTGCTCCTTCGGCTCTTCGATCCGGCTGAGCGGCTTGAACTCGGCCTTGATCTTCCGACCGGCGAAGGGCGGGTTGAAATCGACCCGAACCCGCGCGGCCGTCAAGGTGACGACCCGGCCGCGCTGGCCCTTGATCGTGAGGATCGTGCCGACGTCGAGTTCGGCGTCGTCGCGCCGCATCTCGGGCAGACGAGAGATCTCGTGCATGCTGAACAGCTCGATCAGCTTCGGGTCGCGCTCGCCGAACGCCTCGGCGGGCGGGAACTCCCGGCTGAGCGAGGCTCCAACGGCCGCCCCGACGAGGGCGTTCTCGATCCCGGACGGGAAGTAGTCGCCCCCGACGAGGTGGGGCCGCGGCTCGAGCTTGGTCCCCTCGGGGAGCTTCACCTCGGCTTTCTGGGCCGCCTCTTCCCGGGTGGTGTCCACGAGGTCTCGCTTCTCAGCTCCCTCGGCCCAGATCTCGTAGTCGAGCAGGACGAGGTCCCCGGACTTGAGGGCGGCGCCGCCGGATGTGGAGGATGGAGGCATCGTCGCGCGGAGTGCCCTCGGACCTTAAGGTTTTCCGAGGTCCGACGACGGGGGCGCGCCCTCCGGGGTGGTCCGCGACGGCGACGCCGGTCCGGACCGGCCCGACCAACCGTACCTCAGCAGCCCCTGGAACGCCCCGAGGAGCGTGGCCCAGCGTCGGGGGATCTCGAGGGCGGCGTAGCGCAATCCGGGATACTGCCGATCGGCCCGGGCGCCCCAGATCGTGAGCCCGAGGGCGAGGAGCCCGAGGCCGATGGCCCCTGCCGTCGCGAGCAGGATCCCGGCGATCCGGGTCGGGGCGAACGGTAGAAGGAGGAGGCCGAGCACCCCGATCGCCGGGAGCAGCAAATAAGGAAGGAGGCGCCCCGGTCGGGCCTCGTACGTGCTCTGGTGACGACGCCAGACCACGTAGCCGCCGCGCGCATAGATCCGCTGCTTGCGGAAGAGCGCGCCGGCGGTGAGTCCCGCGAAATCGTGGTGGACCCAAGCGCCGGGGACGTACACTCCGCGCCATCCGCGGGCGAGGGCCCGGAGGGCGAACTCCTGGTCCTCGGAAGCGGCGATCCTGTCGAGGGAGGTGTCCAGCCCCCCGAGCTCGCGGAAGAGCCGGGAGCGCCACGCGGAGTTTCCCATCGGCAACGCCTCGGGGTGGACTCGCGCGACCCGGTCGTAGAACCGCCGAAGGTATCCATCATAGAACCGGGCCCCCACGTTCCCGAGGGAATCCGGAAGCCCGGGGGTCGGACCGCCGGTGAACCCGACCGAGGGCTCTGAGAACGGGGCGAGCAATCGCTCGAGCCAACCTTCCGGAGCGACCTCATCTGCATCGAGGAACGCCACGAGCTCCCCTTTGGCGGCGGCGAGCGCGGTGTTGCGGCTTTCGGCGATGTTCCCCGGGGCATCGAGGTGGTGGATCCTCGGGTCCCGCCCGGCGAGTTGTTCGGTGATCCGCCGGACGGTATCGGTAACGCCCCCATCGTCGACGAGGATCTCCAGGGGGGGCCGAGTCTGCCGAAGAAGGCTCTCGAGGGTCCGCTCGACCCGAGGGTCGGAGAGGACCGTGACGACGACCGATACGGAGCCGGGCTCGGGGACGGCGTCGGAGACCCCGGGAACCCGGTGAACTTCAGTACCCGCGCCCACGGGCCATTTCCCGGACGGTCATCTCGACCGCCTGCCGGCTCGAAAGTCGGGGCGCCCAACCGAGCCGCTGGACCCGTTCGATCGAGAGGAGCTGCTGCGGGATGTCCCCTGTCCACCCCCGGTCGCCGCCGGTATACTCGATCCGGGCCCGGCCGCCGGCGGAATCGACCACGGTTCGGGCGATCTCGGCGACGCTGATCCGGTCGGTTGTACCGAGGTTGTAGATGTTCACCGGTTCGGTCGCGTGCGCTCCGACGAACCGCATCGCGTCCACGCACTCCTCGGTGCGCAGGTAGCTCTTCGACTGCTTGCCATCCCCGAGGACCTCGAGGCGGCTCGGATCCTTCCTAAGCTTCTCGAAGAAATCGAAGATGACGCCATGGGTCATCCCCGATCCGATGATGTTCGCGAACCGGAAGATGAAGGAACGCATCTCGTAGGAGTGGGCGTACGCCGAGAAGAGGCCCTCCGAGGCGAGCTTGGAGGCGCCGTAGAGCGACTCGGGCATCAGCGGGCCGTACTCCTCGGGCGTGGGGAACGTCCGGGGGTAACCGTAGACGACACTCGACGAGGAGAAGAAGACTTGCTTCACGTCCGCCCGACGGGCAGCCTCCAGGAACCGAAAGCTCGCAACGGTCCCATGCTCGAGGTCGAGCGTCGGGTCGTCGGTGCCCCGGCGGATGTCCGGGTTCGCGGCGAGGTGCCAGGCCGAGGTGGCCCCCCGGAAATCGGCCGCATAGTCGCCCACCGTCCTGAGGTCCGCCACCCGCAGCGTCACGGTTCCCTGCTCGACCCACGGAGCGAGGGCCTCCCGCCGGCCCGAGGAGAGGTTATCGATCACCCGGACCGGATGGCCCGATTCGACGAGCGAACCGACGAGCACCGTGCCGATCGCGCCCGCGCCCCCGGTGACCACGACGGGCTCGCCGGACCGGTCGGCCGCCATGAATGCGCGGCCACGGAAGGAAGGATATATAATGTGGAAGACCGCCTGAATACGTCGCACAGCCGGAGCCCTCGTTACGTATGCGCACGCATTTGCAAGCGGGGTCGGGACCTGGGATTCCGGCCGGCGTAATGGAAACGACGAGCGGGTATCGACCGTTCGCGCTCGGGACCTTGACCACTCAACGAGCAAGGACCGATCCGGTCGTCGCGGAGCGGCGTTTCCCGGGGAAGGGTGCCCGGCGAAGCGCGGCCCCCCAGCCTGATATGTCCCGGTGGGTGGCCGGTTCCGCCTGACGGGCTCGGGGGGCCAAATGGAACGGGAGAGCCCGAGCCGTCTCGAACGCTCCCTCCTCATCCACCTCCTGACCCACCGAGGCGCCCAGGTCCGCTTCGAAGCGGACCAATGGACCACTGAGTTCGGGATCCTCCGGGCCTTCGCCCAGGTCGAACTCACCGAGGTCAAGAACACCCTGCGGCAGCTCGAGATGGGCCGCTACGTTTACCGTCGTGTGCAGTACGTGATCGGCTACACCGAGCCGAAGCTCGTCTATTCGCTCACGCCGAGCGGGCACCGAGTCGCGCTCTCGCTGAGCGAAGAGGCTCCCCCCAGCGATCCGGATTCGTCCGGCCCGCCGGGGCCCGAGGCCGCCCCGGACGGAAGGCCGCTCACGAGCCTCCACCGATCGCGGCCGAACCCGGAGTGAGGGTGGCCCTCCTCCCGCTGCTCCAGGGGTATGCCCTGAGGTTGCGCCCCCCGACGCGGGCCGACCTCCCGAAGCTCTTCGACTGGTACAACGACCCGGAGAGCGTCGCGCCGTTCGACCGGTTCTCCCTCGATTCGTACGAATCGTTCGAGGCCGGTGTCCTCGCGGCGCCGGACAACCCCGCGTCGCTCGCCCCCCGCTTCGTCGTGGAGCGGGTCGAGGACGCCCGGGCCCTCGGCTTCGTCGGTCACTACCGCCCGCACCCGGTGCTCGAGACGACCGATGTGTGGTACGTGCTCGGGGACCGTTCCCAACGGGGGAAGGGGTACGGGAAGGAGGCCGTGGGGTTGCTCGTCGACTACCTCTTCCATGAGGCGAGCGTCGCTCGCGTTGGCGCGACCAGCGATGTGGAGAACGTCCCCTCGTACCGCCTCCTCGAGGGGCTCGGGTTCCGACGGGAAGGGACCCTGAAATCGGCGCTCTACCACCACGGCCGGTGGCACGATGTCCTGGTCTACGGCGTCACTCGTTCGGAGTGGGCGGAGATCCCCCGCAGCCTCAACGCCACCCTCGCGCCGGCGGCGTGAGGGTCGGGCCCGACGAGGTCGAGCCCCCCGATCTCCGCCGTCGATCGCAGGTGCGTCCCGCCACACGGGCACCGGTCGACCCCCTCGATCTCCAAGACACGGACCGGGTCGACGTGGGGGGCGAGCGGAACGGCACCCGAACGCTCCGATGGGTGGCGATCCCATTCGGCTCGGGGCACAAGCTCGATCCGAAGCTGGCGCGGGTGCCCGAGCTCGGCTTGGACCGCGCGCTCCACTTCCGGCCAGTCGAGGGGGGCGGGCCACGGGCCCTCGAGATCGATCACGGCGCGCTCACCGCTCATCGAAGCCCCGGTCGTCCGCCGGCCGGTGCGGGCGAAGAGCACCGCGCTCACGAGGTGCTGGCTCGTGTGGAGTCGCATGTGCCGGAACCTTCGCTCCCAGTCGATCTCGCCCGTGACGGGTTCGCCCGACGAGAGCGGGGGGGCTCCGGTGGGGTGAGGGCGCCCGAGCTGATGGACGATCTCCGATCCGCTCTTGCGGACATCGGTAACGGGATAGCGGACGCCGGCGGCCGTCACGAGCCCTCCCTGGTCGCACGGCTGCCCGCCGCCGGTGGGATAGAAGAGGGTCCGGTCGAGCACCACCGCCCCCGGAGGACGCGACACCACGTTCGCGTGGAACCTCCGTTCGTACGCCGCCTCGATTGGATAGAGGTAGGCGGCTACGGTCACCGGGCCCGAAACCGGACGACGCTTTGAATCGGTTGCGGGTCCCCAGCCGGGTCCGAAGGTCCCTTTCCGTCGGAGGAGCGGTCGCTGCGGGCGACACCTTTTAGAAGGCCCGCGCGTAGGCCGCGTCGAGGATTCGAATGTTCAAGGCCCGAATGCGGATGGAGGTCCTTCGGGAGCTCGTCGAGGTCATCGCGACGCTGGTGCCCGAGGCGAAGCTCGCGATCTCCAAGGACGGGATCACCGTGAAGGCCGTGGACCCCTCCCACGTCGCCATGCTCGTCCTGTCGCTGAACAAGGGCGGGTTCGAGGAGTTCACGGGAGAGCCGACCGAGATCGGCATCGACATCGAGAAGTTCAAGGAGATTCTAAGGCTCTCGAAGCCGGGCGATCTCATCGACCTCCAGTTCGACGGCGGGAAGAACCGGCTCGTCGTGAAGGTCGGGAAGGTCACCCGCCACATGTCGATCGTCGATCCCGCCGGGATCGCCGAGCCGAAAGTCCCGAACGTTTCCCCGCCCGGGATCGCGGTGGTCCGGATGGAGGAGCTCCGCCAGGGGATCCGGGGGACCGAGTCGATCTCGGACCACGTGACCCTCGCCCTCGACCCCGAGGGGTTCACGATGCACTCCGAGGGGGAGACCGATCGGGTCGACATGCACCTCAGCAAGGACGGGCTCAGCAAGCTCGAAGCGCGCGAGCCGGTGAAGAGCATGTACCCGCTCGACTTCTTCTCGAATATGGTGAAGTCGATCACCACGAGCCCTGAGGTCACGCTCCACGTCGGGAACGAGTACCCCCTCAAGATCGAGTTCACCGTCGCGAACGGGAAAGGGGACGGCCAGTTCCTCCTCGCCCCGCGGGTCGAGGAAGACTGATCCGCACGCCCGCCCCGGACCGGTGAACGGGTTCGTCGAGGCTCCTCGCATGACCGGTCCGCCCACTTCGGTGGCGATTGTCTCCGCCATGCGGACCCCGATCGGCAAGTTCGGCGGGGCCCTCCGGGAGATCCCCGCGGTCACGCTCGGCACGATCGCCGTGCGGGAGGCGCTCACCCGGGCCGGGCTCCCACCGGCGGAGGTCCCATTCGTCGTGATGGGCCACTGCATCCAGGCCGGGACCGGGCAGAACCCCGCCCGCCAGGTCCTCCGCGGCGTCGGGATCCCCGACCGGGCCGGGGCCTACACGGTGAACATGGTCTGCGGCTCGGGGATGCAGGCGATCATCTCGGCCGCGGCGGCGATCCGCGCGGGGGACCTCTCGGTCGCCGTCGCCGGAGGCATGGAGAGCATGTCCTCGACCCCCTTCCTCCTACCGGCGCGGGCGCGCTGGGGGCTGCGTTTCGGCGCCCCAACGCTCGATGACGCCGTACTCCGGGACTCGCTGCTCGATGCCTACGGCGAGCACGAGCACATGGGCATGACCGGTGAACGGGTCGCCCAGCATTTCGGCATCAGCCGTGCCGAGGCCGACCGGTTCGCTCTCCGCAGCCACCTCGCCGCCACTCGGGCCAACGCGGACGGCACCTTCGCTTCGGAGACCGCGCCGGTGCCGATAGGGAATCCCGGCGGACCGGCGGCGCTCGAACATGACGAGGGCCCCGGGGGGACTCCACGATCGAGCGCCTCAGCCGCCTCACCCCCTCGTTCGCTCCAGACGGCATCCTCACGGCCGGAAACTCCTCCCAGCTCTCCGATGGGGCCGCCGCCGTCGTCCTGGCGAGCGCCGCGGAGGTCGACCGCCGGGGGTGGACGCCCACTGGATGGATCCATTCAAGCGGGGTCGGTGGCGTCGATCCGTCCGATGTGATGGAATCCCCGATCCCCACCGTCCAGGAACATCTCACCCGAGTGGGCCTTGCGCCGTCCGACTTCGCCCGCATCGAGCACAACGAGGCGTTCGCCACGGCGTCGATCGCGGTCCAGCGCTCCTTCAAGTTCCCGGACGACCGGTTCAACGTCCACGGCGGCGCGGTCGCGCTCGGCCATCCGATCGGGGCGAGCGGGGCCCGGATCGTAGTGACCTTGGTGCACGAGCTCGGGAGGATCCAGGGTCGATATGGCCTGGCGACGCTGTGCATGGGCGGCGGCAACGGATTGAGCCTCATCGTGGAGCGCGAACGACCCTCCGCGGCGCGCTGAGGCGCCGCCTAGCGCCCGTGCCAGGGGATCCCGAGGCGTCCCTCGAGCTCCGAGAGGATGCTCTTCGCCTCCCGAAGGCTTCCCTTAGGGTACGCCCCGCGGGGCGCCCGGTCGAGTTCCTCGGAGTAGCGCAGGAGCCGAGCGAGCGCCCGCTCCGTCCCGAGGTTCCTCCCGAGGTCGCGGGCAACCCCGTCGCGCAGCCGCTCAAGGCTTCTCAGGCTCACCGAACCACCGCCTCGGTCCGAGAGGGCCCGGGCGAAGGCCCGCTGGACATGGGTCACTGAGCGCCGGGCCGCCGCGAGCCCGCGCGGTTCCCATTCGAGCGGGCGGTGGTAGGGGACCGAGAGGAGGTACCATCGGTACGGCCGCCGCTCCGGCGCTATCGAGCGCCGCCCGGAGGCGCACCAGGTTCCCGGTCGATTTCGCCATCTTGATCCCATTCTGGGTCACGAACTCCCCGTAGAGGTAATGCCGGGCGAACAGTTCGTCATCGAGGGAACGGGCGAGCTCGGCCTCGGCGTAGTGGTGCGGGAAGGCGAGGTCCCGGCCGCCCCCGTGCAGCTCGACCGGCAGGCCGAGGTACCGACGCGCCATCACGTAGCATTCGAGGTGCCACCCGGGGGTGCCGCGGCCCCACGGACTCGGCCAGGCGGGGCCACCGGGGTGCGGCGGGATCCAGACCGAGAACTCTCCGAGCGCAAGGCCATCGGCGGTGGTGGCGCTCGCCTCCGGTACCACGTGCCGCTCGGCCTCTCGGGCGATCCGGGCCGGAGCATCGGCCCGACCTTCGGGCCGGTAGATGAGGGAGCCGTCCCGCCGTTCGAGGCGGCCCGCCCGTTCGAGCCGGCGGACGGTCTCGCGCATCTCGACGAGATGGTCGCTGGCCCGTGGGTAGCGGTCGGCGGGGAGGATCCCCAGCCGGTCGAGGTCGGCGAGGAACCGGCGCTCCGTGCTCCGGGCCAGACGCTTCCAGCTCGTCTGCAGGGCGGTGGCCCGGTCGAAGATCTTGTCCTCGAAGTCGGTGATGTTCATCACCTGGCGGACGCGAAGGCCGTCGGCCAGGAGCTGGCGCCGGGCGATGTCGAAGATGAGGTAGGTACGGGCGTGGCCGACGTGGGCATCATCATAGACGGTCGGGCCGCACACGTAGACGGTGAGCGGTCCCCGGGAGGGCTTGCGGATCGGCCGCAGGGCCCCGGTGCGCGGATCCCGGAGCGCGAGCCCCATGACGGGGCCGGGGGCCGCCGCTCCCGCATAAGGGTTGCCGAGCGCGTAACCCCGACCGCCCCATCGTCAACCTCAAGAACCCGGTCCGGAGTGCACGAGCCTCCATGGAGACCCTCTTCCTCCTCGTCGAGACGGAGGTCGGTCGCCTCGAGGAGGTCCGCCGGAGACTGCAGGCGGAGCCGACGGTCGTGGAGGTCGAGGTCGTCACCGGGCCCTACGACCTGATTGCGAAGGTCCAGGCCCCGCACATCAACCAGGCCCTCGACGTAGTGGTCCACCGGATCCGTCGCATACCGGGGATCAAGGGCACGGAAACCCTGGTCACCATGGCCGGGCCGTAGCGAGAGGCCCGGGCGCCGGCCGAGGGCATCCAGGATCCCGTGATCGAAACGGGCGATACGGCTCCCGACTTCGAAGCCCTCTCCTCCTCGGGCTCCGCCGTTCGCCTCTCCGAGCTCCACGGCCATCCCGTGGTCCTGTACTTCTTCCCCAAGGCGAACACGGCCGGCTGCACGCGCGAGACGCGGGGCTTCCAAGGGATCTGGCCGGAGCTCGAGGCGAAGGGGGTCCGGATCGTTGGGATCAGCGTCGATCCGCTCGCCGAGCAGATGCGATTCGCGCAGCGCTGCGGGGCCGACTTCCCGATCGCCTCCGATCCTTCGAAGTCGATCGCTCAGGCCTACGGGGTCCTCGGATTCCTCGGCGTCGCCAAGCGCGTGACGTTCTTCTTGGGGCCGGACGGGAAGGTCATCGACCGGGTGATCTCGGCCCTCCCCGGCGGCCACGTGGCCCGGGCGCGCGCGCTCCACCTTTCGAGCCCCTAGGTCGGCGGGGTCCCGTCGTCTCGGGGTGCGGCGGGGGCCTTCGCCCAACGCCGGGGGCCCGACCAGACACGCTCCCCGCCGAGGTGGAGGAGGGCCGGGACCAGGTAGGTCCGCACCACCATCGCGTCGAGCAGGATCGCGACGGCCACCGAGAATCCGATCGCCGTCAGGAGCAGGAACCGCCCGGTGGCGAGGACCGCGAAGGCGCTCGCGAGGATGATCGCCGCAGCCGTGATGATGCCGCCGGTGCGGGCCACCGCCTCGGAAGCCGCCGCCCCGGCCGGGACCCCGGTCAGCCGCTCCTCTCGGACCCTCGTAAGAAGGAAGATGTTGTAGTCGATGCCGAGACCGAGGATCAGCAGGAAGAGGATCGTCGGCACGAAGTAGAAGATCGGATCCGAAAAGCCGATCCCTAGTACGAGGTAGGTCGCTGCCCAAGCCCACCCGATCGACAGACCGATCGTCGCCACGGCCATCGGCGGGATCCAATACGACCGAAGCACCACGAGCAGCACCACGATGAGGCCGATCGTGACCGCGGCGACCATCCGCTCCGTGGCGAGCGCGGTCTGGGCCTCGAGGTCGGCCGTCGTCTGGGCGCCGCCGCCGTAGGCGAGGCTCTCGATCCCCGGATGCGTAGCGGCGTAGCGATCGAGAGTGTGGCGGATCGATTGGACCAGACCCACGGCGGCGGTCGAGAGGCCCGAAGCGTTCGTTTGGAACGTCAAGGAGAGCGTCCGACCGTCGGTCCCGAGGTACGGGAAAAGGGTCTGAGAAAGGATCGTGCGTTCGAGAGGGCCCGCGCTCCCGTAGCCGGTCCACGACCCCAGCGGGGCGCCGTTCGGGCCGACCGGCGAGTCGACGGTCGCGACGCCCGGGGTCGTGGCGATCGCCTGGCCCACCCCGGCGAGCTCGGTGAACTCCGTGACGTTCGACACGTTCCCTTCCAGGAGAGGCGCCCGGAACGTGACCAACACGAACGAGGGGAACGCGTACCCCGGCCCGAAGGTCGGACCGAGCTTCGCGAGCCCGGTGGACGCGGGTTCGCCCCCGGGGAGTTCCGCGTAGAAGTCGTAGTTCAGGGGGACTTGGAGGGCCACCCAAAAGAGGGGGGCCGAGACGATGAGGACGACCGCCAGGATGGTCACGGGGCGACGCTGGGAGCGGGCGGCCGCCCGGTAGAAGTAGGACCGGTGCTCCCGGACCTTCTCGCGCTCGCGGGTCGCGCGGGCGACGAACCTTCGGCCGGTTTCGGGCCAGAAGAGCCGGGGCCCTACGAGCGCGAGCACCGCCGGGACCATCGTGAGCGAGGCGAGGAGCGCGATGAGAATCGACGCGGAGAGCACCATCCCCCATTGGCTCAGCAAGCCGACCCCCGAGAACGCGAGCGCCAGCGTCGCGAGGATGGCCGTGGCTCCGCTCGTCGCGATGCTCTGCCCCGCCCACGTCACGCTGGTGACGACCGCCTCCTTCGGGGGGGCGCCGTGGAGGAGCTCCTCCCGGTAGCGGGCGACCAGGAAGACCGAGTAGTCGGTGCCGACGCCCAGGACGAACGTCGTGGAGAGGGTGATCGAGGTCGGATCGACCTTCGTCACGAAGGCGCCGATCGCCACGACCGCGACGAGCGAGAGGAGGAGGGCAATGCCGAGCGTCCCGAAGGTGACCAGAGGGGTCAACGGCGACCGGAAGTAGACCATTGTGATCCCGACGAGGACGACGACGGTCAGCGGCAGGACGATCGCCAGATCGGCGGAGAGGTCCGAGCTCTCCTGGGCGTTCAGCGCCGCGTCCCCGGTCTGCCAGAGTGCGATCCCCCCGGCCGGGTCGGCGCGGGCGAGAGCGGCGGGGGCGACCCGATCGATCTCGTGGACGTCGTCGAGGACCGGGTTTGTTCCGTTCGGAGCCGTGTACCCGGAGGGCTCGGTGAAGTCGACCAGGATCAGCGTCGCATCGTCCGAGGCGTCCACAAACTGGCCGGCGAGGCCGACCGGTACGGGGAGCGGATACTGCGCCACCGGCGTGCCATAGGCGATCCCGTCGGCCCACCGTTGGGCCTCGAGCGACGTCGCGGGCGACGAAGGGAACGTGGCGGCGACCCGGCTCACGAACGGCGCTGGAAGCGTCGACCCTGCGACGATCGACGCCTCGGCCGCCGCCTGAAGGCTCGGGGACGAAGTAAAGTTCGAGGGTCCGAGCTCATCGATGGCGGTCTCGACGGTGGAAGGCAGCGGCGGGCTCGACGGATCTATCGCCGATGCGACCACTCCCGAACGGACGATCTCCGTCGCGCACGGGGTGACGTTCGCGGGCTCGAGCGCGCAGGCGTTCGTTCCGTTCCAGCCGATGGTGCCCGGCGCCCCGTAGAACGCTCGGAGGACCGAGAGCGCCGGCGGCTCCGCCGCGAGGGCCGAGGCGGTCATGCGGTAGGCCGGGGCGTTCCAATACGACGGTGGTTTCGATGCGTTCGAGGCTACAAGTCCCGCCCAGTTCGACAGGAACACGGTCGGGGGCCCCCAGGCGAGCTGCGCCGTCGCGTTCTCGGCGTCGTAGGCCGCGCTTCCGGGGAGCGACTCGCCGATGACCCCCGCGGCGAGGTCGGTCATCCCGGCGAGGTAGGAGGCGTAGGAGCTGTAGAGGGTGCTCACCCCGCCGAGGTCGGACAGGTTCGCGTCGGCCGCGATCCGACCGGCGACGGCCAGGGTGACGTTCTGGCCCACGGGTCCGGTGATCGAGGGACCCTCGAGGAGGATCACCGAGCTCGATCCGGAGCCGGAGGCGCTCGGGAAGAGCCGGGCGAGTTCCGAAGCCGCGACCGCGCTCGGCGCGGAGCTCGGGAGGCTCGTGGCGGAGTTCGCCTCCGCCCCGGAAAGCTGCATGACGAACGGCAGCCCGACCACCGCGAGAACGACCCAGAAGGCAATGGGATACCAGGGGTGGCGAACGAGGCCGCGACCCAGGCGGGCGAAAGCCCCTCCCGAGGCGGGTCTGCGGCCGGGCCGGTCCCGGGAGTTGGTCGACCGGGCAGCGGGGCCCGCGCTCATTCACCTTCGTCGGTCGCCGGTTCGTTGGAGGGCGTGGGCTCCGGAGCGGCCGGGCGACCGCGGGAGGCACCCTTCGCCCCCCACAACGGAGGGTAGCTCGCCGGCTCGACGAAGACCCGCTCGGCGTCGATGACCCAACCGGTCCGGTGCCGCGGGATCTCATCGCGGTCGAAGAGCGCGGTCCCGGTCGCCAGGAGCGTCCCGGTGCGAGAAAGGAGTACGACGCGGCGGTCCTTCGCGAACGGCCGGGGGGTGGAGACGATCCCGCCCGCGGCGAGGTCGGAGCCGTGGGCGATCGCGGTGGCCGCGGAGTCCTTCACGATGACGCTCGGGAACTCCCGCGTCACCTCTTCGAGCGGGTGGAGGAGCGAGGCGAGCGCCTCCGGCGTCCCGGCCCGGGCCGCGTGGACAGCGTCCGCAAGGACCTGAAGCGTGACCGACTGCGCCTCCACGAAGGGACCGGTGCCGGTCCGGCGGAGCTCCTCGAGGTGGGCGTCGACCCCGAGCGCCTCTCCCACATCGACGGCGAGGGTCCGGACGTACGTCCCCGAGTCCCCGACGACCTCGATGAGCAGGCGCTCCCCGTCGCGCTCGAGCAGGTTCAACCGGTGGATCGTCCGGATCCGTCGGACGCGGCGGACCGCCGAGCGCACCGGAGGGGTCTGGTAGACCGGGCCGACGAACTCGCCGAGGACCCGGTCGATCTCGCGCGGGGGCACCGGTCCATGCAATCGGACGACGCCGACGTAGCGCTTCGGGAACTCGAGGAGGAGCGGGAGCAGCTTGAGGGCCGGGCCGACGCCGACCCACAGCAGGCCCGAGACGTTCGGGTCGAGCGTGCCGGCGTGCCCCGCCGTCGGAAGGCCGAGGAGATCGCGCGTCCAGGCCGTCACCTGATGGGAGGTCGGGCCCCGGGGCTTGTCGATGAGCAGGAACGCCCCGTCGGCGAGCCGGCGGGCGATCTCGGGCGGCCACGCGTCCCCGGCGGTGGCGGTCATGGTTCCGGAGCTCCGGCCCGCTCCTCGATGAAACCGACGATCGCCCGGGCGACCTCCTCGACGCTCGCCCTCGAGGAGTCGATGGTGAGGTCCGGCGACTGCCGCTCGAGGTCGATCCCGTAGTAGGCGAGGTAGCGGCGCCGCTCGCTCGCCTCGCGCGCCCGGGTGATCCGCCGGCACTCCTCGACGTCGAGCGCGTCCCGCTTCGCGAGCCGCGCGATCCGGATCTCCTCGGGGGCGGTGACCCAGAGGTAGTCGACCGGGATCCCGTCGCGGCGGCACAGAGCGCCGGCGACCTGGCCGTCGAGCAAGCGACCGGGCCGAGCGAGGCCCAGGATCCGGGCGTCGAGGCCCCGATCGATCGATTCGTCCCTTTCCGCGAGGCTCGAGAGCGCCTCGAGCGTGAGGCCCCGGCGCTCGGCCTCGGCCCGGAAGATCGCGCCGGCGCTCACGTATTCGAGCTTGAGCGTCGCCGAGGCCGCGCGGCCGGCGGTCGACTTCCCGCTCCCGGGGGGCCCCCGATCGCGGCGACCCGCCCGGTCACGCGACGGGGCCCGGCGGGTCGACGAGGTGGGCGAGCTCGTAGCGCCTCAGGGAGTAGTGCTTGAGGCTCCGTCGGAGGACGTAGGAGAGCGGGAAGGTGTAGAGCGAGAAGAGGACGATCCAGGTACGGGACCGGGAATGGCCCGATGTGGAAGCTCGCGGCCAGGTTGAGGGGGAATCCCCCCACGTTGGCGGTGTGCTGCTTGAGCGTGGCGCCGGCGATCGTGAGGCCGACCCAGGTGTAGATCGCGATGACGAGGAACCACGTGACGGCCATTCCCTTGAGCTGGGAGATCGAGAGCTCGCTCGTGAGCCTCGTGATCTCGGCCTGATGGGGCTTCAACGCCTCCACCCGGTTCTTCTTGCCGGACCGCAGGGCCTCCATTTGGACCTTGCGGAAAGCGGCCGACCAGCTCTGGATCCTCGAGGTCTTCACCCAGTCGGTCGCCCAGTTGTACGCGAGGGCGGTGAGCGCCATCTCGATGAGCGCGGCGAAGAACATCGTGAGGAGGAGGTAGTTGTCGTGAAACCCGATCAACGGGCCCAAGCCATAGCCGAGCGCCTGAGCGACGCCGGTGCGCGTCGAGTTATCGAAGATCATCAGGATCCCGAGGACGAACAGGAAGGTCAGGATCAGGGTCGAGAGCTTGAATTGCGGGGGCGCCGGGCCTGCCGGGGACGCCGGCGGGGGCGCCTCCGCCTCCTCGGAGGAGGAGGCGAGCGGCGCCTCGTCCTCGATCGGCACGGGCATCGCCTATTCGCCGCCCAGGAAGCGGCGCAGGAGCGGGTTCATCTCCATGAGCTGCTCGCGGCCCATCGCTTCGTAGAGGTTGATGATGATCCCCACGGTCAGCAGCACCCCGGTCCCGCTCGCGTTCCCGACGGTGCCGATCAGATCCGCGCCGGCGGCGAGCGCCCCGACCGCGGCCCCCGAGATGATCGTGATGACGGGGATGTAGCGCTCGAGGACGCGCCTAAGCACCCTCGGTTCCCGGCGGAACCCGGGGATCTGCATCCCGGACGCCTCGATCTGGCGCGCCACCGCCTCGGGGCCCATGTTGGTCGTCTGGATCCAGAACCGCGCGAAGATGATCGACCCGATCACCATCACCGAGAAGTAGATCACGACGTGGGCGAGGTCCTGCCACCAGGAGTGGCCGACGAGGAAGCCGCCGTACGTCTGCGCGTTGAGGAGCGGTAAGAGCCAGGACTCAAGGCCGTTCACGGTGGAGAGATAGTAGGCGCCCCCGGTAAGAGGGGTCGTCTGGCTCACCCCCATCGACGTGGCGGCGGCCGCGTTCGCCGGGTAGGAGCCGACCCACCACTGGTGGCCGAAGATCGGGAAGTGGGAGAGCGCCGGGTTGTTCCAAAGGAGGATCGAGAACATCGAGACGTTCGCGAGCAATGCGGACATCAGGATGACTGGGATGTTCGAAGCGTAGATCAGGCGGAGCGGGTAGCGGCCCCGGGCCCCGCGGGCCTCGGCGTGGGAGAGCGGGAGCTCGATGCGGGTCGACTCGGTCCACGCGACGAGGAAGAAGATGAGGGCCGTCCCGGCGAGGGCGACCACGGGGTTCGGGGAGTGGAGGAGGACCTGCTCCCACCCTCCGCCGGCCATCTGGCTCGCGTTATAGTGGGTGAAGAACCAGAACGCCTTCGGGATCGTGCCGCTCGGCGGGTTCCCCGCGCTCACGGGTCCGGGCTGGCTCGGTAACCAGTTGAGCGTCCCCTGGACGATCTGCTGGGAGACTCCGGCCGCGATGAATAGGGAGATCCCGCTCCCGATCCCCCACTTCGAGACGACCTCGTCCATCAGGAAGACGAGGTAGCTCCCGAAGACGAGCTGGGCGACGATGATCCCGTCGGCGAGCAGGAGGCCGTTCCCCGCGGAGGTCGCGCCGAGGCCCGACACCAGGGCCGCCGAGGGGCTGAGGTAACCGAAGACCTGGGGGATCGCCTCCACGAAGATCATGGCGACGACCATGACCTTCTGGGTCCCCTGGTACATCCCCTTGTCCTCGTCGTCGGTGAGGTCGAGGTTGATGATCTTCGCCCCGGTGAACAGTTGCATGATGATCGAACCCGTGACGATCGGTCCGATCCCGAGGTGCATCAGCGTCCCCTGGGCGCCCGCCAGGATCGCGCGGTAGCTCTGGAAGAGGTCGATGACGTTCGCCTGGTCGACCCCGTAGAGGTAGATGTTCGTGAGGAGGAAGTACATGAGCAGGACGCCGACCGTCCAGAACATCTTGGTCCGGAACTGGACGTGGCCCTTCGGCTGGGCGACCGCGGGCATCCGACCGGTGAGCGGTTTGAGGCCGTAGAGCTTCGATTTCGGTCCGTCGTAGCTCAGGCCGAGGAAGAAGATCCCAAGGACGGCCGCCGTGACGAGCGCGGTCAGGCCGAAGGCGATCGGCGTCGGGCTCCCCCAGACCCAGTCGAGCCCGAGGATCGTGGCGCCGATGATCACGAGGGGGATCGCCCAGGAGTAGTTCCGGGGGATCTCCTCGTCGGCCATGGCTCCCGATTCGACCCCGGCGGGAGCTAATATACCCTACGCTGGGGGGGCCGAGGACGGAGCAGCGGTCGGCGAGGCGTCGAGGATCGTCACCTTCTCCCGGGCGTGCTTGGAGGCGTGGGCCACGAAGACCCGCCACGGCCGCGCGGTCGTTCCGCCCCCGAGCAGGCGCTCGATCCCGAGGACGGAGAGGTCCGCCTCGGCCGCCCCGTCCTTCTCGGAGTACGCCTTCGCGGCCCGGAGGACCGGGACGAACCCTTCGAGTTCTCCGACGTTCACCGAGAGCGGGGACTTCACGATCTCGGGCGGCCGCTTGAACCCGTGCCGGCCGAAGTGGTCCGGCGCGTAGATCAGCATCGACTTGAACTTGTACTTGTGGAGACCGGCGTTCCCCCGGCCTCCCTGCTTGCCGGCCCCGCGGCCCGCCTTGATCCCCCGGCCGTGGGTCCTCAAGCCCCGGAACTTCCTCGTTCGACTCGGCATCGTGAACCTCCTACAGCATCTTCTGGGCGAGGTCGTTGATCGCGCGGCCCCGGTAGCCGAGGGCGCCCCCCGAGGCGAACGGCTTCTTCGTCGATCGCCACCCACCCTTCGGCGCGTGGAGCCGGAAGAGGGGCCGGATCGCATGGGTGCCCGCGAGGCCGTTCGTGAGGACGCTCTCCACCACGGGGGCCACGTCGGTCGGCGGGGGAGCGGGCTCCGAGGCTACCCCGACCCGGGGGTTGGGCCGGCCGCGCACCTCGACGAGCTTCGCCACCGTCTCGGGCTCGGCTTCGCCCCACGTCACGTACCCCTGGACCTTGGTGATCATCCCCCGGTAGGTGGGTCGCTCGGGAACGACGGTCGCGTAGTTCGGACGGGAAAGGTGCAGCCGGTCGAGCGTCTCGACGATGTCGCTGCGGGCGTGGATCGTTCCGCGCACCCGGATGATCATCCAGGCCATGTTACGGTCGCCTCCCGGGGGGTCCGCGCGGTCCACCCGGGCCGCCGGGGGCACCCCCGCCCCTCGGGGGACCGCCCCGTCCCGGGCCGCCCCGCCGGGGTCCGCCGCGTCCACCGGGGCCGCGCCGGCCGCCGCGCGGCCCGCCGGGCGGGCCCTCCTCCTTCGGCGGGAGGATCGAGCGCCCCACGGCGCCCCGGGCGATCTTCAGCCGGTCCCGGTCCTCCGGGGCGAGCTTGAGCTCCGAGAGCGCCATGAGCGCCCGGAACGCCGCCTGGGCATAGTTGACCGTCGTCTTCGTGTGGCCGTCGGTGTACCCCCACGCGTCGGTGAAGCCCGCGAACCTCAGGATCGGCTTGGTGACGTCGCCGACGGCGAGGCCGACGCCCTGGGGGGCCGGCTTGAACGTGACGACGACGGAGCCGGAGCGGCCGCGCACCTGGAAGGGGACGGTGTGGGGGCGTCCGCACCCGCACTCCCAGCTGCCGCATCCCCGGTAGACCTCAATGAGCGTGAGCTTCGCCCGGTCGATGGCGCGGCGGATCGTCGGTCCGACCTCGCGGCCCTTGGCGCGGCCCAGGCCGACGTAGCCGTCGCCGTTCCCGACGACGACCGTGACGGCGAACTTGAACCGGCGGCCCGAGTCGGTCATCCGCTGGACCATGTTGACGTCGAGGACCTCGTCGTGGAGCATCGGGATCAGCTTGTCGACGATCGCCGCCTCTCGCAGGGGAAGACCGGAGCGCAGCGCGTCGGCCATCGTCGCGATCTCGCCGGAGTGGACCTTGCGGCCGAGCTCGGTCTTCGGGACCCAGGGCGGCGCGGGCGCAGGACCCCCCATCCGGCCCCCCGGGCCGCCCGACGGCGGCATCGCGGCGGCGCTCACTTCGTCTCCGGGGCGCGGGCGACGTGGGCCGGGAGCGCCTCCTTGAACGTTTCGAGGGGCTGACCGAGGGGCATCTTGAGGTGCGAGCCGTTCAGGCGTTCGGCGGAGGGGAACGACCCTTCGCCGTGCGGGATCTCGATCCCGGCGTCGAGCAGGCCCCGGAGCGCCCCGAGGAGGCGGCCGCCCTGCGAAGGGCGGCGGATCCCGGCGTCGAGCACCGCCTCGGTCGCGCCGGCCGAGCGTGCCCGCAGGCCGGCGAGATAGCCGGTGAGGTAGGAGGCCGGCGTGGAGGTGAGGCTCCCGGAGGGGAAGCCGACGGTAGTCAGCTCCCGGCTCTCCGCGGAGGCGATCACCCGGTCTCCGGCGGGATCGTACTCGGTCAGGGCCACGATGACGCGACGCTCGGAGAATCGCACGACCGCCCGGGGGCGACCGGACTTCAAGAGCTTGAGCCTCGTGCGGTAGTCGGTCCGACCCTCGCGGCGCCGCCGCAGGGGGACCCGGTGGCGCGGTCCGCTCTTCATGGCTTTGCCTCCTTGAGGGCGCCGGCGAGCCGGAGGTTGAGGAGCAGGTGGGCCCGGCTGCGGTACATCCCGCCTTTCGCATGTCGGTAGAAGGACCGGTACTCCGATCGGCTGATCTTCTTCTGGTCCCGGAGCTCGGCGAGCAGCTCCCTCTGCGCGCGGATCCTCGCCATCCAGCGCTCCTTCTTCGGGACGCGGGCCCTCGGGGTCCCCCGGCGGGAGCCGCTCCCGCGGTGGCGGCCCTTCGAGAGCTCGAGGGCGTGGCGCCGGGCGCGGGCCCGGGAGGTGCCGACGATGCGCTTCGCCCGGATCACGCCCGCCCGGATGGCGCTTCGGATGTCGGACCGGGTGACCGCGTCGGCGATCTCCTCCTGGCTCGCGGGGTCGATCCAAACCCGGCCCTCCCCGCACTTCAGGATGAGCGAGGCCATCCGGCGCTGGTTCGAAAGGTCCGGCATCTTCACTCCTCCTTGCGGTCGGAGGTGATCGGGTTCAAGACGTGGACGCCGAGCTTTCGGGCCGTCTCCTCGAGGACGAGGCGACGGCGGGTCCCGACGGCCCGGGCGATGAGCGCGGCCTCGGTGGTCCGGTCGAGCCGCTGGATCTCCTCCGGGGTCCGGACGATGACAGGAGCGAACCCCGAGGGCGTCAGGCCCCGGGTCCGGCGCGGGGACCGGAATCCGACGCTGACGACCACCGGTCGGTAGCCGTAGTGGCGCCGCTGCTTCGATTGAAGTCCCCGGGGCCTTCGCCAGGAGGCCCAACGTCCGATCCGCCAGTAGCGATGCGAGGCGGTCCGGACGAACTTCGGTCGGCGGGCATCGACGGCGTCGCGGACGCCGAGCAAGCGGGCGAGCTCCGGCTCGAGGGTCGGCCGTCGGGGGGCCCTCGGCGCGGGGCTCTTCTTCGGCTTCTTCTCGGCGGCCTCGGACTCGGCGGGGGACGGCTCGGGTTTCGCCGGGGCGGCCCTCTTCGAGGGGGCCTCGCCCGCCTTCGTCTCGGAGGCGGGCTTCGCGGCCTTCTTCTCTTCCTCGGCCATCACTCGCTCCCCTTCGGGTGGGCGCGTTCGATGAGGTAGATCCCGTCCTGGAAGACCCGGGGGTCATAGTCGCGGATGCGGGTCGTCCGCTCGATGTTGGCGGCGCTCTGGCCGACCTCCTCGACGTCGTGGCCGGTGAGGACCACGAAGTCCCCGTCGACGGTCGCGGTCACGCCGGGGACGAGCTTGGCGGTGCGGGGGTGCTTCTCCCCGAGGAAGTTCTCGATCACGAGCGTCTCCTCCTTCGCGGTGACCTTCATCGGGAAGTGCGCCGCGACGACCTTCATCTTCGCCTCGAAGCCGCTCGTGACGCCGACCGAAAGGTTGCGGACGTGGGCGGCCCAGGTCCTCAGGAGCGCTTGGGAGCGCTTGCGGTTCGGGGGGATCGCGAGGGTGAGCGTCGCGGTCTTTCCGGCGACCGAGAGCTTGAGGACGTCCGACGGGAACGCCCGGCGGACCTCGCCCTTCGGGCCCCGGACGGTGAGGCGGCGCCCGTCCACCTCGAGCGTGGAGCGCTCCTCGAGCGGCACGGTAGCGGTGTCGCGGGTCTCGTCAGTAGACATAGGCGAGCAACTTCCCCCCGATCTTGAGCTCCCGCGCCTTGGCGTGGCCGATGACGCCCTGGTTCGTGGACAGGATCAACAGCCCGAAGTCCTGGGCCGGCAGGTAGCGCGACTCGAACCGCTCGAGGTCCCGCCCCCGGACCGAGAGGCGGGGCTTGATGACCCCGCAGGAGTTGATCCGCCGGGAGAGCGTCACCTCGAACCGGCCGCCTTGGCCGTCGGGGTGGAAGGCGAAATCCTGGATGTAGTGGTGCTCCCGGAAGATCCTCAGGACCTCGCCGATGAGCGAGGACGTCGGATGGATCTCGATCTGGGCCCGGCCCTGCCGGTCGGCATGCCGGAGCTGGACCAGGGCGTCGTTGAGAAGATCGTGCTGCATCGTCGTTCCCCCTTTTACTCGTACTTGCGGAAGCCGAGGTCGTTCGCGACCTCGCGGAAACACTGGCGGCACAGGTGGAGGCCGTAGCGCCGGACGATCCCGCGCTTGCGGTCGCACCGGTAGCAACCGACCTTCCGACCGAACTGCTTCTTCGGCTTCACGGTCACTCCAGGAACGTCAGGCGGTAGCGTTCGGCGAGGAACGCCCGGGTCTCCTCCCGGGTCGCGCGCAGGGTCCGAGGGATGGGGCGGTTGGCGAGGCGGCGCTCCCGGACCCGCCAGCCCGCGCGGCCCATCTCCACGCAGACGTCGAGCCCGACGATGCCGATCTGGGGATCGTACTTCATCCCGGTGAAATCGGTGTAGTCCGCGATCCCGAAGGAGAAGCTCCCGTTCCGGTCGATGGAGAGCGGGTCGAGCTCGCCGGTCCCGGGCCTCGAACGCCCGGTCGAGGAATTCCGCGGCAGCGGTCCCCCGGAGGGTCACCTTCGCTCCGATCTCCTGGCCGGCGCGGATCCCGAAGTCCCGGTTGGTCGATCGGGCGCGGGTGGCGACCGGCTTCTGCTGGGTGACCATGGCGAGGACCCGCTCCGCCTTCGTGCGGGGTTCGCCGGACTCACCGACCCCGGCGTTCACGACGATCTTGATGACGCGGACCTTGCGGTAGGGGTTGCCGGTGGAACCCGTCGAGGCGGCCGGGGGGATGGGGGCGGCCGGTGCCGGGGCGCTCATCGGTTGAGGCCCTCCGGCAGGGTGACCTGCGGGACGGTGTCTCCGACGATGTAGACGTACTCCTTGATCGTGGAGAATCCCTCGGTGAAGTGGACCCGGTTCGGCTGGGAGGAGTTGCGCACCTCGACCCGGTCGACCCGGGCGAGCTCCCCCACGTGGCTCCCGCCGGCGACGTAGGCGAGCTGGCCCGGGGCGAGCTTGAGGTGGGCGAGGACCTTCTGGCTCGGGAGCTCGATCTTCACCGAGTCCCCGACCTTGTAAGGCGCGTTCGCCGCCACGAGCAGGTTCCGTCCGTCGTGGAGGGTCACCTGGACCTTCCCGCCGGGGACCGAGTGCTTGAAGCGGACGCGTCCGATCTTCCAGCCGACCTCCTTCCCGTCGATCGGGACGAGGACGAGCTTCCCGCGCCGGTCCTTGAGCATCCGGAAGTGCTCCGGGGTCGGCGAGGCGAACGTCACGGTGTCGAGGAGCCCGACGCCGCGGTCGAGGTCGGTTACGACCCGCCCGTCGACGAGGATGCGACCGGACCGCGCCAAGATGCGTGCCTCGCGGGCGCTCTGGACGACCTTGCGGACGTCGCGCAGCACGAGGAGGAGGGGGACCGACTGGTCCTGGGCGTGGGGGCCGGGCGCCGGCCGCTTGATCCACTTTCGACCCTTGCGGGGGACCGTCCAGGTCCGCGGGGCCGCCCGCCGCTTCAAGCGGAACGTCATGCCTTCGCC
This sequence comes from uncultured Thermoplasmata archaeon, assembly GCA_963696985.1. Taxonomy (GTDB): domain Archaea; phylum Thermoplasmatota; class Thermoplasmata; order Lutacidiplasmatales; family UBA184; genus Lutacidiplasma. The sequence continues at coordinate 368,463 of CAVOMG010000003.1, read as the reverse complement.
TCCGTCGGTGGGGTCGCAGGCGCCGCTTCGGTGTCGGCTTCCTCGACGACCTCGCCCTCGGGGACCTTGAGGACGCGCCTCCGCCAGGCATCGGAGAGGTTGAGCCTCGTGAGGACGAGGTGGGTGAGCTGGATGGGGAGGGGCTTCAACTTCTGGTCCCCGGTCTTGGTGGTCACGTTGTCGAGGGTGACCGAATACCACTGCCGGTCGATCTTGGCGACGCGCTCCTCCCGGCCCTTGTAGCTTCCTGAGAGGATCCGGACGGTGTCGCCTTTGCGGACCGGCAGACTGCGGCGGCCGTAGCGGCGGCGGAGCTCCCGGGAGAGCGGGACGGCCATTCGGCGCCGGCGCTCGAAGAGGTCCGCGTTGAACCTCGCGAGGCGCTGCCGGCGCGGTTGGGTGGAGAGCGTCGACATCGATCCGGCCCTCCTAGACGATGATCGACGAAGCGGCCGCGATCCGCGGCCATCGCTCCGCCGCCTCCTTGGCGACGGGTCCCTTGATCTGGGAGCCCTTGATCTCTCCGGTCTCGGTGGTGATCACCGCGGCGTTGTCCTCGAACTCGAGGCGCGTGCCGTCGGCGCGGTGGATCGGGGAGCGGGAGCGCACGATCACGGCGTGCAATACCTGGCGGCGCATCTCGGGGGTCCCCTTCTTGACCGAGACGATGATGAGGTCGGCGATACCGGCCCGGGGGTAGCGACGGTGGGTGCCGTGCCAGTTGCGCACCGCGATGATCTCGACGACCTTCGCGCCGGTGTTGTCGACGCAGTCGAGGCGGGCCCCTTTCGGGAGGCCCCGGCCTCGGCGACCCGGCAGGCCCTTCATGGCGTCGCCTCCGGGGGCGCGGCGGCGGGCGGCGTCGGGGTCGCTTCCTCACCGGCCACGCGGAGCGAGCCTTCCCCGAGGTCTTGGACGATGCAGAAGCTGACGAGCTTCGAGAGCGGACGGGTCTCCGCGATCCGGACCCGGTGGCCGACGGGGACCGCGAGGCACGGGGGGGCGTGCGCGAGGTAGCGTCGCCGCCGCTTCACGAACCGCTCGTACTTCGGGATGTATCGGAGGATCGTCCGCTCGACGACCGCGGTGCGCTGCATCGCGGTGGAGACCACCGTCCCCTCGAGGACCTGGCCCCGAACGGAGAGCCGGCCATGGAACGGGCAGTTGCGATCGTCGCAGCCGCCCCGCGGTGCCCGGACGTCGAGACCGATGTCCCGGGCCCTCGGACGGCTGCTTGGGATCTTCTTCGCGGGCATCTAGCGCCTCCGACCGTGCGCGGCAACGCGCTTCGTGCGGTCTTCGGGACGCAGCCGAAGGGATTCGCCATTTAACGGTAGCGACCGACCGGCGACGACGATGGTGCCGACGGCTCCGGACTTGCCGATCCGGCGGAGCGCCCCGTCGGAGCGACGGACCACGAATGTGTTCATCGTCTCGTCGACGAGGGTCCCCTCGATCGGGCCGCGCGCGAGCCCGGGGTGCGCTAGGCGGACCGGTGATCCCAGGATCTCTCCGGCGAACGCCGGGTCGAGGGGAACCTTCGGGGCCTTAGGGACGCTCGACATCGATCGACCTCGCTAGGCCGCCCGGGAGGGGCGTCGGGTCGACGTGGTCAGGTCGCGTTCGGAGCGCACGGTGAGGGCCCGGGCCACGTTCGTCCGAAGGGCGCGCATCCGGCCGGGGCTCGGCGGCGCCCCGCCCATCGCCGCGATCCCACGCTCTCGCAAGAGGTCGTTCTCGATCTCCGCGATCTTCCGACCGAGGTCCTCGTCGGAAAGGGAGCGGAGCTCCTTCATCCTCAGGAGGCTCATGGGGTCCCTGCCTCGGGCGCCGGGAGGTCCGGGAGCGGGGGTACGACCTCGCCCTCGACGGTCGGAGCCGTCGCGGCGGGCGGCGCCGGCTTGTGCGCCTCGACCCCCTTGACGGTGATCTCGTCGGGGAGCTTCGCCGTCGGGCTCATGATCCAGACGTTGACGCCGATGACGCCGGGCTTCAGGCGGGCCTGGTAGAACCCCTTGTCCATGTGGAGATAGACCGCCTCACCGCAGTACTTGATCGTCCCGGCCTTGAACCGCTCCGTCCGGTGGCGCTCGCCGGTGAGCTTCCCGGAGAGGATGACCTGGCAGCCGCGCGCGCCGGCCTCCATGATCCTCCGTACGGTCGAGTGGCCGGCCCGCCGGAAATGCCAGCCGCGCTCGAGGGTGGAGGCGAGCTTCTCGGCCATCAGCTGGGCGTTGAGCGACGGCTGGCGCTCCTCCTGGACCTCGATCTGGGGGTTGTCGAGCTGGAACCGGTTCTGGATGTCCTGGGTCAGCTGCTTGATGAGCTCGCCGCGCCGCCCGATGAGGATCCCGGGCCGTTCGCAGATGAGGGTGACCCGCGTCCCCATGGGGGTCCGCTGGATGTCGAGCCCGCCGAAGCCGGCCCGGGCGCTCTCCCGCACCAGGTAGTCCTTGAGGAGGACCCGGCGGGTCGCCTCCTGGATCACCTTCCGTTCGCTCGCCATCGCTAGTTCTCCGCCCGCTCGCCGAGCACGATCTCGATGTTCGTGGTCTGCTCGTTCCACGCCGTAGCGCGGCCCTGCGCCCTCGGCATGTTCGCCTTCTGGATCCGGCCCCGGGCCGACGCCGCCGTGACGATGATCAGCGCGTCGGTGTCCATCCCCTCGTACTCCGCGTTGGACTCGGCGTTCTGGAGGATCTCGAGGACGGCCGCGGCGACCTTCTTGGGGAACCGGCCCGGCCCCACGCCCCGGTGATGCGCGGTCTCCTGGTTGTAGCGGCGGAACGGGATCGCATGGAGGCCCTCGGCCGCATCGTTCAGGATCTTGCGGGCCTCCTCGAGGCCGCGCCCCCGGATCGCGTTCAAGACCTCGTAGGTCTTCTTCGGGGAGATCGGCAGCTCGAGGCCGCGGGCGCGCGCGATCGTCTCGCCGGACTTGCTCGAATGGGTGTAGCCTCGCATCGATCCCCCTACTTGAGCGGCATGAACTTCGACGAGCGCGTCGCGCCGACCCCGGGACCCGAGTGCTTCTCGAAGCGCCGGGTGAGGGCGAATTCGCCGTAGTAGTGGCCGATCATCTCCGGCCGGACCTCGATCTCCTTGAACTCCTTCCCGCTGTGGATCGCGACCCGCCGCCCGACGTGGCTCGGGAGGATGAGGACGTCGCGGCAGTGGGTGCGCACGACCTTGGCCGATCCGGTCGAGCTCAATCGGTCGAGGAAACGCTGCTGCTCGGCGTTGAATCCGCGCTTGAGCGTCCGGCGGGCCGGGCCGGCAGGACCTTGGCGAGCTCGGCGAGGGGGAGCGCCTGGAGCTCCGGGAGCGTCATGCCCCGGAGGGTGAACTCCCGCTTGCGTCGGACCTCCGCCTTGCGGACCGTCCGCTTCCCCTTCGGCATCTACGCCCCGCCTCCCCGTCGGGTCCGCTTGCGGCGCTGGGATTTCGAGAACCTTCCGACCTTCGCGCCCGGCCACGCCCCCGACTTCACGGTGCTGGGCCGGCCGACGTGCTGATGGGAGCCTCCGCCGAACGGATGGTTCACCGGGTTCATCGCGACCCCTCGGACCTTGAACGCCGGGCGCGACAACGATCGATAGGCGTTGACCTTCTTGCCGGCCTTGATGATCGGTCGCTCGAGGCGTCCGCCCCCGGCGACGGTCCCGACCTGGGCGCGGCACGTCGGCAGGAAGGTCTTGAAGGCTCCCGACGGCAGCTGGACCGTGACCTCGCGTTCGGTATGGGCGGTCACGAGCGCGCTGGTCCCGGCCGCCCGGACCAGGCGGCCGCCATCGTAGGGGTTCACTTCGAGATTCGAGACGAGCGTTCCGTCCGGGATCGCCGAGAGGGCGAGAACGCTCCCTCGGCGAACCGGTCCGGTGTGGAGCGAGACCTTCTCGCCCGTGGCCAGGCCGGCGGACGCTACCAGGCGGATCGTCCCGCCGGCTCCGGTCCTCAGCTCGACGACGGGCGCGGAGCGCCCGGGGGCCTGCGCGAGGTTGACGACCGTGGCCTCCCCTTCGATCGAAGGGGAAGGAAGGTAGATCGCCCCGTGGTGTCGGTGGCTGGGGGAGCGGTACGGACCGGTCCCGGCGCCGCGTCGTCGGGAGATGATGCGCTTTCCCATCAGAACACCCCGGCCCGACCGCCGATGTCTTCCGCCGAGAACCCATCGGCGAGGCGGATCGTCGCGATCTTGCCCGAGCGGACGATCTTGATGTTGACCTTCGCGACCTTGCACTGATAGAGGTCTTCGATCGCCCGCTTGACCTCTTTCCGGCTCGCGCGCCGGTCGACCATGAACTCGAGCTTGTTCATGCGCTCCATCTCGTCCATGGACTTCTCCGTCACATACGCATGGAGCAGGATCCGGTGCCTCGAGCTGGGTCATGCCGAACCCTCCAGACGCTCCTTGAGGTGGCCGAGCGCCGCTTCGCTGAAGATCGTGAGCCGGCCCGGCGCGCCTCCCGGGGCAAGGTCCTCGGTCCCGAGTCGCCCGACTGAAACGACATCGACCCCGGGAAGGTTACGGAACCCGCGCGCCTGACCGGGGGTGCTCGTGACGATGAGCACGCTCTTCGGCTCCCGGCGGAAGCGGCCGCGCCGCTTGCCGACCCCGGCCCGGACGTGCGTCCCCCGGATCGCACGCTCGATGTCCTCGTGGAGCTTGAGACGGTTGAGAAGTGCCTCGGCGTCGGCGGTCGCCGTGATCCCCTCGACCGGGGTCTCGACGACCAAGGGCAGGTGGAGGCTCTCCGGGATGCGGTGGCCGCGGGCGAGGACGAGTCCGGCCTCCCGCGTCGCCGCCAGGGCGGCTCGGAACGCGAGGCGGCGCTCGTTCGTGTTGATCCGCTTGAGCCAGATCGTCGCCACCCTCGGGGGATGTGCTTGGCCCCCGCCGACAGTATTGGGCGCCTGCGCGCCCGTGTTCGAGCCCATCAGCCTCGGGCTCCTCGAGACCCCCTTCCCCTTCCCGGACCATTCGACCGAGTGACGCCGGCCGGCCGTCGGGCTGGTCCCGTGGGGCTGGTGGCGGGCGGACCGGGCGGAGTTCACCGCCCGTCGGATGAGGTCGATCCGCACCGGGTCGGAGAAGGCGGCCGGCAGGGCGATCGGTTCGCCGGCCTTGCCGGCGAGGTTCAAGACCGGGACCCGGTGGTGGGTGACGTGGGGTTCGGGCGGGGCCGGGCCTTTCCCCGGGGCGGGCGTCTCGCTCATCCGGATTGCTTCGAGCGCGTGCTCAAGTATCGGAGGTCGACCTTCTCGACGGCGGCGACGTGGCTGCGCATCGGCAGCCGGAACTTGAGAAGCCGCTTCGACGGGCCAGGGACCGACCCATGGAGGACGAGGCACGGCTGTCGGACCTCGCCATAGTGCAGGAACCCACCGGCCGGGTGACCGGCTCCGTGCGGGGGTCCCGAACGATCTTGAGGACGCGGATGTTGTAGATGGTGCGTCGATGGTAGCCCATCTGGCCGGCTTGGGGGATCCGGTAGGTGACGAAGCTCGGGTTGTGCGGGCCGAGGGTCCCGATCATGCGGCGGTGTTTCGAGTTCTTCCGCGGCTGGAGCTTCACCCCCCAGCGCTTGGTGTGGCCTTGGAAACCCTTTCCCTTCGTCACGGCGATGACGTCGACGAACTCCCCTTCCTTCGCGAGCTGGTCGATCGACAGTTCCTTCCCGATCCGTTCGACCGCGAACGCCCGCCGATCCTCGAACTTCTCCCCGCCGACCCGGACCTCGAACAGCTCCGGGATCTTCGACGGAACGCCGTCCAGCAGGGCGGGCTGGGTATGGACGAGCAGGCGGATCTCATGACCGAGGGTCTTCGAGAACTCCTCGCGGGCTTCGCTCGAGCTTTCCGGGTGGGCGGGGATCCGGCGGGTGAGGTCCTCCGATGGGGCCGGGCCCCGAGACTCCGCGACGACGCGTGAACCGTACGGGTCCCGTCGGTAGACGCGCGCCGCGACGGCCCTCAACGGGGGAACCTCGACGATCGTGACCGGGACGCTGACCTCCTGGCCGGCCGTGGTCGATCGCTTTCGATAGTCGACCATGAAGGCGTGGCTCATCCCGACCTTGTAACCGGCGAACCCCTCGATCGTCGGGGTCTTGGGGCCGGCGGGCCAGGACCGGATGCGCGGAGCGGGCCGGGCGGCCCGTACCCGGGGCGAAAATCCGAGCGAACCGCGACGCGGTCGATGCCGTCGTGCCATAGGTCGATGGGGGGTCCTACCTCCGGTGGGGGTGGGGGAGAAAGGTGCCCTATTTAAAGGCTGGGAGGAACCGCCGTCGACGCCCGAGATTTGCGAACGATTTCTCGACGGGCGCGGGGGCTCAGAAGGGTCGGCTTTCGAACGCGCGCGTAGAGAACGCGGCGCCGGCTCGGCCCCACTTCTCGAGCCGTCCAATTGGTCTCGGTTGGGCGCGGTAGTTCGTAAACCGGGACCCGGACGGCTCCGCACCCCAGTGGTTAAGCTCGGGACGGCCTCGCAGGGTCGAGGGTGCCAGCTTGCAGGCGTTCGTGAAGACCCAGCGAGGGCCGGGCGGGGAGATCCAGAACGTGAAGGAACCCCGCCCACGCGACGACGAGGTCCGCGTCGCCCTGCGGGCCTCCTCGATCTGCGGAACGGACGTGCATATCTGGGAGTGGAATGACTGGGCGAACAGCCGCATCTCCCGCACGCCGATGGTCTTCGGGCACGAGCTCAGTGGCGAGGTCGTCGAGGTCGGGCGGAACGTCACGACCCTCTCGATCGGTGACCACGTCTCCGCAGAGACTCACATTGCCGACGGGACCTGTTACCAGTGCCGGAATGGCAAGAGCCACATCTGCGCCAACGTCCAGGTCCTCGGCGTGGACCGGGACGGGGTCTTCGCGGAGTACTCGGTCCTCCCCGCCGTCAACGCGTGGAAGAACGACCCCAAGCTCGAACCGGCCCTGGCCGCCATCCAGGAGCCGCTCGGGAACGCCGTGCACTCGTTGCTCCCGGAGGACAACATCGAGGATGTGGCCGGTCACGACGTCCTGGTCACCGGCGCGGGCCCGATCGGGTTGCTCGCGATCGCCGTCGCCCGGACGCTCGGGCCCGCCGGGTCCTCGCGACCGAGGTCAATCCGCTGCGCCGAGCGCTCGCGGAGCGGATGGGCGCCGACCGCGTGATCGACCCCTCCACGGGCGGCGAGGCCGCCCGCCAGGAGATCCTCGAGGAGACGGACGGACGGGGCGTCGACGTCGCGGTGGAGATGTCCGGGCATCCGAACGCCCTGACCCTCGCCTTCGAGGCCCTCACTCCGGGGGGCCGGGTCTCCCTGCTCGGGCTCTTCGCCCGTCCGGCGACCCTCGATGTCGACGCGGCCCTCATCTTCAAGGCGGCCCGGGTCCACGGGATCTTCGGGCGGAGGATGTTCACGACCTGGTACCAGGTCCGGGCCTTGCTCGAGCGACCGGAGTTCCGGGCGAAGATGGCCGAGATCATCACCCATCGCATGCCGATCCGCGACCTCCCGAAGGCGATGGAGCTCATCGAGACCCAACAGGCGGCCAAGGTCTCGCTCGAACCGAGGTGGTGAGCCGTGCGGGATCCGACCAGTTTCCTCGGCGAGGAGTATCGGGGGCTCGTCGAAAGCGGTCTCGACTGGAAGCTTCACGTCCTCGGCGGACCGAGCACCCCGTGGTGCCAGGTCGACGGCCGTCGCGTCCTCATGTTCTGCTCGAACAACTACCTCGGCTTGAGCAACCATCCGAAGCTCAAGGAGGCCGCCCGGTCGGCGATCGATCGATACGGCGCCGGCTCCGGCTCGGTCCGCCCAATCGCCGGGAACATGGAGGTCCACGTCGAGCTCGAGCGCCGGCTCGCGCGGTTCAAGGGGGCCGAGGCGTCCCTCGCCTATTCGAGCGGCTTCGCGACGAATGCCGGCCTCATCCCCCAGCTCGTCGGCGAGGGGGACCTCGTCATCTCCGACGAGCTCAACCATGGGAGCATCATCGACGGGGTGCGACTCTCGAAGGCCGAGCGGGGCGTCTATCGGCACACCGACCCGGTGGACCTCGAACGGGTCCTCACCGAGGCCGACCGCCACGCGCCCTCCTACCGACGGATCCTCATCATCACGGACGGGGTCTTCTCGATGGATGGCGACCTCGCGCCGCTCGACCGGATCGCCGAGCTCGGCCACAAGTTCGGCGCGATGGTCTATGTCGACGATGCCCACGGCGAGGGGGTCCTCGGGGAGGGCGGCCGCGGGATCGTCTCCCATTTCCACCTCGGACGCGATCGGGTCCATGTCGAGATGGGCACCTTCTCGAAGGCGTTCGGGGTCGTCGGCGGCCATATCTCGGGGAGCCGTGCGCTCGTCGACTTCGCCTACAACCGCTCGCGGACCTGGCTCTTGAGCGGCTCCCACCCACCGGGGGTGGCGGCGGCCTGCCTTGCGGCGATCGACGTCCTCGAGCAAGAGCCCCAGCACGTCGAGCGGCTCTGGACCCTGACCCGTCGGTTCAAGAAGGCGATGACCGAACTCGGATGGAACACCGGCCAGAGCGCGACGCCGATTACCCCGATCATCGTCGGCGAGAGCGCAAAGGCGAAGCAGCTCAGCGATCGGCTCTTCGAGCTCGGCGTCTTCGCCCTCCCGATCGTCTTCCCGATGGTCGCGAAGGACAAGGCCCGGATCCGCACCATCATGAACGCGGCGCTCACCGACGAGGATCTCGAGGTCGCGGTGGCCGCGTTCACGAAGGCCGGCCGCGAGCTCCGTCTGATCTAGCGCCGTCCCGGGCGTCGGGCGGCGCCGCCCCTCGGGTGGCGGCCGATATATCCTTCCCGCGGCTCCTAAGGACGGTGGGAGACGGATGACGCGCTCCGACGACCCGGGACCCGGCCCTTCGGAGCCTGGGCTACGCAGCCCGGCCCGCCTCTGGACCCCCGAGCAGGCGAGCGTGCGCGCGCTCGAGCTCGCCGAGCGGGTCGGCGAGCTCCGAAGCTGGGCGGTACGACTTCGCGAGGTCCACGCCGAGCTCGAACGGCTCAAAGCGTTCTGGGGTCGCGAGTTCGAGTCCCCGGACCACCCCGACCGCGCCCTCCGCGAGCGGCTCGTCGGCGAATGGACGAAGGTCCACGACGACCTCGAGGCCGAGGTCGAGCGGCTCGCCAAGGAAGGGATCGAGGTGAAGGACCTCGACGCCGGCCTGCTCGACTTCTATGCCCTCGTCGGGGGCGAGGTCGTGTTCCTATGCTGGCGCGTCGGCGAGGAGGAGGTGGCGTTCTACCACTCCCTCACCGGGGGATTCCGGAACCGACGCCCGCTCCCCCATCGGCCGACGCGGGCGAGCGCCCACTCCCATACCCGTCCATAGCGTCGCGGCCGCCGCGAAGCTCATTCGGGTTCGAGCGGCCGGCCCATCGCGGCCATCCGGATCGCCTGGGCCCCGGCCACGGCCGCCCCGAGCCCGATCGTGGCCCCGGCGGCCGCCCCGATCCACGGGAACGCCGCGTTGACCTGGAGGAGGAAGACGGCCGCGGGGGCTGTCGCAGCCGCGGCCCCCCCGGCCACGGCGAACCCGGCCCGTCCGTTCCGGGCCAGGGCCAAGGTTCCCGCGCCGGCCACCACGGCGGCGAGCGCCAGTAGCACCGCCGACGACCAGACGCTCGCGAGGAACTGCTCGAGGTCCCCGAACGGGGTGTCGACGATCGTCGTCGGCGGGGTCGAGCTCGCGTTGACCCCGTGCGGGGTGAGCGCGACCGTCGCCGGGGCCGCCGGGGTCCCCTGAGTCGTGTAGACGTCGGAGAAGAACAGGACGAGGGAGGCGTTGTCGTAGCCGGGATCGGACACGTTCAGGGTGACGGCCCCTGGGGAGATCCCGGGAAATCGGAAGCTCCCATTGGTCCCGGTGATCAAGGTCCGGGGCGCCGCGTCTTCCGAGTGCTCGACGACGGTGGCTCCGAGGACGGGTCCCGCCGCGCTTCCCGAAGCCCCGACGTAGACGACCTTCCCGGCTACGGTGAACGACCCGGGGGCCGACGCCATCGCCCCTTCCGTGGCCAGCGCGCCGGCGAGCAGGGCGAGCGCCACCGTACCGGCGATCAGGAGCGCGATCACGGCCGTTCGGGCGGAACGACCGGGAACCCGGGGCGGTGGGAGCGCGGGATATAGGTGGGGGAAGACCTCCCAGGAGAACAGGGGCGGCCGGGCCCTCCACGGGACGACGGGGATCGGATGACCGCAGTTGGGGCACCCGAACCACGCCGTCGCCGGTCCGGGCGGCGAGGGCAGAAGCACGTTCTTCCCGCAGCGAGTGCAGCGAAGCGGGACCGGGGGCGCCGCCACGCCGCAAGGAGCGTCCGGGGGGTCATATCGTTGGGCCGAGCGCTCGGCAAACGCCATCTGCGGGTCATCGCGATCGACGACGGGCCGTTCCAGCGGCGGCAGCGTTCCGCGGTGGTCGCGGCCGTGGGAATGACCGTCCCGGGTTCGGTCGACGGGATCCTCGCGACCCGGGTCCGGGTCGACGGCACCGACGCCACCGATCGGATCGTCGAGCTCCTTCGGCGATCCCCGCACCTAGCGGGGTCGAGGGCGATCCTGGTCGACGGGATCTCCGTGGCCGGCTTCAACGTCCTCGACCTCGACCGGATCAGCCGTGCCCTCGGCCGGCCGGTGGTCTCGATCACCCGGCAGTCGCCGGATCTCTCGTCTATCCGTCAGGCGATCCGCAAGTACTTCCCCCGCGACGCGCGCCGAAGGATCCGCCTGGTGGAGCGCCATCCTCCGGCCGAAACGCTGATCGGGGTCCACGCGCGCTGGATCGCTGCGGTCGGCGCAAACCGGGCGGAGGCGCGCCGTCTAGTCGAACGGACCACGCTGGTCGGCGCGTGGCCCGAGCCTCTCCGGGTTGCGAGGCTCGTGGCCCGCGCGATCGCCGAGGACCGTGCTCCCCCCACGAAACCGTCGCCTCGGCGGAAAGGGGCAGCGCCGGCCGCGCGCACACCTTCTTCGAATCGGAGGCGAGCTTGAGGTATACGTGGGCAGCGCCGACCCGGCCGCCGGCGTCCCGCCGCGCGCCGGACTCGGGGCGCCGGTCAGGCCCGTCCGACCCGTCGAAGCACGGTCAGCGCCCGTAAGGTCACCAGCCGGCTCGGCTTTCCGGGCGCCTCCACCTCGAGCGGAACGGGCCGGTCCTTCGGGTGCTTCTTGAACCAGGTCGCCATCGCTCCCTCCACGTCGGGGTGGAGGGCGTCGAGGTTCCATCGTCCGTCGGGCCGACGCTTCTTCTCGAGCCAGTCGAGCGCGTGCTCGAGGCGAGGGTCGTCGACGTAACCGAGGGCGGTCAAGAGTTCGAGCCCGATCAGGAGATCGTAGTAGTAGTGGACCGGGAAATGGAGTCGGTACCACGGGGGGTAGCGAGCACCCTGGCGGTGAAGCTGACGCTCGAGGAAGAACTCCGCGCCCTTCTCGACGCACCGTTCCATGGATGGTGTCCACCGGTCCTTGGGGTAGACGGCGAACGCGCTGAGGCCCTCCCAAGAATCGAGGTTGCGACCGGAGCCGAAGCAGGACCATCCCCCTTTCGGGGACGCGCTCCGGACGAGCCACTCGAGAGGGGGCTGGAGCCGAGGGTCCTCCACGTACCCCATCCGGATCAAGGAGCGCACGAGGTTCCCGGTGAAGCAAAGGTGGGGGGTTCCCGCGGAGTTCCCGCCGACGCCGCCCCCCTTTAGCGGCGAGCGCGCCATCCAGAGCTCGCAGAGCTTCCGGACCTCCGGGACGTCCCGGGTGGCCCCGAGATCGGCGAGCAGAAGCATCCTCCAGTTCGTAGAGCGGTACTTCGGTCGGTAGAGATTTTGCTCCTCCTCCCACCCGCCCCAAGGAGCCCGCTCTGCGAGCGTCTGAGCGGCCCAACCGGTCCGGGTGATCTCCGAGCGGGCGGCCCGTCCCGCCTCGTCGTCCTCCCGCCGTCCGAGAACCTGGGTCAGGGTGAGGTAGCGGGCCGGGGGCTGGTCAGCGCGGAGCAGCCAATCGAGGACCCGTCGGCTCGTCATGGGCCTCCGATCTCAAGCGTGCTCGTGAGGCTCAACTGGGGGCCGCGGGCCGCGACCGGCCGATGCGGCCGCCGCAAGTCGGTGGGCGTAGTCCGTGGGGGTCGTGCCCCCTGCGGCCGAACGTTTATGCAAGGCCCCATCGTCCGGCTTCCCGCGGGCCTGTAGCTTAGCCTGGATAAAGTACTGGCCTTCTAAGCCAGCAATCTCGGGTTCAAAGGTCCGGGCGGCCCACGCCGCCCGGGCGGAGATTCCCGACAGGCCCGCTTCTCCGCAAGCACCGATCGAGCGTTGAACCGTCCTCCTCGCTTTGCGTCCGTATACCCTCTCCGGGGTTCCCCGGCTGTGACCTACCGTGTGAGATTCTCTCGGACGACCTCGTCGAAGGAGGCCGGCTTTGGGGGCCACCCCTCCTCCATGTAATGGAGGAAGGCCGAGAGGGACGGTTGAAGAAGCGCCTCATTGGTCCGTCGCTCGTAGCCGATCGACGACGAGTACCCGGAAGGGCGGAGGGAGCCCGTGGAGCGGCCCGTAGTGGGCGGGGAAGACCTCCGTGGCGTCGCCCAAGGAGAGGAGCTTGCCCGTGAGGCTTTCCCACAGTCGGGTCGGATCCCCATCCCCGAGATCGGTCCGACCGCACGAGCCCGGCAGGAGCGTGTCTCCCGTGAAGACCGCGTCTTCCAAGCGGAGCGACAGGTGGTCGAGGGTATGGCCCGGCGTTTCCCAGATCGCGAGCTCGGAACCGCCGAACGCGACACTCTCGGCTTCGGAGAGCGACCGGTGGGGATACTGGGCGGGCGAGCGGTGGGAGACGAAGATCGGTGCCCCGGTCCGTTCGTGGAGGATCGCGTGCCCGGAGAGGTGGTCGGCATGCGTGTGGGTCTCGACGATCGCTCGCAATCGGAGGCCGTCTCCGGAGAGTGCCCGGAGGATCGGCTCCACGCCCCGCCCGGGATCGATCGCGACCGCCTCGCCGCTCGCCAGGTCCCGGACGAGGTAGGTGAGGCAGCCGGTGGCGAGGTTGGGGAACTGTTGAATGGCGATCGACGAGCCGGGCCGGTCTCGATAGCGAGGGATCGTGGGATCGATCCGCTTCGCGTACTCATCGATCCCTCCGCTCAGGAACCCCACGCGGGCGAATCTTCGAAGGGCGAGCAGACCCGCCGCCTGGCGGGCAGATTCCCCCTTATGGTCGTACAAGAGGACCATTCGGCGTGGATCGACCTCTGAAGCCCGGTCGGGCAGGGTCTCCCAAGGAATCCACCGGTCCCCGGGGATTCGAGCGACCCGACGCTCGCGATCGTTGCGGACATCCAACAACAGGGGGGGGTCGTGCCCCTCTAGCATCGACGACAGTAGCGAGGGATCGATCTCCAACGGCGGAGCTTGGGGACCCCGTGCGCCCGATCGCGCCATCTTGGTCAGACCACCTCGACCCGCACCGAATGCACGGAGTTCGTCCCGTATTGAAATCGATTCTGAACCGGCTTGGAGGGCTGGACATTTCCCGCACAGTCCAAGGCCCGGACCCTCAGATCGATCATTCCGACCCGAGTGGGGCGCCACCGGAAACTCCAACCGGACCAAGCGAACGGACCATCCCCTCCGGAGCGGCGGGCGGGGGTCCACCCTTCACCGGCGTCGACCTCGACCTTGGCGATCCGTCCCGAGCCGGACCACGCGCGACCGCGGATCGTCGTCGGCCGTCCTCGCGGGATGCGGTCGCCTGGCGCGGGCTCAAGGGTCAGGGATTTCACGAGGATCCGGGTCACCGGTCGGCCCGTCCAGCGTCGGCCGTCGCGGGTCCAATACACGTATTTCTCGCTCTGGAAGCGGCCCTCGAACGGGGTCGCTCGGACGATGATCCTCGAGATCCACTTCACCCAGGCCATCCCGTACCAGCCGGGCACGACCAATCGTGCCGGCCCCCCGTGCTCGGAAGGGAGCCGTCGACCGTTCATCCTTGTCGCCACCAGGATCTCCGATGGGCCGGTCTCGAGCTCGGATAGATCGAGGCTCCGCCCATACACGGCGGAGGGCCCTCCGGCGGTCGATGCCGAGCGGTCGACGCCGAGGAAGACCGCGTAGCGGGCCGTCTTCTTGAGTCCCGCCCCAGCAAGGAGTGCCGACAGGGGGACGCCCTGCCACTGCGCCGATCCGACCGCACCGTCCCCCCACCGTACCTCACCTGGCGGCGATGACCGATACCGGGAACGGCTGTTGCCCGCGCATTCGAGCACCGCGTCGACGCGCCGCTGCGGGAGGCGCTCGAGTTCCGCGAGCCCCCACCCCTGGGGCGCGCGAACCTCGCCGGAGATCGAGAGTTGCCAGCGGGTCGGCGTGATCGACGGCGTCGGGAAATGGGATCGAATGAAGAAACGGGCGTTCGCGGTACGACCCGGGATGAGGTTCGCGAGCGGGGTCTCGGAGTTCAGCGGGTCGCCGCTCGGATATCGCCCATGCGAGAGCTCGAGCTTGGGCGAAGGGTTGACAGCGCCTCCTCGTTCCTCGCCGGACTGAGGTCGAGAGGAATCCGCATCGACGCGCCGGAACTTCGGTCGGTCGAGGTGAAGCACCGTCCGGACTCCCGGGCCTCGCAGGACCTCGCTCCGATAAGGGCTTTCAAAGTTCGCCCCGGCGGGCTTCGCTACCGGTACGAGGCTGCGAGCTCCCTCGAAGGATCACGAGTCCCGATGTGTTCTATCGAGGGGATCACCAACGGTGAACCGCGATCCGGTCGCTATCCGGTCGAGTCGGCCCCGGCGACGTCGCGTTGGCAGCGGTCGCAGAGGAGCTGGTGGTAGCCGGGGGGTAGCTCCCCCCCGCAAACGGGGCACGTGGCGCGAGCCTCGGCTCCGGCGAGCAGCTCGCTCATGCTCCGCCTGAGGACGCTCTGGGAAGTGGACGAAGACGCCGATCCGGCGGTCAGGCGAGTCGCGCGGCCCGCCGGGTCGAACCGGGCCCGCCAGCCGCCCCCCTTGGGGTCCGCCTCGATGAGGCGCATCCGGCTGAGCCGCCCGATCGCCTCGTCGCTCCCGCCCGGTCCCCCGAAGACCTGGGCGAGGTCGGGTTCCGAGACGACACCGGCCTCCCAGATCGCCTCGAGGATCCGGGCCGCGCGCGGAGGAAGGTTCGCGCTGCTCACCGCCTGATCGAAGTTCCACGCGGCCCGGGCGGGTCGCCGTGGCGTCGAGGCGACGGGCCATCGTCCGGCGCGCGGGTCGACGAGCAATCGGCCGTCCATCAGGTCAAGCTCGTAGCGAAGTCGTTCGTGAGGTCCGTAGAGCTCGAGCGCGACCCCGAACGGAACGTAACCCCCGGCGCGGAGCGCGCGGCCGAATTGAGGGAACGTGGGGAGTCGTCCGGGCCCGAACTCCGCCCCCGACGGGAGCACGCCGAACCCTTCCCGGGGCAGGATCCGGGCGATCGATCGCTCGGGAGGCCCGTGGACCGGCTCAAGCTCGGCCGAACCCTCGCCGCCGAGCGTGAGCCGGGTGAACGGCCTCAGGAATTCCCAGGCCGGACCCGACGCCGATTCCGCCGTCAGGAGGATCTCGCTCCGATCGAAACGACGGGTCGGGTCGAGCACGGCTTCGAAGAGGGTGCCCGGCTTTCCCCCGTCGACCGCGAAGGCGATCCCGCCGAGCGTCGCCCGCCCGGCGGCCCGATACAGGGCTTGGGCCCGTTGGGCCTCGGCCCCGACCGCCCGTTCAGCGGGCCGGGACCCTAGGCCACTCAAGATCCGGTCAAGATCGTCCTCCGGCAACGCTCACGCCCCCCGCTCTTGGAGGATCATCTCGTAGAGGGAGATAAACCGCCGGGCCGTCCCATCGATCGAAGCGCTCGTCTCCACGAACCGGCGCGCCTCGCGGCTCATCCGATTTCGCTCGGCCGGGGCTTCGAGGAGCTCGACGATCGCCCGGGCGAGCGCTCCCGGGGCGAGGACCGGGACGAGTCGCCCGGTCCGACCATCGCGCACGATCTCCTTCGGGCCGCCGACGTCCGAGGTGACGCACGCGGCCCCGCTCGCCATCGCCTCCAGGAGGGCGATGCTCGAAGTGTCCGAGGTGGAGGGGAGGACGAAGAGGTCGGACTGGGCGAGGAGAGCGGCCTTTTCTTCCTCGGCCACCGGCCCGACGAAGCGAAGCCGACGGGCGAGCGCGGGATCCTCTCGGATCCTCCGCCGGACCTCGGGCTCCTCGGGACCTTGACCCCCGATGATGGCGACAAAATCCTGTCGGGCCGAGGCCTCGGCGACCGCGTCGAGGAACCGCAGGACCCCCTTGTCTTGGGTGAGCCGGCCGAAGTACGTGACGAGGGGAAGGTCCGCGAGGCCGCAGCGCTCCCGCCAATCCGGGGTCGCGATCCCCGGATGGAATCGCTCGACCTCGATGCCGTTCGGCACGACCTCGATCGGTCTTCGCCACGGTTTCGCCGCGTGGGTCTCGAGCGCCAGTCGGGCCTCGTCGGTCGGGGCGGTCGCCGCGTCGCACCGCCAGTACGTCCCCAGCGTGTACCACCAGGCGGCCCGGAAGAACAGCTGCACCCCGAGGTGGCTCGTGAAGCTCTCCCGCATCGCCCAGACGTTCGTGTGGAACGTGCCGATCACCGGCCGTCCGAACCGCCGGCCGGCGAGGAACCCGGCGCTCCCGAGGATGCCGGGGGTGTGGAGGTGGATCACGTCCGCGTCTCGGCCGGTGGAACGGGCCATCAGGCGGGCGAACGGGAAGATCGCCCACC
The DNA here is from genome assembly GCA_963696985.1 of uncultured Thermoplasmata archaeon. GTDB lineage: Archaea > Thermoplasmatota > Thermoplasmata > Lutacidiplasmatales > UBA184 > Lutacidiplasma. The sequence continues at coordinate 351,686 of CAVOMG010000003.1, read as the reverse complement.
GGTATTCGGGGTAGAGCGGCACGGGGACCGACGCGAGCCGGGTCACCTCGATCTCGGCATCCACACCCACCGGGGTCGGGATGGGGACTCCCGGGTCGGGCGCGTAGACCTGGACGCGATGGCCGAGGCGGGTCAGAGCGTGGGCGAGCGCCGCGGTCTCGTTCGCGACCCCATCGCGGGTCGGCAGATAGCTCTCGGTGAAGAAGGAGATCTCCACGCGGGCCTCCCCGGCGGCGATGCCTTACAGGACCTTATTAAAAGCGCGTTGGAGGCGGCTCGCGTCCTTCGGGTCGAGAGCGCTCGGATCGACCGAAGCGAGGAAGGCGGAACCGTGGTCCATCGCCTGGCTCGTCGCCCAGTGGATGAACTTGAGGGAGGTCTCGAGCGTGTACTCCGTCGCGAGGAACTCGAAGGCGTCGAGGTAGACGAGCGCCCCGCCCTCCGCGTCGGTCGCCGCGCGGATCCGTCCGGCGATCTCGCTCGGGGAGAGGCCGGGCCGACCGGAGTCCCCGCTCGCGGGCCCGACGCGGAGGACCTCGGCCGCGCCCCCGCTCCCGTCCGGGAGCTCGGGGGGGTGAACCGAGACGAGGACGACCCTCGGGTAGGAGGAGAGGCTGCGCCGCAAGAGATCGAGGGCCCGCGCCGGGCGTTCCTCGCGAACGAGGACCGATTGGCCGGGCGGGATCGCGGTCGGCGGGAGCGAGGCGGTCTCGCTCGACCAGACGGCCACGGGTCGGGGCGCACGCAGGAGCGCGCCCCAGGCCGGTCGCCGGGGCGGGCTCAGCAGGCTGCGCCGCTTGACCTCGACATCCTCCCGGAGGCGCGCGAGTCGGCTCTCGACCAGGAAGCGCAGCTCCTGCGCGGTGTGACCGCGCGAGGCGTGCTGGAGCAGTTCGCGCAGGGCCTCTCGAAGGCCCTCGCCGTACCCCTCGGCGTAGGCCTGGGCGTAGGACTCGTCCCCGCCGACGGCCCCCTCTCCGGTCCCGTTCGATGGGGCAGGGTCAGGGTCGCTCACGCTCGGGCGGCGCTCGGGGCCGGTCGCGCCGGGGCGAGGGCCGGTTCCTCGGGGCCTTTCGGGGCCGGCGAGGCCCGCGGGTCCTCCGCGGGCGTGAACTTGTAGCCGTAGTGGATCACTCCGGCCTTCCCCTCCTCCCGGAGCTTTCGGAAGGTGGCGCGGACCTTGAGGCCGATCCGCACGTCGGCGGGGTCGATGTCGACGACCTGACCGGTCAGCTGCGGGCCCTCGGTCGAGCGGACGATCGCGAGGACATAGGGGACCTGCATCTCGAACCCCTCGGCGGCATCGTGGACGACGGTGAACGTGCAGACCTCGCCCTCGCCCGAGAGCTGGTAGGGCTCGAGGCGTCCGATCGATTGCCGGTGCTTCGTGCAGGTCGGGCACACCGACCTCGGCGGGAAGTAGACGGTCTGGCAGTTGGCGCACCGGACCCCGTCGAGGTTGTAGCGGTGGGGGGTCTCTCTCCAGAAACGTGCGATCGACATGGACCCGCCGCTAGTTCACCCGCTCAAAGAGGTGAACGACGCTCGTGGCGCCGGTCCCCCCGACGTCCTGCGAGAGTCCGATCTCGGCGCCCTCGATCTGCCGCCCCTCGGCCTGGCCCCGCAACTGCCGGACGATCTCGACGGCCTGGGCGACGCCCACGGCACCGAACGGCCGGCCCTGGGCTTTGAGGCCCCCGGACGGGTTCACGAAGACGCGGCCCTTCCCGGAGAACTCGCCCCGCGCGAACGCGGGGCCGCTCTTTCCCTTCTCCACGAACCCGAGGTCCTCGAGGCTCACGAGGGCGCTGATCGAGTAGCCGTCGTGGATCTCCGCCACCCGGATGTCCGAGGGGGAGCGGCGGGCCTGGGCGAACGCCCGCTTCGCGGCGACCACCGTGGAGTCGAGCGTGGTGAGCTCCCGGCGGTGGTGGAGGGCCATCGTATCGCAGGCGATCTGGCTCGCGGCGATCCGGATCGGGGTGTCGGTGAACTTCCGGGCGCGCTCGAGCGGCCCGAGCACGACCGCCGCGGCCCCATCGGAGAGCGGCGCGCAGTCGAAGACGCCGAGAGGTTCGGCGACCGGGCTCGCCTGGAGGACCTGCTCCAAACTGAGCCGGTTCCTAAAGTGGGCGTTCGGGTTCTTCGAGCCCATCTCGTGGGCGTGGACCGCCACCTGCGCGAATTCCTCCCGGCGGGTGCCGAATTCGTGCTGGTGCCGACGCGCGATCATCGCCCAGAGCCCGGGCAGGGTCGCGCCGAACACGGCTTCCCACTCGTGGTCGGCGGTGCCGCTCATGATGCGGTTCGCCTCGGTGTCGGGAACGTCGGTCAACTTCTCGGCCCCCCCCACGACGACGAAATCGTGGGCGCCGCTCGCGACCGCGAGCCAGCCCTCGTGGAGCGCAAGCGCTCCGGACGCGCCGCCGCCCTCGACACGCACGCCGGCGAGGTGGTGGCCCGCGAGCCCGGCGTAATCGAGGATGAGGGGGGCGATCATCTCCTGGTCGATGAGGCTCCCGCTCGCCATGTTCCCGAGGTAGAGCGCGCCGAGGTCGGTCGAGGAGAGCTTCGCATCGACGAGCGCCTCGAAACCGGCCTCGATCCCGATCTCTCGGAACGATCGGTCCCACAGCTCCCCGAATCGCGTCTGTCCGATCCCGAGGATCGCGACGTCGCGCATCAGCTCCCTCCCATCTCGATCTTGCCGCGGAACTTCGCGTAGACGGCGTAGGGGATCTCGACCCCGGAGTCGAGGTAGGACTGGACCGGAGGCCCGATCGACCGGTCGTAGCGGCCGATCTCTTCGGTCACCTCGAGGTCGAAGGCGTCCGAGCCCGCCCCACTCCCGTACCCGACGACGAGGATCCGGTCGCCGGCCTTCGCCGAGTCGAGGACGTTGGCGAGACCGATCAGGGCGGCGCCGGAGTAGGTGTTCCCGATCGATGGGGTCACGAGACCGAGGCGCATCTGGGCGTCGGTGAAGCCGAGCTGCTTGCCGACCCGCTGGGGGAACTTTCCGTTCGGCTGATGGAAGACCACGGCCGAGTAGCTCGCGGGCGTCGTCTGGGCGCGGTCCATGATCCGCCGGGCGCACTCGGTGACGTGGCGGAAATAGGCGGGCTCCCCGGTGAACCGACCCGAGTGGCTCGGGTAGCGCTGCCCCTCGCGACGCCAGAAGTCCGGGGTGTCGGTGGTGTAGGAGAGGGTGTGGAGGACGCGGGCGATGACCTTCTCGCGCCCGATCACGAAGGCCGCCCCGCCCGCGCTCGCGGAGTACTCCAGGGCGTCGCCCGGGGCGCCCTGGCTGGTGTCCGATCCGATCGCGACCCCGTAGCGGACCATGCCGGCGCCGACCAGGCCCAGGCAGGTCTGGATCGCGGCCGTGCCCGCCTTGCAGGCGAACTCGAAGTCCGCGGCCGTGAGGTTCGGGGTCGCCCCGACGGCTTGGGCGACGACCGTCGCCGTCGGCTTGACGGCGTACGGGTGGGACTCGCTCCCCACGTAGAGGGCGCCGATCTCCTTGGGGTCGATCGACGCCCGCGCGAGCGCGGTCCTAAGCGCCTCGGTGCTGATCGTGATCGTGTCCTCGTCCGGCGAGGGGACGCTTTTGCGTCGGACGCCGAGCCCCAGCCCCATCGCCGCGCCGTCGGTCCCCCAGACCTTGCCAATCTCCTCGGGCGTGATCCGGTATCGGGGAACGTACGCCCCGTAGCTCACGATGCCTGCTTCCATCCCTGTGGTCCTCCCGTGCTCCCCCCTAAAGCTCTTCGAGCGCCTCGATGACCGCGGTGGCGCCGAGCGACGTGGTGAGGAGCGGGATGTTCTCGACCTCGGAGAGCCGGACCGCAAGCGGGTCGATCCGACCGGGGTTCGAGAAGACGACGGCCGCGGGCTTGAGGGGATGGGCCCGTATCGCCACCATCGGGGAGCGTCCGTACTTCACGTTCGAGAAGATGAGGGCCCGCTGGGTCGTCCAGCCGTACACCTCGACGAACCGGGCGGCGTCGATCGAGAGGATGGCCCGGGGCGCGTCGAGCAGGGTGTAGCCGTGGATGTCGCGGTGAAGATCGACTCGGCTTACGGATTTTGCATTGAGGCGGTCGGCGAGCGTCTTCAGCGGGATCGCCACCGCGAACTCCCGGATCCCGAGGATCCCATCGGAATGGCCGGTGGGGCCGATCCGCTGGCCGACCTTGCCGCCATGGCGCTCGTCGATCGTGAAGAGGCCCTCGACGTACCGTCGGATGAAGGCGGCCCCGGGGCTGGCCCGCCGCTCCGACTCGTAGTCGCTCACCACCGACGGCACGGTGTCGAGGGCGTCGGCGAGGTCGCGTTGCGATACCCCGAAGTCCTCCCGCCACTTCCTGAGCGTGCGTCCCGGGTGGGGGAGAGGACGACCTCGCCGGCGATCTTCTCCCGGAGCCCGACGTCCACGCGCATGCGACCCGGCCCGCGCTATAAAACCGTAGCTCTGCATGTCGTTCGGGGGGTTCGACACCGGACGAACTGCCCGTCTCGGGGCGCTCGCCGGAAGAGTGGACCGGGCGAGAGATCCCGGACCGGGGCGCGCGCCCTCGGTCCCTTTGAACTCGCGGCCTCTACCTTGCCAAGGTAGCGATCTTCCGGGCTGATCTACCGGCCCACGACCGGCGCGACGATCGCCGGGCCATAAGCGTTTGCGGCGCCCGCCCGCCGATCACTCTGCGGGGTCGCCCTCGGTCGGCGGTGAGCGGCGGCGCCGGCGGGCGCGCATGAGGAGCGCGGTCCCGATCGCCGCGGCGAGCACGGCGACGACCCCGCCCACTACGGCGTACCCCTCGACGGCGGGGAGCCCGAGGAAGGCCGGCTGGATGGAGATCGCCCCGGTGGCCGTGGCGTTCTGCCCGAGGCTATCGACGACCTTGACGGAGATCGCGAACGTTCCACTCGACTGGAACTGGCAGCTCAGATTGGCGCCCGTCGAGCTGGAACAACCGGACGGTAGCCCGGACCACTCGTAATGGAGGGGACCGACCCCGCCGGTGGCGTTCGCCGAGATCTGCACCTTTTGACCCTCGAGCGCGCTGAAGGAGGTCTGCTCGATCGCGATGGTCAGCGCAGCGGCCACCTCGATTAAGAGGGTCGCCGGAGCGGAGGTCTCCCCATTGGCGTCGGTCACCGACGCCGTGACGAGCTCGTGGCCGGGGGTCGACCACGAACAGGTGATCGCCGGCGAGCCGGCGGACCTGAAGCAAGAGGCCGGTAGGCCGTTCCAATTGGTCGTGTACCCGTTGCTGGACCCGCCGGCGCTCGGCAACCCCCCCGAACCCATCACCGTCAGGGTGATGGGGACGCCCAGGTCCGTCGAGCTACGGCTGGCGGTCAGGGTGGCCGTAGGGTCGATGGAGATCGTCGCGAAGGCCGAAGTGCTGACCTTTGCCGCGTTGAGGTCGGTGGCCGAAGCGGTGGCCGTGATCGAACCGGCGGAACGGGCCGTGCACGACAAGGTCGCGCCGGCCGAAACGCAGCTGGCGGTCGAGCCGTAGGACCACGTGTACGTGAGCCCGCCGCTTCCCCCGGACGGGTCGGCCAGGAATTCGATCGATTGCCCGACGTCCAGGGTCGAGACGTTCGACGTCACCTTGAGCGTGAGGTCCGGAAAGACCTCGAGAAGGTAGGTCGAGGAGTTCGAGGAGAAGCCGAGGGAGTCCATCACTTCGACCGAGACTGAGTAGTTCCCGGTCCGGGTCGGCGTACACGTGACCGAGGCCGTGGCGTTCGCGCACCCCCCCGGAAGGCCGAGCCAGGTGTAGGCGTACGTCCCGCTCCCTCCGTTGGGCGCCTCGTTGATCGTCATCGTTCGGTTGACGTCAGCGCCCGCGGGTTTCAGAACGGGGGTCGTCGCTTGAAGAACCGCATTGACCTGGGCCAAGATCACGATGCGAGCGTAGACACCGCCGGCGTCGGTGACCTCGATCTCGAGCGGGTAGCCGGACCCCGCCAAGGTGTTCGGATGGACCGCGACGGTGACGTTGAACGTGAAGGGCGGGATCCCTGTCATCGGGGAGATGGCGATGGTGGCGTTGGGAACCGTCCCCGATTCGGAGACGGTGAGGGTACCGTCCGAGACGTATTGGGCGACGGAGACACTCTCCGTGTAGTTCCGCGCGGTCGGGCCGATCTCCGAGACGAGCGTGCGCGCGGCCGTAAGACCGTACGGCTCGTTCTCGACGACGACCTCGCTTCCCCCGGTGACCGCCCGGATGGTCGAGGGGGCCGTCGAGGATTCGAACGTGCCCCACTGGGTCTCGGCGTTGGAGTTCTCCGTGTTGTTCGTGAAGAAGAAGGTGTACGGGGGCACCGGACCGGTCGTGTCGTAGACCTCCTCGTAATTGGTGTAGCCGTAGAAGGAGCCGGATCCGCAGCTGTACATGTTGTCGATGACGAAGTTGGTTCCCCCGGTGTAGGCTTGGTAGCTCCACACGACTCCGCCCGTGAGGTAGGAGACGGAGAAATCGAGGGCGCCCGAGTTGACCAGCTGCATGTCGAAATGGTAGAGCGTCCCGGCGGTCAGCGGGAAGGCGTTCGCCTTGTAGTAGTAGGTCTGGGCACAGGGGCTCGACGTGGAATAGGTGACCCCCCAGGTTCCGTTGGAGGTCGAGATCCCGATCTGGTCGTAGGACTGCGCGTTGTCCCACAAGGAGTCCATGACGTAGTAGAAGTCTCGGGGCTGTGGGTTGTCCTGGGGGACCAGGATGTCGACGTTGACATCGGAAGCGGAGATGGACGAGCCGGCAAATTCCGCACCCGCGTAGTAGTGCCCGGTGAAGCTCGCCGACCCGACCGGGATCGGGCCGACCGGGCCATAGACCGGGGATGGGAGAGCGGCCGGGACGGAGATCCATGCGCTCCTCGCCGCCCCCGCGGTGTCGGCGGGCGCGGACCCGTGGCCCGGGATCGTCGACGCGAGGTTGGGGACGGCGATCAAGAGCCCGATCACGAGGAGGAACCACGTCGAGGCGAGGCGAGTTGGGGAGTCGCGGGTCCACGATAAACGTCGCTTGGAGGGTCTGTTCCGCGCCATCGGAAGACCAAGGCCGATACGGGAGGTTCCAAAAAGCGTTCCGGGCCCCGGTGGCCCAGCTGCCGGCGGGCTGGTGCAGGTCAGCCGAACCCGCGGGAGCTTCTCGTGCCAAACACTTATGGACCCCCATCGGCTCGAGGCCCCAATGGCCGAAGACCGGTCGGCGGGCGAGCCGATCGACGCGCTCTTGAAAGGGACTCGGGACCTGCTCCGCCCCGAGGAGATCGTCCAAGAGGCGACGCGGGACATCGTCAAGGAGGAGATTCGCCGCCACCTCGAGAAGGTGCTCTCCGACGATCCGAAGCTCGGGAAGGACCTCCGGGAGGCCGTGCGGGCGCTCTTGGAAGCCCGCGCGATGGAATACGCCGCCCTCCTGCGGGTGGGCACGTGCACCGCCCGCCTCGGACTGGCGGCGCTCCCGCCGAACGTTCGCGAGGCCCTGACGAAGGACGTCGTGGACCTGGTCAGCCGACAGCTCGGCCAGATCGTCGAGCGGTCGCTGTGACTTGGATGGAGCGGTCGAGCAGCCGGCCCGAGCGATACTCGGAATGGGAGCTCGAAGCGCCATGACGACTCCGATGGGGGCCGACTCGGTCCGGATCTACGAGGTGAAGCGGATCGATGTCGAAGGGGCGATCGTCATCGACGGTTTCCCCTCGGTGGGCTTGGTGAGCTCCATCGTCGCGAACTACCTCATCGACACCCTGGAGATGGAACAGATCGGGATCGTCGAGTCCCCGTCGTTCCCAACGGTCTCGCTGGTCCGGGACGGGAACCCGCAGCACCCGGTGCGGATCTACGCGGGCCGGCCGCCCTCGGACCGATCTGGTCGGGTCGCGGACAAGATCGTCGCGTTCGTCTCGGAATTTCACCCGCCGCCCAACATCATCCACCCGCTCGCGACCGCGATCCTCGATTGGGTCCAGGAGCAGCGCTGCGGGCTCATCGTCTCGCCGGAAGGGCTTGTCGTCGAACCCTCGGCCTCGCCGAGCGCTCGCCCGGCGGCGCGAGCCGAGGCCCCTCGCCTCTCCGATGTCAAGATCTACGGGGTGGCGAGCACCCGGCGGGCGCGCGAGCTCTACATCGAGCCGAACATGCGGCTCTTCACGGAGGGCGTGATCACCGGGATCGCAGGGGTCCTGCTCAACGAGGGCCGGCGCCGGGGATTCGACGTCCTCACGTTCCTCGCCGAGGCTCAGGCCGACTATCCGGACGCGCGCGCGGCGGCCCGGGTCATCGAATCGATCAACAGCATCCTCCTCAGGACCCCGCTCGACCCCGTACCGCTCTACCACGAGGCCGAGCGGATCGAACAGCAGCTTCTCCAGATCCAGCGGCGGGCCGCCGAGAAGGGCGCCGCCGACTCGTCTTCCCCCGCCGTCGCCCCGATGTACCGGTAGCCTCGCGGGCCGGGCCACTCCGTCGGCCCCCGGGGACTCGTCGTAGCAACTCCTCGAGGCCACGGACCATCCGGTCGACGTCCGACGGGGTGTTGTAGAGGTAGAACGAGGCGCGGACCGTCGCGTCGAGGTCCCGGGCCTCGTACCAAGAATGGACGCAGTGGCGGCCGGAGCGGACCATGACGCCCTGGGACTCGTCGAGGAAGAGGGCGACGTCGCTCGCATCGATCCCCTCGACCGAGAACGCGAAGACGCTCGGCCGGTCGACGATCTCGGGCGGGCCGATCGGACGGATTCGCGGCACGTCGCGGAGGGCCTCGGTGAGGCGTGCGTTGAGCGCGCGATCACGGGCATCGATCGCCTCCCAGCCCACGCCGTCGAGGAACCGAAGGCCCTCGGCGGCCCCGAGGACCCCCGCATAGTTCTGCAGGCCCGCCTCGAACCGGTGCGGCGGAGGACGGAGCTCGTGCTCCGTGAGCGTCGTCCATTCGACGGTCTCCCCGCCGAGTAAGCTCGGCCTCAACCGGGCGAGTTCGTCGAAACGGCCGAGGAGGGCACCGGTTCCCGTCGGTCCGAGCATCTTGTGGGAGGAGATCGCGTAGAAGTCCGCCCCGATCTCGTCGAGGTCGACCCGTTCGTGCGGGGCCGCCTGGCATCCATCGAGGAGGACGAGGGCGCCCCGATCGTGAGCTCGCTCGACGATCTCGCGCACGGGGAGTCGTCGTCCGTCGAGGTTGGAGGCGTGGAAAAGGCTCACGAGCCGGGGCCGCCGGGCAAGGGCCCGCTCATACGCTTCCTCGTCGAAGGGCCGATCGTCGGGCAGACGGAGGAAATCTAGGCGGGTTCCGCGGGTCGACGCGAGATCCTGCCACGGGACGAGGTTCGAGTTGTGCTCGCGGTCGGAGACGAGGACCGCGTCCCCGCGCTTCCACGCGATGCCGTGGGCGACGAGGTTGATCGCTTCGGTGGCGTTCCGGAGGAAGATCACGGAGTTGGGACCGTCCGGGGCCCGGAAGTGGCGAGCGAACTCGCCCCGGGCGCTCTCGTATCGCATGCCCACCTCCGCGGACCATCGGTGGAGCGACCGACCGGCGCAACCGGGGAACTCCGTGTAGTACTCGCGCATCGCTCGGAGGACCCGCTCCGGCACGAGGGACATGCACGCGGAATCGAGGTAGGCCGGGGGACGCTGACCTCGTCGGGGTCGAAGGGCCGGGAAATGGGCGCGGAGGCGGGCGCCGATCTCGGTCATGCCGCCTGGAGCGCCTCGGCCGCCGCGGCGAGCGTCGCCGCCCCGATCGGGAGGGCCTCCTCGGAGGGGGCGAACTTCGGGCTGTGCAGCGGCGGGGTCCGGCCGGTCCCGACCCCGAGGAAGAGGAACGCCCCGGGGACGCGCTCGAGATACCGGGAGAAATCCTCGGCGCCCATCATGGGCCGGGGGAGCTCCACGAGCCGGTCTGGCCCGAACTCCCGGTGGAGGCCCGCCGTGACGATCCGCATCGTCTCGGGTGGGTTCGAGGTCACGGGATATCCCCGGCGAAAATCGATCTCGGCGGAGGCCCCGAGGCTCGACGCCAAGTGCCGAACACGGCGGCGGATCCGTCGCTCGAGGTCGGCGCGGCCCGATTCGCGGAGGGTCCGGACCGTTCCTTCGAGATGGACAGTCTCCGGGAGGACGTTGTGGCTCGTGCCACCGTGGATGCTCCCGACGCTGACCACGACCGGATCGAGCGGGTCTCGTTCCCGGCTCACGATGGTCTGGAGCCCGCTGATCACCTCGGCGGCCGCCACGATCGCATCGGGACCCCGGTGCGGGAAGGCGGCGTGCCCACCCGAGCCCGAGAGGGTGATCAGAAAGTGGTCGGCTGCGGCCATCGCCGGACCCGCTTTCCAGCCGATCCGACCGAGCGAAACGTCCGGGTCGACGTGCTGGCCGACGACAAAGTCGACCTTCGGGTCATCGAACGCCCCGGCCTCGAGCATCGGGAGGGCGCCCCCCCGCTCCCCCTGCTCCTCGGCGGGTTGGAAGATGAGGCGGACCGGACCACCAAGACGGTCCGAGTGCGCGTTGAGGATGGCGGCGGCTCCGAGGAGGGCGGCCATGTGGATGTCATGGCCACAGGCATGCATCCGCCCCCGTCGACGAGATCGGAATGGGAGCCCGGTCGCCTCCTCGACTGGGAGGCCGTCGAGGTCGGCCCGCAGGGCGACGACCGGTCCCGGCCGGTCGCGCCCGATCGTCGCGATGAGCCCCGTGAGCCCCGGCATACGCTGCGCCCGGATCCCGATCGAGCCGAGCGCCGAGGCGACGATCGCCCGGGTCCGAAGTTCCTCGTAGGCGACCTCCGGCTCCCGGTGCAGGGCGCGGCGCCACGCCCGCATCCTCGGTCCCCACCGGCGGGCCTCCCGCTCCCAGGGTCCCGGGCCACCCATCGGCGGCGCGACCCCGCAACGGTATATGACGGACCGCCGTCTGGCTCCTCGGCGCGGTCCGAACCGTCGGACGGCGAGGGGTCGAAAAGCATGAGTTCTTATAGTGGAGCTTACATACTGAAGCCGGTGGCACCGATCGACCGGCGGTCGGTCTGATCGGGTCCACCGGAGCAAACCATGGCGAAGATCATCGGAATCGATCTGGGCACGAGCAACTCGGCGGCGGCGGTCCTCGAGGGGGGCCGCCGGCGATCATCCCGAGCGCCGAAGGCACCACGGTCGGGGGCGGGAAGGCGTTCCCCTCATACGTGGCGTTCACCAAGGACGGACAGCGGCTGGTCGGCGAGCCCGCGCGCCGCCAGGCGGTCTCGAACCCCGAGGGGACCGTGACGGCGTTCAAGCGCGCCATGGGGACCGACAAGAAGTTCCGTCTCCAAGGCAAGGAGTACACGGCTCAGCAGCTCTCGGCGTTCCTCCTCCAGAAGATCAAGGCCGATGCGGAGGCGTTCCTCGGCGAGAAGGTCGAGAAGGCCGTGATCACCGTCCCGGCCTACTTCAATGACAACCAGCGTCAGGCGACGAAGGACGCCGGGGCGATCGCCGGCCTCGACGTGGTCCGGATCATCAACGAACCGACGGCGGCCTCGCTCGCCTTCGGGCTCGACAAGGCCGGGAAATCCCAGAAGATCCTGGTCTTCGACCTCGGGGGCGGGACGCTCGATGTGACGATCATGGAGTTCGGCGAGGGGGTCTTCGAGGTCCTCTCGACGAGTGGCGACACCCAGCTCGGCGGGACCGACATGGACAACGCCCTTACCGAGTTCATCGCGAAGGAGTTCCAGAAGGAGAGCGGCATCGACATCCGCAAGGACAAGATGGCGATGCAGCGCGTCCGCGACGCCGCCGAGAAGGCGAAGATCGAGCTCTCGAGCACGCTCGAGACCCAGGTCAACCTCCCCTTCCTCACGGCGACCCAGGAGGGGCCGAAGCACCTGGCCCTCCCGATGACCCGGGCCCAGCTCGAGACGCTGATCCGCCCCATCATCGACCGGTGCCGCGCGCCGCTCGAGCAGGCGATCAAGGACGCGAAGCTCGCGAAGGACCACATCGACCGGATCGTGATGGTCGGCGGCCCCACCCGCATGCCGATCGTCCAGAAGTTCGTCGAGCAGTCCGTCGGCCGGCCGATCGAGCACGGGACGGACCCGATGGAGTGCGTCGCGATGGGCGCCGCCATCCAGGCCGGCGTGCTCGCGGGGGAGGTCAAGGACGTCCTCCTGCTCGACGTGACGCCCCTCTCGCTCGGTGTCGAGACGCTCGGCGGGGTCTTCACCCGGCTCATCGAGCGGAACACGACGATCCCGACGCGGAAGAGCCAGATCTTCACGACCGCCGCGGACAGCCAGAGCTCGGTCGAGATCAAGGTCTACCAGGGCGAGCGCCCGCTCGCCGGCGACAACGTGGCGCTCGGCAACTTCATGCTCACCGGCATCCCGCCGGCGCCCGCGGGGTCCCGCAGGTCGAGGTCTCCTTCGACATCGACGCGAACGGGATCCTGAGCGTCTCCGCGAAGGACCTCGCCACCGGCAAGAAGCAGGGCCTCACGATCACCGCGTCGAACAAGCTCTCGAAGGAGGAGGTCGACCGGATGGTCCGCCAGGCCGAGGAGTTCGCCGACAAGGACAAGGAGCGCGCCCGCGTGGTCGAAGTGCGCAACCGCGGCGAGTCGCTCGCCTACGAGGCCGAACGCGTCCTCGAGGAGAACGGCTCCAAGATCCCGGAATCCGACGCTGCGGAGATCCGCGCGAAGGTCAAGGAGCTCCGCTCGGCCCTCGCCGAGAAGGAGCCCTCGGGCCTCGATGACCGGATCGCCGACCTGACGAAGGCCCTCCACCGGGTCGCCCAGATGCTCTACGAGACGGCGTCGAAGAACCCGCCGACGGACGAGGGCGGCACCTCCGGGGCGACGTCCTCCGGGCCGAGCGGCGGGTCGACCTCCGGACCTCGTCCCGTCGACGCCGACTTCAAGGTCGTTGACAAGGAGACCGGCGAGGAAAAGGGGCCCTCGTAATCGAGGGCTATCGGCGATCGCGGGCCGTCGGGCCTAGCCGGTCGGCCCTCGGCTGGGCCAAGCGCGTCCCCGCGGGGGACCGCGGTATCGAACGTCGGGCCGGATCAGCCGGTTGCTCGAGGCTTGCTCGAGCGCGTGGGCCGTCCAGCCCGCCGTCCGAGCGAGGGCGAAGGTCGGTGTGAAGAGCGACCTCGGCAACGCCACTGCCTCGAGGACGACCGCCGCGTAGAACTCGACGTTCGTGAAGAGCCGTTGGCCGGGTTTCGCCTTCCGGAGAGCGGTGAGGCCCGCTTGTTCGACGGCCTCCGCGAGCTCGAACCTCGATGGGTCCGCGATCTCCTGAGCGATCCGCTTGAGCCACACGGATCGGGGGTCCTCGACCTTGTAGGCCCGGTGTCCGAACCCGTAGAGCCGCTCGCGCCTTCGGAGGGCGGCCTCGATCCAGCGCTCGGCTTCCGCCGGAGAACCGATCGCATCGAGCATTTCGACGACCTTCGCCGGCGCGCCCCCGTGAGCCGGCCCCTTGAGGGCCGCGAGCGCGGCGGTCGCCCCGGAAAGGAGGTCTGAATTCGTCGAGAGGACTACCCGGAGGGCGAAGGTCGAGGCGTTCATGCCGTGGTCGGCGAGGAGGATGAAGTACCGTTCGAGGGCCCGGACCCGTTCGGGCGCCGGGTCGCGGCCCGAGAGCATCCAGAGGAAATTCGCCACGTGGCCGAGCTCCGGTCTCGGCGGGACCGGAGCGGCCCCGTCGATGCGGCGCGTCCGGCGGGCGAGTATCGTCGGAGCGCGGGCCACCAGGTCGAGGCCCTGCTCGAGGGTCGGAGGGTAGCCGACCGTTCCATCCCCGAGCAGCGAAACGAGCGTGCGAAGCGCGTCCATCGGGGGGATCGAGGTCGGGAGTTCGTCGATGGCGCGAGCGACGAATTCGGGCGGGTCCCGGTGCCCGACGAGGTAGCGGGCGAGTTCCGGCGGCTCCGAAGGTGGCGGGTCCCCATGTACCAGGAGGTGGACGACCGATTCGTAGCTCGGACCGTCCATGAGCTCGGAGATGTCGAACCCCCGGTAGACGAGCCAGCCGCGCTCCCCCTCCACTTCGCTGATCGACGAATCCGCGAAGACGACGTCCTCAAGGCCGCTCGCCGTCGCTGAGGTTTCGGGCATGGTCGGAGCGCCGGACCGTCTGACCGAACGGAGGTCATATCTCCAACGGGGCGCAGCCTACCGCCGGCCTCAAAGCCCGGGCAATGAGCCGTTAGGTCCGGCCGGGACCCGTCGGAAGGGCAGAATTCCGGTCATCGGGACAACAGTTAAGGAGAGCGTCCCGGTCCGAGCGGCCGATGCTTCCCCTCGTGCCGCCACCGGGCCGTTCCGGGTCGGGCGTCGGTCGTACCGGTACCCCGGACTCCGGTCTGGGGATCCCTCGTAAGGCGTCCGCCGGCGGGGAGGGGCCTTGAGCCCGCCTCGGGGTTCGGGGCCCCCAAGTGCCCGGAGCTCTCCGTCCTCAAACTGCTCGCCACCCTCGGAGGCGCGAGGAACCCCGTCGTGCTCAGCTCCCGGGAGGTCGGAGAACGGATCGGCCTGAGCCAGCAGGCCGCGGACCGCCACCTTCTCCTCCTCGAGAACCGGGGACTGATCGTGCGGAGGATGGCGACGCGAAGCCAGCGCCTCACGCTCACCCCGTCCGCCATGGACCTTCTGCGTCGCGAGTACGTGAGCTACCGACGGATCTTCGAGGGCCCCGGGGCGATCCGGTTCCAGGGGACCATCCGCTCCGGCCTGGGGGAAGGGCGCTACTACCTGAGCCAGCCCGGCTACATGGTCCAATTTGCCGAGCGCCTCGGGTATTCCCCGTTCCCCGGGACGCTCAATGTCGGCCTCCCGCCGGATGGGACCGAGGTGATCGCCACGGTGCGGATGTGGACCGGCATCCGCATCGACGGGTTCGAGGCGTCGGGCCGGACCTTCGGAGGCGCCACGTGCTACGCGGCCCGCGTGTCGGGTCGGGCCTGCCACGCGATCCTGCCGGATCGCACGCACCATCAGGACGTCCTCGAGCTGATCGCCGCGGAGAAGCTCCGGGACCGGCTGCACCTGAAGGACGGCGACGGTGTGGCGGTCGAGATCCGGGAGGCCTAGATGACCGGCTCGGTCGCCCGATCGGTGGCGATCGATCGACGCCCGGATCCGGCGCCGCCGGGCTCCGCCCGCGGTCTCGTCAACCAGTGGACCGAGGACGAGGCGCTCGGTCCCGAGCGGGTTCGGGCGTTCGTCATCATCCTGAGGACCCGCGGATGCTACTGGGCCGACGTGAAGGGCTGCTCGATGTGCGGGTACTCCCGGGACACCCTGGGCCGATCGGCTTCCGCCGACGAACTCGCCGCCCAGATCGCCTCGGCCCGGGCCGCGTACCGAGGCGAACCGTACGTGAAGGTCTACACCTCGGGAAGCTTCCTCGACGATCGCGAGGTCGACCCCGGGTCGCGACGCGCGCTCGCGGAGGCGTTCCGGGGGAGCGCCCGAAGGCTCCTGTTCGAGACCCTGCCCGAGTTCGCCAACGCCGAGTCGCTCCGACCGATCGCCGACGCGTTCGGCGGAGAGGTCGAGGTGGCGATGGGCCTAGAATCGACCGATCCGACGATCCTTCGGCGGTTCGTGAACAAGGGGTCGCCCCCGTCCGACTACCTCGACGCCTCGGACCGGGTGCGCGCCCTCGGCCTGCGTACGAAGGCCTACTTGCTCCTGAAGCCCCCCTACCTCGGGGAGAAGGAGGCGGTCGCCGATGTGGTCCGGTCGATCACGACGGCCCGGGACCACTTCGACGCGATCTCGGTGAACCCGGTGCACATCCAGGGTGGTACGGTGGTCGAGTGGCTCTACCAGCGGCACCGGTACCGGCCTCCCTGGCTGTGGAGCCTCGTCGATGCGATGCGGGCCGGCGCGGCCGAGCGGGGGACCACCCGGCTGGTGACGTTCCCGACCGCCGGCGGCAAGCCCCGCGGCCCACACAACTGCGGGACGTGCGATCCGGACGTGCTCAAGGCGCTCGAGGACGCCTCCCTCGACCAGCGCTTCGAACCGCTCGCTGAGCTCTCGTGCGAGTGCCGCAACCGCTACGAGCGGCTCGCCGAGCTCGAACCGCTCGGGGTCGAGACGTGAACCTCCCGCTCCTCCCGCACCTCCCGGACCATGCGGTCGAGACGATCTCGCGATTCCTGCGCGCCCACGTCCCGGACGACTCCGGAGTGGTCCTCGGGTTGAGCGGGGGGGTTGATTCGGCCCTGTGCGCCCGACTCGCCCGGGACGCCCTCGGCCCCCGGGCAGTGCTCGGGGTGGCGTTGCCGGACCGGGGCCCCTCGGAGGCGGCGGCCGGCGAGGCGGTATCGTACGCCCGCTCCCTCGGGATCGAGGCGCGGGTCGTGCCGGTCGGACCGATTGTCGAGGCGCTACGCGCCCAAATGCCCGAACTCACGGACCCGGTCGACGTCGGGAACGCCACGGCGCGGATCCGCATGACCGTCCTCTACGCCATCGCCCGCCCCCTCGGTCGCCGGGTGCTCGGCACGGGGAACAAGTCGGAGCTCCTGCTCGGGTACTTCACGAAGTTCGGCGACGGTGGGACGGATCTGATGCCGATCGGCGACCTCTACAAGACCGAGGTCTGGGAGCTCGCCGAGCGGTTGGGCCTTCCCGAGGAGATCCGCTCGCGGGTGCCGACCGCGGGGTTCTGGGCCGGACAAACCGACGAGTCGGAGATCGGGCTCCCGTACCGGACGCTCGACCGGATCCTTCGGGGGCTCGAGGAGCTGCGCCCGCTCGACGAGATCGCGGAGCGGACCGGCCAACCGCTCGAGGTGGTCCGCTCGATCGCCACGCGGGTGCTCGCGTTCCGCCACAAGCGCCGTCTCCCGCCGATCCCGAAGCTCTCCCTTCGGACCGTCGGGATCGATTGGCGCGACTGACAGGTTCGGACGCCGCACCCGGGCGGATGTTCGGGCGAGCCCCGGCGGCGGGAGAATCGCTTAAGCCCTGCCTCGGTTCGCCGGGGCGGTGCCCGGCCCGCCCGAGGTCCGGACCCGAAGGACCTCCGCAACCCCATGGACCGAGCGACCTACCGACGTCTTTACGATACCCTCGCCACAGAAGAGGACGTCACCCGGATCGCCCTCGAGGAGCACCTCGACGAGGAGCTCCTGTTCGTCATCTACACCCACCGGATCACCCGGGACGCCACCCGACGGTTCTACGTCGTCAAGCGCCAGGTCCCGAAGCTCGCCGCCCAGTGGCGCCGGGGTCGGAGCCTCTTCGACATCGCCCTCGAGTGGCGGTTCCCGCCGGTGCTGATGGGCCAGCTCCTCCTCGGAGACCTCGGGGTGCCCCGCCGCAAGGTCTGGCAGACCTTCATCAACCCCGACACGGCCCCGGACGATCGGATCCGGACCGAGGTGCTCGAGCTCCTGGCCCATGACCGGATCTACTCCCCCGAGGGGATGGAGCGGCAGCGGGAGCGCGGCCGCCGGGGGGAGGAGCGGATGTACCGGTGGCTCGAGGCCCACAAGATCGGCTATCGGACCGAGAAGGACCTCCGGGGGAAGTTCCAGAAGACCCCGGACGCCCTCCTCGACCGCCCGATCGTCTTCTTCGGCCAGAAGCTCGCGTGGATCGAGTCGAAGGCGAACTTTGGCGACGACGTCGAGCTCAAGAAGAACCTGAGGCGACAGCTCGGGCCGTACACCGAGATCTTCGGCGAGGGGGCCGTGGTCTATTGGTACGGGTACGTCGACGGGGCCGACTCGCCCCCCGGGATCCTCCTATGGGACGGCCCGACGATCGAATCGATCACGCCGGTGCTGGCGGAGCCGACGCTCCATCCGGCGCATTCGGCCCACCCGGCCCATCCGGCGCACCGACCCCCGCACGGGGCAGCTCCCGCTGCACCCCCGTCGTGAGGTCGCGCTCGACGATCATCCCCCGGGCGAGCTCCTTCGGGCCGATCAATAGGGCCCGGCGGGCCCCGCGGCGCGCCGCTTCCCGCAATTGGCGGGGGAGGGTCCGGCCCATGAGGTCGAGGTCGGCGCTCACGCCGCGGCCCCTCAGCTTTTCGACGACCTCGAACGCCACCGGGACGACCTCGGGCGTGATGGCGATGACGAACGTGTCGACCGGTGTCTCGCCGGCGGGCCAGCGGCCGTGGGCGCGCAGGAGAAGTTCGAGCGTCACATCCCCGATCGCGAGGCCGACGGCCGGGGTCGGGGGGCCCCGAACAGCTCGATGAGGTTGTCGTACCGTCCACCGCCGAAGAGGGAGCGGCGCTCGCCCCCCCGCCCGAACCCCTCGAAGACCGTCGAGGTGTAGTAGGCGAGGCCCCGGACGATCCGTATGTCGAGGACGATCCGGTCGCGCAATCGGGTGGTCGCGATGAGGTCGAACAGCCGGCGGAGCCGCTTCGCCCCGGAAGGTCCGGGGTCGGCGAGCCCCCGGGCGAGCCAGCCCTCGAGGATCGCCGGGGCCTCGGCCGCCGGGATCCCGTCGGCGAACGACGCGAGGTCGGCCTCGAGCCGCTCGCGCCCTTCCTCTGAAAGGCCCGCCTCGGTGAGCGCGGCCGCGAACTCCGCCGGGGAGGACTTCGTCGAGCGGTCAAGCGCCCGGAAGTACCTCGGGAGGTCCGTCGCGCCGAGCGATCGTCCCATCCCTTCGGCGAGCTCCCGGTCGTTGACCCGGATCTCGTAAAGATCGGTGGCGCCGGCGTCGTCGAGCGCCCGGGACGCGGTGAGCAGGAGGTCGAGCTCCGCCTCGACGCCGGCGGCGCCCAGGATGTCGAGATTGAACTGGCTGAACTCACGGCTCCGGCCGGCCTGGGGCTCCTCGTAGCGCCACAGCTTCGAGAGGGTGAACCATTTCACCGGCTGCGGGAGGGCCTTCGCGTGGTCGACGTAGACCCGGGCGAGCGAGGGCGTCGTCTCGGCCGCGAGCGTGACCGCCCGCCCCCCCTTGTCCGAAAACGCCCACAGCTCCTCGGCGATCTCCTCTCCGCTCTTCACGCGGAAGAGGTCGAGGCTCTCGACGGCGGGGGTCTCGAGCTCCGCGAACCCGCAGCGGCGCGCCGCGACCCTCAGGCGCTCGAAGAGCTGGCTTCGCGCCCCGCCGTCCGGAGGCGGGAAGTCCCGGAACCCTCGCAGCGGCTGGAACGTCACGTCGACGGGACCGATGGGTCGGTATTAATCGGTGGTGTCGGACCGCGCCCCGCTTCGCCGAGCGAGGAGAGCCGGTCCACCCCGCGACGGTAGAAGGCGACCGCCGCGGAGAAGTTGCTCTCCTTGACCTGGCTCGCGAACTCCTTGAGGTCGGCCACGACCGCTTCCACGTCCACCCCCGCGGCCTTGTGGAGCCGGACCTCCTCGATGCGGTGGGCGAGGTCCTTCTCGAGGAGCGGGTTCAGGATCGTCCAGAGCCCGACGGTGGCATGGGCGAGCAACGGCTCGGCCCCGGTGCGGTCGAGGGTGCGGACCCTACGACGGGCTTCCTCGACCGGTCCCAGCGCGGCTTGGGGATCGCCCCCGAGCTCGCGGATCGTCGTCTCGAGATCATGGGCGCCGTGGAGGAGCACCTCGGTCGCGCCCCACGCCTCCTCGAGCCGGTCCAACCGCTCGGCCGCCGCCCCCAGGCGCTCGTCCGCGAGTTCGAGGCTCCCATCGGCGAGCGCGGGCCGGGCCTCGGCGAGCAGGGCATCGACCTCGGGGGTCGGAACGAGCTCGGCCAGCTCGCCTCGGCGGGCAAGTTCGGCCCCGAATCGCTCGGTCAGTCGGGCCGCCACGCGCAGGAACATCTCTCCCGCGAAACGGTCGAGCTCGGCCGGTTCGTTGCGCCCAAGCGCCAAGCGGGCCCGTTCCTCCAGCGTGGGGTCGCCCGAACCCCAGCGCCGCTCGAGCCGCAAGAGCCCCTCGACCTCTCGCCGGAGCTCCTCCGGCCCACCGGTCGAGGCTGGACGCTTCGGGAGATGCATCCCGGAGAACCCCCCGGACCCCGCCGACCCTTCCGGGGCGCCGGGGAACCGGGCCGGGGAGGCGATTCGCGCTTCGTTCGACGGCGAGGGGGCCACGGCCAAGTCCCCCATCGCCTCGATCAGCGCCCGGACCTGCGCCTCGGTACTGGGGGCTACCTTTCGGAAGGCCGACCGCCGAGCGGATCGGCTCGAAGAGCTCGGTAGAAAGCCCGCACTTTCGGCAGGCTGGGACCCCGGGAAGGTTTTCGGCGTCGCACGCGGGACAGACCGGCATCGTGCTTGATCCGGATTTCTAGACCGGGCCAGTACGGCTCGCCAGCCCCCCGCCGATCGAGGGCGACCGGATCGGCACCGTGTAGTTCCGGGCGATCCGCATCGCGCGGAGCCGCGCGATGCGCTCCTCGATCGGGGGGTGGGTCGAGAAGAGCGCCGCGAACCAGCTCTGGCCGAACGGGTTCACGATGTAGAGGCTCGAGGAGGCGGGCGAGCCTTGGGCCATCGGGTGACGGCGGTTCACCTGGTCGAGCTTCGCGAGGGCGTCCGCGAGGGCCCCGGGGTCGCCGATCGTGCGGGCGCCGACCTCGTCCGCCCGGGACTCCCGAGAACGGGAGATCGCGAGCTGGATCAGCATCGCGGCGATCGGAGCGCCGATCGCGGCCAGCAAGAGCACGATCGGGTTGACCGATTGGTTACGGCCCCGCCCGCCCACCAACGTGCTGAAGATCACCATCTCCGCGGCGTAGGAGATCGCGCCGGCGAGGGTCGCGGCGAACGTCATCAGGAGGATGTCGCGGTCCTTCACGTGGGCGAGCTCGTGGGCCAGCACGCCCCGCAGCTCCCGGTCGTCGCACAACCGCAGGATCCCTACGGTGGCGGCGACCACGGCATGGCGCTCGTCCCGTCCGGTCGCGAACGCGTTCGGGGTCTCGGAATTCACGAGCGCGATCCGCGGGCTCACGAGGCCGAACTGGGGCGCGAGCTCGTGGACGATCTTTGACAACCGGGGGACCTCCTCGTCGCGAACGATCCGGGCCCCGTTCGTCCAAAGGATGAGCCGATCGCACAGGAAGTAGGTGATGAGGTTGATCGCGAGGGAAAGGCCGAGCGCGGCCGCGAGGCCCGCAATCAGGCTTCCGAACAGGTACTCCCCGAGCAGTCCCCCTACGACCACGAACAGGGCGATGATCGCGGCGAAGAGGACGACGGTCTTGGTCCTCGGACCCACCATTCGACCGGCCTCCGTCGTAGCGAGGACGGGGGTCTATAAAGGAATGGCCGGCGCGCGGGTCCGGACGAACGCCGGGATGGGGTGCAGATGACGCCGGGCCGAGGGCGTCGGATGGTAGATCCCGGGGCCGAACTCCGGCGGGACGTGGATCGATACCGAAGCCTCCGGGGGGAAGCGGGCACGGCAGGTAGGGCATCGGAATCCCCGCCCTCGCCCGAGGGAGTGCGCCCGCCGTTGGCACCTTGGACAGTGCGGCGGTCGCCGTCCGCCGGGCCGCTCGGAGGTCGTCAGGATCCGGATCCCTTCGAGCCGGAAGGCGGGGTCGTGCCCCCGACCCCCCCATACGACCACCCGATCGCCCGTCCGGAGGCTCGCGGCGACCCGTGCGAGGGACTTCGTCGGCTCGAACGCCCAGCAGGCCCCCCGGCCGCCGGCGGCGTCGGTGACCTCGAACCGGACGTGCCCGCCTCGGAGGATCTCCGGGTCCGTCGCGACCGACCCCCGGATCTGTCCGGACCCGTACGGTTCGAGTCCTGCGAAACCCCGCTCCACGAGGTGGTCGCCGGTCCCCTGGTTCGTCCGGAAGACCATCCACCGGTCGATCGGCTCCGATCGGATCGATCGGAGGGCCCCGGCAACTCCGTCGGGTCGGTCGACCGGAGGCCGATAAGGATCGGGCAAGGGGTGTGGGGAGCGACCAGGAGGCGGCGCGTGGCTGGATCGTAACATTGGAAGAGTCCCGGGAACCGACCTTCCGCCGCCTGTACCGACCCCGGGTCGACCTCGCGTCGTGTGCCCAGGCGGTCCGGATGTCGGTAGCCGATCACCTCCCAGGTGACGCGCCGGCCGGGCCAGGCGGCCGCCGCCGTGGCTCCGACGAGCCCGCGGGCCGAACCCCGGGTCCAGGCTCGCCCCCCCCAACGGCGGAGCTCCGCCCGGGCCTCGGGGATCCGGACCACGGATCGCACCGCCCGGTAGTAGAACGCGGGGTCCGGGCGAGGACCGAACGCGACCATCGCGGGGTCGCTGCGGGGCCCCGGATCGCTCGCCGAGAGCACGGCCGCCCAAGCCGTTTCGAGGAAGCGATCGAGCAAGGCGGCGGGGAGCGGAGCGCCGCGCGGGAAGGCTCGGACCGGCCTCCCGGAGAGGCGCCCCATCGACTTCGAGGTACCGCGACCGCGTCCGAACCGGGCCGAGAGCGCCGCGTTCCCCCGGGTCTTCCAAGGGACGTTCGGATTCAATCGGACCAGGTGGGGCTCGCCGATCAGGTCGACCCCAAGCGATCCGGCCACCCGGACGATCTCCGTGAGCGCGTACGTCGTGCAGCCCCCGGTGGGGCCATCGGTGTCGTCGATCCCGATGGTTACCGGACCGCCCCAAGGGGCCCGCTGTGCCGGGGTCCCCATCGGGCCGCTCCGCAGGACCGGACGGTCGGACACCGCGCTAAGCGACGGCGCGCAGGAGCTTCTCGTAGGTGGCCCGGTTCGCTTCGACGTCGATCTCGGCCGCCGCGGGGCCGGTGCGGTCCGGGAGGAGCTTGAGCTCGAGGGCGTTGGCTTCCGTGTTGGACGCCGGCGGCCGGTGCATCACGCCGATCGGGATCTTTCCCTGGTGAATCGTTTCGAGGCAGAGCTGGAAGGTCTTCGCCCGGTCGGTGGGGTCGTATCCCGGGAGCTTCGCGAGGTCCTGGACCTTCGCCCGCCACTCCTTGTAGGTGTCGTTGTAGGTCACGCACGGCGAGAGGGCCTCGACGAACGCGAACCCCTTGTTCTCCCGGTTGAACTTGAGCGCCTCGACCAAGATCTGGGTCATCTGCTTCGGATCGCCCGAGAAGGTCCGGGCGATGAAGTTCGGCGCGGGGATGGAGAGGGCCGTGAGGATCGCGTCGAACGGGTTCTCGACGTTCCCCTCGAAACCGAGCTGGCTCGTCGGAGAGGCCTGGCCCTTGGTCAGGCCGTAGGTCTCGTTGTTCATGACGATGTAGAGGAACGAGGCGTTCTTCTTGAACGCGTGGATGAAGTGCCCCATCCCGATCGCATAGCCGTCGCCGTCGCCACCGGCCGCGATGACCGTGAGCTTGGGGTTTCCGAGCTTGACGCCGACGGCTTGGGCGAGCAAGCGGCCGTGCAGCGCGTGGATCCCGTTCATGTCGAGGAAGTTGTGGATCCCGCCCGAGCAGCCGATCCCCCCGACGAGAACGAGCTCGTGGCCCGGGACGCCGAGCTCCTGGGCGGCCTTCTTGACGGCGGCGAGCACGCCGAAATCCCCGCACCCGGGGCACCAGGTCGACGGGATCGGCTTGACCGTCTCGACCATCCTAGTCCCCCGGATCCGGCGCGCGATCTCGGGCGCCCGGAAGCTCATGCCGTCGAACTTGACGAGGGAGCGGATCTTCGCGTGGCGGTCCGGCAGGTGCTCGCGGATCAACCGCGCGAACTGGCCGGTATAGTTGTGCTCGATCACGTAGACCGCGTCGACAGAGTCGATGAACGGTCCGAGCGAAGCGACGGGCACGGGGAAAAGCGTACGGGCCTGGTAGAACGCGGTGGGGAGGTTCTGGTGGCGCAGGATCTCCTGGGCCTCCCGGATCGGACCCGTCGTGCTCCCGTAGCCGATGAGGCCGACCCGCGCGCCCTCGATCGTGGTCACGACCGGCTCGGGAAGCTCCGGCACGATGCCGACCATCTTGCCCATCCGCTTCTCCATCATCCGGGTCCGGTTCACCGGGTTCACCGACACGTGGCCCATCTCGTCATGCTCGTTACCCGTGACCTGGGCGATCCCGCCCGGCGTCCCGGGCGGGGCGTACGGGGAGGGCCCCTGCGGGGTGAACTGGTAGTAGCCGTAACGGGGCATCTTCTCGAGGTCCGCCGCGGTGAGGCGGGGTCCCCGGTCGACCTGAGCGCCGGAGAGGTCGAAGCGGGCGGCGGTGACCGAGTTCTGGCAGAGCGCTTGGTCGAGCAGGAGGAGGACGGGGAGCCTCCACTTCTCGGCGAGATTGAGCGATTGGATGGTCAACTGGTAGCAGTCGTCGATCGTGCCCGGCGCGATGATGATCCTGGGGAACTCCCCGTGCCCGAGGTTCGCGAGATGGGAGAGGTCGGACTGTTCATGGCGGGTAGGCTCCCCCGTGGAGGGCCCGACCCGCTGGCAATCGGCGACCACGACCGGGATCTCGGCCGCCCCGGCATGCCCGATCCCCTCGGTCATGAGCGAGAGTCCCGGACCGCTCGTGGAGGTCATCGCCCGGGCGCCGGAGTACGCCGCCCCGATCACCATGTTGATCGCGGCGAGCTCGTCCTCGGCCTGGCGGGCGACGCCGTGCAGCGAAGGGAGGTAGCGCATCAGGTACTCCATGATCTCCGTGGCGGGGGTGATGGGATACCCCGCAAAGAACCGGCCGCCTCCGACGACGAACCCGAGGGCCACGGCGTGGTTCCCCGTGATCAGGATGCGATCGTGGGCGTCCCCTTCGGGAACGCTCCAGCGTCCGATCAAGTCGGCCCGCTCAAGGGCGAGGCGCCGCCCGATCTCGAGCGCCTTCAGGTTCTTCTCGAGCGCTTCCGCGCCCCGACGCTTGAAGCGCTCTTCGATGACCGCGGCCGTCATCGCGGGATCGAATCCGAGGATCACCGAGATCGCCCCGTAGGCCGCCGTGTTCTTGTAGATCGGCTGGCCGACCTGGCCCCCGACGAGGGTCGCAAACGGGAACCCCACCGAGTCGGGGGCATCGGCGTGGAAGGACGATGAGTCGTAGAGGATCAGTCCTTCCGGGTCGAGCTCGGCCCGTCCGATCTGGACCGCTTCCTGGTCGAATGCGAGCAGGACGTTCACCTTCGCCTTTTCGGCGGCGACGGGGGACCGCGAGGCCCGGACCGAGGCGTCCGCGTGGCCGCCCCGGATCCGGGAGAGGACATTGCGGGAAGAGTAGACGTAGAGGCCCCGACGACGGAAGTATCGCCCGAGGAGGTCCGAGACCGTCAGGGTCCCGTCGCCACCCTGCCCGCCGATCATGACCGCGAGGTCCGAAAGTTCGTGAGCCTGGCTCGCCGCTTGGGCGCCCGTGCCGCCGGCAATCGTCGTCGTGGAACTTGCGGCCGGGGACGTCATAGTGTTGCTTGGGCCGACGGACCACCGCCGACACACTTTCGAACGAACCTCCGTATTTAAGGGTGGGGCGTCGACGTGGACGGGACCTCTCGGGGGAGGCGTACGCTACCGCGGAGGTTGCTAGTGCGAAGCCCCGATCCCCCTCGGCTGCCGATAACCCGTAGGCGGGCGCGAACGCCGCCGGAATCGTAGCTGTGGTCAGAATCCTTATGTCGTTCTCGACGATGATTGCGGCACCATGACCGAATCCGCCCTCGTCGAGGACTACCATGGGCGGACGGCCGATTCGCGCCACTTCGCGCAGCCGATCGTATTCTGGGATGAGACCCTCCGGGATGGGGAACAGACCCCGGGGGTCCACTTCTCGCCGGAGGAGAAGCTGCGCATCGCGGAGAAGCTCGCGGACATCGGCGTTCCGTTGATCAACGCCGGCATCCCGGTAGTCTCGGCGGAGGAGGCCGAGGCAGTACGTCGGCTGGCGGGCGCCGGTCTCAAGACCCATATCCTGGCCGCGGCCCGGACGGTCCCCGGGGATGTCGAGGCGGTCATCGACTCCGGAGCGCAGGTACATCGCGATCTTCGTGGCGGCGAGCCAGGTCCACCTCCGCTACAAGCTCAAGATGACCGAGGACCAGGTCCTCGCGGCTTCGATCGCCTCGGTCCGCAGGGCCAAGGAAGCGGGCCTCCACGTGGCCTTCGTCACCGAGGACACGGTCCGTGCCCCCTTCGATTTCGTCGAGCGGCTGTATCGGGCGGTCCAAGCGGAAAAGGCCGACCGGCTCGTGATCTCCGACACGGTCGGGATCATGACCCCGATCACGTTCCGGTGGTACCTCGAGGAGTTCCGCCGGCGGGTTCGACCGACTGACTGGTCGGTCCACTGCCACAACGATCTCGGCCTGGCGGTGGCGAACACCCTGACGGCGCTCGAGGTCGGGGTGACGAGCCCGCACGTCTGCGTGAACGGGCTCGGCGAGCGCGCCGGCAACGCTTCGCTCGAGGAGGTCGTCGTGGCCCTCGAATCACTCTACGGCGTCAAGACGGGGATCAAGACCTCGGGCCTCTTCGACCTCTCCCGCCTCGTGGAGGAGCTCTCGGGGATCCCGGTCGCCGCGAACAAGGCGATCGTCGGGTACAACTCCTTCTCCCATGAGGCGGGGATCCACACCCACGGCATTCTCGCCCACACGCTGACCTACGAACCCCTCCAGCCCGAGATCGTCGGGCGGAAGCGCCGGATGATCCTCGGCAAGCACACCGGGCGCGCGGCCCTCGCGGAGAAGCTCAAAGAGCGCCAGCTCGTGGTCCCGGACTCGGTCCTCAACGACCTCTTGAAGAGGATCAAGGAGGGGACCGAGGCGCAGAGCAAGACCGAAATGATCCGATTCCTCACCGAGTACCCGGGCGCGGTTCGAGCAGCCGGGGATCTCGGACGAGGAGTTCTGGCGGCTCGCCCAGCGGGCGGGCGTGCCGGGGGCCCCCGCATGAGCGCGAGCGCGTCCGGTGGTCAGACCCTCGCCGAGAAGGTCCTCGCCCGATCGGCCGGCCTCGAGCGGGTAGTTCCCGGACAGATCATCGAGGGGTCGGTCGATCTCGCGATGATGCACGAGCAGGGCGCTCAGACGGTCGCCCCGTTCGCCCAGATGGGGGCGACCCGGGTCTGGGACCCGGATCGCGTCGTGATCGCGATCGACCATTGGGTCCCCGCCTCGACCGAAGGCGCCGCCATTCTACATCGCATCCTGAGGAAGTTCGCCGCCGAAAAAGGGCTCCCGCACTTCTACGACGTCGGCAACCACGGGATCTGCCACCAGATCCTCGCTGAGAACGGTTGGGTGGTCCCGGGCGACCTCGCCGTCGGGACCGACTCGCATACGAACATGCTCGGGGCCATGGGCGCGGTCGCCGCCGGGATCGGGCCGACGGAGATGGCGGCCGTCCTCGCCCTCGGCAAGATATGGCTCAAGGTCCCGCCGACGATCGAGGTGCGGACCTCCGGGCACCTCGGCCCGGGCGTCACCGCGAAGGACCTCGTCCTCAAGGTCCTCGGCGAGGTCCGGACGACCGGCGCCACCTACAAGTCGGTCGAGTTCACCGGGAGCACCGTCGAGGGCCTCTCGATGCCGGAGCGGTTCACGATCTGCAACATGACCACGGAGATGGGAGCGAAGTGCGGGATGGTCGCGCCCGATGCGAAGACGTTCGACTACCTCGAGCGGATCGCCAAGCAC
Organism: uncultured Thermoplasmata archaeon; assembly: GCA_963696985.1. GTDB lineage: Archaea > Thermoplasmatota > Thermoplasmata > Lutacidiplasmatales > UBA184 > Lutacidiplasma. The sequence continues at coordinate 324,147 of CAVOMG010000003.1, read as the reverse complement.
CCGATGCACCCGCTGAAGGCGGACCCCGACGCCCACTACGAGCGCCGATTCGAGATTGATGTCGACGGGATGCCCCCGATGGTCGCCTGCCCGTACTCGCCGGACAACGTCCGCCCGCTCCCTGACGTCGCCCGGGAGCACGTGAAGATCGACCAGGCGTTCCTCGGCTCGTGCACCAACGCCCGGATCGAGGATATCCGGGAGGGGGCCGCGCTGATGCGGGGCGAGCATGTCCACTCCGGCGTGCGCTTCATCGTCTCCCCAGCCTCAACGTCGATCTACGAGCAGTGCCTCAAGGAGGGGTTGATCGAGGTCTTCACCGAGGCCGGCGCGGTCTTCACGAACTCGAGCTGCTCCGCCTGCTTCGGGGGGAACATGGGGATCCTCGCCCCCGAGGAGGTCTGCGCCTCCTCCTCGAACCGGAACTTCCCGGGCCGGATGGGGGCGAAGGACGCCCGTATCTACCTCATGAGCCCGGCCGCGGTCGTCGCCACCGCGATCCGGGGCGAGATCACCGACCCGCGCGAGATGCAGTAGGGGCCCTCGTGCGCGACCACATCGAGGGGCGGGTCTGGGTCCTCGGGAAGGATGTCGACACCGACCAGATCATCAGCGGGAAGTACCTCACAATCATCGATCCCGAGGAGCTCAAGAAGCACGTCTTCGAGATCGCCCTCCCGGAGTTCGCCGAGGGCGCCCGAGCGGGCGACATCGTCGTCGCCGACGAGAACTTCGGCTGCGGCTCGAGCCGGGAGCACGCTCCTCAGGCCCTCCGGGCGATCGGCGTGAGCGCGATCCTCGCGGATTCTTTCGCGCGGATCATGTTCCGCAACGCGATCAACCTCGGGCTCCCGGCGATCGAGGCCCGGGGGGTTCGAGCGCTGTTCGAGAAAGGCGACACGGCCCGGATCGAGATGGGCGCCGGCCGCATCACGAACGTTCGGACCGGACGGTCGATCGCGTTCCCTCCCCTCCCTCACCAGGTCCTCGACCTGCTCGAGGCCGGCGGTCTCGTGGAGACCGTGCGGCGCCGGCTCATCGCCGAAGGGAAGGCGGCCCCGGGATGAGGGACGCTCGCTACGAGATCGCCCTCTTCCCGGGCGATGGCACCGGGCCCGAGGTCCTCCGGGAGGGCCGCAAGGTCCTCGAAGCGCTCGCCGAGGGCGATTCGGCTCGCTGGAACCTGACCGACTACCCCGGCGGAGGCCAGTACTACCTCGCCACGGGTCGGGAGGTCGACCCGGCGTCGCTCGACGCGGCCCGCCGAGCCGACGCGATCCTCCTGGGCGCGGTCGGCTGGCCCGGAGCGAGCCTGCCGAACGGGGACCTCGCGGGCGGCGCCCTCGTCCTCGGGATGCGGCAGTCCCTCGACCTCTACGCGAACGTCCGCCCATGCCGGCTGGTACGAAGGCGTCCGGCATCGCATCAGCGGGGCCTTCGAGCAGGTCTGGGCCCCGAAGAACGTCGACCTCGTGATCGTGCGGGAGAACACCGAGGGTCTCTATGCGCCCATCCGGGGCCGCCTTCGGCGGGCCGACGAGACCGAGCTCACGGTCGATACCCGCGTGATCACCCGCAAGGGCGCCGAGCGGGTCGTCCGGTACGCCTTCGAGCTCGCCCGCCACCGGCCTCGGGGGCCCCCGAGGACGGGGTCAAGCGCCTCACCTGCGTCGACAAGTCGAACGTCATGGAGGGCTGCCGGTTCTTCCGGGAGACGTTCGATCGGGTCGGCGCGGAATATCCGGAGATCGAGCGCGACTACGCCTACGTCGACGCGTTCACCCAGTGGCTCATCCGCAACCCCGAACACTACAATGTGGTCGTCTCGACGAACATGTTGGGGGACATCATCACGGACCTCGCGAGCGTGCTGCAGGGCGGGATGGGGTTCGCTGCGGGCGGAAACATCGGCACGGGCCACGCCATGTTCGAGCCGGTCCACGGCTCCTCCCCGAAGCACGCCGGCAAGAATGTGGTGAACCCGTTCGCGACGTTCTCCGCGGTCGAGATGATGTTGCGTTGGCTCTCCGAGCGGCACGACGATGCCGCGCTCCTCCGCCAGGCCGATCGGCTCGAGCGGTCGATCGCCGGGACGCTCAAGGCTGGCGCGGCCCGGACCTACGACCAGGGCGGGAGCGTGTCGACGGCCGAGGCCGGGGACCGCGTCGCCGAGGCGATCCGGGGGATGGCGGCATGACCGAGCGCCGGAACGTCGCCCTCGTCGGCGGAGCGACGACGAAGTGGGGCGTCCGGCCCGACACGTGGGCCGAGCTCGCCCAGGAGGCCGGAGCCGCACTGTTCCGGGCCGTCCCGGCGCTCCGGGCCGCGGATGTCGACTCGCTCTTCCTCGGCGCCGCGGAGCCGGAGCGGTTCGCGTTCCAGTCGCACGCCGCGCCGTTCTGCGCGGAGCAGATGGGGCTCACCCCGCGACGCATCCTCCAGCGGACCGAGCTCGCGTGCGCCTCCGGCCAGTCGGCGATCCGCAGCGCCTACGCGGCGATCGCCTCGGGCCTATCGGACGTGGCGGTCGCGGTCGGCGTGGAGAAGATGAACCTCCCGTCGATGGCCGAGGCGAACACGGCGATGGCCTGCGTCATGGACCGGGCCTGGGACGGCGCCCACGGGGCGACGGCCCCGCCGTTCTTCGCCATGGTCGCCCAGCGGCACATGCTCGAGTTCGGTACTTCGGAGGAGGCGCTCGCCGCGGTTTCGGAGAAGAACCACCGGTTCGCGAACTCGAACCCGAACGCCCAGTTCCATTCGAAAACGTTCGACCGGGCGAAGCTCGGCCGACTCCCGATCGTCGCGCCGCCGCTGCGGCTCGGCGATTGTTCCTCCATGACCGACGGGGCCGCCGCGGTCGTGTTGGTGGCGGAGCCGCTGGCCCGCCAGTACACCGACACCCCCGTCTGGGTCCGGGGGAGCGGCCAGGTACTCGGACTTCCACAACCTCGCGAACGCGGGTTCCCTCTCCGAATGGGCCGGCCTCACGTCCGCCGCCCGGGAGGCGTACTCGATGGCCGGCATCGGCCCGAAAGAGATCGACTTCGCCGAGGTCCACGACTGCTTCACGATCTCGGAGATCATCGAGTACGAAGCGCTCGGTTTCTGCCCGCGCGGCCAAGGGGGTCGGTTCGTGCTCGATCGCCGCTCGGGCCTCGACGGCGACGTCGTCGTCAACCCGCGCGGCGGACTGCTCGGGTGCGGGCACCCGCTGGGCGCGACCGGGATCGGGCAGGCGGTGGAGGTCTACGAGCAGTTCTCCGGCCGAAGTCCGCCCCAGCGACGGGTCGCGGATCCGGAGTGGGCGCTCGTCCACAACTTGAGCGGGAGCGCGAACGTGCATTCGGTCATGATCTACGGCCGGAGCGCGTCATGAGCGACTCCCGTCCTCACCCGACCGTCCGGGGCGCGTCCCCGGGATCGGCCGCGCCGGAGGCGGTCGCCCCCGCTCGGTCGCCGGCGACCCCGGCCCCCATTGCTGCGGGCGTCCCGTTCCTCCTCGACTTCTACCCCCTCGAGGACGAAGCGCACACCCGGCTCTCGAAGTTCTTCGACCGCCTTCGGGAGGGCCGGCTTTCGACCACCCGGTGTGCCCGGGAGGATCGATGGCTCTGGCCGCCCCGCGTGGTCTGCCCCCACTGCCACTCGAACGAGCTCGAGTGGGCCGATCTTCCGATGGCCGGCCGGATCTACGCCTTCAGCGCGGTGCTGGCCGGCGCGCCGCTCGGGATGGAGGCGGAGGTCCCGTTCGTGGTCGGCCTGGTCGACCTCGATGGGGTGCCCCTGCGACTGTTCGGTCGGATCGCCGGCACGACGTGGGAGCGGTGCCGGATCGGTCTACCGGTCTCGGTGGAGCCGTACGATCTACCGGACGGGCGAGTGTTCTACCGTTTCCGGGCGGCGAGCGATTCCGAATCCTGAACGGCGTCACGCCCGAGGCGACGGCCCTTGAGGGCCGCAAGGGAACGATGAGGAAAGGGGATCGGCCGCGGACGGGGCCGGTTGAGGGGGCACGATTCTGCGACCGTCTGCGCCCCGCCGTTGGGCGGGCTCGCCTCATCGCGAAAGAATAAATACACCGTCCAGGTCTCGCGCGCCGCCTCTACCCGAGGCGCGAGCCGGGATGGATTCGAAAAGCGAGGGGTGGTGGGCCCGCCACGGGTGGACGGTCCTCGTCCTGCTGGCCGCCTTCTCGATCACGTTCCTCATCCGGACGCTCTGGAACCTCCCGCTCTTCGAGCAGTACGGGACCTCCTACTTCTTCGCGGGCGGCTCGGACTCCTTCTACCACTGGCGGGTCAGCGACTACATCATCCTGAACCACCGGAACCTGATCAACGACTCGCTCCTCCGGTACCCGGTCGGGGCGATCAACCCCCGCGAACCGCTGTTCGACTGGATGAACGCGGTCTTCGGGATCATCTTCGCGCCGCTCTTCGGCGGGAGCGCCGCGTCGGCGGGGATGTTCTCCCTCGAGCTCGCGGCCCCGCTCTGGGCGGCCTTCAGCGTTTTCCCGCTCTACTTCGTCGGGAAGGAGGTCAGCTCGCGCCGCATGGGCCTGGTCGCGGCGCTGATCTGGCCCTTCCTCGTGGCGAACATCGACTCGTCGACGTTCGGCTACTCGAACTACCTCTCGTTCTACACGTTCTTCATTCTCGTCATGGTCTATGGCTACCTGAGGACGATCCGAGCCGCCGGGACCCGAAGATGGGTCACCAGCTACCGCAAGCCGAGAGAGATCGTGCGCGGGGTTCGGGAGTACTTCCACTACGAGCCCACGGCGGTGAAGTGGGCCGTCTTCACCGGCGTCTCCTTCGCGGTCGTCATCCTGACCTGGCAGGGGTACACGTTCCTCGTCGCGCTCGTCATCGCCTTCCTCGTCGTCCAGATGATCGTCGAGCGGATCCGGCGGATCGATTCGTTCGGGCTGTTCCTGACCACCGCCATCATCGGGGTCGTGGGCTTCCCCCTCGCCTTCCCCTACTACTTCGTCCAGGGCGACTACCACATCTGGTTCCTCGAGCCGGTCCTGATCTACTTCGGGGCCTTGCTCGTCTTGGTCCCGTTCCTCATCCTCCGGGACTCGCCGTGGGTCATCAGCCTCCCCGTCCTCGTCCTGACGGCGGCGGGCGCCGTCGGCGCCCTCGCGATCTCCGCGCCCGCCCAGTTTTCGGACATCGTCTCGGGGCAAGGGTACTTCGTCAAGACCCTGATCTACTCGACCGTCGCCGAAGCGCAGGCGCCCTCGATCGACTCGCTCCTGATCGGCTACGGCGTCGTGACGTTCTTCCTCGCGTTCGCCGGGCTCGGTTTCGTCGTCTACCAGATGGTCCGGGGCCGCTTCGAGCGGCGCCACCTGCTCTTCTTGATGTTCGGGGTGATCTCGATCTACCTCCCGATCTCGGCGGCGAAGTTCTTCTACATCGGCTCCGCGGCGTTCTGCCTGCTCCCGGCGGAGGCGTTCACGCGCATCCTCGACATCGGCGGCTACCCGACCCTCCGCCGGAACGTCGTCTCCCTCTCGGACCGGCGGAGCCAGCTCTCCGCGTTCCGGCGCTCGTTCAAGGCCCGCCACATCCTCGTCTTCGCGCTCGTCCTCGTCATCGTCGTCCCGAACGTCTGGTACGCGATCGACGCCGGCATCCCCTACAACTCGAAATCCGGTTTTGATACCCAGGTCTACAACGCCCTCCCGCCCCCCCTGCGGGTCGCGCCCACGAACGCGTCGAGCTACTACTTCGGGGCCGCCGGGAGCGACCTCGACACTCCGAGCCAGTACCGACGAGGCCGGGTACAATTGGTTAGCGACCCAAGACACCAACCTGCCCGAACCCCAACGTCCGGCGCTCGTGAGCTGGTGGGATTACGGGTTCCAGACCATCGCCGAAGGGGACCACCCCTCGGTCGCCGACAACTTCCAGAACGGCATCGACCCCTCGGGGAACTTCCTGCTCTCCCAGAACGAATCGCTCGCCATCGGGGTCCTGTCCACCACCCTCCTCAGCGCCGAGGCCCAGGCGACCGGCAAGCCCAGCCTGCCCGCGGGCCTCAACCAGGTCCTCGCCAACGACGGTGTCAACACGGGCCAACTCGATGCCCTCCTCGCCCACCCGTCCGCGGACCTGCCGCTCGTCGAAGCCCACCCCGAGCGCTACGTGGCGGTCAACCCCTCGACGGTCACCGCGGACAATGCGATGTATGACGCTGTGAGCTACTACCTCGCCTCCACCCTCCCGCTCTCCGGCGTCGCCCGGGTCTACGATGACATCCAGGCGTACACGGGCTGGTCGATCCGCTACCCGATGGTCGACTCGCGCCTGATCCCCTTCTCGGGCCAGAACACCGGGATCTTCTACGCCCCGGCGGACCTCACCGGCCGCGTGATCGGTGCGGGTGGCGAACCGACGTCCTACTTCACGGTCAGCGTCGTCGGCTCCGACGGGAACACCTACGCGGCGGGCCAGCTCCCCGCCGGCGTGACCGCGGTCAACTACAACATCAACTACACCGACGCGTTCTACAACACGATGATCTACCATACCTACTTCGGCTACGACGGCCAAGAGGTCGGCCAGGTCGCCGGGATCCCCTGGCTCTCGTCGACGAACAGCCAGGGGGCGAGCGATCCGATCGAGCCGGGTTGGATGCTCGAGCACTTCCAGGTCGTCTACCGGACGGCGTACTCCTGCCCGACCCCGAACGCCACCGCGGGCTCCCCGTGCTTCATGGCCACGAACGTCCCGACGGCCGAGAAGGTCCAGTCGAAGCTCAACGGTACGGCGGACCTGAGCCTCAACTCCTACTTCGGGGGCGGCGAGGCGATCCTCCAATACTATCCGGGGGTCACCGCGGTCGGGACCGTCGAGCTGCCGAATGGCCGGCCGGTCTCGGACGCCCGGGTGACGGTCTACGATTCGTGGGGGATCCCCCACATGACGACCCTCACCGGCTCGGACGGCTCCTATTCCCTGATCCTTCCGCCCGGCGAGGATACGGTCAACGTCTCGACGGGCTCGGTCAACCTCCTCACCCAGGCCGGCGCGACCCACCTCACCACGTTCAACGTGACCGTTCCCGCGGCCTACGGACTCTCCCTGAACAGCCCGACGATGCTCCTCCCCCTCGTGGTGAAGCCGGCGACCGTGCAGGGATTCCTGACCTGGAGCACCTCGGGCAACTCGGGGTCGACGAACCCGGTGGTCGGAGCGACGGTCGTCTTCTGGGGCCATAACCTCTCGAAGCTCACCGCGACGACCGACGCGAGCGGCACCTTCGGGATCTCGAACGTTCCGCCCGGCGTCTACAACGTCTCGATCGTCTACCGAGGTTCCAACTACACCGAGTCGACCGCTTCGGCTCTTCCCGGGAAGACCGTCAACGAGACCGAGAGCCTCTCTTCCGGGGAGATCTTCGGGACCGTGAGGCTCGGCGACGGCGCCGCGGCGCCGGGGGTGACGGTCTCCGTCGCGGGGAACTCGGGTCTCGCCGCGACCGCCACCACGAACGCGACGGGCCGCTACCATATCGACGACCTCGGGCCCGGCAACTACACGGTCCATGCGGCCACGACCTCGCCGAGGCAGTCGTCGAACCCCCAATCCGCTCGACTCGCCACCCCAGGTGCCAACACCACCCTCAATTTCACCATCGTCCCGGTCGCCCCGGTCTCGGTCGAGGTCCTCGCCGGCGGCACCCCCGTCTCCGGGATCCCGGTCCGGTTCACCCAGATCCTGCCCCCCGTGATCTCGATCGGACCGACGAACAACACCACGTCGGCCCATCTCACCCAGCAGCAAGCGAACACCTCGGTCGCCATGACGAACGTCGACGGGGTCGCGAGCCTGGTCCTGCCCGAGGGGAACTACTCCGTCTACGCGCTCGGTTACAATGGCTCCTCCTACCGCGCGGGGTTCTGGTCGGGGCCCGTCGGCCCCGGGTCGACCACCGTGCCCGCGCTCGCGCTATCGTCCGCCTCGAGGCTCTACGGTTATGCGAACGGGACCGCCAACGCGTCGATCAGCCTCCCGATCGAGGTCTCTGCCTACGATGCTTCCGGACACGTCGTCTGGGCGTTCTCGAACTCCACGCGCCAGTACCTCCCTCTGGCTTCCCGATGGGATGTACTCCGTGCTCGCGTCGAGCCCGAGCCCCGACCAGTCCGCCCTCGCGAAGGCCGCGGTCTTCGGACCGACCCGGGTCGACCTCGCCACCTCACCGACCGCGCTCTCGACGGTGGTCGTGCTCAACAACGCCACCGGCCAGCCGTTGAAGGGCGCGACGGTGAACTTCACCCTCACGAGCCAGGGCTCGACCGTGACCGCCGTATCGAACGCCCACGGCAACGCGTCCGCCATCCTGCCGACCACGCCGACCGCATCCTTCGGGGGGGCCATCCCGACGTTCTGCGTGAACGTGACGGCCCCGGGGTACGTGCCGAGCGACCGGTGCCACGTTTCGGGGGCTTCCCTGCCGGCCGGGACCGTGGTCCGATTGGTCGGAGCGCCGGTCGCGGGAACGATCGTCCTCACGGGCGTTCCGACCGGGACGTCGGTGCACGTGAACCTCACGGCGACCTCGGCGGGAGCGCGTAGCATTCAGGCGAACGGCAGCTCGCCCATCGCCGTCTCGGTCGCCCCGGGGTCCTACTCGATCAGCGCCTGGGCGCCCGGCTCGCCGAACGGCTTCTATTACCCGGTGAACTCTTCGAGCTGGACGATCGCCCCGGGCGCCGTGGCTCCCCAGCTCACCGTCCGCCTCGCCGATCAGATCGTCGCGCGGGGAACGATCAGCGTCCCGGCGAAGGCCGTGGCCTCGACCGAGCAGATCGAGTTCCTCTCCGACCGGATGAATGCCACGGTCTCGGGCCGCGGGCTCACGAACGGCTTCTACCTCGCCCCCGGGTCCTACGACTACATCGCGACGGTCGGGGGCCCCCAGACGAGCCAGGGATGGATGTCGTTCGGTTCCGTATCGGTCAGCAGCACGGGCGCCTTCTCGCGCTCCTTCGCGCTCACCACACCTTCGGTCTCGTTCGAAGGCTCCGTCGACCTTCCGAGCCTCCTCCCCCTCCCCGTACCCGCGGTGGCGAGCTTCGTGAACCCCGGAGGGTTCGCTTTCCCGGCTCCGGTCGTCAGCGGAACCTACAACGTGACGCTGCCGGTGAACGTGACCTACACGCCGTTCCTCAACGTCACGGCGGCCTTCCCCCAGGACAACGTCACTGTCGTGGAGGCGCTCAGCGTGCCGATCGGCGAGAGCTGCCAGGTCCGCCCGGTCGGGACGATCTGCAACGTGAACCTCGTCGGGAGGGAGATCGACCTGACGCTCACCGGACGGCTCGCCGTCGGGAACTCGCCGGCGCTAGTCCCGGGCGCCCTCCTCTTCGAGGGCCCGTCGCCCTCGGTCGCCTCGACCCGGGTCCAGACCGCCTCCGACGGGACGTTCTCGGTCGCGCTCTCGCCGGGGACGTACACCGTCTATGCGAACTCCTCGAGCGGCACGTACGCCCTCCTGACGACGGTCGCCGTCCTCCTCGGGAGCACGGGCCCGGTCACGCTCACGCTCCTTCCCGCGTGGAGCGTCGCCCTCACGGCGCTGCCGCCCCCCGGGGAGGCGATCGGCGCGATCAACCTCACGCTCAGCTCCCCGCTCGGGCTCTCCTTCTCGCTCACCGACGTCGTCCCGAGCGCGGCGCTGTCGATCCCCCTACCGGCAGGCACGTACCTCGCGAGCGCGACGGCCCCCTCCCGCCCCTTCGGGGTCCCGACGGTCGCCTCGGCGAGCGTCACGTTCAACCTGTTGACAGGCAACGTGGGGCTGACGCTCCCGATGACCGAGCGGTACATCCGGGCGGTCCAGATCTCGGTCTCCTCGCCCACCAACCTGACCCAGTCGGTGAACCTGCCGCCGTCGGGCGGCACGGTCGCCCTCGGGTTCACGATCCGCAACACCGGGAACGCCCCGGTGAACGTGACGGTCCTCGGCAACCCCTCGACCTGGAACTTCACGATATCGCCCTCGAACTTCACCCTCGGGACCGGGTCGAACAACCTGAGCTCGAGCGGATCGTTCACGGTCAAGGTCCCGGCCGGCACGCCGGTCAACCACCCGCCGATCCTCCTCGTCGCGGATCTCGCCGGAACGACCCAACAGGTCGGACAGTCGGCGCTCCCCGCGCCCGTGTCGATCCACCCGAAGGGGGGCGTCATCGTAGGGCGCTCGGCGAGCGTCGACCTCTCCGTGACGCCGAGCCGGGTCACGGTCCCCCTCTACGCGACGAACACCGGGAATTTCCCGGAGGCCGTCGCGATCTCGGTCTCGAACGGCGCGACCCTCGCCCAGCTCGGCTGGACCAACCAGATCGAGTCCTCCGGCTCGACGGTCTACGGCCCCCTCACGATCGCGCCCGCCGGGAACACCTCCGTGACGGTCGTCCTCAACGCGACCCTCGGGGCCGCTCCGCCGCCGGGCTCGCTCACGGTGAGCGCGGAAGTGCTCAACACCACGGGCGGGGTCGCCACCTCCGAGGTGACCGTGTCGATCCCGGTGGTGCCGATCTCCGTGAACGGCTCCGCGATCACCGTCATCGGCCCGAACGTCGGCACGCCGCCCTCGACGCCCGACTGGCTCATCCCCCTGCTCGCCTTCGTCCCCGCGATCGCCTTCGTGGTCGCTCTCGTGGTCTACCGATGGTACTCGACCCGGCGATGGGTGCGCTGATCCGATGGCGCGAACCTCCCTCCCGACCGCGATCGCCATCGTCCTTCTCCTCGCCTCGGGCCTGTCCGGGACGCTCCTCGCGGGGTTCGCCCCGTTGGCGCAGGGGGCCGCCCCGGCGGTCACCGGGGCCATCAACGGCCCCGCCGACGTCGGAGAGTCCCTCCATGCGAACTACACCGTTACCGCGACCGGGGGCCCGGCCGAAGCGTCGAACGGGACGACGATCGGGACGTACGCCTACAACGCCTCGGTCACAGGCATCAACGCCACGGGCGCCTCGATCAACCCGTCGACCGGGGTGCTCTTGAACGGGTCGGTCGTGCTCGACCTGATTGCCCCGGCGGCCGCCGAGACGCTGACGATCACCGTCCTCATCACCTCGAGCTACCAGAAGAACAACCAGTCGAACAACCTGAGCTACGCCGTCCAGATCGTCGAGCCGTACCGGCTCAACGCCACGCTCGTCGCGGCGAGCGGGGTCACCGTCGGGCCGCTCAAGCTCACGGTCACCCTCGACGGCACGCCGGTCGGGTCGATCTCCGTCCCGGTGATGACCGCGGGCTCGACGTACCCGATCAATTTCGCCTACGTCGACCTCGGCCTCTCGCCGGGTACCACACCTTCGCGATCACGCTCGCCACCGAGCACGGCCTCGTGACGTTCCCGGGCGGGGCGCAGCAGTACAGCGAGACGTTCTACGTGAACGGACCGCCGCCGGACTACACCATCTGGTACGCCGCGGGTTCCGTGGCGTTCGTGGGGGCGCTCTTTATATGGTCGACCCGGGTGGCCGCGCGCCGGCGCGGACGCGCCAAGAAGTGATGCCATGGCCCCCACCTCGGTCTCCGTAACGGACCTGCGCTGCACCTCGTGCGGCCGGGCGATCGCGGGCCGGGGCGCGACCCACTTCCTCTGCCCGAGCTGCGGTCTCGCGATGCTCGGACGCTGTGCGCAGTGCCGGGACCAGTCGGTCGTCTACCACTGCCCGAACTGCGCGTTCGAAGGGCCGTAAGGGCCGCAGGAGAGCTCGATGGGCGAGGTGGCGGTCCTCTTCCGGCTCGATGCCGAAGAGCATCGAGACCGACATGCGCAAGATGGCCGAGGGCGTCCGGTCGAGCGTCCCGCAAGGGATCACCGTCCGAGGGATGCAGGTCCGCGACATCGCCTACGGTCTCAAGGCGCTCCTCGTGAGCGTCGTCATGTCCGACGTCGGCGGGCTCCTGCCGGCGACCGAAGAGGCCCTCGCCAAGGTCGACGGCGTCGAATCCGTCGAGGTCATGGAAGAGGGGCTGCTCAGCCCCGCCCGGACTCCGGTTTCCGGCCCCGTCCGGGCCCGCCTCAGTCGAGGTTCCGACGGAACCGCTCGCCGACCTCGCGGGCGAACGAATGGAGGTCGTAGACGAAGCCCGGTGCCGGATCGATGACGAGGTCGACCCGAGGTCGGCGGGGTCGGATCGGAAGGCGTCGGCTCGGCTCCGGGTCCGGCCAGGGGACCCCGAGCGCCGCGAACGTTCCCGACGGTTCCTCGAGCCCGTCGCTGATCACGGCGATCAGTTCGCCCACGATCTTCTCCATACTGTAGGCCGACTTACGGGCGACCTGTCGACGCCACGCGCGCGCCCCTTCCGCTTCGGACGCGAGCGGATCTTCGCGCCACGGACCCACGTAGAACCCGATGAATTGCGTGTAGTCCAGGGTCGCGTGGAGCGCGAGGGAAAGGTAGCCGAGGAGGAAGCCGAAGGAGAGCTCCCGGTTCGACTGGACGATCCGCTCCCGCGCGCTGAGGTCGAGCGCCGAGTGGGGGCATTGATGATCGGCATGATCTCGGCGGCCGGCGGGGGACCGGCGAGCCCGGGTCGCCGAGCCTCGTGGGGGTCGGTCTCCTCGGTCATTCAGTTCACCTCGACGGGCGCGCGAGCCGAGTCGGCCCCGGCCGCTCCGCGCCCGACAGGTCCATGAGGCCGGCCCCGAGCCACTGGCCCCCGTCGACCGCGAGGACCTGGCCCGTGATGAAGCTCGCCCGCGGGCCGGCGAGGAACGCGACCGCCTCGGCGATCTCCTCCGGGGTCCCGAACCGCCCGAGGGGGACCGATCGCTCGACTCGGCGGATGATCTCCCGGCTGACCCAGAGTCGCCGATCGGTTCCCTCCGTGTGGACCGGTCCCGGGGCGACGGCATTGACCCGGATCCCGTGGCGGGCCCACTCGACCGCCATCGTGCGCGTCAACGCGACGACCCCGGCCTTCGCGGCCGCGGAATGGGCGGTCCCCGGACCGGCAAGCCAAGCGTAGGCCGCGACCACGTTCACGATCGCGGGCGCGGGGGCAAGGCGCAGCCTCGGGAACGCGGCCCGCGAGACGAAGAACGTCCCGTCGAGGACGATATCCACGACCGCACGCCACCCGTTCGGCGAGATCCGCTCCACCGGGCTCACGAAGTTCCCAGCGGCGTTGTTGACGAGGAGGTCGAGACGGCCGTAGGTGCGGTCGACCTCGTCGAACAACCGGTCGACCGCCGCCGGATCCCGGACGTCGGTAGGGAGAGTGACGACCCGACACCGGCGAGTCGCGAGGGCCTTTCGGCCGCGCTCGAGGTGGGCGGGGTCTCGACTGGCCAGAACGAGGTCGAAACCTTCCAGAGCCATTCGGCGGGCGATCGCCAGACCCAGTCCCGTGCCCCCGCCTGTGACGAGCGCGACCGGACGTCCCCGTCGGGATCGCGGCGGGGTTCGGCGCTTCCGAACCGCCACGAACCACGAAGAGGCGGGTCATAGAAATGCTAGGCGCCGAGCAGAACTCGAAGTCATTCGCTCCAGTACCAGAACTGAAACCTCTGGCAGACCGCGACCACAGACAACCCGCCGCTGGAAGCCGCGAGCGCTGGGTCGGACCGACGGGCAAGGAGCCGGCCTGCCGACCTCAGGACAGTCGCCACCGGGCCGACCGAGGGTTCCTCGAGCGAATCGAGTGGGAAGGCTCATCATCGCCCTGCCGGTCTCCTCACGGGGGGCGGAGGGGCCCGTCCCGGCGAGCGCGACCATGCTCATCGAGCGCGTGTTCGGGATCGGCGGGGTGATCTGCGTCGCGCTCGGATTCGTCCTCCTCTACGCTTTCGCAACGACCGGCGCATCGTATCCCGAACTACTTCTTTCGGGCGGCATCTCCGTCGGGCTCGGCGTCCTCCTTTGGATGACGGGACGCAAGGCCCGGCAGCAACGGCTGGCGCTCCTCGAGCTCGCCGAACCGGCGGCGTCACCGTCGTCGCCCGGACCGCCGGGGCGGTAACTCGAGCCCCGGGCCAGATCGCACCCGGCCCAAGCGGAGCCCGGTCGGGTGCGCAGCCAAAAACCTTTTCATGGCCGACCCCCGTCCTTCCCTTGCGGCCGGGATGGGGTAGTTTGGCCTATCCTGGGGGACTGTGGATCCCTCGACCCGGGTTCAAAAGGCGACGGGGCCCACCCCCGGCGCCCGAGACTCTCGGTCCCGGCCCTACCGGTGCTTCGCCTTGGCCCGTCGATCGGGTCGCACTGCGGACCGTTCTTCGAGGTATTCGGGTAGGCCCGCGAGCGAGTAATCCGCCCAGATGGCGCCCCACCGCTTGAGATCGTCGGGCGTCAGCGTCCAACCGAGGAGGCTCGAGGCCCGTCCGATCGCCGCCACCCCGCGCACCTCGGTCGCGGCCTCCATGTCGAACCTCGAATCCCCGACGAGGTAGATCGGGGCCGTAGGGTACCGACGTTGGTACTCGATGAGGTGTTCCCGCTTCGTTCCTTGGCCGGACCCGAGGACATCCTCGAACCAGTACCGCAGCCCCTCCCGCTCGAGCATCAGGTCGGCCATCTCCCGTTCGGCCCCCGTCGAGACCGCCATGGTCCAACCGGCAACGGAGAGCCGCTTCAAGAGCTTGGGCATCTCAGAAAATACCCCGGCGACCGCGTAGGCTTCGGTGACCTTCCGTTGATGGAAGATACGGGCCGTTTGGTCTCGGAGCTGGGGGTCCGTGTCGGGAAAGAGTTGGGCGAGCTGGGCCTCGAACGGCATCCCCGTGGTCGCGAGGTAATGGAGCCGTCCCTCCGGCGTCGGCGTGCCGAACGCCCGGTGGAGGACATCGGCCGCCACGTCCGCGATCAGCCCGATATCATCGAGGATGGTTCCGTCGAGGTCAAAGAGGATCAGCCCCCGAGCGATCGAACGAGGGGCCACCGTCGGCTCCTCCTTGATCACGGTGTGGGCGATCTCGGCGAACTGGCTCGTCGAGAGCCCCCCGCCCGGAGCGGTCGTCATCGGGAGCATCGCCGGCTCTTCCGGGGGGCTCGGCGACTGGGTCACCGGGTCCGGCCGGCGGGCCTTCTTTCTTGGCACGGACGGGGCGACGCCCCCTCCCACTTTAGATAGACGTCCGGCGAACCCGCAAGTCCCGCTCAAGTAGGCGCGCTCGATCGCCCGGTTCGACGAGGTCCGATGCACCCGAGCGATGCCATCCGGGGTTCGAAATCCCAACTCCTCCAGGGCCGGCGCATCATCGTCGGGGTCTCAGGATCTATCGCGGCCGTCGAGGTCCCCCGGGTGATCCGGGAGCTGCTCCGGCATGGCGCCGAAGTCGAGGTCGTGGCGAGCGAAGACGCTCTTCGGATCATCACGGCGGAGTCGCTGACGTTTGCGTCGGGCCATCCTCCGATCCGGGCGCTCACCGGCGGCGTCGAGCATGTGACCGAGCTCGGACCCGGACCTCGACGGGCGGACCTCCTCCTGATCGCCCCGGCGACGGCCAACACGATCTCCAAGATCGCCCAGGGGATCGATGACACCCCGGTGACCTCGTTCGCGTCGATCGCGCTCGGGGGCGGCGTCCCCGTGCTGCTCGCGCCGGCGATGCACTCGCACCTCGGTCAGAACCCCGCGGTCCGAGAGAATCTCGCCCGCCTGCGGTCCTGGGGAGTGGGGATCATCGAGCCGGTCTCGGCCGAGGGCGAGGAGAAGCTCGCCTCGCCGGAGGAGGTCGCGGCGGCCATCCTCCATCGGCTTGCGGAAGGCGCGTGGGCCCGTCGGACGGTGATCGTGATCGGCGGCGCCAGCCGCGAGCCGATTGACGAGGTCCGTTCGATCACCAACGAGAGCAGCGGGGAGACCGCCGTCGCGCTCGCGACCCAGGCGTACTTCCGCGGGGCCGAGGTCCGGCTGTGGGCCGGAGGACTTCGTGTCGCGGTCCCACCCTTCGTACGGATCGAGCGTTGGGGGAGCGTCGCCGACCTCCTCCGACTCGCCCAGCGCGAGTCGGCCTTGCTCGGAAGGGCCGACGCGGTCTTCGTTCCCGCGGCGCTCTCGGATTTCACGCTGCCGGCGCGCGCGGGGAAGATCCCCTCCCGCGGGACGCCGGGCCTCCACCTCGAGCTCAAGCCGAGCCCGAAGGTCTTGGAGCGTCTCCGCCGGCTGGCCCCGCCCCCCTGCCAGCTCGTCGGGTTCAAGCTCGAGGTCGGACTCGATGAGGCAGGACTCGCCGAGGCGGCCGGGGTCCTGCTCGACGAGTCCCACCTGGATTTCGTGGTCGCGAACGATCGCGCCACGCTCGGGCAACCCCGCGCCTCCTTCCTACTGGTTCGGCCGAACGGCGCCCGGCATTGGGTCTCCGGCTTGAAGTCCGACGCCGCGGCGACTCTGCTCGATGAGATTGGCCGATCCCTCGGCGCTCGGGTCTCTGGAAGGCGTTCGACGATGACCGCGGAGCGCCCCCGGCATCGTCGGGTCCGATCGAAACAACGGCCCCGGAGCGCGCGTTGAACGACCCCGCCCACCCCCCTTTATAGGCGACCCGTCTCGGCGGCGGCCGAGGGGTTTCCATCGATGGTCAAGCTCGCGGAGTGGAGGGGCAAGGAGATCTTCCGGCGCCACAACATACCGACGCCCAAGGGGGAGGTCGTGCGCAGTCCCTCGGAGGCCGAGGCGGCCACCCGGGCCGGCCGGGTCCCCCTCCCTTGCGTGGTGAAGGCCCAGGTACTCGCCGGAGGCCGGGGGAAGGGTGGCGCGGTCCGGTTCGCCAACACCCCCGAGGAAGCGGGTGAGGCGGCCCGCGCGATCTTGGCGCTCGAGTTCCAAGGCGAGAAGGTTCGTGAGGTCCTGCTCGAGGAGAAGGTCGCCCTCCAACGCGAGTTCTACCTCTCGATCACCCTCGATCGCGGCGCCCGCCGCCCACTCTTGATGGCCAGCGCGAGCGGGGGCGTTGAGATCGAGTCCGTCGGGGAGGAGGCGATCCTCCGGATCCCGATCCATCCGTTCGTCGGGCCCGTCGGCTACGAGAAGCGTGAGGTCGCCCGCACCCTCGGCTTGAGCGGCCCCGCCGCCGCCTCCCTCGGAAGCCTGATCGATCATCTCTGGGAGGTCTTCCAGACCGAGGATGCCGAGCTCGTGGAGATCAATCCCCTCGGCCTCGTCGGTTCGGGCGTAGTGGCCCTCGATGCCAAGGTGATCATCGAAGATGACGCGGGGTTCCGTCATCCGGAATATGCGGAGATCCCGGACGACCGTACCCCGCTCGAGGAGATCGCCCGGGAGAAGGGGATCGCCTTCGTGCAGTTGGACGGGAACATCGGGGTCATCGCGAACGGGGCCGGCCTTACGATGGCGACGCTCGACGTGCTCGCCGAGTTCGGCGGGCGACCGGGCATCTTCCTCGATCTCGGGGGCACGGATGACCCGACGAAGGTGACCGAGGCGTTCCTTCTGATGTCTAAGGCCCGGCCGGCTGCCGTATTCCTCAACATCTTTGGTGGCGTCACCCGATGCGATACCGTCGCTACCGGGCTCGTCGAGGCGATGAAGCAGGTCCCCACTTCCGAGAGGTTCCCACTGGTCGCCCGGATCCGGGGGAACAACGAGGTCGAAGGGGTCGCGATCCTACGAACCGCGGGGATCACCTCGCTCTCCGACCTCAAAGAGTCCGCGCAGGCGGCCGTCCAGGCCGCGTCGGGGAGGTCCCCATGACCGTGCTCGTCGACCAGGCAACGAAGATCGTCGTCCAGGGGATCACGGGCCACCAGGGAACCGTCCACACCAAGCAGATGAAGCTCTTCGGGAGCCAGGTCGTCGCCGGGACAACCCCCGGGAAGGGCGGCACTTCCGTCGAGGGGGTTCCCGTCTTCGACTCGGTCCGGGAGGCCGTGAAGGCGACGGGCGCGAACGCCTCTTGCCTCTTCGTGCCGGCACCGTTCGCCCGCGACGCCTACATCGAGGCGGTCGATGCCGGCATCCGGCTCTCGGTGATCGTCACCGAGCACATCCCCTTCCACGACATGCTCTCGATGTACCTCTACGGTCAGGAGCATGGCGCCCGCATCATCGGTCCGAACTGTCCGGGGATCGCGGCCCCCGGTAAGTCGAAGGTCGGGATCATTCCGAACGTGGTCTTCCGACCGGGACGGGTCGGGGTGATCTCCCGGTCCGGGACGCTTACGTACGAGATCGTGAGCGGGATCAAGGACCACGGGCTCGGCCAGAGCACCTGCATCGGCCTCGGCGGCGATCCCGTCATCGGGACGAGCTTCGTTGACGCCCTCCCCCTCTTCGAGCGGGATCCCGAGACCGACCTCATCGTCCTCGTGGGCGAGATTGGAGGGACCGCCGAAGAGGAGGCCGCGGCCGCGATCCGCACCCAGGTGTCGAAGCCGGTGGTCGCCTACGTGGCCGGCCGCTCCGCACCGTCGGGGAAGCGCATGGGGCACGCCGGCGCCATCATCGCGCGTGGCCAAGGGACCGCCGCCAGCAAGGTCGCGGCCCTTCGGAGTGCCGGCGCCGAGGTCGCCCGGTTCCCGTACGAGATCCCCGGCCTCGTGGCGGCCCGTCTGGAGAAGGCCGACCGGCGATGACCCCGACGGGTCCCCGGGTTCCGCGGCCGGAAGCGCCCGTGGAGCGCTGCGCCATCGCGGGTTGCGAGGAAGCTCCACTCCGTCACCTCGCGCTGGCGGAGGCCCGTCGCGCCTTCCCCGACCTCCCCGACGCCGGTCGGCATGCGCCGTTGTGCCGACCTCACTACAAGGAGTGGAAGAAGCGCACCAAGGAATCGAGGAAGCTCGACCGACTCGGTCGCTGAGCGCACTCGGCGGGCGCCCGAGGGACGGGTTGCCCCGTCCCTGGGAAAGGGTTCGACTACTGCTTGCGCATCTTCTGGGCTCTCATGCGGCGGCGCATGCGCTTCTTGCGCCACTTCCAGCGCATGTGGCCGCGCTTCTTCCAGACGCGTGAGCTCCGTTTCATCCAGTTCGGCCTGAGGTGGCGCGGGTTACTAATCCCGCCTTAAAAGGATGACCCTTGATTTCTCGTCGGTGGCGACGTGCGTTACGCAATGCCGAGTCGCGCGAGCCCTTCGGGCGTTCCGAGGCGCCCGACCCACTCTTCGGGAAGGTAGAGGTACGCGGTCTCGGAGAGCGGTTGCCGCCTCCAGGCGATCCCTCGCTCCTCGAACTGGGTCGATTCGGCGGCGGTCTCGACCGCCGCGGGGGTCGGCCCGGGGCGAGAGGGCGTCCCGGCGCGCTCGAGCACGAGCGCTTCCCCGGAGGCATCCAGTGCGAGCCAGCTCTTGGGGAGGGCGAGCAGCAAGCGGACGATCCGTGGACGGAATCGGCTCTCGCTCTCGGTCTCCGTCCGGTGGAAGAGGGCGAGCTCGGTCCCGTCCCAGTCGACCGCGCGCTCGAACGAGAACCCCTTCCCCCGGAACTCGAGGACGTTCATTTCAAGGTCCGCGTCGTCGAGCATCTGCCCGTTCCGCCTCCGCCGTCGGGCCCTACCGGAGGACGCCCATCTCGGTGAGCTTCTCGGGGAGGTAGGTGTCGGTCACATAGTTGAGTCCGTACTTGGCGAGCGACTGCTGCTCGGCCTTCTTCCCGTTCTTGAGCATGAGCTCGATCTCGGCGCGCCACTCCGGCGTCGAGAACCGCGGGTCGGTCAGCTCAGCTTGGAGGGCGCGGATGTCCTGCTCGCTCAGCTTGTCGGAAGGGAGCTTGTAGTTCTCGATGTCCGAGGCCGTGACCCCGAGGAACTCGGCCTGGGGCGTTGCGAGGTAGTGGGAAATGTGGGCGGTCTTGATCGCCCCGTACGCCACGCTCGCGAAGATCCGGAACGACCAGGGGTCGCCGTCCGTGAAGACGACGACGGGCAGGTGGAGCTCCTCGCTCATCCGCTTCAGGAACCGCCGGGTCGAGCGGGCCGGCTGGCCCTTGAGGTGGAGGAGGATCGCGTCGTGCTTCTCGTCGAACCCGTTCTCGGCGAGGCGATCCACCATCCCACCGCACTCGATGGCGATAACGAACTTGGCGTTCGTCCCCACGAAGGCGATCTTCTCCCTCTCGACGTTGAACGGGAGCGCGTAGCCGCCGTCCCCGACGTCGTCCCGGCAGTTGATCGTCTTCACGACCCCCTTGCGGTTGGTCTCCCGGATCGTGAGGTCGCCGAGGACCGACGCCCCGTTCTCCTCCGGATGGAGCCGGAAGTCCTCGCGGAGGCGCCCGCAGAGGACCTCGAGGTCCTCGATCAAGAGGTTCGACTCGTCCTCGCTGTGGAACTTCGACTCCTCCCAACCCTCGGAGATGTAGTAGAGCTCCCGCAGCGTCGACGTCTTCGAGTCGCGGGCCATCTCGTTGATGAAATCGACGAGGTAGAAGGTCCGTAGGAGCATGAGCGCCCCGTCGAGCTTTCGGGCGCTGCGGGTCCCGAGCGCGCGGCCGAGCTTCCAGACCCCCTCCCGCATCTGGAACTGGATGTTCTGCTTCGTCCGAAGGGGCAGGCGCATCCTCGGGATTTGGCCGTCCTTGAGCTGGCCGTAGATCTCCTCGGCGAGCTGGCGGGTCGGCCGCAGGGCCTCCGGCGTCAGATCGGCCGGGGGGCTACTCTTCGTCTTCGACGCGGACGCTCGCTTCGGCGGCATCGTAATCCACCTCCGTTTCTCCTTGCGGGACGCTCTCCTCGAGGCCCGCCTCGGCGGCCTCGATCACGGCCCTCGGGAGCCGCACGTCCCAGTCGCCGGGCAGCGGTTCCGCCCCGAGCAGATGGCCCTCGTCGACCCCGGCGACGAACCACTCGGGATCGCCGGCCTCGACCTCAGTCCCTCCGGGGAACGTGACCACCACGCCGGTCCGGCCGCTCGGAGCAAGTTTCGGGAGGGTCCACCACGCCCGGCCGAGCTCCGCATCGGTCCCATCGGGTACGGGTTCGAACTTTGCCGAGGGCAGGAGCTCCGGCGGCAGCTCGACGAAGAGCTCGAGAACGCGCGCCCTGGGGGTGTAGTTCGTGATCTCGGTCTTCAGCCGCTTCGCGCTCGGGCTCGCGTCGAGAGTCGTCTCGAGATTGACGACGTCCATGATCTTGGTGATCACCGGGGTCAGGTCGGGCACCGGCTTGTGGACGAGCCCGCTCGCCTTCTGGGCGAGCTTCGGGAGGATCTTGAGGATAATATCGAACTTCTCTTGGGCGAACTGGCGCCGGATCTTCCGGGAGAGGTGGGTCCGCAGGTGGCGCGCGGCCACCTGGAGGGCGAGGGTCAGCTCCTTGTCGAGTTCCGGGTCCTCGGCGATCGCCTCCTTCGCCTCGCTCGTGAACGGGATCTTCGTCGAGGCGACGTGGACGAGGAGGAGCGTGGGGCCGTTCGGCAGCCCGGCCCCGCCCTTCTGGTCGAGCCCGTACCGTCGCCAATCGAGGGATTGGACGGCATTCGTGATCGCGCATGCTCCCTGCTGGAAGAGGAGCGGCACCCGGTTCGCGAACCGCAGGAGCTGGATCGGCTGGTCGGCCGGGAGGCTGCCGCCGTAAACGAGCCCGACCTCGACCAGGAAGGGGAAGCCCGCCCGGACCTTCGGCGGCCGGCTCGACCGGGGGTGCGTAGAACTCCGGACGCACCTCGCCGAGCACGTTCCTCAAGCCCCGCTTGATCAGGACGGGCCCGATCGGGGAGAGGGATTCGGACGAAGGAGGGAGGAGCCGGACCGAGTGCATCGCCGCAAGCATCGCTTCGAGCCGCTCCCCATGAATCGTCCCGGGCGTCTCACGGCCGGTGAGGCCCGCCTGACTAAGGATCTCGGCCGCCGCTCGGGGCGAGACGCCGGCGAACTCCTTCGGGAGGAGTTCGGCGAGGGAACGGGCCGACGTCGCCTTTAGGCGGTAGGCGAGCTCGCCGAGCTCGAGGCCGTACGGGTGAGGTGGGACCTCCTTCGGTACGGGGGGGATTTCGTTCGATGCCCGCTCGTAGGTGATCCGCGTCCCGTCCGGCTCTACGAGGATGAGCCGGGCGTGCGGGTTCACGATCGCGGTGCCGCGAAGGTATTCGAACGGCGACTGCCGACCCCGTTGGTACTTGGCCTTGAGGACGAGCTCGATGCGCGTGCCGCTCTCGCGGTCCCAGAGGAGCAGGTCGTCCGAGACGACCTTCGGGAGGTTCTTCTGGGTGTCGATAAGGAGCTCGAGGACGTGGGCGGCCTCCTCCTCCTTGACCTTGGAGACCACGCGGGCGGGACGGGCGCTCGTGAGCCCGGCGTAGAGGACGGCCGCCGAGATCCCGATCCCCTGCTGGCCACGGGATTGGCGGTTCGCGTGAAATCGCGACCCGTAGAGGAGCCGTCCGAAGACGTTCGGGATCTCACGCCGAAGGATCCCGGGGCCGTTGTCCGAGACCGAGACCGTCAATCGGTCGGTGCCGGATTTCGCGATCTCGACCAGGACCTCGGGGAGGACCCGGGCCTCCTCGCAGGCGTCGAGCGCATTGTCGACCCCCTCCTTGACGGTCGTGAGGAGTGCTCGCAACGGGTTGTCGAAGCCGAGGATCTGGCGATTCCGCTCGAAGAACTCGGCGACCGAGATCTCGCGCTGCTTCGATGCGAGCTCCTCGGCGAGGGTGCGGGTCCGGGGCACGGGGTCCCCACGGGTGGGCCCCCCGTATAAGGGACGCGGCGGACGCGAGGCGTGGAGGCCGGGGACGGGCCTATCCCGGGGTCCGTTCGCCCCGTCGCCGCTGCGCGACGTCGCGTAGGACCGGACGGAACGGCCGCCAGCGAGAGGCCGCCCCAAGGTCGAGCTCGACGAGTTCGACCCTTTCGTCCGGACTCTGCACGGCGCCTTCGAGCTTCTCGCCCCGGAGCTCCTCCCCTCGGGCATCGAGGACCACCGAGCCGCCCCCGAAGACGAGTCCGTCCTCGACCCCGACCCGGTTCACGTAGACCACCGGGAGGGCGTTCTCGATCGCTCGGGCGGGGAGCACCCGCTCGAAGAGTCGCCGCGAGGTGACCGGGGCGGCCGAGATCCCGATCAGCAGCTCCGCCCCGGCGAGGGCGAGGTCGCGCGACACTTCGGGAAAGAAGAGGTCGTAGCAGATCTCGAGCCCGACCGACCGGCCGAGCGCCCGGACCGGTCGGCTCTCGTCCGTGGGGGAGAAAAGCGTTCCCTCCTCGAAGGGACCGAAAGTGGGCAGGAACCGCTTCGCCTGGACGGCGAACGCCCCGTCCGGGCCGTAGCACAGCGCCGCGTTCTCGGTCTCCCCGGGCCGGTCCGGAGAGGCCCGGGGGCTTCCGACGACGATCGTCGTCCCCGTGCGGGTAGCGATCTCCGCGAGCCGCCGGTGGTGGGGATCGTCCGGCCGGAGAGCGACCTCACCGACCCGGTCGCCGACGCGGTAGCCTGAGAGGAAGAGCTCCGGAAAGACCGCGAGCTCCGAGCGGCCCTTGATGACGATCGCTTCGATCCGGGCGAGGTTCGCCTCGACGTCAAGGAGCGCCGGAGCGAGCTCGCCGATGAGGACGCGCATCAGTAGAAGTGCCGACGCACGAGGAGGAGGTAGACGAAGACCACGAGGAGGATGAGGAAGAGGTAGGTGATGGACGCGGTGAAGAACAGGAAGGCGAGCCCACCGAACGTGACGGCCACGGTGGTGTAGAGCGCCCAGACCTCCTGGCGCCACAGGGCCGTCGCGAGGGCGAGGAAGATCGCCCCGAGAAGGACGAGGAGCGCAGCCCCGATCGCATTGACCGAGTGGACGATGAGGACGTCGTCGGGGACGAGCGGACCCCCGTAGTACCCGTAGGAGGAAGAGGCTCCCGGCGAGCAGCAGCACGAGGCCGAGGATGCCGATGAGGACCGCGAGGATCGCGACCCCGAGCGGGAGGCTGGGGCGCGCCCGGACGGGGGCCCACTGGGGCGGGAGGTGACCGACCTCGGGGGCAGGCCCGGCCCGGCTGGCCGAGGCGCCCCCCGCCGAGCTCGCGGCCGTCCGCATCGCGGACGAATCCACCTTGGGGGTCTTAAGGCCGTTCGTGCACGCGTCGGCGGCCGCCGGTCCGGCCGTTCAGAATCGTCGGGCCGCGGCCCCGCGCGCGAGCCACTCGAGGAGCGTGCGGTACGGACTCGCCGGCAATGGTTCGAGCGCCCGGACCGCCCGTTCCCCCCAGGTCTCGGCGGCCCTCGCTACGTTCTGGGCGGCCGGGGTGCGATCGGAGAGCGTTCGGAGCCGCCAGAGGTCCCCGGGGGCCTTTCGGCGCAGCACGAAAAGCCGCTCGAACTCCTCGCGTTCCTCACCCTTCAGGTGGGCGTAGGTCTCGAGCGAGACCAGGGTCGGGTTCCCCTCCCGCAGGTCGGTGTAGAGCGGCTTCCCGAGCAGGTCGGGGTCGCCGTAGACGTCGAGGAGGTCGTCCCGTATCTGGAAGGCGACCCCGAGGGCCCGCCCGTACGTCTCGCATGCCTCGCGGACCGCCGGGGAGGCGCCGGCGATCTCCCCGACCGACGCGAGGGCCGCCGCAACGATCGCGGCGGTCTTCCGCTCGATCACCCGAAGGTAATGCTCCTCGCCGGTGGTAAGGTCGAACCGGCTCGAGTCCTGGAGGACCTCCCCTTCGACGAGGGCGGCGCATGCCTCCCCGCATCGGAGGATGATCGTCCGGGGGTACTCCGCCGCGAGCTCGAACGCGCGGACGAAAAGGTAGTCGCCGGTGACGATCGAGGAGGGGAGCCCGAACGCCCTCGGCATCGACGGCTTCCCCCGACGCATCTCGGCGTGGTCGATGACGTCGTCGTGGACCAGCGTCGCCGTATGGATCAGCTGGAAGGCGGCCGCGAGCGAGTAGACCGAGCCCGCGGACTCGAGGCCGAGCGCCCGAGCCATCACCACCATGAGGAGGGGCCGGACCCGCTTGCCGCCCGCGCTCACCGCGTAGGTCGCCGCGTCGGTGAGCCTCGGGTACGTCGACGGCAGCACCCCGAGCATCCGCTGGTCGATGCCGGCGAGGTCGGCGGTCAGCGTCGGCAGGAGCTCGACGAGCGTCTCGGGGGCCCCTCGCCGAGCGTCCGGCTCACGAGGTTCTCGAGGGAGCCATCCGGGGTGTCCCGCGGCGTCGCCCGGCTCATCCCGCCCCCCCGAGTCGACCCGGCCAGCGCAGCCGCATCATCGAGTCGAGACCGGACGGACCGATAAATCGCATCCCTAGGGCCAGGAGGAGGTCGGTCCGGGCGACCCGGTCCCCGAGCGCCTTCAATCGGTGGCCCCGGGCGAGGGGGCCGTAGAGGTGGGTCTTCCAGAGGCGATCGTACTCCGAGAGTGGGGTGCCGGCGCGGATGTGGGCGGCCGCGGTCGCGCCGGCGTCCCACCCGGAGAGCATCGCCGTCGGGATCCCGCCGCCGTTCGTCGCCATCACGAGGTTCGCCGCATCTCCGACGAACAGCGCCCGGCCTCGGACCGCCGAATCGGGCGGCGCGCCGATTGGGACCCACCAGCGGGTCCGGTCCTGGGCCTCGGAGAGGCCGCGGGCCCGCAGGAACCGGTCGAGCAGGCCGGAGAGCGTCGCACCGGGCGTTAGTCCGGTCACGCCGAGCCCGACGTTGGCCTCCCCGGCCTTCGGGATGATCCACGCGTAGCCCCGCGGGGCGACCGAGCCGAAGAAAAGGTCGATCTCCGGAGGGAACTCGCCCGTCGACGTCGCCGTGATCATCCGGTAGAGTGACCGCGGGAGGGCAAAGCCGACGCTCCGGGCCACCGTCGACAGCGGCCCGTCCGCCCCGATCACCACCCGGGCCTCGGCCATCGCGCCGGAGGCGAAGGTGACCTCGCCGTCGCGGACCCGGGTGACCCCGGCCGGGAAGCGGAGCTCGGCCCCCGCCCCCTCGGCCCGGAGGGCGAGGGCCTTATCGAACGAGCGGCGCGCGACGCTGTAACCTCGCAGCGGGAATCGGTATTCCCGGCCGCCAGGGGCGATGCACGCCATCGTGTCGGTCGTCCGGAGGACCGACGCCGGGGGGATCTCGTAGGCGTCGTCGAGCAGGCTAGGGAACGGGAAGATGTCGAGGAGTTCCTGCCGCGTCGGGAGGAACTCGCCGCACTGGACCGGTTGGCCGAGCTCCACGCGCTGGTCGACGAGCAGGGTCCGCGCCCCGCCGAGGGCGGCCGCGCGCGCCGCGAGGCTTCCCGAAGGGCCGGCGCCGACCACGACGACGTCGAACCGCTCCGCGCCGGTCATGCCCCGATCGCGACGAAGTGGGAGGCGGCGAGCTGGAGGCCGCTGACCACCGGACCTGGATAGATCCCGAGGGCCACGATGCCGACCGTGATGAGGAGGATCGCCGTCGCCCGGCCGAGGCCGATCGAGGCCGTCGGGGACGGGGTCTCCGCGTTCGGCGCGGGCGCATCGAGGTACATCGTCTTGAGGACCCGGGCGTAGTAGAAGACCGAGAGGGCGCTGTTCAACAGCCCCGCGACCGCGAGCCAGAAGAACGGCCCCTCGGCCTGCACCGCGGCGCTGAAGAGGACGAACTTCGAGACGAAGCCGATCGTGAGCGGCACCCCGGCGAGGGAGAGGAGCATGAGGGCGAAGGCGAGGGAGAGGTACGGCCGGCGGCGCGCGACACCCCGCCAATCGTCGATCAGCGGCCCGACGCCGAGCGCGGCGAACGCCGCGACGACGAGGAACGCCCCGGTCTTCATGAACGCGTGGGCGAGGACCTGGAACGTTGCCCCCGCGACCCCCGGCGCCGTGCCGACGGCGACGCCGATCAGCATGTAGCCGGCCTGGGAGATCGAGGAGTAGGCGAGCATCCGCTTCATCTCCCGTTGCATGAGCGCGAGGAGGTTCCCGATGGTCATCGTGAGGACCGCGAGCAGACCAATCGTCAGGGCGAGGCCCTCCCCGAACCCGGCGGGGGCGAGCGCCGGGGTGTGCTCGAGCAGGAGAATCGGCCCGAGGAAAACGAGGAAGAAGGCGAAGATCCCCATCTTCTTCGTCCCGCCGGCGAGGAACGCCGAGACATCGTGGGGGGCGCCATCGTACACGTCGACCGCCCAGGCGTGGAACGGGACGGCCGTGACCTTGAAGCCGAGCCCGGCGATCAACAGGCCGTAGCCGATCAACGCGAGCGTCGGGTAGGCGATCGGGGTCGCCGCCGGTCCGAACGCGTAGAAGCTCGTCGCTCCGTACGCTCCATAGAGGAGCGACGCGCCGAAGAACGAGAGCGCCGTGGAGAGCGCCCCGATGATGTAGAACTTCATCGCCGCCTCGAGGTGGCGCGGCTCCTTGCGGGAGTAGCCGACCATCAGGTAGGTCGAGATGCTCGCGAGCTCGATCGCGAGCAGCAGGAAGATGAGGTCCGCGGCGACCGCGACCAGCATCATCCCGAGCGTCGCGAGCAGAAGGAGACCGAAGAACACCGCCGCCCCCGGCTCCCGGGAGGGTCTCGACAGGCTCCCGAGGGCGACGAAGAGGGCCGCGATCAGGAAGATCGCCTGGAAGACGAGGCCCAGGCTCGTGAAATCGACGAGCGAGGGGCCGAGCGGGGCGTCGATCAGCGCCGCCGGAAGGGTCGAAAGGGCCGATAGCCCCGGCGTTCCCAGATCTCCGAGGACGAGCGCGAGGGCGACGGCGCTCCCGGCCACGGCGAGGCCCCCGAACACCTCGAGCCGGCGGACCCCCACCGTGTCCGAAAGGAAGACGAGGAGCGCCGCGGCCAGGACAACGATCTCCGGGAGGAAGTCGATCGGGTCCATCGTTCCCCCGCCCCTACGGCCACCCTTGGATCGGCGAGTTCACGATCACCTGGACGAGGAGGCTCGGGAGGACGCCGTAGAGGACGATCAAGGCCGCGAGGATCACCATCGCCACGAGCTCGAAGCTCGGTAGGTCGTGGGCCGTTTCGGGGATCCCCTTCGGGGGTCCGAACAGCATCCGTTGCATCATCCACAGGTAGAACGCGGCGGTTACGACGAGCACGAGGAGGGGAATCAGGACCCAGGCGCCGATGCGGTCCCAGGCCGCGAGGAGGGCGCCGAACTCCGCCGGGAAGCTGATCAGGGCCGGGAGCCCGAGCGAGGCGAGCGAGCCCACCATCACCATCGTGGAGAGCGCCGGCGTCCGGGGGTGATCCCCCCGACGGCGTTCACGTCCCGGGTGCCGAACGTGTGGTGGACCGATCCCGAGACCATGAACAAGAGGCCGCTCACGATCCCGTGGGCGAACATCAGCAGGACCGCGGCCGTGATCCCGAGCGACGAACCGACGGCGATCGCGAGGAGGACGATCCCCATGTGGTTGATCGAGGAGTACGCCACGAGCCGCTTCAGGTCCCGTTGGGCGAGCGCGACCACCGACCCCCAGATGATCGAGGCGAACGCCACGGCGTAGAGGAGCGGCGCGAGGTGGCTCTCCCCGACCGGGAGGAGCTCCACCGCCCACCGGATCAGTCCGTATCCGCCGAGCTTGAGCAAGAGGCCGGCGAGCAGGACCGATCCGCCGGTCGGCGCCTCGACGTGGGCGTCCGGGAGCCAAGTGTGGAACGGGACGATCGGGAACTTGACCCCGAAGCCGAAGAACATCCCGAGGAAGAGGAAGACCTGCGTCGTCGCCGAGAGGGTCCGGGCGGGTCCATAGAGGCTCGTGAAGTCGAACGACGGCGCCCCCGAGTAGAACGCGAGGGCGAGGAGCGAGACCAGCATCGCGATCGAGGCGACGTGGGTGTAGACGAAGAACTTCAGCGCGGCGTAGCGGCGGCGCGGGCCGCCCCAGTACCCGATCATGAAGAACATCGGGATCAGGACGGCTTCCCAGAACAGGAAGAACAACAGGATGTCGAGCGAGATGAAGACCCCAAAGCAGCCGAGGCAGGTCAGGAGGACGAGGCCGAACCAGGCCGACGGCTCCTTCGACTCCCGCCAGGAGTAGATGACCGTCGCGATCTGGAGGAAGGCGGTAAGGAGGACGAGGACGAGGGAGATCCCATCGATCCCCACGGCGTAGTTCACGTGGAGCCAGGAGATCGAGATCCAGGAGTACGTCTCGGCGTCGTTGTACCTGGGGGACCCCGCCGGCCCCGAAGCCGGCCCACTGGGTGAAGCTCGACAGTAGGTAGAGGACCTCCGCGAGGAAGGCGACCGATCCGGCGAGAGCGACGTAGCGCGCCCGCCGTCCCGACAGGAAGGTGAGGACCATGCTGACGAGCAGCGTCGCGAGCATGAGGGAGAGGACGCCGATCACGCTAGCCCCCTCCCGTTGCCTGGAGGAGCCAGGGCGCCACGAAGATCAGGACGAGCAGGAAGGCGACGAGGCCGCCCACCACGTACGCGGCGTAGTCCGAGACGATCCCGGTCTGGCCGCGCCGGAGGGTGTCGGAGGTGGAGGCGAAGAGGCGCTCGAACCCCCGGACGGTCCCATCGATGACGTAGCGCTCGAAGAAGTCGGCCGCCCGCGCGACGGCGTACGTCGCGCGCAGGCCGATCCAGTCGTACCCGATCTTGAAGTAATAACGCTGGAGCAGGACGTGCCGGAGCTTCGCGGCCAGGGAGTCCTGCGGGAGCTCGAAGATCCGGCCGTTCCCCCAGAAGGCATAGGCGAGGCCGATCCCGCACGCCGCGAGTCCGAGCGAGACCGCGGAAAGGGCGACGTCGGTCGAGCCGTAGGCGGGCGGGATGCCGAACCCGCTCAAGAGCGAGGCAAACCCGGGGTCGAAGATGAGCGCCCCGGCCCCGATCGCGAGCGCCGAGAGGACGATGAGCGGGACCCGCATCACCCAGCCGCTCTCATGGGCCTTCGGAAGGGTCGGGTCCCGGGGGCCGTCGCCGGAGAAGGCGAGGAACCAAGCGCGGAAGATGTAGTAGGCCGTCAGGAAGACCGAGAGCAGGGCGAGCAGGAAGAACGGCCAATACGCTGGGTGGGTGCCGAGCTCCCCGAAGACCGAGCCGAGGATGTCGTCCTTCGAGAAGAACCCAGAGAACGGCGGGATCCCCGAGAGCGAGAGGCCGCCGATCGCGAACGCCGCCGCGGTGAGCGGCATCGCCCGGCGCAGGCCGCCCATCTTGAACAGGTCCTGGGTGCCGACGACGTGGATGACCGAGCCGGCGGCGAGGAAGAGGAGGGCCTTGAAGAATGCGTGGGTGAAGAGGTGGTACATCCCGACCATCGTGAAACCGGCCCCGACGGCGAGAACCATGTACCCGAGTTGGGAGATCGTCGAGTAGGCGATCACCCGTTTGATGTCCGGGTTCACGACCGCCATCGAGGCCGCGAAGAACGTGGTGAAGCCGCCGACCGCCACGATGGCGAGCTGGTCGGTCGGGGTGAAGCCGAGGAACAGCGAGACCACCGCGAGCAGGTAGACGCCGGCGGCGACCATCGTCGCGGCGTGGATGAGGGCGCTCACCGTGGTCGGACCCTCCATGGCGTCCGGGAGCCACACGTGGAGCGGGAACTGGGCCGACTTGCCGGCGGCCCCGGCGAGCATCATGAGGCCGGCGAGGGTGAGCATAGGGGTGTTCCCCCCCATGATCCCCTGGAGGAACGGCGCGCTCCCGTTCGTGAACTTGAACCCGCTCGCGGCCCACCCGAGTCCCGGGCCGCTCGTCGCGTAGGTCGCGAAAAAGATGAAGATCCCGAGGAGGAAGAGGACGTCGCCGACCCGGGTCACGAGGAACGCCTCCTTGGCGGCGCTCGCGGCGCTCGGCTTCTCGTAGTAGAAGCCGATGAGGAAGTAGGAGCAGACCCCGACGAGCTCCCAGAAGAGGAAGAACTCGAGGAGGTTATCCGAGAGAACGAGCCCGGTCATCGCCGTCAGGAACAGCGAGAGCTCGGCGTAGTACCGGGGTAGCCCGTGGTCGTGGTGCATGTAGCCGATCGAGTAGAGGAGGACGAGGAAACCGACGACCGTCACCACGATGAGCATCAGGGCCGAGATCGGGTCGACGAGGACGCCGATGTCGAGCTGGAAGCCGTTCGGGAAGGTCCCGGGGGACCCGGGGATCGAGATCCAGGTGAAGCTCGTGTCGGTGTAGGAGCCCGGATCGAGCATCTCGGCGACCGCCACGAGGACGCCGACCACCATCGAGGCGAACGAGAACGCCACGGCGACCCAGCCGCCCCACTCGAGGCGGGCGAGACGTCGGCCCCCGAGGCCGATGATCACGAACGCGATCGCCGTCAGCGCCGGCACGAGGGGCGCCCATCCGAACGCGAAATCGAGCGCCGACACGTCCGCCCCCTACAGTTTCAGCGTCGCCGCCTCGGCGACGTTGATCGATCCGCGCAGCCGGTTCAGGGCGAGCACGATCGCGAGACCCACGGCGACCTCGGTGGCGGCGAGGCCGATGACGACGACGGCGATCGCCTGCCCACTGAGCCCGTTCGCGCCCCCCGCGAACGAGGCGAAGTAGACGAAGTTGAGGACGGCGGCGTTGATCGCGATCTCGATCGAGATCAGGAGCAGGATGAAGTTGCGGCGGGTGAGGATCCCGAAGAGGCCGATCGCGAGCAGCGCCCCGGAGAGGGCGAGGAGCCCGGCGGGAGAGAACGCGCTCAATCGCGTCCCTCCCGGACGAGGTAGATCGCGCCGGCGAGGGCCGAAAGCATCACGAGCCCGAGGAGGAGGAGCCACGGTCCGTCGGAATTGAAGAGCGTCTGGGAGAGCAGGGCCGGGTCGTAGGTGTGGAGCGTCGACCCGGTCGACGGGAGCTCCTCCGAGCCGAGGGCAAGGACGGAGAGGGTGAGGCCGGCGAGCACGATCGGGCCGGCGCCGATCCCCGTCGCCGCCTCGCGGGAGAAGATCCGCTTCCGGGTGACCATCACGCCGAAGAGCAGGAGGATCGTGACGGCGCCGGCGTAGACCCCGAGTTGGAGGACGCCGAGGAACGGCGCCTCGAGGAGGAAGTAGAGCGCCGACAGGTCGACGAAGAAGAGCGCGATCCACATGATCGTGTGGACGAGCTCCCGGGTCAGCAGCGCGAGGAGCGCCGTCCCGATCGCGACGGCGGCGATCGCGAGGAACGCAAGTTCCTCGAGGATCAAGGGTGAGTCCCCCAGAAGAGGCATTCCTTGGGGCAGACCGAGATGCACGTCCCGCATCGGACGCAGTCGGAGTCGTTGACCACGGGCTCCTTCCAGATCCGCTTCGGGAGCTTCTCGCCCGGCTTCGCCACCGGCTTCGGGATCTCGAGCATCGTGATGCAGCTCGTCGGGCAGTCGCGGGCGCAGGCGTTGCAGCCGATGCACAGCGGGCCGTCGAGCAGGATCGCGTCCTCGTTCGCGGGACGCTCGATCCGGATCGGGTTCATCGGCAGCTTGCGCTCGAAGACCTCGTAGAGCTTCTGGGGGGAGAAGACCAACTCCGACCTCTTGGAGCTCGAAAGCTCGTAGCGCGTCGTCATCGAGAGGCACCCCTCGGGGCACGCGTCCGAGCAGAACCCGCAGTAGCTGCACTTCCCGTAGTCGATCTGCGGGCATTTCTTCGGATGCTTCGGATCGCCCCCGGGCACCGTCACCATCTCGATGCAGAGGTCCGGGCAGCTGAACGCGCAGAGGTTACACGAGATGCACGTCGCGATGTTGAGGGCGTGGACGCCGCGATAGTTGTCCCAGACCTGACCAATGCCGATCGGGGCGCCGGCGGCGACCCGGACCTCGTCGCGGAACTTCGGGTCCTCGAGCCGCTCGAACGGATAGACGATCGTCGAGGGCCGAACGAGGCTCTTCAGGAACTGCCGGGCCGCCGTGGCGAGCGGCTTCGCGACCCACAGGGCGGGGTTCGTGTTCTCCGGGGGGGGGTTCGGTGCGCTCGCGGCCATGTTCACCGTCCCATCCCCGGCACACAACCGATCACCGGGAGGCAGTTCACCATCACGACGAGGGCGGCCAGGAAGACCGCGACGAGGGAGAGCGGGACCATCCGCATCCAGCCGACGCGCAGGAGCTGGTCGGTCCGGACCCTCGGCAGGGAGGCCCGGATCCAGACGAATAGGCCGAAGACGAGGTAGGTCTTGACCATGAACCAGAAGATCCCGGCGAGGGGGAACGTCGTGAGGGCCGAGGGGACGTAGGAGGGGAGGGTCCATCCGCCGAGGAACAGGAGGACGATCAGGATGCTGCCGATGAGCGCCCGCAGGTAGTCGGCGAGCATGAAGAAGGCGAAGAGCATCCCGCCGTACTCGGTGTTCCACCCCTCCACGAGCTCCGCCTCGGCCTCGGGAAGATCGAAGGGGATCCGCTCCATCTCGGCGAGCATGCCGGCGACGAACACGATGAGGGCGACGAAGAGCGGGGCCCAGAACCAGTAGTTCTGCTGCTCGGTGACGATCGTCGTCAGGTCGAAGCTCCCCGAAAGGACGACCACCGCGACGACCGCGATCAGGATCGGGACCTCGTAGGCGATCATCTGGGCGGCCGAGCGCATCCCGCCCATCAGCGAGTACTTGTTGTTCGAGGACCAGGCGCTGATGAAAATGAACAGCGGAGCGAAAGAGAAGATCACGAGGGCGAGGAGCAGGGAGAGCGGGAGGGAGCCGTTGTCCCAGCCCGTGGAGATCGGCAGGACGGCGAAGATCACGAGCGAGCTTACCATGTAAGCGGTGGGGCCCGAGTAGAAGCCAAGCGCGTCCGCCTCCCGCGGCGGGTAGGTGTTCTTGCGGAACAGCTTGAGGCCGTCGGCGAAGTTCTGGAGGAGGCCCGCGTAGCCGACGTGCATCGCCCCGCGCCGGTCCATGAACCGGCCCAAGAGCTTGCGTTCGTACCAGATGAGGAGGATCGTGTTGAGCATGCTCGCCGCGAGCAGGATCGCGCCGAACACCACGTCCGCGACGAGCACGACGAGCCACGCCGGGGCGATCGATCCGAAGAGGGTATTCGCGATGAGGCTCGCGACCCCGTAGAGGCTCTGGACCGCCATCGACCTCGCCCTCCTCCCTTACCGGTCGACTTCGCCGACGCAGACGTCGACGCTCCCGAGGATCGGGGGGATGTCGGCGACCCGGTATCCGACGAGGTATTTCTTGACGGCGCTCAGATTGACGAAGATCGGCGACTTGAACTTCACTCGGTAGGGGTGTTCCCCGCCCTCGTTGACGACGTAGGCGACGGCCTCGCCGTGGGGCTCTTCGATCGCCGAGATCCCGACGCCCTTCGGGTAGCTCCGCTTCACGAGGTAGCCCTCGCGGCCGATCGGGGCATACGGCGCCCCCATCCATCGGGGGACCCGCTCGGCCATCACGGGGCTCGGGTTCCGGTCGAGCCAGTCGACGACCTGGCGGATGATACGGACCGACTGGCGCATCTCCTCCAGGCGGACGAGGTAGCGGCCGGTGACGTCGGCCGAATCAGCGTGAGCGACGTCGAATTCGACGCGATCGTAGGCGGCGTACGGGCGGTCCTTCCGAAGGTCCCTTCGGACCCCGGCGGCGCGCAGCATCGGACCGGTGACGCCGTAGGTGACGCAATCGTTCGCCTTCAGGACCCCGATGTCATCGCACCGCCGCCGGAAGATCTCCGAGCCGAGGCAGAGGCGGTCGTACTCGACGAACCGGTCCATGAGCCAGTCCATGGTCTTGCGGATCTGGCCGGTGGTGCCCATCGGGAGGTCGTTGCGGACCCCGCCGACGCGCATGTACTCGTAGGTGAGGCGGCCGCCGGTGAAGCTCTGGAAGAGGTCGAGAAGGAGGTCGCGGTCCCGCATCCCGTACAGGAAGGGGCTCATCAGGCCCAAGTCCTGGACGAACGCGGCATACCACATGATGTGGGACGCCAGCCGCTGCATCTCCTCGGCGAGGACCCGGATGAACTGGGCCCGCTCCGGCGCCTCGACATGGAGCGCCCGCTCGGCCGCCTGGATGTAGAGGTGTTCCCAGGCGATCCCCGCGACGTAGCAGGTCCGGTCCATGAGGGTGATGACCTCGTTGTAGTGGCGGTCCTCGCTGATCTTCTCGATCCCCCGGTGCAGGTAGCCCATCTCGGGGTCGGCGTCGACGATGATCTCCCCGTCGATGCGGACGCGCAGGTTCCACAGACCGTGCGTCATGGGGTGCTGGGGCCCCATGTTGATCCACATCTCAGACACGGCGCACCTTCACCTCCAGCTCCTCGGGCTCGTGGAGCTTGAACGAGCGCAAGAGCGGATGGAACTGGTAGCCGTCGGGCATGAGGAGGTGCCGAAGGTCCGGGTGGTGGTCGAACCGGATCCCGACCATCTCCCAGGCCTCGCGCTCGTGCCAGTTCGCGGAGGGCCAGACCGCTGTGGCGCTCTCGACGTGCGGGTCGGCGGCTTCGACCCGGGTGCTCAGGAGGACGTACTGGCGCGCCGCGTCCGACCAAAGGAGGTAGATGATCTCGCGCTCCTTCTCCCAGTCGATCCCGCCCACCAGCGAGAGGTGGGGGTAGGCGAGGTCGTCCCGGAAGAATCGGAAGAGGTCGAGCGCCATCGCCGGCGGGAACCGGATGCGGCCGGCCAGCCCCTCGAACGGCTCGAAGATGATCTCACCAGAGGGGAACCGGCCCCGAAGCCTCTCGGAGAGCTCCTCGGGTGCCATTCGTTCCACCAGGGCTCGGGGGCGCCGCCCCAGCCTATGCGCCGCGCTCCCGGATCAGCTGTTCGAGCTTGAGGATCCCGTCGAGCAGGGCTTCCGGACGGGGCGGACATCCTGCGATGTAGATGTCGACCGGCACGAGCTTGTCGACCCCGGGGACGACCGAATAGGCGGTCCGAAACGGGCCGCCCCCGGTCGCGCAGTTCCCCATGGCGATCACCCACTTCGGCTCGGGCATCTGCTCATAGAGGGTGATCAGCTTGTGGGCGACCTTCCAGGTGACCGTCCCGTTGACGATCAGGAGGTCGCACTGGCGGGGCGAGGACCGGGGCACGACCCCGAACCGCTCCGCGTCGAACCGGGCGCCGAAGGCGCTCGCGAACTCGATGGCGCAGCAAGCGAGTCCCCAGTGGAGCGGGAAGAGCGAGTTCCGACCCGCCCAGTTGAAGACCGGGCGGATCAGCTTCCCTTGAGCCTGCTCGGCGATCAGGGAGGACAGGGCCTCCTTCGCCGCCGGGATGAACTGCTCCGTCCGAAGTCCTTCGATCTCGAGGAACGGGACGGCGGGTTCCTGGGCCATCGGGAGCGCCGCGCCCTCGGGTCGCGGGACGGTCGCGGCCGACGGAGCCGTGCTCATACCACCCACCGCTTCTCGCCCGAAAGCGCATAGTAGATGCCGGCGAGCGCAAGGGCGGTGAAGCCCGCCGCGATGAACATCGGGTACCAGGATGAGTTCACGCCGCGGAAGGTGAGCGCCCAGAGCGCCAGGATGAACCCCAGGATATCGACCGCCACGAAGACGATGGCGAAGGTGTAGTGCTGGCTCGGGAAGTCGATCTGGGCTTCGCCCTCGGCCTCCTCCCCGCACTCGTAGGTGGTGAGCCTGAGGTAGGAGCTCCGAGCCTTCGCGCCGAGGGACCGGTTCGCGATCAGGGAGCCGACCGCGAAGGCGACCGCGATGCCCACGAAGACGAGGAAGGTCTCGATATCTGCCCCCATCTTCCTCCCTCCTACGGCTGACGGATAGACCGATGTCTCTCCGACGAATCCTCAATATTTAACGGTCGCTCGGCCTGCGTCGGTGGGCCGAGGTTCCCGGGCCGCGCCCTCGACGGAAAAAGGCCGTCCCGAGCGTTGTCGCGGGGGCCGGGATAGCACGGCATCCGGGCGGGTCACGGCGGCGGGAATCTCGGGCGGCGCTTCTCCCGGAACGCTTGGATCCCCTCGCCCAGCTCCGCCCCGCGGGCCGCTTCCACGGCGCCCCGTCGCTCGAGCGCCATCTGGGACTCGAGGCTCTCGCTGAAGGCGCTCACCAGGAGCCGCTTCATCCATCCGTACGCGAAGGTGGGTCCCTCCGAGAGCTCCCGGGCCCGCTCCCACGCCCGACGCTCGAGATCGGCCGGCGGCACCACTTCGTGCACGAGGCCGAGATCCCGGCCCGGGCCGCGGGGACCCGGGCCGAGGTGAAGAGCAGCTCCTGGGCGAGGCCGATCCCGAGGAAGTGCGGCAGGAAGTAGGTGAGACCACCGTCGGGCACCGCCCCGAGCGCCGGGAACGCCGGCACCAGGATGGCGTTCTCCGAGGCGATCCGCCAATCTGCGGCGAGCGCGAGCGACAAACCCCCTCCGGCGGCCACCCCCGGCAGGGAGGCGATCACGGGTTTCGCCATGCCGACGATCTCCCGGACCGACAGCTCTTGGACCCCGGTCAACTCGTGGAAGAGTTTCGGCAGCTCGCCCGAGGACCGGGCCTCCTCCATCGTCGCCACGTCGCCGCCGGCCGAAACGCCGGCGGCTCCCCGGTGAGGACCACCGCCCGGACCGCCGACTCGAGACTCGCGTCCTGAAGGGCGGCATGAAGGGCCCGGAAGGTGGGAACGTCGAGGGCGTTCAGCCGGCCTGGCCGGTCGATCCGGATCTCCCGGACCGCGCCTTCGTTGCGGACCCGAATGGCCCCCGGCGTCGCGGGATGGGTGGTGGGGGCCATGGAGGGCGGGCCCGACCTCAGGGTCCCGACGGTTTTCGCTTGGTCGCGGCCGACGCATCCGTGGTCGGAGGGGGCGGAGAGCTTGGCGGGGCCGCGCTGCCCGGAGGGGGATCCCGGTGCTCGGCGAAGGGGTCGGTCCCGGGCTCGCGCCGAACTGGGGGGTCGTCGACGGTCGTCGCGGCGCCGGGCTGGGCACCACGCTATCGTCGAGTTCGGGGATGCTCGGCGAGGCGACCGCTCCCGTCGCCCCGCGGTTGACCATCGCCGTGGAAGCATCGGACTCGGCCTTGATCTCCTCTTCGATCGTCTTGATCTCGGTCATCAGCTCCTCCTGCCGAGGGATCGGCCCGAGGATGTCGTCCATCGACCCGACCTGCTTCTCGAGGTCGGCGAGCGTGTTCAGGCTGCGGTCGGGTACCGTCCGAGAGGTCCCCAGGTACTCGGAAGCCCCCTCCATGAGCCGCGAGAACTCGAAGGGGAAGAGGATCTTCGTGGCTTGGCCATCCCCGAGCGCCGCGACCGTGTCGAGCGAGATGACCGTGAGGGCCTTCGCATCCAGGGTCCCGGCCCCGAGCGACAGGATCCGAAGGCGCTGGGCCTCGCCTTGCGCTTCGAGGATCGTCGCGACCCGGCCCCCTTCCGCCTCGAGGATCTTCGATTGACGGACCCCTTCGGCCTGCAGGATCCGGGAGCGTTTGTTCCCTTCCGCGACGAGGATCGCCGATCGCTTCTCCCCATCGGCGCGCAATACGGCGGCCCGCCGCTGCCGTTCGGCCGACGTCTGTTCCTCCATGGCGGCCTTGACGGGGCCGACCGGGTCGACCTCCTTGATCTCGACCGCCTCGACCCGGACCCCCCAGCGGTCCGTGGACTCGTCGAGGATGTCGCGAAGCCGAGCGTTGATCCGCTCGCGGTTGTAGAGCACCTCGTCGAGCTCCATGTCGCCGATCACCGACCGGAGGGTGGTCTGCGCGAGGGCGACCGTGGCCACGTGGTAGTCCTGGACCTGGAAGAGCGCCTTCGGCGTGTCGACGACCTTGATGTAGATGATCGCGTCGACGTTCGTCGGCGAGTTGTCCTTGGTGATGACCTCCTGCCGGGGGACCTCGAGCACCTGGGTCCGCAGGTCGAGCTTGACGACCGAGGCGATCGGGCTCACGATGTTCAGCCCGGGATTGAGCAGGCGTTTGTACGATCCGAGTACGGTGACGATCCCCTGCTGGTACGGTAGGATCTGATACATCATCCGGCTCGAGGACGATGAAGATGGCGAGGACGAGGAAGATCGCGCCTACGATGAGCAGTGTGTAATCGGCCAT
Source organism: uncultured Thermoplasmata archaeon (assembly GCA_963696985.1). Classification (GTDB taxonomy): domain Archaea; phylum Thermoplasmatota; class Thermoplasmata; order Lutacidiplasmatales; family UBA184; genus Lutacidiplasma. Next base: position 285,340 of record CAVOMG010000003.1, on the reverse strand, counting down.
GCTGATTGCCGGCGCCCCCGGTTGGGCCGCCCACGGTCGCGTGCCTACTTACCCTTGTCCGCGTCGGGGGTGTACGCCGGGCGCCTCGAAGCGCGGCAGGAGACTAATCCGAAGGGCAGGGGCCCGATCGGCCGCCCTTATTCGGACGGGGTCTGCGCCGCTCGGTGGGCGGCGCGACGACCGAGGCTTAGACCGACGACGGCGCCGAGTATCCCGAACACCACGGCCCCCACGATCAGGTATTCGATCGCCGGGGTGAGGTCGCTCATGTCGAAGAAGCCGAACTGCTGACCCAGCAGCACGAGGACGAGTCCGAGGACGATGCCGCAGCCAAGGCCCCGGGTGGTCGCGCTCAACTCTTCTCCTCCTCGGCCGTGGGCGGGCCGGTCGTTTCCGGTTCCTCGGAAGGCGGCGTCTTCGCCGGCTTCTTCGGGGGCTTCGCCATCGAGGGCGTTCGCCCGGCGGTCAGGAGTCCGTAGATCTCGTAGATGGCGATCAGGATCAGGATGATGGGGATCGCCGCGAGGACGTTCAGCGGAGCCGAGGCCCGGATGTAGAACGATTGGCTCCACTCGGAGGCGCCCCCGGGAGTGAGCAGCGTCGCCGTCAGCCGGTACGTGCCCTCGAGGAGGTAGTCGAGGGCGCCGGCCTGCCAGGTCATCGTGAACGTTCCGTTGTTGGTCGCGATCGGGTTCGAGTCGAGGACGTCCCGGGTCGAGAGGGCGAAGCCGAAGTAGAACATCTGGAGCCGGGCGTCACTGATATTGTAGAGCGAGGCGCTCGACCAGTGGTACTTGAGTTGGATCGTCGATGCGAAGTTGGTCGACAGCGCCGCACTGGCGGAGGTCGCGCTCGTGGTGTTGACCCCGTCCCACGTCACGTAGGCGTGCACCCCGGAAGCGGCCGCCGAGGAAGCGAAGACCGTGAGCCTCTCGGACGGGGCTCCCGGGGAGAGATTCGGGGCGGTGCCCGCGGCGAGCAGGAGAAGGGTCAGGACGAGCGCCCCGGCTCCCGGGAAAGCGAACTCGCCCCGCCCCATCTGATCGGCGGGACCGTCGAGGCGGTATAAGCTACTTCGCCTGAGGCGGTGGCGGAGGCTACGCGGCCACGCCGGTCTCGACGGGCTCCACCCAGAGCGAGACGCCCTCCCCGCGGACGACCCGGACCTGGGTCCCTTGGGGGATCGGTCGATTGGAAGAGGCGGACCAGATCTCGGACCGGACGCGGACCTTGCCCTTGAGGGTGTTCGGGATGATCGGGACCGTGACGATCGCGAGCTCGCCCTGAAGGCCCCCGGACGTCGTCGTCATCGGCTTATGGGTGGGGGCGACCCACTTGTAGTAGGGGATCTCGAGCAGCCCCGCCGCGACCGCGGCGACGATGACCGCGAGGGGGCCGAAGGGACTATCGAGGAGCACCGAGGGGAGGAACAGGTAGAGGAAACCGCCGACGAACAGGACCGATCCCGGAATGAAGAGGAGAGCGCCCGGGTGAGCGAACTCCATCGCGAAGAGGACGAGACCGGCGACGACGAGGGCGACCCCGATGAAGACGTCGACCACGACCATCGGCGCGTGGAGGATTCGCCCCCGATTAAGGCTGTGGGGCGCGCGGGAACGCCCCTCGAGGCCCCGCCGGCGATGAACTCGCTATCGGATGTAGTTCAGCGTCGAAGCCCGGTCGAACCCTGGGACGACCTTCAGATGCCGACCGTGGCCCGGGGGAGCCTCCTGAAGGAACGGGTACATTCGCCACATGTCCCCTTCGGCCATCCGGGTCGCCGGGTGGACGGGCCCGAACGACCGGCGCGCCACGTCGGCGGTGACCGGGCGAACCTCATGCTCCGAAAGGTAACCGAGGGCGTGGAGGTACTCGTGGGCGAGCACCACGAAGACGAACGAGTTGAACTCCCGGTGGTCCCGCGCGTGCGCGCGCATCGTCTCTACGAGCCCTTCATTGAGGACGATCAGGTTGCCGGTGACCGGCCAGTACGCCCCGAGCGAGGGGGGCAGGTCGGAGAGGGCGAGGCCCAGACCGGTCCGTTCGAGGCCCAGGGTCGAACGGGTCGTCTCGCGCACCACTCGGAAGACCCGGTCGAAGTCCATGGGCAGGTCGAGGGCCGTCTCGAACGGCGCGTTCGGGGCGCCGCCCGGAGCGGAGAGCGGCGACTTACCGGATCGGGCAGGGAAGTTCCCGCGGCCGAAGGCCGTACCGAGCAACCGGGACATCGCCCGGAACACGGTGCAGACCCTTATGAACAGAAGGTTACGGGGGCGTAACTCGGAGCCGCCCGCCGTCCTTCCGCCGGGTCGCCACGGACGGAAGCATCCTTTAGGCTCCGTGGGGGTGCGCGCGCGAAAGATGCCCGATCCGAACGAGATCCTCTACCCGACGAAGAAGGAGCGGGTCGAGGACCGCCGGAAAGATGCCCGGCATCGCAAACTCCTCGACGAGTTCTTCGATCATCCCACGCTCCTCGCGATCTCCCGGCTCGTGACCCAGGGCCAGTTCGAATCGCTCGACTATCCCATCTCGACCGGGAAGGAAGGCGGGGTGTTCCGGGCTTCCCTGCCCGGCGGGTTCCGTGCGGTGAAGGTCTATCGGATCGGCAACACGATGTTCCGTCACCTGCCGCCCTATGTCCTCGGCGAGCTCGTCAAGGAGGCGAGCGGCCGGAACCGCTCCCAGCTCATCTTCGCCTGGACCCGGCGGGAGCACACCATCCTCCGCCGCTTGGCCGCCGCGGGGGTCCGATGCCCCGTCCCTTACGGCTACCTAAGGAACGTGCTCGTCATGGAGCTCATCGGCACGCCGGAGGGGCTGCCCTCGCCCCCTCTGCAGGAGTCGGTGGTCGACGATCCCGAGGCGCTCTACCGGGATCTGGTAGAGGAGATCCGCCGGATGGTCGTCGGCGCCCAACTTGTGCATGGGGACCTCTCCCCGTACAATGTCCTCTTGCACGACGGTCGGCCCGTCCTGATCGACGTCGCCCAATCGATCGCCTCAGACCATCCGGCAGCGCGCGGACTGCTCGAGCGGGACCTACGGAACTTCGCGAAATATTTCGTGAAGCTCGGCGTGGAGACCTCCGCCGATCGAATGATGGAGGAGGTCGGCGCCGCGACGATGGGGGCCGAGGCGGAGGGCTGATGCCGGTCGTCTATGTCCGGATCCCCGAGGACCGGATCGGCGTGGCGATCGGCCCCGGGGGGTCCACCAAGCGGGCCCTCGCCGAGGCGACCCGGACCGAGATCGAGGCCGGTCCGGAGCCCGGGGAGTTCCGGGTCCACGGACCGGACGACGGGGATCCCCTCGCCGTCCTCAAGGCCCGCGATGTGATCCTCGCGATCGGGCGGGGCTTCTCTCCCGAGCGGGCGCGCCGGCTCCTCCGGGACGACTCCTACCTCGCGGTCCTCGACATCAAGCTCGTGAGCGGGAAGAGGGCGAAGGCGGCGCTCTGGAGGATCCGCTCCCGGCTGATCGGTTCGCACGGAAAGGCCCGGGAGCGGATCGAGGAGCTCTCCGGATGCTCCGTGAGCGTCTACGGTTCGACGGTCGCGATCATCGGCCAGGAGCGCCAGCTCGAGCATGCGACCCAGGCCGTGGAACTGCTCCTGCGGGGGAGCGAGCACTCGACGGTCTTCCACATGCTCGCCCGGCAGCGCCGGGACGACGCCCGCGACGACGCCACGGCCCCGGCGAACGTGGAGGAGCTCCCCGAATAGCCGGGGAGCAGGGGCCGATGGCCAAGATCGTCCCGCTCGCCGAACCGGCGCTCGGATGGGCCCGCGACCGGTTCGCGCGCTACTACCGGCGGACCCACATCGATCCGCCCTCGGAGCTCGCGCGGCGCGAGTTCGCGGCGTTCCCTTTCGCCACCGAGACGATGATGCGTCGGCACGCCACCCTCCCGACCTCGGAGGCGCTCGGGGAGTACCTCGCCTCGACCGTCCCCCGCCACGTCTACTACTCCTCGGCGTACTACGCCCGGCCCGATCACCCCTCGATGGCGGAGAAGGAGTGGCTCGGCGCGGACCTGATCTTCGACCTCGACGCGGACCATCTCCGCGGCGCCGAATCGCTGGGCTACTCGGACCAGCTCGGACTCGTCAAGCAGCAACTGAAGCGGCTCTACGATGATTTCCTCACGAGCGATTTCGGGATCGATCCCGCCCAAGCCGGCATCGTCTTTTCCGGCGGGCGCGGATACCACGTCCACGTCCGTGACGAGCGGTTCTGGCCCCTCTCGAGCGCCGAACGTCGGGAGCTCGTCGACTACCTCTCCGGGACCGACCTCGATGTCGCGGGCTCGATCCTCGAGGAGCGGCATCTCGACGAAGGGACCCGCCGGACCCGATCGTTCCGGAGGCTCCCGCCCCCGGACGCTCCGGGTTGGCGCGGGCGGACGACCCGTGGCCTCCTCGAGCTTCTCCACCGCTGGGAGACCGGAGACCCCGCGGCCGTCGAGGCGGACCTCGTGAAGGCCGGCGCGGAACCGCGGGCCGCCCGCCAGATGGCCCGGTTCCTGATCAAGGAGGGCGGGGCGGCCCGGCTCCGGGAGGGGCTCACCCTCGAAGCCTTCCCGGTGAAGGTTCCGACCGAGCTCTTCGAGACGGTCCTGAAGTCCGCTTCGGTGGAGATGCAAGGGGAGACCGACGCGCCCGTGACCACCGACATCCACCGATTGATCCGGCTGCCCGGCTCGCTGCATGGGGGAACGGGCTTCCGGGTCGTCGCGCTCGACCGGGACCGGCTCGACGCGTTCGAGCCGCTCCGCGATGCCCTCGTCCCCGATCCCGGCGCCGCGCCGGTGCGGGTCGAGCTGCGCGAGGCGGTCGATCATCCGTTCGACCCGCCGGTCCGGGGCGCCCCCGGGGAGCTCCTCGAGCTCCCGCCGAACGTCGCCCTCTTCCTCGTCCTCAGGGGGGAAGCGGAGCTTCGGCCTTAACCGGCACGACGAGGCGGCCGATCTTCTCGATCGACCCTTCGATCGAATCGCCGGCCTTGAGCTTGCGGCTCTCCTTTCCGAACTCGAATCCCGGGCTGCCGCCCAGGCTCCCGAGCGAGATGAGGTCGCCCGGCTCGAGGGTGATCCCCTTCGTGAGGTGCTCGATCACCTGGGGGATCCGGAAGATGTAGTCCGACGTGTCGCCGGATTGGCGGACGGTCCCGCCGACCTTGAGCTCCATGCGGAGGGGGTACGGTTCGCCGACCTCCTCCTTCGGGATCACCCACGGGCCGACGGCCATGCTCGCATCGAACCCCTTCCCCATGACCCAGTCGACCGCGCTTCCCGGGGGGTACTGAAGGTCCCGGTAGCCCATGTCGAGGGCGATCGTGTAGCCGGCGACGTGCTCCATCGCCTTGGCGGCCGGGATGTGCTTCCCCCGGAGCCCGACGACCGCGGCGAGCTCGAGCTCGACGTCGGGGAACGTCCCTGCCGGGTGGAGAACGAGCGGCTCGTTCGGGCCGACCAGGCTGTTGAAGAAGCGGGTGAAAGCGTACGGCTGCGTCGGGGTCGGCTTCCCTTGCTCGGCGACGTGACTCTTCGAGTTGGTCGCGAGGCAGTAGATCTTCGACCCCGAGATCACCGGCGCGAGCAGTCGGACTCCCTCCTCGGGCTTGAAGAGGAAGCGCGCCCCGGTCGCGGCCCTCGGCGTCCAACCCGCCTTCCGACGGCGGTCGATGTACTCGAGGATCTTGCGCGTGATCTCCACCGACTCCGGGCCGCCCTGGAAGAACGCCCGCATGTCGCGGAACCGGCTCGGGTCGGCGCCCTTCACAGGGTTGACCCCGAAGTAGTCCCGGCAGGCCGTGTCGAGGTCGATATACTCGTTCTGGTCGGTGATCATCCCGAAGTGGAACTGGTCGGCCAGGACGAAGTGGACGAGCCTCACGCGATCCCTCAGGCGGGCCGACGCGGCCCGGAAGATAACTTCGCGGTCACGCGGGTGGGCGACCTGGCCCCCAGGACAGGAGGACCCCCTCGCCGAGCCGCTCGACGCCCAAGAGCTGCATCTGGACGACCGAGCCAGCATCGGGGCTCTCCGGGCCTAGGGCGAGGCTCGGGGCCGTCCGCCCCCCGATCACCACCGGGGCCACGTAGACCGTCAGCCGGTCGAAGATCCCACTCCTCAGCACGCTCGCGATGACGTTGCCGCCCCCCTCGACGAGCACCGAAGGCATCCCGCGCGCGGCGAGCAGCGGCCAGAGCCGGCCAAGTTCGACGCGCTCGGTGCCCGCGACCACGGTCTCGACGGCCGGGGGGAACCGCCGCCGGTTGCGTTCGGAAGTGACGACCAAGGTCGGGGCCGAGCCATCGAGGACCCGGGCCGTCTCGGGGATCCGGCCCATCGAGTCGAGGACGATCCGGGTCGGGCCGGCCCGCTCGGGCTCCTTCAGCAGGTCCCAGTGAACCCTCAGGGTCGGATCGTCGAGCACCACGGTCCCCGCGCCGACCAGGATCCCTCCGGCCGCCGCCCGGAGGCGCTGGACCCGGAGGAGGTCCTCGGGTCCGGAGAGCCGCGCCCGACGGCCCGCGGCGTACGCGAGGCGACCGTCGATCGAGATCGCGCAGTTGATGAGGATCTTGGGTCGGTCGATCGTCACGACGGCTCCCCGGTGAGCTCGGCGAGCTGCCCCTCGAGCCCGTGCGTGTCGATCCCCTCGGCCGCGAGGTCGCGTAGGTTCGTGCGGACGTTGGCGGCGGCTCCCTCCACGGAGGCTCTCAAGAGGGCCTGGCCGGTGACGAGATCGCTCAGGATCACCGGCTTGATCCGGCCCCGGATCCGCTCGAGGAGGTCGGCGGCGCTCCGGGCGAGGCGGGCGGTCTCGAGCGGGATTTCCGTGGCCTGGCGGAGCGCCGCCCGGTGCCTTTGACGCGCCTCAACATCGTCCGGGTGGGCTTTGCGGTCGCGCCGTCCGGCCCGGACCGCCTCGTAGGAGCTTGCGTCCGCATCGATGAGCTCGAGGAGGCGGGTCCGGGCCCGCCCGAGGTCGGCGAGAGCTTCGTCGAGCTCGGGATCGGGGCCGTCCGGGACCCGAGAGTACCCGGATCACCATCTCCCCGAGGGCGGCGCCGAAGGCGGCGGCCGCGGCGGCGACGCTGCCACCCCCAGGGGTCGGCGTCCGGGCGGCGACCCGGGCGGCGAACGCCGTGAGGCTCAGCGAGCCGAGGTCCGCCGCCTCTCCCGGACTCGTGGCGGCGACCTGCATCCGTCGCTCGAGGATCGCCGAGCGATCGAACCGCTCGAGCTTCAGGTAGAACTCGGCGGCGTCGAGGAGGGCATCCTCGGGAACCAGGCCGACGATCTCGGACGTGACGACCGAAGTCGACCGCTTGGCCGCCTCGGTCCGGACGGCCTCGAGCGCCGCATGGATCGGGGTCGCGTGGAAGTCCGTGAGGTTCATCGAGACTTGGGCCTGGCGCCGGTCGGTGATCTCGAAGCCGAGTGCCTTGACCGTAGGGAGTCCTCCGTCCCGAGCCCGCACCGCGTGGGCGATGGAGCGGGCGACCGCGACGTCCGGGGTGGAAAGATAGGCGTTGTAGGCGATCAACACCGGGCGGGCTCCGATGGCCACGATGCCCGCCGTCGGGTGCACGCGCGCCTCGCCGAAGTCGGGCGCGCGCGCCGCGTCGGTCGCGATCGAATCCCGGATCCCTTCGAAGCCGCCGTGTCGGACCACGGCGAGGTCCGAGCGCTCGGGGCGTCGGGCCGACGCGGCGTAGAGGTAGACCGGCAGACCGAGCTCGGTCCAGACCCGCTGGGCGAGCCGTTCGGACAGGGCGATGGCCTCGGTCATCGTGGCGTCGCCGAACGGCACGATCGGGACCACATCGACGGCCCCCATCCGGGGGTGCTCCCCGACGTGGCGGTTGAGGTCGATCTCCTCGATCGCCGCCCGAGCCATCCGGACGAGGGCCTCGAGGAGCGGCTCGCCGGGTCCGGCGAGGCTCACGACGGAACGATTGTGGGCGGAGTCCGACTCCACGTCGAGCACGGAGACGCCGTCCACCGATCGGCCGGCCCGAACGATCCGTTCGACCTTCGCCGGGTCCCGGCCCTCGGAGTAGTTCGGGACCGCCTCGAAGAGCTTCACGGTCCTCCGAAGCGATCGAGCTGGCTCTGGTGCCGCCCATCCGGCGGCGCCGCGACCGGCGGCGCCCGCCGCGCCCGGTCGACCGCCGAACGGACCCGATCGGCGGAGAATCCCCGGCCTTCGACGAGGATCCGCTCCACGGCCTCCGAATTGATCGGCCGGAACGTGAGATCCCCGACCTCCGCGACCTGGGGGGTTCGAAAGATCTCGGCGGCCGGGGCGATCTCTTCCGGCACGAGGTTCGCGGCGCGTAGCGTCTCGTCCCAGCCGAGGTGGCGCTGGACGAGCTTCAAGCCCTTCTTCGGCCCGAACCCCTTCGCTCCGTCGTTGAAGTCGGTTCCGACGATCAGGCCGAGGAGGATGAGCTCCTCCCCGGAGATTCCGAGCTCCCCGAGGAGCTTTTCCCGAACGACGAGTTGCGCGGCCGGTTGGTCCCCCGAGCGGGCCCGGGCCGCCAGTCCTCGCACCAATCGGGGCGCGCCGAAGAGCAGGCTATCGTAATCCTCCGAGCCGGCGGCCCACACCCGGCCGTCGGCGGCCATCCGGGCGGCCTGGGCCTCCCCCTCCGACGGCGCCTGTACCGTGGGGACCCCAAGGGCCTGCAGGAGCTCGATCGCCTCGGCGGCCATCGGACGGGTGAACCGGGACGTGGCCGACGCTTTCCGGCGGGCCGTCTCCCAATCCCCGCGGGCGACCGCCTCCTTCCACTCCGATTCCGCGCGCTCCTTCGCGCGGAACCGGGCGCTCAAGGTACCGGCCTTGAGCTCCGGGGGTTGGCCGTCGAAGATCCAGACCGGTCGGACGCCTTGGGCCAGGAGCGACGTCGTGCGGTACAGGACCCCGATCAGGTGGCTCGTGACGTGCCCTTCCGGGTCGGAGAACGGCTGGCCGTCGCGCTGCCGGATGGTCGCAAGGAACTGGTAGACCGCGTTGTTGCCGTCGACGGCCAGGAGCCGCCCGGCGAGGGTCGTCCAAGGGACCTCCTGGGAGTGGACGATCTCGCCGAACGGGAGCCCCACGGGCAGGGACGAGCGAGGCGCAGTACTTGTCGGTTGTCGGGCCGCCCCCACCGTCGGGCCGTGTCCAGACCCGGGCCCCTCCGCAGCGCCGATATGTACTCCGTTCGTTAGACCACCCTGGAGGCGAACCGTGCCGGCGAAGTGGGTCGACGAGGGAGCTGGAGTGCTCCAGCCGGGGGCGATCGTCCTGTCGAGCTTCCCGAGCGCCGGCCTCGCCGCGACGGTGGCCGCCCACTACATCGTCCAGACCCTCGACCTGCCGAGGATCGGGCTCGTCGACAGCCCGGACGGTTCGGCGATCGCGATCGTGCAGGGGGGCCAGGTCCAACCGGCGGTGCGGATCCACGGCCGCAAGGACCTCGCCGTCGTCCTCTCGGAGCTCCCGATCTCTCTCTCATCCGGCCCGGAGATCGCCCGGATGATCCTCGAGGGCGCCGAGGAGCGCCGCGCGCGGATCGTCATCGGCCTCGAGGGCGTGTTCCCCCACCCGGGAGACGGGAGCGACGAGGACGCCCCGGCCGAGGAGTTCGTCTGGGCCGCGCTCGCGCGGCGGGACGAAGCCCTGCTCGGCCAACTCCGCACCGCCAGGGCCCGCATCCTCGAGGACGGGGTGATCGGCGGCGTCTCGGGCGCGCTCCTCGTCGAGGGGATCCGAAGGTCGATCCCGGTCGCGGTCCTGCTGGTGGGCGCGAGGCCCTCGGAGGAGGGACTCCCGGACAACCGCGCCGGAGCGGCGCTCATCGAGACGCTCGACCGGTTCCTGCCGGACCTGAAGATCGACACGGGACCGCTGCGGACCCAGGCCGAGATGATCGAGCGGGCTCTGCGGGCCGCCCTCAAAGGGCGGACGAGGCGCGGACCCGAGGGCCCCGAGGGGTCCGCCCCGGTGGAACGGACGATCTACGGATAGCCCGGGGGCCTACGCCCCGAACGATTCCCGGTAGGTCAAGAGGTAGAGCGCCCCGGCGATCATCGTCGAGAAGAGGATCAGGATCACGAGCGGGTTCGACGCGAACTTCCACACCGTTACGGCGACCAGGATCGCCGGCAGGAGGATCGTGAGGGAGGCGGTGACGGCCCGTCCGTCCATGCCGGGCGGACGCCCCCCCCCACTTAACGTTTGGTTCGACGGGGTCCGTGGGTCGGCCTAGGGGACCCGCGGGGAGTCCGAAGGGAACGACTCGATCGTGAGCTCGACCGCCTCGGCCGAGGACCGGGCGACGGCGGGAGCGAGGTGAGGGCCGACGGGGAGCAGGGGGTCGCGCTCGATCGGCTCGAGCTCGGCCCGGCCGGACGGATCACGGGGGTGCTCTGGGTGAGGGTGCGCAGCCGTTCCGCGTTGAGGACGGCCTCGGCGGGTCGGATGATCTCGCGCTCGACCAGGTGGGCGACGACCTCGCCCCAGTACCGGTCGATCCGACCGATCGGGAGCTGCCGCTCGGTCCGGGCGAGCACTTCGTTGTCGAGGATCTGCAGGGTGGCCATTCCGAGCTGCTGCTTTTCGACGAAGGCGTCGAGGAAGTGGAGGCGCGCGAGCGTCCGCTCGGCCAGCCCGCGGCGCTCCCCCTCGCACTCGAACGGCTTGATCACGAAGACCTTGAGGGCGGAGGCGCTCCTCGAGGCGGACTCGAGGACGTAGGGGAGGGCCCCGGTGCCGGTTCCCCCGCCGAGGCTAGCGATGATCGTGACGAAGGTGGCCCCTTCGAAGAGCCGGTGGAGGACGGGCTCGGCCGAGCGCGCGAGCTCACTGCCGACCAGGGGGGAACCCCCTGTCGACGGGGTCGCCCCGCTCTCCGGTCCCAGGCAGATCCGCCGGTCGAACTCCTCCAGTTCCTGGACCCTCGGGTCGCAGTTGATCGCGACGGTCTCGAGATAGGGCAGGTGGCGTCGGGCGACCGCGCGGGCGACCCGGATACCCCCACCGCCGACGGCGGCCAGGACGAATCGGATGTCGTGGCCGAGCCGCGGCGTCTCGAACGCCTCCGACCCGTACGACTCCCCGGTGCCGAAATCCTCGCTTCGCTCGCCTCTAGTTCCCTCCCCCTCGAACACTTGCACCACCCCTCTTTTGTCGAATCCGGCGCACGACGGGCGTCTACCGGCCGACGACCCCCCGCCGTTCCAGCTCCTCCGCGCTCCGTCCCAGCTCCCGGATCCGCTGCTTCGCCTCGGCCGCGTCGCGCACCGAAGCGCGCGACCGGGCGACGGTCTCCACGACCTTGAGCTCGAGCTCCCCGCGCCGAACGAGCAGGGCGAGGAGATCCTCGATCTGCTGCCCGTTCGAGACGAGTTCGCCGTAGGCTCGGTAGGTCTCGATCTCCTCCGCGCGCAGCCGCACCGGGACCTCGACGAGCCCGGTGGCGGCCCCGCTCGGAGCGGGGGCGGCGACGGCCGACGTGGCTCGGTCCCGGAGGAACGCGTGGAGCGCTTGCCGAATAAGCTCCGACCGGTTACGGAACTCGCCGTTCGCCACGAACGAGTCCACCAGCTGGAGTTCTCGGCGGTTGCACCGGAGCGCGATCCGCTCGTCCTCGGGCCCGACCTTGGGAGGCCGGGACTCGGTGTCCTCGGCCGAACGTCGGAGCTGTTTGTCGAACACGACGGGTCCGAACTATGCAAATTTCTTCTACTTAAACCAAGTCCTTGGGCCGTGAGGATACTGCTAGAAGCGCCACAGAACAGCGTTGCTCGTCGTGTCGAACAAATTTCCGGTCGCCGCGCTCTGGTCCCGGGCGCGCCCCACCGCAGTATAACTGGCCAAGATTCGACGCTCGCGACGGTTCCGGGACGCCATCCGAGCGCCCGTCGGTCGGTTTACGAGCCCTTCGACGATTCGAGCGGCTTTGAGCGTGCGGGCATCGGCTCCGTGAGGCTCTTTCCGCACTTCCAGCAGCTCGTCTCGTTCGGGTAGACGACCGCGCCGCAGTTGGGGCAGGTCCGCTCGGCGGGCGCGCTCGAGGGGGTCGAGACGGCCGTCGCGGCCGGTGACCCGGGGGCAGGCGGTGGCAGGGTCCCACCGGTCGGCACCTTCCGGGCGGCCTCTCGGTTCTTCAGTAGCACGTAGATCAGGAGCCCGATGTAGAAGACGAGGCCGGGGTAGATCAGGATCACCTCGTATGCCGCGGGCAGGATGAGCTCGGTCGTGGAGAGGAAGTCGCCGGAGACGGGTCCTTGGACGCCATTGTATCCCCCGCCCGTGTAGAGCCAGACCCAGGTGTAGGTCTTCGGGGCCGAGGTATTGGAGATCGCGAGCGCGAGGTTCCACCACCAGACGTCGGCGCCGGGGAGGATGTGGCCAAAGGTGACCGTGGTCGGAGCGGTGAGGTTCGGGGCGAAGGTGTGGTTGAGGACGAAGTAGGTGTACCCGGAGGGGCAGTTCGGCGATCGGTTCCCGGTCGCGCCGGGACAATCGGAGATGAAGAGCTCGAGGAAACGGGCCTGCATCCCTAGGGGGAGGTCTTCGGGATGGACCGCGACCGTGAAGCTGTAATTGGCGCCCTGGGGCCCGTCGAACGGAGTCACCCTGGCGTTCTGTAGGGCCGGGTTCCCGTTCCCAAAAGGCAGGGCCGGGTTCGAAGAGGCGGCCGGAGTGGCCACGCGGAGCTCGTCCGCGTAGATGACCGAGAAGAGCGGGGCGCTGATCAGGAGCACCGCGAACGCCGCGATGGCGAGTTGGCGCGGCCGCTTCCAGCCGAGGTAGATCGGGACGGCCGCTCCGAAGAGGAGCAGGACCGCGATCGAGACGTACGGTCCGAGGTAGAATAGGCTCCCGACGAGCGTAAGGATCGCGGCGGCCATGAGGACCGCGCGCCCGACGGGCCGGGTCCCGAACTCCTTCCAGCCCCCGGAGGCCATACCGGCGATTGCGAGCATGGCTCCGCATATAAGGTCACGATGGGAGTTGGGGGAGGATCGGTATGCATCGCGCGCTCATCGTCCTCGACGGGCTCGGCGATCGCCCGAATCCCGAGACCGGGGGCCGGACCCCGCTCGAGGCGGCTCCGACCCCGAACCTCGACGCTCTCGCGACGCGCGGACGGCTCGGGCGGGTGATGCTGCTCGGTCCGGGGATCGCTCCGGAGTCCGATGCCGGCGTCCTCGCCCTCCTGGGACTCGATCCGCGGGTCGAGTCCCCCGGCCGAGGGGTGCTCGAGGCGCTCGGGGCCGGGCTCGATCTCGCGCCGGGCGACGTCGCCTGGCGGTTGAACTTCGCGACCTCGGATGGGGCCGGAGCGATCCTCGACGCCCGCGTCGGCCGATCCCTCTCCACCTCCGAAAGCGCCGCCCTGGCCCGCTCCCTGACCGACGCCGACCTCCTGAAGGAGGAGGCGGTGCGGGCCGAGGTCCGGGCCACCGTCGGCCACCGCGGGGTCCTCACGATGCACCCCCTCGACGGCCGGAAGCTCTCGGCGGAACTCTCGAACTCGGACCCGTTCTACGAACGGGTCGGCGGCACCGGGCAGGCCCGGGAGGCCGTTCGGCCGCACCTGAACCCGGTCCGCCCGCTCGACGGGAGCCCCGGGGCCACTCGCACGGCGGAGCTCGTGGAGCGGTTCCTCGCGCGCGCCGTGCCGCTCCTCGCCGGAAGCTCCGTGAATGCCCGCCGGGCGATGGGGGGGCGGCTCCAGGCGAACGCCCTGCTGCTCCGTAGCGCGGGCAGCCTCGGTTCGGTCCCGGGGCGCTCCTTCCGCGAACGCACCGGCGTGAGCGCGGCGGCGGTCACCGAGATGCCGGTCGAACGGGGGATCGCCCGCTGGCTGGGACTCGAGGACCTCTTCGTGGGACCGATGGGTCCCGACGTCGAGGCCGCCCTAGGGGAACGCGCGCGGGTCACCGCGGCGGCGCTGCGCTCCCATGACCTCGTCTACGTGCATTTGAAGGGTCCCGACGAACCGGGGCACGACGGGGACGCCCGCCGGAAGCAGGCCGTGATCGAAGCGCTCGACCGGGGGTTCTTCGGCCCGTTCCTCCAGGAAGTGCATTGGGAGGAGGACCGCGTCCTCGTCACCGCGGACCACTCCACCCCTTGCCTCCTGCACGCCCATTCGGACGATCCGGTTCCCCTCGTGGTCGCCGGCGCCGGGGTCCCGGCCGAGCCGCTCGACCCGGGAGTCCCGCCCCGAAAATTCGGCGAGACGGCGGCCTCGGCCGGCTCGATCGGGACGATACGGGGCGTCGACGTGTTGCCGCTCCTCCTCCGTTAAGGGGTCCCGACGTGCGTAGCCTCGCGATCGTGGCCGCCCGCGCCCACGGGGAGGAGGTCCGACGGCGTCTCTCGGAGCTTGGTCTCCTGCGAGCGGATCTCCGGATCGATTCGGACGGTTCCACGGTCTCCTTCCCGATCGCTTCAGCCCCTGAACACCCGATCCCCGGCGGGATGATCGAGGAGCGGGAATTCCGCCCCCTCCGGCCCCCGCGCCCTCGCTCATATCGGGACCTCCTGGCCCTCCCACCCGAGGAGGCCGCCCTCTTGCCGAGGGCGTTCGACGTGATTGGCGACATCGTCCTCGTCCGAGTGCCACCCGAACTCGCGCCCCGGGGCGCGGAGATCGGCCAGGCGCTCCTCGAATTCGTCCCCGGCGCTCGGACCGTCGGCGAGGATCTCGGGGTCGTGGGGATCGAGCGGATCCGGTCGATTCGCCGGCTCGCGGGAAGCGGACCGTGGTCCACTCGCCACTCGGAGAACGGGTTGTCGTTCGACGTCGACCTGGAGCGGGCGTACTTCTCTCCCCGGCTCGCCCGGGAGCACGCCCGCGTCGCCGAGGAGGTCCGGACCGGGGACAAGGTGCTCGACCTGTGCTGCGGGGTCGGGCCGTTCTCGCTGACGATCGCGCGCGCCGGTCGGGCGCGCCGGATCTGGGCGGTCGACCTCAACCCGGCGGCGATCGCGCTCGGTCGATCGAACGCCGAGCGGCTCGGTTTGGCCGCCCGCGTCGCGTTCATCGAGCAGCCGATCGAGCAGTTCGTGGGCGCTGCGGAGCGCTGCGAACGGGTGATCTTCAATCTCCCTCGCGAAGGAATTAAGTATCTTCCCCAGGTGGGAACCACCGTCGAGCCCGGCGGCTCGATCTACTATTACGAGGTCACCGATATGGGGGGATTCTCCCGACGGCCCGCGGAGCTTGCCGAACTCCTCGGGTCGGTCGCGGGAAGTTGGGTTCCGGCGAGCGCCCGCCGGGTCCACCCGTACTCGCCCCGACAGGAGCTCGCGCTCTTCCAGATCCGGAGGGCGGCGTGAGCGAACCGCGCCTCGTCGTCAATCTCGCGGACGTCTCCACCGCCGACCACGCCCTCGTGGGGGGGAAGGCGAGCAAGCTCGGCGAGGTCGTGCGCCAGGGGCTGCCGGTGCCCCCCGGAATGGTGATCACCACGGACGCCTACGATGCGTTTGTCGACGGCACGGGGATCGGCCCGACGATCGCCCAGGCCCTCGCGGGGATCGATCCGGCCCGGTCGGAGACGGTCGAGGCGGCCTCCCGGAATATCCGGGACGCGTTCGAGCGATCCGAGTTCCCGGAGACCCTCGCGGCCCCGATTCGGAAGGCGCTCGAGCGCTTCACGCAGGAGAACTCGGTGACCTGGTCCGCGGTCCGGTCCTCGGCGACCGCCGAGGACCTCGAAGGGGCCTCTTTCGCCGGCCTACAGGAGACCTACCTGAACGTCCGGGGGACCGACGCGATCCTCGAGGCCGTACGGAAGTGCTGGGGGTCCCTGTTCACGCCCCGGGTCCTGGTCTACCGGACGAAGAAAGGGTTCGATCACTCCGCGGTGCGCCTCGCCGTCCTCGTCCAGAAGATGGTCGACTCCACGACGAGCGGGATCCTGTTCACCCGGGACCCGAACACCGGGGAGAACCACATGATCATCGAGGCCGGGTGGGGCCTCGGGGAGGCGATCGTGGGCGGGGAGGTCACCCCGGACCACTACGTCGTGGACGGCGCCTCCCAGCGCATCATCCTGAAGCAGGTCAGCGAGCAGGCCTTCCGGCTCGTCCGGGACCCCGAGGGCGGGAACCGGAAGGAGGATATCCCGCCGGAAGAGCGGGGGCGCCAGAAGCTCTCCGACGAGCGGATCCAGCGGCTTGCGTCGCTCGCGCGGGTGATCGAGTCCCACTATCGGCGACCAATGGACGTCGAATGGTGCGCCGACGCGGGCTCGCTCTACATCGTCCAGGCCCGTCCGATCACCACGGTCCCGAGCGGCGCTGCGACGGCCGACCGACCAAGGGGGGCCGCCGCCCCTTCGGGCGGCGAGGCCGGGGAGGAAGCCCCGATCGTGCGCGGGTTTGGGGCGAGTCCGGGCGTTGTCGGCGGGACGGCCCGCATCTTGAGGACCGCCGCCGAGATGGGGAAGCTCAAATCCGGGGAGATCCTCGTCACGACGATGACGACCCCCGACATGGTGCCCGCGATGGCCCAGGCCGGCGCCATCGTGACCGACGAAGGCGGGATGACGTGCCATGCCGCCATCGTCTCCCGGGAGCTCGGAGTACCCTGCGTCGTGGGGACCCGGGAGGCGACGAAACGGATCGCCGAGGGCGCCCTCGTCTCGGTGGACGGGAAGGCCGGCACCGTGTACGCGGGGCTCGGACCCGCTGAGCGCGCGAAGCGCTCGGCTCCGGCCGCGGCCGCCGGCCACACCGACTCCTCCCACGCGAGCGTCCCGGTGACGGCGACCCGCATCTACGTCAACGTCGGGGTCCCGGAGAAGGCCGCCGAGTACGCCCGGCTCCCGGTCCAGGGGGTCGGGCTCATGCGGATCGAGTTCATCTTCACGGCGCACGTCCGAGAGCACCCGCTCTCGCTCCTCCAGCAGGGTCGCAAGGAGGAGCTCGTCCAGCGGCTCTCCGAGGGCATCGCGCAGGTCTGCCAGGCGTTCCACCCCCGGCCGGTGATCATCCGGACCTCCGACTTCAAGACCAACGAGTACCGCGGGATGCCCGGCGGGGAGCCGTTCGAGCCGAACGAGGAGAACCCGATGATCGGGTGGCGGGGATGCTCCCGGTACATCTCGCCGACCTACCGTCCCGCGTTCCTCGCCGAGCTCGAAGCGATCCAGCGCGTCCGGGTCGAAAAGGGGCTTCGCAATGCCATGGTGATGCTCCCGTTCGTCCGGAACACCTGGGAGCTCGAGGAGATCGAGGGGATGATGCGCTCGGCCGGCCTGCGGCGCTCCCGGGACTTCCAGCTCTACCTGATGGCAGAGGTGCCGTCGGTCGTGTTCCTCGCCAAGGAGTTCTCCGCGCATTGCGACGGCTTCTCGATCGGGTCGAACGACCTGACCCAGCTCGTGCTCGGCGCCGACCGGGACTCCGAGATCCTCGCCCGGATGGGCTACTTCGACGAGCGCGACCCCGCGGTCCTGCGCGCGGTCGAGATGCTCATCCAGGGGGCCCACGCCGCGGGTCGAACGGTCGGCATATGCGGTCAGGGCCCGAGCGTCTATCCCGAGTTCGCCGAGTTCCTCGTCCGCCGGGGGATCGATTCGATCTCGCTGAACGCCGACACCGTCGTGTCGACGATCCGATCGATCGCCTCGCTCGAGCAGCGGATGAAGCTCGACGGGCTCCGACGGGCCGACGGCTAGCCCTTCCCCGGCGATCGGGGGGGTCGCCACCGCGGCCCGGTCGGGGGGCCGGGGGGCGGGAAATGGAGACTCCACCTGGGCCGGGAGCACGTACTCCGTGCGCATGCCGACGGTCCGGAACCCGAGCCGCTCGAGGCGCGCCGAGATCCGGGGGTGCCGGACGAGCATCCCGATCCGGTCCACCCCGGGAGGGAACTCCCGATGGAGGGCGTGGGCGACCAGCGCGCTCGCGGCGCCTTGGCCGCGGTCCGAGGGCCGGGTGCCGACGCCGTGCAGTCCCGCGGTCCGACCGTCCGAGAAGAGGATCGCCGTCGCCACATCCTTCCCATCGCGCACCGCCACGAGCGGGACGAACCGCTCGCCCGGGTTCGGGTGGTGCGCGAGGACTTCCATGGAACGGGCGAGTTCGTCCTGCTCCCGCTCGGACGCCCAGAACGGCACGATCCGGGCCAGCTCCCCCGGTCCGACCCGAACGACCTCGAACGATGACGGGGCCGGGGGCTGGGCCCCCGGCCGCTCGGCCTCGAGGAGCGTCACCGGCTCCTCCTCGGGCCGGAACCCGAAGGCCCGCAGCCCCGCATCGAGGTGGGCGGGGCAGGGGCGGTCGGTGAGGAAACGCGGGCGTAGCGCCCGCTGGAAGTAATGGTCGAGGGCCCGCTCGAAGAACGCGGCCTGGCGCTCCGGGCCGACCGGACCGACCGCGACGTAGTTGAGGAGGGGCGCTAACATCCGCTCGTGGGTCACGAGGCTCGCGCCGGTGACCTCGAGGGAGAACCCCCCGAGGGCGAGGACGAAGCTCCGCTCCGAGGCGAGCACCCGTTCGGCAGCGAAATCGTCCACCGCGCGGCGCTCCTCGGCCCGACCCGGCGGGACGGCCCATAACGGTGTTGGGTCCCCGGCCGGGCACCGCCGGCCGACCCGGCGCACCCGCGATCCCCCATCGCGTCGATACGCCTTTTAACCCGCCCCCCTCTCGCGCCGCCGGATCGGTCGTCGAGGATGTCCCCGGTCAAGCTCACTCCAGAACGCCCCGTCGCCGTGCTGGGCGGCGGCAACATGGGCAGTGGAATCGCCCAAGCCTGCGCCCGAGCCGGGTTCCCGGTCCGGGTCCGCGACGTCGACGAGGCGAGCCTCGAGCGGGGGCGCTCCCTCTTGACCAAGACCCTCGAAGGGGGGATCCAGCGGAAGAAGCTCACGCCGAAGCAGCGGGACGAGATCCTCGCCCGCATCGAGCTGGACCAAGGACGTCGGCGAGGCGGTCCGGGGCGCCGGGCTCATCGTGGAGGCCGTCTTCGAGGAGGAGAAGATCAAGCGGACCCTCTTCGAGGAGGTCGGCGCGCTCGCCGATCCGGAAGCGATCGTGGCGACGAACACCTCGAGCCTCTCGGTCGCCGGGCTTTCGGAAGGGTTCCCCCGACCGGGCCGATTCGCCGGACTCCACTTCTTCTTCCCCGCCGCGGTGAACAAGCTCCTCGAGGTGATCGGCGGGCCCTCGACCGAACCGTCGACGCTCGACGCGCTCGAAAAGTTCGGGTACCGATTGAAGAAGGTCCCGATCCGGGTCCGGGACGCCGCCGGCTTCGCCGTGAACCGCTACTTCGTTCCCTACCTCAACGAGTCGACCCGGCTCGCGGAAGAACGGATCGCGAGCCTCGCCACGATCGAGGAGGTCGGCCGTGAGACGTTCGGGGCGACGCTCGGCCCGTTCGAGCTGATGAACGTCACCGGGATCCCGATCGCCTTCCACTCGGAGTCCTCGCTCGCCGCCGCGTTTGGGCGGGCGTACGCCCCATCGACCCTCCTCGAATCCCAGTTCCATTCGGGGAAGCCGTGGGCGTGGAAGGAGACGACCGTGGAGCCCGATCGGAAGGGCGCGGTGCGGGAGCGCCTCCTCGGCCTCGTGTTCGGCATCACCACGGAGCTCGTCGAGGATGGGGTCGCCTCGGCGGAGGCGACCGATCGGGGGGCGACCGTCGGTCTCCGGTGGGCGAAGGGCCCGTTCGAACTCTTGAATTCGGTCGGGATCCCCGAGGCGCACCGGTTGGTGACCCAGTACGCCGCGCCCTGGGGGGAGGCGTTCCCCATCGCGCGCGCCCTCACGGAGCGGGCACGGCTGGGCGAGCCTTCCTGGCCCCTCTCCTACGTGCGCACGGAGCGCCAGGGGGCGGTGGACTGGGTGCTTCTCGACCGCCCGGAGGTCCTCAACTCGCTCAACTCCCGCGTCCTCGCCGACCTCGGCGGTGCCTTCGAACGCCTCGCCCGGGACCCGAGCGTCCGGTGCGTGGTGGTGGCCGGTTCCTCGCCGGTCTTCGCCGCCGGGGCCGACATCGCCGAGATGGCCGAGAAGGACCTCGCCGAAGGCCGGGCGTTCGGCTTCGAGGGGCAGGCCGTCTGCCGGACGATCGAGGAGTTCCGCGCGCCCGTCATCGCCTTCGTCGAGGGGTACGCCCTCGGCGGCGGGCTCGAGATCGCCCTCGCCTGCGACTTCATCGTGGCGGCCGAGGGAGCCCGACTCGGCCTCCCGGAAGCGACCGTCGGGATCCACACTGGGTTCGGGGGCGCGAGCCGCCTCACCCGGCTCATCGGCCGGGCGCGCACCAAGCTCCTCATCTTCTCGGCGGAACCGGTCGCCTCGGAGGAGGCGTTTCGGATCGGGTTCGTCGCCCGGACGGTGCCCCCGGAGTCGGGCCGGGACGAGGTCCAGGCCCTCGCCTCGACGATCGCCTCCCGGGCCCCGCTCGCGCTCGCCTGGGCGAAGTCCGTCATCAACCGCGGGGCGGACGCCTCGCTCGACGCCGCGCTCCGCCTCGAAGGGGAGTCCGCGGGCCATACGTTCGCGACGGCGGACCGGACGGAAGGGATGCGAGCCTTCCTAGAGCGCCGGACGGCGAAGTTCGAAGGTCGGTAGCGCGCGCCGGCCCCGACCCCTGACCGGGTCGAGACCGTGGATCTCGGAGAGTTCTAGCCGACGGAGGCGTCGTACGCCTCGTTCGTCAAGAGGGCGGAAGCGTCGAACGGTGAGGAGGGTTTGAGCCGGTAGATCCAGCCTTTTCCATACGGGTCCTGGTTGATCGAGCCCCGGCGTCGCCTGGAGCGCGGAGTTGGCCCCGGAGACCGTCCCGTCGGCGGGGGCGTAGACGTCCGCGACGGTCTTCACCGATTCGAGGACGAGGACCGACTCGCCCCGCTTCACGGCGCGCCCGGACTTCGGAAGGTCGACGAAGACGATGTCGGTGAGCTCCGACTGGGCGTGGTCGGTGATCCCCACCACGAGTTCGCCCGACTCCTCCCGGATCCACTCGTGGCTCTTCGTGTACCGACGGTCGGCCGGGGTCGTCATGTGCCCCCTTCCCAGCTCTGGGCATACTTACGTTGCGCGTCAGTCGGCTCGTCGACCTCGGCGCCGAGCGGGGAAAGCGCGGCCCGGGCGACGGCGAGGTCGATCTCGGGCGGCACGGGGAGGACCTGGATGGGGAGCTTCCGGCCCTCGAGGGCGATCCGCTCGGCGGAGAGCGCCTGCAGGGCGAAGCTCAGGTCCATGATCTCCACGGGGTGACCCTGGCCCGAGGCCAGGTTCACGAGACGGCCCTCCGCGATCAGGTAGGCGCGGCGCCCGTCCGCGAAGCGGTACTCCTCGACCTGGGGGCGGACGCGCCGGTGGTCGACGGCGAGCCCCTCGAGGTCCGGCTTCGAGATCTCGACGTCGAAGTGGCCGGCGTTCGCGAGCAGGCAGCCGTCCTTCAGAACGCGCAGGTGCTCCTCCCGGACGACGTCGCGGTTCCCCGTGACCGTGACGATGAGGTCGGCGACCCGGGCGGCGTCGAGCATCGTACGGACCTGGAAACCCTCGAGCCGGGCCTCGAGCGCCCGGACGGGGTCGATCTCCGTGACGATCACCTCGGCCCCCAGGCCGCGGAGCCGGGAGGCGATCCCCTGCCCGGACCAACCGTAGCCGGCGACCACCGCGACCCGGCCGGCGATGAGGAGGTTCGTCGCGCCGAAGAGGCCATCGAGGACCGACTGCCCGCACCCGTAGCGGTTGTCGAAGAGGTGCTTCATCTGGGCGTCGTTCACGTCGATGGCGGGGAAGCGGAGCTTCCCCGAGCGCTCGAGGGCCCTTAGCCGGGTCACGCCGGTGGTCGTCTCCTCGGTCGACCCGCGGATCGCCCCCCGGTCCGGGAGCTCGGTGTGGGCGAGGGCGACGAGGTCGGCCCCATCGTCGATGATGACCTCGGGGCCGGCGTCGAGCATCGCCCGGACCCCGGCCCGGTACTCCGAGACCGACTCGCCCTTGCGGGCGTGCGTGTCGATCCCCTCCGAGACGAGCGCCGCGACGGCGTCGTCGTCGGTCGAGAGCGGGTTCCCCGCCGCGAGATGGACCTTGGCCCCGCCGGCCTTGAGCGCGAGGGCGAGCACGGCGGTCTTCGCCTCGACGTGCAGGACCGCGGAAAGCGTCAGGCCGGCGAACGGCCGCTCGGACTCGAACCTTCGCTGGATCCCCTCGAGGACCGGCATGTGGGTACGGGCCCAGTCGACCTTGAGCCGCCCCACCGAGACGTCGCCGACCATCAGACCGCCGGGGCGCCGATGGAGCGGCCTGGGTTAAAGCGGTTCGGGCCGAGGGCGATTACTGGGTCACCGCTCCGCAGAACGGACAGACGAGGTAGCCCGCGGGGATCTCCTTGTGGCAGTTGCTGCAGGTGATCATCCCGGCCGGGGAGGCACTCTCCGCTTCCGCTCCCGTGGACGTCGCAGCCGTTCCGGTCGGGGTGGCCGGGGGCTTGGCCGTGGGGGGCGGCGAGGTCGCAGGAGGGGGCGGCCGGCTCGGGGGCCGCGGGGTCGTCGGGGGCGCGGCCGGCGCCGAGCTCTCGCGCGGCGCGCTCATGCCGGCCCGGGAACCCTGGGCCTGTTGCATCTTCCACTGTCCGAACGGCACGTAGGTCGACTGGCGCTTCCACCAGTCCCAGAACGCGCTCTCCGAATAGCTGTCGCCGAGCGCCTTGCGGCCCTCGACGCGGAACCGCTCCACGAAGTCCGTGTACCCCTGGCGCTCGGGGTCGTCCTTCTCCTCGCCCGCACGGCCGAGGAGGGTCGCGGCGCACTCCGGACAGATCGCCGAGTTGCCGGGGATCGTCGAACCGCAGCGACTGCACCGGACCCGGTCCGATTCGAACTCGGCGCCGCACTCCGGACAGGCGACGGCGGTCTCGGGGATCATCGCCCCGCACTCGCCGCACTCGACGACCTTGCCCTTCGCCTTCTGGACGGAGACCCACAGGAAGAGGCCGACGCCGGCCGCGATGGCGGCCGCGATCACGATCCAGATCCAGAGCGGGAGCCCGGCGAAGGTCTGCTCGTACCACGGCGTCGGGCTCGGGGGCGTCGCCGACGGGACGATGAACGCCTTCGAGACGTTGAAGAAGGCGGTCCGATTATCGTGGACAACCGAGGCGGTGATCGAGTAGGTGCCCGGCATGACCGGCGCATCGAGGAGGAGGCTCAGGTTGGTCTCGCCCGGGGAGATCGCGCGCTGCGCGGCGATGCTGATCGCGTCCCCGGCGGTGTCCCGGGCCAGGATGTTGAGGACCGCGGTCCCGTTCCCGGCATAGCCGAGGAAGACGTGGACCAGGTAGCTGTCGCCGATCGTGAGCGTCCCGGAGGGGCTCTGGAGGCTGAACGAGATGTACGGCGGGAAGATCGTGAGGCTCCGCGAAGCGTTGGCGGAACCGGCGCCGGGGTTCCAGGTGATCTCCACAGTGAACGTGGTGAACACCCCATTCGCTTGGTAGCCGACGAGCGTCCCATTGACGGTCCAGTTGAAATCGATCGTTCGGGACGCCCCCGGGCCGAGGCTCGTGAACGTTTGGGTCGGCCCGATCTGGACCACCGCGCGGCTCGGGGTCGACAAGAGGAGCGTCGCCGAGTATGTCGAGGCGGTCCCCGTGCCGGTATTCTGGACCGACTCCTTAATGGTCAACGGCTGGCCGACGGCGGTCGAATTGTTGGTGACCTGGACCCCGGTGAGCGCGAAGGTAGGCGATCCGGCGCTCACCGAGACGCGATACTGCGGGAAGCTCACGATCGCGGTCGAGGTGGGCGCCGTCGCGTTGGCCCCGGTCGGTTGCAGATCGTAGGGGTAGGCCGGAACGGAGGCGTAGAACCACTGGGTGACGGCGACGCTGCCGGGATTCGCGGTGACCCCAACGTGGTAGTCCCCGAGGAAGTTGCCGTCGGGGAGGGTGACGCTCGTGACCTCGCCGCTCGCCACGAGGAGCGTCGCGTTGCCCTGGGCGTCGACCTCGCCGTACGTCGCGATCCCCTCGGACGCGTCCCACTGGGCGAGATACTGCGCCAGGGCGGGGTCGGCCGTGGCGAATGCGTTGAGGGCCGTGACGGTCGCGTTCTCGCTCGTGGCCCCGGAGTAAGCGTACTCGGCCTGGACGGAGGCGCCCTGCACGATGATCCCGCCGGCGCCGCGCACCGGGACGTCGAGCCACCGGTAGAACGCTGCGGAGCTCGCGGGGTCGGGTACGACGAAGGACTGGTGTTGGTAATCGAGCGGGAGGGGTTCCGGGATCGAAACGTTCGCGAGGAAAGCGCGGGCGCCTCCGGAAAGGACGACCTTGTTCGACCCCCACGGGACGTACGGAGGAGCTCCGGAGATCCCCGGCGTCGCGTTCCAGTTCATGTCGAAGGAGGTGTCGGCGGCCGTCAGGGTGCTTCCGGCGCCGGAGACGGTGAGGTTGAAGCTCCAAGGCGCCACGAACGTGACGTTCACCGAGTGGATCGTCACGGGGGTGGTCGCCGTGCCGAACGCGACGGAGACCTGGCCGGCCGCGAGCGCGGCGAGGTAGCTCGGCACGCCGGCGTTATTGATGCTCGTGATGGCCGCTCCCGGGAGCGCGACCCGGACCGTAGCGAGAGAGGTCGCGGCGAAGTTGATCGTGGGCAGGTTCCAGCTCGACGGCGCGATATCGAACTGCGAGTTCGACGAGGATGAAGCCGCGGTGGCGTTGTACACTATCGAGACGGTGCCCGAGACGACGGTCGGGTAGGTGGCCGCAAGGGCGAGCGCATCGGCGGCGCTCGAGGGGGCCGGGAGTCTCAGGGGCGCGGGCGCGGTGGCCCCGAGGACGGCGTTCGCCGGCGTCGGCGAAGCGACGCTCGGCTGGATCCCGGGCAGGATCGTTCCGTTGAGGGCGTCCTGGAACGTGTTGTTGAGCTCGGAGCCGAGGAACGTCGCCTGGGCCCCACCGACGACGGAGATGGTCGGCGCGTAGTCGACCGCGGCGATGAACTCGGGGGCCACGGAGACGGTGGCGTTGGAGGAGGAGTTGACCGGTATCTCTCCGATGTTCGGGTTTCGCTCCACGATGCTCTGGGACAGCCAGAGCTGGGCGGAACTTCCGTTCACGCTGATCGATCCCGGGAACGCGAGGGCGCCGTCGGTCATCTGGAGGCTCCCGGTGATCGTAACCGTGAGGATCGGGTAGGGGTCGAGCTGGTTGACGAAGGTGGTGATCGAGGAGTTCGAGAGCACCATCGTGCCGGCCACGCTCAGGTGGAAGATGTGAGCAAGCTGATCGGCCACGGAGCCGGAGTTCCCGACGAACTCCACGAACACGAGGGTCGTGTTCTGGATCGTCAGGGTGGCCCCCGACTGGACCGTGATGTTGCCCCCTTCGTAATAGGTCAGGTTGCCGTGGGTCGATCCAATCGTCAGGTTGGTTCCGGAAAGGACGGTCAGGTCGCCTCCATATTGGGTCGCGGACGGTCGCGGCAGGACCGAGGTGGCGTGGGCCGAGGCCGGGGCGACCGGGGCCGCGTGAGCCGAGGCGGAGCTCGGCGAGCCCCCGAGCGCGCCCCAGGCTCCGAGCACGGTGAGGAGCATCAGGGCGCCGAGCATCAGAAGGTGGGCGGGTCGATCGGTCCGGCGAACGTTCCTCCGGGCGGTCCGGACGGTGCCGCGTGGGCTGTTCACGCTCGCAAATGGTGTGGTCCCGGTATAAAAATGATGTAGCAGTTCACATTGTATTGACTGCTGGCGTGTGGGCGCGCCGGATTCCTCCCGGACCCCGCTTTCCCCCCTGATGGTCGAGCACCTTCCAACTTTCAGGCGCGTGGTGAGCTTCGCCAGCTCCTGCGATCCTTTCCGCCCAGAAGTAGAGTGGCTCGACCCGGGTCCGACCGATCCTGGCTATTGGGGCACCGTCAGCACGACCTTCCCGAACAGGTCGGGGTGGCCCATCCGGGCGAGGGCTCGGGTCCCGTCCGAAAGCGGGAAGGTCGAATCGATGACCGGCGAGAGGCGACCGTCCGACAACGCCTCGAGCACCGCGCGGAACTCCTGCGCTCCGGCCATCGTGCTTCCGCGCAGCGAGGTCTGACGCCAGAAGACCGTGCGAAGGTCGATCTCCACCTTCGGCCCGCCGGTGGCTCCAATGGCCACCACCCGGCCTCCCCGGGCGAGAGCCTGGAGCGACCTCGGGAGCGTCGGTTGACCGACCGAATCGAAGATCAGGTCGACCCCCCGTTTCCCGCTCCATTGCCAGAGCGCCCGGTCGAGCGGAAGCTCCTCTCCGCCGAACAGCACGAGGTCGTCGGCCCCGAGGCGGAGCGCCCGCTCGCCCTTCGAGCGCGACCGGGCGGCGACCACCACGCGGGCCCCGGCCAATTTCGCAATCTGGATCGCCGCGGTCGAGACCCCGCCCCCTGCGCCGATGACCGCGCACGTCTCGCCCGCTCGCAGCGCGCCCACCGTCCGGAGGGCCCGCCAGGCGGTCTGAAAGACGAGCGGCGCCGCCGCGGCCTGCTCGAAGGTCCAACGTTCGGGGGCCGGATGCACGTTGCGAGGGGGGACCACGATGAACTCGGTCGCCGTCCCCTGGGTGTGCTCGCCGACGATCCGGTAGTTCCGGCACAGCGAT
Source organism: uncultured Thermoplasmata archaeon (assembly GCA_963696985.1). Lineage (GTDB taxonomy): Archaea > Thermoplasmatota > Thermoplasmata > Lutacidiplasmatales > UBA184 > Lutacidiplasma. The sequence goes on along the minus strand of CAVOMG010000003.1, from coordinate 258,708 downwards.
TCATCCCCCCGGAGGCAAGCCTCGCAGCTCCCGTCCCAAAGCCCCGGGTTCAGCAGGACGCGGTCGCCAGATTGGATTCCTTCCACCCCGGCGCCCAAGCGATCGACGACCCCGGCCCCATCGGAGCCTAGAACGTGGGGACGCTCGACCGCCACGCCGGGAATGCCGGCGAGCGTGAAGAGGTCGAGATGGTTGAACGAAGCGGCCCGAAGGCGGATCCGTACTTCCCCCGGCCCCGGTTCCGGGGTCGGGATCTCGACCGGCCCCGTGCGCTCGATGCCACCGTGCTCGACGAACCCGAAGCCGTTCAAGCCCCGGGCCCCCCCGTGGCCCTCCAGCGCGTTCGGGGCCCATCGTCCTCGAGGACGATGCCGGCGGCCAGGAGATCGCCCCGGATGCGGTCGGCTTCCGCGAAATCCCCCCGCTCGCGCGCCCGCGTCCGGGCGCCGATCGCGGCCTCGATGACCCCGGCGGCCGCCGCACCTCCCGATTCCGCCGGGAGCTCGAAGAGGCCGAGCACCTCCCGGCCCCAACGGTACGGGGCTCCCAGGGCGCCGAGGGATGCCCCCGAGAGCGAGTCGAGGTGCGGGAGCCATTCGTTCACGGTCTTCGCCCACCCGAAGAGGGCCGCGATCGCCTCCCGAGTGGCGAAGTCGGCCGCGAGGACCTCGTCGAGCTGGTCGACGAGGCCCCCGAGGCGGCGAGCAACTCCCCGGGCAGCTCCCGTCCGGGCCGGTCGGGTCCGGCCCGCGAGAACGCCGCTTGGAGGCGCTCGTACGGGGCGGCGAGGTGCCCGTACGACTCCCCGGCCTGCTCGAGGCTCTCCCCGGGGACGTAGGCGAGCGGACTTCGGTAGTGGGCATTGAGGTAGTAGAAGCGTAGCACCATCGGGCCGTACGTCCGGATGGTGTCCGACAGGCCGACGACGTTGCCGAGAGACTTCGACATCTTCTCCCCGCGGAACTGGAGCATCCCGGAGTGCATCCAGCAGCGGACGAGGGGGCTCAGCCCCGACGCGCCCTCGGCTTGGGCGATCTCGGCCTCGTGGTGCGGGAACTTGAGGTCGACCCCGCCGCCGTGCAGGTCATAGCGGGGCCCGAGGATCCGTCCCGTGATCGCGGTGTCCTCGATGTGCCACCCCGGGCGTCCGGGGCCCCAGGGGGAGTCCCAGGTCGGCTCGCCCGGCCTCGCGGCCTTCCAGAGGACGAAGTCCTCCGGGGCCCGCTTGCCCGGCTCCGGCTCGATCCGGGTGCCGGGCTTCGCCTGGTCGATCCGCTGTCCGGAGAGCTTCCCGTACGAGGGGAACTTCGCCGCCTCGTAGTAGACCGAGCCCCGGGCCTCGTAGGCGAAGCCGCGCGCGATCAGGGCCCCGACCTGGGCGATGATCTCGGGCATGTAGTCGGTGGCGTGCGGGTAGAAGTTGACCGACCGGACCCCGAGCTCCTCCATGGCGATCCGATAAGCGAGGAAATGGCGGTCCGCGAGCCGGAGCGGGTCGGTGCCGGTTTCGGCGCCCCGGGCGATGAGGCGATCGTCGATGTTGGTGACGTTTTGGAGGTAGAAGACCCGGTACCCCCAGCGGGAGAGCGCGCGCGCGATCACGTCGAAGACGACGAACGTCCGGCCGTGCCCGATGTGCGGGTCGTCGTACGGGGTCATCCCGCAGACGAACATGCCCACCTTCGGGGGGGTCATCGGGACGAAGAGCCGGATCTCGCGGGTCAGCGTGTCGTAGACCGTGAACCGCCGCATCGGCTCACCCGGCGCGCAGGGCACTACGGACGTCGTCGGCGAGGTCCGCCGGGTCCTCGATCCCGCAGGAGAGCCTCAGGAGGCCCCCCGTGATCCCGCGGGCGGCCCGGTCGGCCGCGGGGACCGACGCGTGGGTCATCGTCGCCGGATGATCGATGAGCGACTCGACCCCGCCGAGGCTCTCGGCGAGCGTGAAGATGTTGAGGCGGCGGAGGAAGCGGCGCGCCGCCGGACTCCCCCCGGCGATGTCGACGCTCACCATCCCGCCGAACCCGTCCATCTGGCGTCGGGCCAGGGCGTGCTGGGGGTGGGAGGAGAGGCCGGGATAATGGACCGAGCGGACCTTCCGGTTCCCTTCCAGGACCTCGGCGACCGCCCGCGCGCTCTCGCCGTGGGCCTTCATCCGGATCGCGAGCGTGTGCAGCCCCCGCAGGACGAGGAAGCAATCGAACGGGCTCGGGACCGCCCCGACGGCGTTCTGGAGCCACAGGAGCCGTTCCCCGAGTTTGGGATCCTTGGCGACGAGCGCGCCTCCGATGACGTCGGAGTGGCCGCCCAGGTACTTCGTCGTCGAGTGGAGGACCACATCGGCCCCCGCTTCGATCGGGCGCTGGAGCGCCGGGGTGGCGAAGGTGTTGTCGACGGCGACGAGCGCTCCGGCCCGATGGGCGACCTGGGCGACTGCCCGGAGGTCCGCGAGTCGCAAAAGGGGATTCGTCGGCGATTCGAGGTAGACGAGGTCGGTCCGTTCCTTGAGGGCCTCGCGGAGCGGCTCGAGCCGCGTCATGTCGACATAAGCGGTCTTGAGACCGAACTGCCGGCGGTGGTGCTCGAAGAGCCGGTAGCTCCCGCCGTAGAGGTCGTCGATGGCGACGATGCGGCTGCCCGAGGGGAAGTGCTCGAGCAGCGTCGCGAGGGCGCCGAGGCCCGAGGAGAAGGCCAGTCCGGTCCGGCCCCCCTCGAGCTCGGCGAGGGCCCGTTCGAGGACCGCGCGGGTAGGGTTGCCGGAGCGGCTGTACACGTATCCCCGGGTCTTGTTCGGGGCGGACTGGGCGAACGTGCTCGACAGGTACACCGGGACGTTCACGGCCCCGGTCAGCGCATCGGGAGGTTGGCCCGCGTGGATCGCTCTCGTGCTAAACCGCATAGCTCTCTCCTTGAGAGGACAGGAACGCGAGGAGGTCGTGGCGGGTCAGGACGCCGATGGCGGGGCCGCCCGGCCGCTCACGGATGAGGACCGTCCGCTCCTCGCGGAGGCGCCGGATGACCTCGCCGACCGGCTCGTCCGCGAAGAGCTCCGGGAACGGCGGCCCAAGCACCGAGGCGACCGTGCGGTCGAGGACGGTCCCGTCCTCGAGCGCGCGCCTCAGGATCTCTTCCTCCTGGACGCTGCCGAGGTTCGTGGTTCCGTCGAGGACCGGGAGGCAGGAGATCTCGTGGCGGTGCAGGAGCTCGAGGGCATCGCGGACGCGCGTGGTCGGTTCCGCGGCGACGAGCGCCGGGACCCCGGACTTCGCCGTGATGAGGTCCCGGGCCGAGCCGGCGCCGTCGAGCAGACCCTTCTCGCGCATCCACTCGTCGGAGTAGAACTTCGAGAGGTACCGGTCCCCGGAGTCCGGGAGGACCACGACGACCGTGCTCCCGAGGGGGACGGGCCGTCCCGCGAGCCATCGGAGCGCCCCCGCCACCGCCGAGCCCGACGATCCGCCCACCAGGAGGCCTTCCTCTCGGGCGAGACGACGCGCCATGTCGAACGACTCCCGGTCCCCGACCTCGACGAACTCGTCGATGAACTCGAAATGGATCGACCTTGGGACGATATCCTCGCCGATCCCCTCGACGAGGTAAGGATGGGCCTGCGCCGGTTGACGGGTCCGGAAGTACGGACCCAGGACGGATCCCTGGGGGTCGACGGCCACGATCTTCACCGACTTTCGGTGCTCCTTGAAGTACCGGCCGACCCCGCTCAGAGTTCCACCGGTGCCGACGGTCGCCACCACGGCGGCGAGCTCCGGGCCGCCGTCGGCATCGATCTCGGGCCCCGTGGTCCGGTAGTGGGCTTCGGGGTTCTGCTGGTTCTCGGTACTGGTTCGGGTAGTAGGCGTTCGGGATCTCCTTCGCGAGCCGGCGGGCGACCGAGTAGTGGCTCATCGGATGGTCCGGGGGGAGCTGGCTCGGGGTGACCACCACGCGCGCCCCGTAGGCCCGCAGGAGGCGGATCTTCTCGGCGCTCATCTTGTCCGGGATCACGAAGACCATGCGGTACCCTCGAACCGCCGCGACGAGGGCAAGGCCGACACCGGTGTTGCCGCTCGTCGCCTCCACGATCGTCCCGCCGGGCTTGAGCCAGCCGTTCTCCTCCGCCTGATCGATCATCCGGATCCCGATCCGGTCCTTCACCGAGCCGCCAGGGTTCAGGAACTCGAGCTTGGCGAGGAGGCGGTAGGGGATCCCGCGACCGACCCGCCCGAGCGGGATCGCGGGGGTGTGGCCGATCAGGTCGAGGATCGTCCGTGCGGGGGGCGCCTCGTTCGCCACGAGCGGGAGGAACGGACCGGGGGCATAGAGCTCCCGGAACTCGAACGAATGACCGGCGGGTTCGAACGCGCGACCCGCTCACATCGCGAGGTCGAGGGCGAGCGCTTCGAACCCGCGGCGGGCCCACCAGTAGCTGCCGAGGCCGGCGATCGCGGCGACCACCGCGGCGGTCGCGACGAGGAGCGTCCCATAGCCAGGGGCGCCCCCGAGCAACCCGATCGCCGCCGGCACGTAGATCACGAGGAGGAGCGCGCTCCCCGAGCCGATCGCGGCGAGCATCGGACCCGGCTGCAAGAACTGGGGCCGGGGTCGTTCCTGGAAGTCCGAATACCGGGCCGCGAACCCGAGGCCCCAGAGCGTCAGGAGGACGGCCATGAAGCCGTTGAGGACCAGCAGAGCCAGGAAGTTGATGAGGCCGAGCTGTCCGAGCAGCGTGGCCGCGACCGTGAGGCCGGCTCCCGCAAGGAGGGCGGGGAGCATTACCGAGGCCGCCTTCGCGCGGAAGACCGTCAAGGCCCCGATCGGGAAGGCAAAGAGGAGGGAGAACGCGCGGCGTTCCTGGCCCACGCACCGGGTGGAGAGCAGAAGGGCGAAGAATCCGACGACCCATCCGGACCAGATCGCCTCGGCGAAGCCTCCGGTCATCGGTCCCTCGATCAAGAGCAGCAGGACGAGGGCCGCCGGGAGGGCGAGGATCGGGACCATGTCCCGACGGCGCACGAGGCCCCGCAGATCCTTCGCGACGATCGCGGCCTCCGGTGGCGCGAGCCCGACCGCGGCGAGGAGGGGATGGCCCGGTCGACTCGGAGTCGAACGGAGTTCGATCTCTCCCCCGGTCGGGACCCAATACCGTTGCCGGAGGGCTGTGGCCGCGCCCGCGAGGAGCGCGACGAATCCGATATCCGCGCTCGAAAAGGCGAGCGCGGTGGGCAGGGCGCCACGTGTCGAGTCGATGAGGGCCTCGGTCGGCCAAAGGATCGGCACGACGCCGGCGGCGATCGGGTTCCCGGTGAGGACGTTAAGGAAGCCGACAAGGAATACGGGATTGAACGCGAGATCGAAGACCACGATGATCCCGACGATCAGCGCGGCCCGGACCACGATCGCCACCGAGCCGAAACGGCCCGAGGCCGAGCGCCCGCTGCGCTGGCTGACCGACCGGACGATCTCGACGAGGAATCCGCCCTCGAGCAGCCCCAGGACCCCGAGCACCAGCGCGAGGAGGTAGGTCGGCCCGTCGTTTCCGGACAGGGCGATCGGGAGGAGTCCGCCCAGAAGCAGGACGACGACCGGGGAGTAGGAGGTGACGATCGCGGAGGCGGAGGCGACCGTGTACTCTGACGGCGTGATCGGAAGCCAGTTCGCCGCATCACTTCCCGAGAAGCGGGCGGTCGCGGTCAGCTCGAAGAGGACGCCGGCGATCGCCACCACGCCCACGGCGAGGAAGGGCACGAAGGGGGCGGCGGCCGCGACCACGGCCGCAAAGGTCGCCGGACGGTCGGGGAGCGCTCGTACCACGGTCCACGTGACCCCGGCCGAAGCGAGGAACAGGGCGACATCGAGGACGAGCATGGCGTAGGTCCGGCTGAAGAAGCTCGTCGGATCCGACGATGACCGACCGGACCGGAACTGGGAGATGAGCAGGATACCCCAAAGTCGTCGGACCCGGTGAAGGTTCACGACGCCCCCTAGCGGGCGAGCGCGGCGACGACGTCCCCGAGGTCCCCGGTCCCGGTCAGGGCCAGGAAGACCTCCTCGAGCCCGGATCCGGAGAGACCAGCCCGCTCCCGCAGCGACCCCATCGTCCCGGCCGCGATCACGCGGCCGCGGTCGAGGATCACGACCCGATCGCAGATGGCCTGGGCGATCTCGAGGACGTGGGTGCTGAACAGGATCCCAACCCCCTCCTGGGAGGCAAGGCTCCGCAAGAGGTCCTTCACCACCCGGGCCGATCGTGGGTCGAGCCCGTTCAGCGGCTCGTCGAGGATCAAGAGCTTCGGCCGGTGGAGGAGCGCCGCGGTCAGGGCGACCTTTTGCCGCATCCCGAGCGAGTAGCCGCTGATGAGGGCGTGTTCGTGGCCGGCGAGCTCGAGGCCGGTGAGGAACCGGGCGATCCGGGGCGCCCGGGTCGACGGATCGAGGCCGTACATATCCGCGACGAAATCGAGGTACTCCTCGCCGGTCAGGAACTCGTAGAGCGCCGGGTTCTCGGGGACGTAGCCGATGTGGCGCTTCAGCTCGGTCGGATCGGAGTCGCTCGGGCGGCCGAAGAGGGAGATGCGGCCGGCCTCCGGGCGGACGAGGCCGAGGATCGACTTCATCATCGTCGACTTGCCCGCGCCGTTCGGACCGAGCAGGCCGAGGATCTCGCCCGCGGGCAATTCGAAACTGACCGTCTGGAGCGCCGGGACGGGACCGTAGGACTTCGAGACCGAATCGACCGAGAGGATGACCTCGGCCCCCGCCCTCGGCGTCCCCGTGCTCCGGGCCGTCGGTACCGAGGAACTCGGCAAGGCCGGCGCCGCCATCGAACTTGTCAGGTGCGCGCGACCTCTTATGGGCCCGGAGCACCGGCGGGTGGTCCGGGCACGTCCGTTCGGTCCGTCCCGTTCGAACGGTCCGGTCCGCAGGTTCAAAAGGCGCCGTTCCCATCGAATCTTAGGAACGGGTGGCGATTGATCGGGTCCCTCGAGGCGCAAGTTCTGCTCACCCTGCAGCGGCTGAAGAAGGCCCCGGCGAGGGCCGTCCTCGAAGAGTTTGTCCGCCACCATCAGCCGATCGCCTACACCACGGTCGCGACGGTCCTGGGCCGACTCCACGAAAAGGGTCTCGTGCGCCGGACCCGGGAGCCTTGCCGAGGCGGGGAGCGCTACGTCTACCAGGCGGTCGACTTTGAGCATAAGTACATGGTGAATCTGCTCAAGGGCGTGGTGTCGCTCTTCGGTCCGGCCGGCGTGGTGCACTTGAACGAGGAACTCGCGAAGCTAGACCCGTCCGAGGAGCGCGAGCTCCGGCGACGGTTGCGGCTGTAGCGGGGTCCTCGTGGCTGCCCTGCTCGCCGCGCTGATGTACCTGCCGGTCCTGATCTGGATCGCCTCGGGCGTCGGCCTCGCCTATGCATTCCGGGCGGCCCGGCCGACCCTCGTTCTTCGGTTGGCCGCTGCCTTCCTCGCCCTGTGGTCGCTCCTCGCCACCACGCTATTGGTCTGGGTGGTCGCCCATGGGGGATGGCCGGCGCTCCTCGGGATCGCCCGGTACCCCGGCGGGGCTCTCGCGCTCTTCGAACTCTCGGCCGCCCCCCTTTGGCTCGAAGGGGCGCTTGGGGCGTTCGGGATCCTCGGCTTCGCATTTCTCGTGAACCAAGCGGTCGGGCGCGGGACGCTCCACCTCATGCGGCCGACCGTACTCAATTGGCCAGATGGCCTCCGCCCCCCGCCGTTCCCCGTCCTCCTGCTCTGTTCCGAGTCGCCGGCTCCCGAGGCGTTCTCGTTCACGCTCGTCACCTTCGCCGGCCGGGCCCACCTCCCCCGACGGACCGAGGTGATCGTAGTTTCCCGGGCGCTCGTCGACCTCCTTTCGGAGAACGAGCTCGCCGCGGTCCTCGCCCACGAGGCGGGTCACCTCGGCGATCTCGACGGCCGCTACCTCACCTTCCTCCGGACCCTTGCCCGCCTCCTCCGGTGGGACCCGATCCTCGCGTTCCTCTCGGCCCGACTGACCAGCCGGGAGGAGTTCCGGGCCGACGATGAGGCGGTCCGCATGACCGGCCGACCCCTCGCGCTCGCGCGCGCCCTCTACAAGGCGAGCGTGCCGAACCTCCCCGGACCTCGTTCGTACGGAGCGGCGCTGCTCGGGCGGGGCGGGCCATCCGGCCGTCGGGAGGCTCTCGCCCGGATCCGACGGCTGGTCGCCATGGCCGAGGTCCGCCGGGAGGCGGAGCCCCCGGGTGCTTAGCCGGTCGCTGCTTTCGTTCGTCGTTGGGCTGTCGGTCTCCCTGGCGCTCCTGACGGCCGGCCCGGTAGCCTCGGCGTATCCGATCCTACCCAGCGGTCTCGCGGGACCGGTTCTCTCGAACCTCTCGGCTCCCGTACTCTCGCCGGGGGGGAGCGGCGCGATCGGATTCGTCCTCTCGAACCCGTTCTCCGGTCCCATGACGTCGGTGGTACTGACGCTCGGGCTGTACGCTTTCGCCCCCTATCCCGGAGGCTCAACGGTCCCCCTCCCGAGCCCGACACCGGCCCTGGTGGGTGGGAACTCTAACGGAACGTCGACATCGGTGGCCCTGGCCTCGATTTCTTCCGGTGATCGCTGGACCGCGCCGGGGGACGTGGCGATCACGTTCGAGGCGCCGGCCGGGACCCCCGCGGGAACGTTCGACCTGCGATGCTCGGTCTCCTTCACGGAGGCCGGGAACGCCTACCTGCTCGAATCGAGAGGGTACTTCTCGAACAGTGCCTGGGCGAGCGCGACCGAGGGCCCCAACGGCACCTCGACGCTCAACGTGAGCCGCCTCGGAGTCTCCGGGATCGTCCCCGAGAGCGCGGCCCTGGTGCGGCCCAGCCCAGTGGCCCCTTGGCTCTACGGGATCCTCGGCGCGAGCTTCGTGCTCGCCGGGGTCGGGGGTTACCTCGCCTGGCGGCGGGGACCTGGGTCGAGGTCCCGTAAGCGGGCGCCGCCCGATCCCCAGAGGGCGGCGAGCGCCTTGGGGAAGAGTCGCACGAGCGAAGGCGACTGACCGAGCAGCGCCCGGGCCACGCCGCTCGGGAAATCGATGTCTCCGAAGGCGACGATCGTCCCCTGAAGTTCGGCCCGGTTAAGGGTCGAGACGATCTCGTCGAGCTCCGCGTCGGTGAGCCGCAGGAAGAGGCGCCTCAGGTAGAGGGCCCGGTCGAACTCGCCTCCGAGCTCGGCCCTCCAGGCCGCGTCGTAGCGCCCGAGCGAACGCGCCGAGAGGTCCCCGGAGGCGAGGGCCCGGTCCGCGACCTCGGCCGCGAGCTCCGCGCACCGCATCCCGGTGTAGATCCCACCTCCCGACAGGGGTTTCACCTGGGCCGCGGCGTCCCCCACGAGGAGCACGGAGTCCCCTGAAGTATGCGGGACCCGGCCAACCGGGATGCCGGAGACGATCAGCGAGGTCGGGCTCCGGAGCGCCCGGCCGTGCAGGGTCCGGATCCGCTCGACGAGATGGTCGAAGTAGGTCCGGGCCGGGGTGCCGTCTGCGCTCGCGGCGACCCCGATCCTCGCGCCCCCCGCCTGGTCGGGGATCGACCATCCGAAGAGGCCGGGGGCGATCTGTCGGCCCAGGTAGACCTCGACCTCCCCGGGATCACCTCCGTCGGCGGGGAACTCGGCCTCGAACGCCGGGAGGATCTCCACCGGCCGGCGGAGCCGGAACGCCCGGGCGACCGCGCTCGCGACCCCGTCCGCGCCGATCACCAATCGGGCGCGGAGCGAGCGGTGACCGCCGTCCGAACCGATGAGGTCCACGACCGGGCGGTCGCCCTCGCGCCCGATCACTTCGCCGAACTTCGTGCCCGCGGAGAACCGGGCGCCGGCCCGGGCCGCGCGGTCGGCGAGATGCCGGTCGAGCCCCCCGCGGTCGATGACGAAGGCCCGAGGGTCCTGTGCCCGAAAAGTCACCCGGCCCTTTCCGGGCCCGAAGACGGTCGCCCCGCGGACCGGACCCGCGACGTAGGATCCGGGGCCCGCAAGGTCGAGCACCCGCTGGGAGACGAGCCCCGCGCACTGGACCGGATGTCCAACCCGGTCGTGCTCCTCGACCACGAGGACCTCGTGGGACCGCTCCGCGAGGAGCCGGGCCGCGGTGCTGCCGGCGGGCCCGGCACCGACGACCAGGACCTCGACCTCCTCCACGCGGTCGAGAGGGGGTGCCCTCCTCTTTACGGGTCGCTGCCGGGACGACATCACGGACCGAGCCCTGCTCTCGATGAACGCCTCGACTCGGAGCTTGCGCCGGGCTCCCCGAAGGGGGGGCGGGCCAAAGGGGCAATGCCTTTCCGAGCGCGCGGTCGTCCCGCCGAGCGATGACGCTGAACCGGCTCCCCGCCAAAGTGCCGAAGGGCGCGATCTGCTTTGGATGCAACCAGTCGTTCGAGGGGAACCCCATGGGGGTCCGGTTCGAGAGCGATCTCCTCCCGCAAGATGACCGCCCGGAACTCGCGGGCCTCTACTTCCATCCGGGCCATCTCCTCCGATACGCCCGCCGGAGGGACTGGAACGAGCTCGCCCAGTTCATCGAAGCTCACGGATCGACAAACTACTGACGGAGCCGGCCCTGCGGGCCTCCGCTCCGCGGGACGACGCCGGCCAAGGGAGAGGTTTATGGGGGGCAGCTCTCTCGGCGCGCCGTGTCCAAACGTCGGGGAAAGGACGTCGAGGAGACCCTACCGGAGGAGCTGACCCCCGAGGACCGACGGGCGAAGCGGAAGCGCGACCGAGCCCGCAAGAAGGCCGGACACGACCCCACGAGTCGCTCCCCGTGGCGGCGCGCCCTCGTGATCGGGGTCCCGGTGGCTATCATCGCGGTGGTGACGATCGTCCTCGTCCTTTCGAACCTCCCGACCCCCTGCATCTCGCTCGTGCCGATCCCGGGGGGGAGCGGGGTCCCGACCTACCCGCAACGGGGTACCACCGACTTCTCCACTTCCTGGTGCCCGAGCGCTTCTGAGGTCTATGGGACCGCCCCGATGTTGACCATCAACATCAACGGGACGGTGGTCAACCTCCCGGGCTCGATCGGCCGGAACAATAGCTTCCCCAACAATTACCAGTGCAACTTACCCGTGCTAACGGAGCCGGCCTCCTACGGTTTCACGCCGAACACGATCAACATCCTCTCGGACTGGAACTACGAGTACAACCTCTCGACGTTCTTCTCGGTCTGGTCGGAGTCCTACTCCAACGTGTACGTCTCCGCGAACAGCCCGGCGCAGCGGATCATCTACCAGCAGAACGACATCCTCGGGTTCACCAGCAACGGGACGAACACCGTCAAGCTCTGGGTCGACAACCAGCCGTCGTCCCAGGGGCCGCTGCTCGTCATCTCCACGCTCGACAACACGGTGCCCCCCTACCCCTCTTGCCTCGCGAAGGTCTACGGGACCGGGCACACGATCGCGATCACCTACTCGAACAAGGCGAACCCGCTCTACCGCCCGACGGCGTTCGGCCCGGTCGACGCCACCGGCCTCGCCGACCCGTACGCCGACGGCCTCCTGTTCTACGGAGCGCTCCCCCACTTCGGATTCCTCACCCCCGTCCTCCAGGAGATCTCGAAGGTCGCGTTCGGGTCGCTCGCGTGGCTTTCGGCCCGGGGACTACATCGCTAGGTCGGTCCGCCACGGGACGTCGACGAGGTCCGTGCGCTGTCGGGGCCGCACGGCCGAGCGTTCGATCTCCACCGACCGGCCGGCGCGGGCCGCGAGGAGGCCCGTCCAGGCGATCATCGCCCCGTTGTCGACGCACAGCCGCTTCGGCGGGGCGTAGCTCCGTCCGCCCCGGGCCTCGACCATGGCCCGGACCATCCCCTGGAGGCGCTCGTTGCACGCCACGCCGCCGCCGAGCACCACGTCCCTTCGACCGAGGTGGGCGAGCGCCCGCTCGGTGACCTCGGTCAGCATGGCATAGGTGGTCGCTTCCACGGAATAGGCGAGGTCCCGCCGGTCGGCCCCTCGTCGGGCGAGCTCGAGCGCCGCGGTCAGGATCCCCGAGAATGCCACATCCATCCCGTGGACGCTGTACGGCAGCGGAAGGAGGTTCGATCCCTCCTTGGCGGCCGCCTCGATCGCCGGCCCGCCCGGGAAGGTCCCGCCGAGTCCGATCCAGAGCTTGTCGAGGAAGTTGCCGATCCCCACGTCGAGCGTCTCGCCGAGGACCCGGTACCGGCCGGCCCCGTAGGCGATGATCTGGGTGTTGCCGCCGCTCGCGTACAAGAGCAGGGCGTCGTCGAGCCCGCTCATGACCCGCGCGATCTCGACGTGGGCCACGCAGTGGTTCACGGGGACGAGCGGCCGGTCCCAGGAGAGGGCGAGCATCCGGGCGACGGTCGCCCCTGCCCGAAGGCAAGGGCCCAGTCCCGGCCCTTGAGCGAAGGCGATGGCCTCGAGCTCGGACGGGTCGATGCGGGCTTCCCGGACCGCCGCCTCGACGAGGCCCGGGAGCCGCTCCACGTGGTGGTTCGCGGCCTCCCGAGGGTGGATCCCGCCCGCCGGAGGCCGGTACATGTCGGAGGCCAGCCCGAGCACCTCGGCGCGCTCCCCGACGATCCCGACGGAGGCCGTGTGGGCTGTCGATTCGATCCCGAGGACCGCCATCGGCGGCCGAGCGAGCCCCCGCTTAAAGCGCGACCGACGCCCCCCGAGGCGTTCGGCGAGGTCGCCGGTTCACTCCTCGACCGATTCGATCCTGAAGAACGTTCGTTGCCCGTGCATCGCCGCCTGCACTCGATCGGCGAAGGCCAGCGACTCCTCGACCGTCGCTTCGCGCCCCCAGTCATAGACGAAATCGTACCCGCCGTCGGTGTGGGGCCGAAACCCGATGTCGACGAGGGTCTCGGCGATGTCGGAGTAAGTTCCGCCCTCGCTGTCGAGGTGCAACAAGAGGTAGGTCCGCATGGTGGAAACCGGTAGGCTACCGGGGCCCGGAGAACGCGTCCGGCCGTTTAAACGTCATGCCCTGAAGGGCCGGTCGGCGCGTCCGTCGAGCGCTCCTCCGGGTCCGGTTCCCCGTCGGGTCGATGGCGGTGGGCGACGACCCGGACCGCCACCGCCCGGGGGATCCGGCCCATCTCGGGCGGCGCGAGCACGAGCCGCCCGACCGCGAGGAGGCGGTCCGATTCGTCGACGATGAGCGCGCTCGAGCCGGGGATCAGGGAGGAGTCCCCGCCTTTCACGAACCGAGAGAAGAGGCTGCGGCCCTCCTCGACGAACGGCACGGAGTCCGTGTCGGCGATGATCCGCTGGGCGGGGAACGGCCGGCACTCGTGGAGGAGTTCGGCCCCGATCCAGGTCGGTCTCGGCAAACCGTCGTTCCCGATCGTGAAGAAGCGCTGGCCGTCCCGGACGACCGATCGCAGCCGGCCGGTGCGGGCGGAGCGCTCTCCCCGGAGTCCCCGGTCGAGTAGGGAATGGGCTCCCTCCCGGCCATGCACCCACTCGAACATCCCCCGGAGCTGGCGTCCCGTCCACTCCTCGGAGTAGTCGAGCGACGGGTCGACGTCGAGCGAGGGCGACTCCTCCGCGGGGGGCGTAGCGTCGGCACGGCTCTCGAACTCCTCGAGCCCGAGGTAGCATCCGATCGGATAGATCTCGGTGAGTTCGAGCGGGATCCGGCCGATCGCGGTGGTGGCCGCCCAAAGGATCGGCTCCCCTGAGCGCGTGTGCGTCGGGGTCCTGGAGAGGGCGGCCGGGGTCAGCGGGACCCTCGGGTGGTCGAGGTACGGCTCCCGGCCCGCCCTCCAGCGCTCGACCTGGGCGAGGAAGCGGATCACCGACGGCCGTAGGCCGCTCGTCGGGCCGATGACCCGGAACGACCGACGGCTCTCGGGCTCGGTCGGCAGGAACGTCCGGACCCCTCGGACCGTGGTCCGAAGGCCGGCTTGGAGGGCCGGGTGCGCGGCCGCCCGCCGCTCGGCGAGCTCCCACAGCGTCCCGTCTCGGATCGCCTGGCGGACCTGCGAGATCTCTTGGGCGCACTGGAGGAGGTTATGCTCGGCGATCCGGACGACGCGCTCCTCCGGATTGAGCCGGGGGAGGTCGAGCAGCGGTACCTCTTCGCAGAGGGCGCATCGGCAGATCGGCTCACGGATCTCGTCGAGCGCGACCGTCCCGTCGGGGAACATCAGGGCCCCCCGCCGCGCGAACTTGAGGTAAGCCGAGGAGTCGAACAGGTCGACCCCGAAGAGCGCCGCGAAGGCGAACGTCATCGGGTGGCCGGTGCCGAAGAGGTGAACGGCGGCCCCGGGGGAAAGGCCGGGCCGGGCGGCGATCAGGACCCGGGCGAGATCGGCGAACTGGTAGCGTTCCATCAGGGGAACGACGCCTCCGATAGCGAGCACGTCCCCGGTCTCCGACGCCTCGCTCGCGGAGCGAAACCGCAGGGCGGCGTGCAGGCCGCCTTGGACCGGGACCGCGAGCAGCCCCTTGTAAAGCTCGCGGGCCTTGCGAGCCCGCTCGCTCGTCACCTCGAGGGCCCGCTCCGCCTCGGCGAGGGGGGTCTCGGGCTCGGTGAAGATGTCGAGGACGGTCGCGATGTCGCTCCCGATCCGGCGCTGGAAGGAGAAGATCGCCTCGTCCGTCACCTCGACCGAGCCGTAGGCGTGTTGCTGGAAGGCGCCGGAGTCGGTCATCACCGGGCCGTCGAATTCAAGGAGGCCATGGATCCCCCGCGACTCCGCGATCTCCCGGAGCGGAGGCGTTCGCCACGTGATGTAGGCGCTCGTGATCACGGCGTTCAAACCGAAGCGCCGCCGGATCTCTGAGGGGCGGATCGGCTGCCGTTGGGGGTCGGGGTGGACCACGGGGAGGAGCGCCGGGGTCTCCAAGACCCCGTGTGGGGTCGGGAACCGGCCGATCCGGGCGAGTCCGTCGCGCTCCCGGAGTTCGAACTCGCCCATGGCGGGCGGGCCGACGGGGCCCCGGCGGGATTAGGTTTCGGGGGTCCGCGCGCCTCCCGGCGCCCACCGGACGGGAACCCCGAGGTCCTCAGGCGGTGCTGGCGTTGCCCCAGGAACCCCGGATCTGACGGAGGAGTCCGACGAACATCTCGCGGGTCAGCCGCCCGGTGTTCGTGTTCTGGGGGCTCGGATGGTAGGAGGCCCAGACGATCGGCCGGGAAGGGCCGAGCGGGACGGCGAGGCCATGGGCGAACGGGGCTCGGGGGGTCGCGATCCCGACCACCTCGGCCGCCGTGCGCAGCGTGGCGTCCCACGCGAACCCGCCGAGGGCCAGGTAGGCTCGGGCTCTCGGGAGCGCCCTCAGCCTCCCGTTCGAGATACGGGCGGCAGCGTTCGAGCTCGTCCGGGCGGGGGCGATTGTCCGGCGGGACGCATCGGACGGCGGCGGTGATGTACGCCCCGTCGTAGCGCAGGCCGTCGCCGCGTCGGACGGAGGTCGGCTGGCTCGCGAACCCGGACTCGAAGAGCCCGCGGACGAGGAACGCGGCCGATCGGTCGCCCGTGAAGACCCGACCGGTGCGGTTCGAACCGTGGGCGGCCGGGGCAAGTCCTACGACGACGAGGGACGCGTTAGGGTCACCGAAGCCCGGCACCGGGCGTCCCCAGGTACTCCTCGTCGCGGAACTCCCGCTTCTTCTCCCGGGCGACGCGGGATCGGTACGCGACGAGCCTCGGGCGCTTCGCGCAAACGACCACGTCGCGCCGGATCTGTTCGAGCGGATCGACCACGGGACCGGCTCTAGTATCGAGGGACCTGGGGATCGACCTTGAGCGACCAAGCTTCGATGCCCCCGGAGAGGTTCGCGATGTCTTTGAGGCCCTGGTTCGAGAGGTACATGGCGACCATCGACGAACGGTGGCCGGAGTGGCAGTAGACGACGATCGGCCGGTCGCGCGGAAGCTCCGCGATCCGCTGAGAGATCTCCTGCATCGGGATGTGGAGCGACGGCTCGATCGCCGCCTGCGCCCGTTCCCACGGTTCCCGGACATCGAGGAGGACGACGCCGGGGCTCCCCGCCATCCGGCGAGCGACCTCGGCCGGCTCGAGCTGTTCGAACATCGGTCGACCAGCGGCGCCCGGGGGAAATCGGTTTCGGCCCGGAGGCGCGGGAGCAACAGCGAGTCCCCGCGGGGCCCGGGTCTAGGTCCCGCTCGGCCTCACGCCCGGTTGGCCGAGGCCCGGATCCGCGGGACCACGTAGAGCTGGCTCAGGAGGAGGGCCGGCACGATCGGTAGGACGAGGATCCCCCACGTCAACGCCGGGTTCGCGGTGGCCGCCAGGACGAGCCCGCCGATCGTCGGCGCGACGAGCTGCCCGATCCCGATGATCGCCGCGAAGGCCCCATTGTACGCCGCGATATCCGACGCCGGGGCGAAGTTCGACGGAAGCGTCTGGACGGGGATCGAGAGGACATTCTCGCCCATGGTGAGGACGAAAACGCTCGCGAAGAAGATCGCGAGAACGAGCGCGGGGAGCAGGGCCACGAACGCGAGGACCAGGAAGCCGGCGGCGTAGAGGAGGATGCCGAGGTGGAGTACGGTCGTGTGGCGGTGGCCGATCGCCGCCTCGGTCGTCGGGGCCTGGGCGACGACCACGAGGAGGCCGTTGAGCGCGAGGGCCGCGCCGATCCAGGAGTACGGGATGCCGAGCACGGTGTTCGCGTAGAGGGGGAGGATCGGCGACCACTGGGCGACGGCCACTTGAGCGAGAGCCACCGAAGCGCACATCACGAGGAAGACCCGGTCCCGGGCGAGGAGAGAGAGCGTCGTGTGGACGCGGCGGGGCGGAGGCCTCGGAACCCCCGGACCCCCCGCCGAGGTCGATCGCGCGAGATCGTACGGGGAAGGATCGAGCCGGAGGGCAAGGACCGCGAGGGCACCGGCCAGTAGGAGCGTCGCCCCATAGCCGACCTCCGCGAAACCGACCAGGCCGATCAGCGCCCCGCCGCCGAGCACGCCGAGCGTGAACCCGACGTTCCAGCCGATCCGCTGGGTCGTGAACCCCCGGGTCCGGTCGGACCCGGTGGCGAGGTCGGCGATGTAGGCCGAAAGCGCCGGGCCGGCCAGCGTGCCCGCGCTGGTCGCGCCCACGACGCTCGCAATGACCCCGACGAGGGAGCGCTCCTGCATCGAGAACGCCGCGAGACCGATCCCGGCGGCCTCTCCCACGAGCCCTAGCAGGAAGAGGCTTCGGCGGCCGGCGCGGTCGGCGAGAAGGCCGGCGGCCGGCACGAGGGCGAGGGGGATGATCCCGACGAGCGTGGAGAGGATCCCGAGCGCCACGTAGGAGAGCCCGAGGACGTTACGGAGGTAGAGGACGAAGTACGGCAGGATCAGGCTGAGCCCGCTCGCACGGACCGCCGAGCCGAACCCGAGCCAGCGAAGGTTCCGGTCCATGGAACTCCGAACGCCCCCGCGATCGGGACCGTCGAAAAGGCTTATGGGTCGGTTCGGGTCGATCGGCGGAGCGATGGGCGACCAGGACCTCTCGGTCGAGCTCGCCGGGCAGGGGTACCAGCTCGTCGGCCGTCACAGTGCCGTCAAGCTCTGCTACTGGACGCGCCAATCGTTGACCCAGGGTCGGGACTGCTACAAGGGCCGCTTCTACGGCATCGAGAGTCATCGCTGCCTGCAGATGTCGCCGGCGATCGATTCGTGCAATCTGCACTGCCGATTCTGCTGGCGGAACCAGGGCTGGGAGAACGAGGACGCGATGCCCGAGTACGACGATCCCGAGGGGCTGCTCGACCGCTCGATCGATGCCCAGCGCCGCATCCTGTCCGGCTTCAAGGGGGACTCGACGATCGACCGGGCGCGTTGGGAGGAGTCGCAGACGCCCCGCCATGTGGCGATCTCCCTGACCGGCGAGCCGACCCTCTATCCGAAGATGAATCGCTTCCTCGAGCTCTGCGAGGAGCGCGGGATCACCACGTTCCTGGTCACGAACGGCACGAACCCCGACGCCCTCCGGGCCATGGATCCGCTCCCGACCCAGCTCTACGTCTCCGTCACGGCGCCGAACCCGGAGATCTTCCGACGGTTGACGCTCCCCGCCCAGGAGGACGCCTGGGATCGCCTGCTCGAGTCGCTCGAGATCGTGCGAGGCCTTCGGACCCGCCGCGTCGTCCGCCACACGCTGGTTCGGGGCTGGAACCTCGGCTGGGTCGACCAGTACGCCGAGCTCGACGAACGGGCGCGGCCGAATTTCATCGAGCCGAAGGGCTACGTCTACATGGGGAAGTCCCGCCAGCGCCTCGGCCGGGACCACGTCCCGGAACACTCGGAGATCGCCGGCTTTGCCCGCGAGCTCGCCCGACTGACGGGTCTTGACGTCCTCGATGAGTCGCCGGAGTCGAAGGTCCTCTTGCTGGGTCGACCGGGCGAGGACCGGTTCCTCCCCGGGCTCGGTCCGGAACTTCCCATGGTGGTGGCCTAGTCCCGCCCGCCCCGGGCGAATCCTACGGACCCGGCCCTTCAGTGCCCGATCGAACGGTAGGGATCGAAAGGCGATTTCGCAGGGGTCGTCGAACTAGACGACCTTCCAGCTCAGGACTTCGATGACGACGGCCGCCCCGAGCCCGAGGATCACCACGATGTACGGGTCGATCTTGAGGGACTTCGACTCTTCCATATCGTAGTACCTGGATGAGTCCAGCGGCGGAGGAGAATCCGCGCTTGCTGCTGTCGGGCATGCCGACCAAGCACCCCGGCCGCGCTATTTATCGGTGTGGGCCGAGGGCCGAGGTCACCGGGGACCGAACGGGCGGGATTCGAGCAGGGCATCCTCCATCGCTTCACGCAGGCTCGTCGAGAGTCCGGAGATCGTAGCGAATCCGCTCGAGAAGAACCGCTCGAGGAACGGGCGCGGGGGGCCGACGCGAACCGTCTTGCGGACGGGGACCGAGGTCATCTGGGCGAGGTCCTCGAGGGCCATCTCGCGGTCCCCGAGGGCATCCACGAGGCCGAGCTGGAGCGCCCGCGTCCCGCTCCAGAACTCTCCCGTCGCGAGGGGCTCGATCTCCGAGACCGACCGATGCCGTTCGCGAGCGACGACCTCGACGAAGGATCGGTAAGAGTCGTGGGCCACCGACTGGAGCTTCGTCCGCTCTTCGTCGGTCAGCGGCCGAAGGCCCTGATAGGCGTCCTTGTGGCGCCCCTCGTGGAGGAGCTCGACCTCCACCCCGATCCGGGCGAGGAGCTTCTCGACCGCCAGGTGGGGGTAGATCACTCCGATCGACCCGACCCCCGAGTCCGGGTAGGCGTAGATCTTACGGGCACCGAGCGCGGCCATGTACGCCCCCGAGGCGCCGAGCGAGCCGATGCTGGCGACCACGGGTTTGACGGCGTCGAGACGCTTGACCGCGAGGTAGAAATCGGTGGAGGGGATGTCGCCGCCACCCCCGCTCGAGATGTCGAGGAGGACGCCCCGGATTCGGCGCTTGTCGCGGAGGGCCTTGAGGAGCCCCAGAAACGGTTCCACCGTCCGCTCCCGGATCGTTCCCCGGAATTGGACGTGGGCCAGCAGCTCCCGCATCGGATCTCCCGACCAGGGAGGAGCCGGCGGCAGGATAAAGAGACGTCCGAACGTCCTCGAACCGAGAGGATGCCGTCCGGAGCCCGTGGACCCCGCCCCTCGTCCGGCGAACGTCGGGGTGAGCTCGACCTCTACGAGGTGTCGATCCTGTTCCCTCTCGTGACGGGGGGGTCCGCCCTCACCGGGGGGATCGCCCTCGCCCTCGGATCCGGCCACCGGATGCCCTGGACCGGGATCACCTACTTTGCCGCCCTGGCCCTCCTCATCGGGGGGGCGGTCGCGTACTTCGCGATCGGCCTTTGGCTCCTGCCGGCGTCGATGGTGGTGGGGGGAACGGTTCTCTTCGCGGCCAACCAATCGCTCGTCTACCTTGGGCCGTGGTCGCTGGTCGTGGCCGCTCCCTTCCTGATTCTCGGTGGCGTCGCGACCGTGTCGGGGCTTTCCCATCTCCGGACCGCCTCCGCGGAATCGGGGGAGACCCCATGAGTCCGGCTCGAGACCGACGCGCGGCGACGGCCCTTCTGGACCGCCCGCCGGGTCCCATGGGGGACCGGCCGATGCGCGAATCCGATCCGGCGGCCCAGTGCCTCGAGCGTTGGTCGAGTTTCCCCGAGGATCTCGTCCTGCTCCGTGAGTCGTCGATCGCGCGAATCGAGGCCGCCGAATCGGACTGGCGGGAAGGTTGGGGACGCCACGTGCGGGCTTCGGAGCGCCTCCTCGATTCTCTCCCCGCCGACCATCGGGCCGGCACGACCGACGCGCAAACCCTCCGTCGGGAGCATGGCGCCCTCGTCGGCTCCCTCGACGAGCTCTCCGCCCTCGTGGAGATCGTCCGCCACGATGGCCACGGGGGCAACCGCCAGGCGCTCGGGCAATACTGGCGGCTTCTCCGGGAGGCGCTCGAACGCCACATTCGGGACGAGGCCGAGCTTCCGCCGCCCCCACCCGGGTGACGGCCGGGGCGGATCGGGCGTCGAAGCGCCAATACCCTTTTCTGCGCGGGGCCGTCCGACCCGGGAGAACCTATGGGGGACGCGGTCTCGGCATCGGTCTGGGTCGAGAAGTACCGGCCGCGGACGCTCGGCGACATGGTCGGCCAGGAGGGGATCGTCCCGCTCCTCCAGGCCTACGCCAAGAAGCGCTCTCTCCCGCACCTCCTCTTCGCCGGCCCTCCCGGAACGGGCAAGACGACCGCGGCGCTCGCCTTGGCGAGGGACCTCTTCGGCGAGGAGTGGCGGCAGTACTTCCTTGAGCTCAACGCCTCCGACGAGCGGGGGATCGACACCGTCCGGACCACGATCAAGGACTACGCCCGGAGCGCGCCGATCGGCGGAGTGGGGTTCAAGCTCCTCTTCCTCGACGAGGCCGATAACCTCACTGCGGAGGCCCAAGCCTCGCTGCGCCGGATGATGGAGCGGTATTCGGGCTCCTGCCGGTTCATCCTCTCGTGCAACTACTCCTCCCGGATCATCGATCCGATCCAATCGCGCTGCGCCGCCTTCCGGTTCCGCTCCTTCTCCGAGGCCCAGGTCCGGGGGCAGCTCGAGCGGGTGGCGCGTGGCGAGGGGGTCACGGTCGCCCCCGAGGCGTACGAAGCGATCATCGTCGCCGCGGCCGGGGATCTCCGGAGGGCGACGAACCTCCTCCAGCTCACGGCGACGTTCGCGAACCCTGTCACCCTGGAGACGGTCCGAAGGTGCGCCACGACCCCGTTGCGGGACGAGATCAAGGAGATGATCGAGCTCGCGGTCCGTCCGGATTTCCTGGGCGCCCGGGACCGCCTCTACCGGCTCTTCACCGACCGCGGAGCGAGCGGCGAGGACATCCTCCGGGCGATCCACGCCTACGTGCCGGACCTTCCCGACGCGCTCGTCACGCCGGCCCAGAAGATCGAGATGGTGGAGATGCTGGGCGAGGTCGACTTCCGGCTCGCCATGGGCGCCTCGGAACGCTTGCAGCTCGAGACCGTGCTCGCCCGCGTCGCCCGGTTCCGCCCCGGGAGGCCCTGATCCGTGGCCCGACAGCGCCCGGTCCACGACAAGCCGATCGTCCTGAGGAGGGCCCGAGCCACCGGCGAGCTGTCGGTCTCCCCGGCCACCGCGTCGGCGATCGCCGCCGGCACGGTGGAGAAGGGGGACCCGATCGCCACCGCGGAGGTCGCGGGGCTCGCTGCGATGAAGCGGACCTCGGAGCTCATCCCGCACTGCCACTCGGTCCCGCTCACCGGGAGCCGGGTGGAGATCCGGGCGACCGGCTCCTCCGTCTCGGTCGAAGCCGAGTCGGAGACGCTCGGCCGGACGGGGGTCGAAATGGAGGCGCTGGTCGGCGCGACGGTGGCGCTCCTGACGGTATGGGACATGGTGAAGTACCTCGAGAAGGACGAGCGCGGCCTCTACCCGAACGTTCGGCTGGGTCCGGTGACCCTCGTGGAGAAGTCGAAGGGAGCGGGGCCGTGACGGAGGCCGCCGCCGCTGGACGCCACCATCTCGGGGGGGGCCGGTCGCTCGGGTTCGTGATCCTCTCGGTCTCCGACACCCACACCGAGGAGGACGACCCGTCCGGCCGGCTCGCCATCGAGCGCATGGAATCTGCCGGCCATCGGCTCGTCCGGTACCACCTCGTCGCGAACTCGATCGCGGACGTGCGCGACGCGCTCGAGCCGCTCCTCGACGACCGCGCTACCGAGATCGCGATCACCGTCGGTGGGACCGGCGTGAGCTCCCGGGACCTGACGGTCAACGCGCTCGAGGCGATGGGCGGCCGGCTCCTCCCGGGTTTCGGCGAACTGTACCGGTCGGTGAGCTTCGCCGAGGTCGGACCGCTCGCGATCCTGAGCCGAGCGGGCCTCTATCTCGTGAAGCTCAAGCCCGTGTTCGCGCTCCCGGGTTCGGAGCGGGCCGTGCGGACCGCGATCGACCGACTGATCGCGCCGTCGGCGCAGCACCTCGTCGAGGAGCTCGAGCGCTAGACCGCCCCGTGCGATCGGTCGGATCGCACCGAGAGCGCGCCCATCGGCGGGGGGCCGTTGTCGAGCACCTGGGACGGGAGCCCCTGCCACTGGCAAAAGTCCGACCAGGCCAGATTGGCGTCGATGTGGTGGGCGACCATCAGGCCGCCCGGGGTCATCGCCGCCCACGCCTTCCGAAGCTCGAACCGGGTCCGGTCCGAGTCCGGCCCGTTGTCGGAGAAGAAGAGGTCGATCGGGCCGACGCTCGCGAGGACCTCGGCGAGCCGGTCCGTCGAGTTGCCGAGGACGAGGGTCCACCGACTCCTCAGGGCCGGTGGGACGAACTCCCCGACCGTGCCGAGCGAGACCCCGCTCGCCCGCCCGCGGATCGTCCCGGGGCCGATCGAGAAGAGCTCTCCCTCCCCGTTCCGCTCGAGCGCCTCGAGGAGCCAGGTCGTCGAGTAGCCGGGTCGGACGCCGGTCTCCACGAGCCGACGCGGCCGGGCGCATCGCACCAGGAGGTAGAGGAGCGCACCCTGCGGGAGCTCATGGGTGAACGGGAGACCGGCCCCGCGCTGGAGGAGCCGCTCGGGGAGGTCACCGGTCGAAAGCTCCTGGCGGAGCCGCCGTAGATCCTCGGGGGAGCTCCCGGTGATCGCGCCGATCCGATCGAGGGCCGTCTGGCGGACCATCAGCATCCGGTGGCGGATCGCCTTTCGCAGCGCCGGGGTCACGAGATGGGGTTCGCGCAGCGGTCGCATCGACGAGGGCACTGAGGATCCGAGGGGGAGCGCATGGCCAACGGCCCGGTCAAGGAGATCAGGAGAACGCGGCACGGAAAGGTACATGCGGTCGGCGTAGAAATAATCGCGCCCGTCCGGAGTCGCGCCGCTGAACGGGCCCGGTCTCCGCGCGAGCGCGCTCCGGGCGCGAGGGTTTAATATGCGCGGAAACTTCGAAATCGTTCGAGGCGTACGATGAGCGTGGAGGAGCTGGATGGCACGGGGTTCGACCGCCTTTCGAAGAGCCCCGCCGCCGTGGTGGACGTGTGGGCGCCCTGGTGCGGGCCGTGCCGGATGGTCTCCCCCATCGTGGAGCGCCTCGCCCAGCGATACCAGGGCAAGGTCAACTTTGGAAAGCTCAACAGCGACGACCACGGGGAGAAGGCGGGCCAACTCGGGATCATGAGCATCCCGACCCTCCTCTTCTACAAGGAAGGGAAGCTCGTCGACCGGATCGTCGGCGCCTACCCGGAAGAAGTCATCGACGAGCACATTCGCAAGCTCCTCTGACTCCGTCGCCCGGGGAACGGGTCCCGGACCCTCGGGTCCGCTCCGGATGAGCCCCGGCCGCTCGAAGCCACGCCGATCCCCTCGGAGGACGCATGAGCGAAGCCGCCCCCGACCTCCAGCTCGCCCGGTACTCCTTCCGTCGTAAGATCGAGGAGATCGCGGCCGCGAAGGGCCGCGCTACGGAGCTCATCTCCCTCTACGTGCCCCCGGCGAAGCAGATCTCGGACGTCATGGCCTACCTCCGCAACGAGTACGCCCAGAGCTCCAACATCAAGAGCCGAACGACCCGCAAGAACGTGATGTGGGCGATCGAGTCGCTCATGGGCCGGGTCCGGGGGTTCAAGGAGCCCCCCGATCATGGGGTCGCCTTCTTCGTCGGCAGCAAGGCGATCGGGGCCGACAAATCGGAGTCGGTCACCTTCATCGTCGAGCCGCCCGAGCCGCTCAACACCTACCTCTACCGGTGCGACTCGACGTTCTTCCTCGACCCGCTGCTCTCGATGGTCCACGAGCCCGAGATCTGGGGGCTGATCGTGATGGACCGGGCCGAGGTCACGATCGGCTTCCTCCGAGGGAAACGGATCGAGGTCCTGCGGAACCGCGAGTCCCTCGTCCCGAGCAAGCACGGGCGCGGGGGGCAATCCGCCCACCGGTTCGAGCGGATGATCGAGCATGCGGCCCACGAGTTCTTCGTGAAGTGCGGGGAGATGGCGAACGAGCTCTTCCTGCCGAAGAAGGACGAGCTCAAGGGGATCCTGATCGGAGGTCCCGGGGCCACGAAGGAGTATTTCTTCAAAGAAGGTTACCTCCACTACGAGCTCCAGCAGAAGGTCGTCCAACCGCTCTTCGACGTCGGTTACACCGACGACTACGGTCTCAAGGAGCTCGTCGAGAAGGCGACCCAGACCCTGCATGGCCTCGAGCTCACCGAGGAGAAGCAGCTCGTCCAGCGATTGCTCAATGAGATCCGGAAGGCCGAGAACGGCCTCGCGGCGTACGGCGAGCGGGACGTGCTGCGCGCGCTCGAGGTCGGGGCCGTCGCCATCCTCCTCCTTTCCGAAGGCCTTCGGCGCCGGACAGTAACGCTCGCCTGCGCGAACTGCGGCGAACGTTTCGAACGCACCGCCTCCGATGAGGCCGTGGACGAACTCGCCCAGGGCCCGTGCCCCAAGTGCCACGCGTCGGCCCTCTCCGTGGCGGCGACCGCCGACTACGTCGAGACCCTCTACCAGAGGGCTTCCGCCTCGGGCGCGAGTGTCCAGATGATCTCTGCCGAGAGCGAGGAAGGGGAGATGCTCGCCAAGGCGTTCGGCGGCGTCGCCGCGATCCTCCGTTACCCGCTGAGCCGTCGCGGGTAGTCCGAAAGAGCGCGGCCGCTTCCCATTCTGGCGGCCGTGCCGGGCCGTGTGGGGCGCGAATGGCGTTGGCGTGCGGCCGGCGCGGAGGTGAAGGAACGGGCCACGAATCCGCTCGCGCGCGGCGGTCCACACGGTCGGTTCCTCGATCCGTAGGAGGCGTCCGATGAGCGTGGCAGCCGCTTGAACGCGGGTATTATACGTTCCCATCGGCAGAATGCCGGCGCCCCGATGTCGTGGTCGAACCGCCCAACGATCCCATCGGCCGGCGGATCGCCCGGCGTCTCCCCCTCGGTCGCGAACGTGGACTCTCCGGCCGTACGCTCGGTCAGCGAGATGCTTGCCCCGGCGGGCATAGTGGCGCTGATCTTCGCCATCCTCGATCTCGTCGCTTTCCTCGCGGCGGTGATCCTCGCGCTTCTCGGCTTCGGGTTCGGATGGGTTGGGGTCTTCGGTACTGATCGGTTTTGCCGTCAACGCGCTCACGTTCCTTGAGATCGGGCGACTCCAGGCGGCCGTCGGAGCGGGCCGTTATCTCGAGGCCCGGCACGCGTCCCGTCCCTGGATCGCCTTGGGGTTCATCTTCGGATGGATCGTCGTGGGGGTTCTCCTCTTCGTCGCCTACCGGAGGTTCCTCTGGGTTCTCCTGCCCGCTCCCCCCGGGGCCACAGCGTCCGCGAACGTCCTCACCCCGTCGATCGGCACGCCTTCGGTCCCCGCGCCGCCCGTCAGCCCGTCGGCGCCAATGCCCACCAACGAGACCCCCGGCGGAATCGCTCCACCCCCAAGCCTCGCCCCGCCCTGCCCCCGCTGCGGGCGGCCCGTGACTTGGGTGCCCCAGTACCAGCGATGGTTCTGCTACGCCGAATCCCAGTACCTGTAAGCGACCGGGACTCAACGCGACGACTCGGGCGCGGAGCCGAAGACCCCGGTCGTTACCAGAGGTTGCCGAGGGGATCCGCCGAGGGGTTGCCCGGAGGGGTCGGCCCCCGGGCGGAGCCGGGTGGGGTCGAAGGTGTGGTCGGGGCCGTCCCAGCGCCCTGGGGGTAGAGGGCCGCATTGCGGGATGGAGACTCCTTACGGGGAGGCTGCCGGCTCACAAGAACCGCCGCGACGACGGCGGCGACCACGACGAGAACGGCGATCGCCAGGATCCCTCTCGGCAAGAGGCTCCCCCCAGCCGTCCCACACTGGTCGATGAGGCAATCCGAGTTCGCTCGGGCCGCGCTCGGGGACTCGGGTTCGCCTTGGATCGTCAACGCGGCCGGGCCGTCCATCGGCGCGATCGAGCTCGACCCGCCGGGTTGGGTGCTGCCGACGGCCGCCATGACCCCCGATTCCAGCGAGAGCGAACCCGAATCGGTGGCGCCCGGCTGATACCGGGTCGCCGAGGCGACGATCGGAAGGTGCCCGGGTCCGGCGCTCCCGGCCACGTCGATCTCCTGTGTCAGCGCGAACTGCGAGCCGACGGCATCGGACTGCCACGGCTCCGGGCTCGGGGCCAGGAGGTCCGCAGCGTTCGGGACGAGGATGAACCCCTCCCAAGCGGTGAACGGACCCGCGATCTGAAGCTCGAACTCGGAGGTCGAGAGCCCGTTCGTGAGCACCTTCGGTCCGAGATAGGTCCCGTTGACCGAAACCGTCCCCTGGCTGCCGGAGAAGCTGCCCGGATAAGTCTGCGAGCTTGAGGTCCGAGTCCCGAAGAACGAGTCGAAGGCGAAGGTGCTGACCACGGACCACGATCCCGAGGCCGTGTACGTCGACGTCGAGTTCCACTGGGTCACATTGGCGTCCAAGGGGAGTAGGCCGAGCGACGGCTGGAAGGAGACGGTGGTTCGAGCCTGGGTGGCGACCCAGAGGCTCTCCGAGGCAGTGACCTTCCCGCGGAGGGTATGGGCCATGGCGGTCGCGGTCTCGGTGAGATTGCCCCGCTGGGAGAGCGAGGAGTTCTCGAGGGCAATCCCGGGAATGGGTGCTCCGTGGGTGTAGACGACCCCAGACCTCGTCATGTTGGCGAACCCGACCACGGACTCCCATACGTGGTCGGTGAGGTTCAACGACCGGGTCGGCGAACTGCAGTCCGGTCGGCAGTATTCCACATACAGCGAGGCTCCCATCGTGCGGTTGACCTCGATCTCGAAGGAACCCTGGGTGCCGTTGGTCTGGGTCAGGACCGTGTTCCAGCCGTAGTACGCATGGAGGCTGTACGACGTGTTCCCGTCGGCGGCGGTGCCGGTGGCGCTCACGGTATGGTTCGCGCCGTAGGCCCAACTCGTCCCCATCGTCGTTGCCGTCGACGAGACTTCCGAGGGCGTGGCAGAAGCCGGAACCGCGGCTAGGAGGGCGACCAGCAGCGCCCCCGCGACGCCGAGGCCACTTCGGCGGAGCGACCGCGAAACGGATCCGGTTTTCATCGAACCAGTTACGAGGAGTCGTGTCACCTTCTATAAGGGCATGTTCATCGGTCGTTCATCGAAGTTGGACGCCATGTCACACCGTCTCGCCCCAGGGGGGTACGAGTGAGGGCGCTCACCGATGCCGAGGCCCGGACCATCGCGGTACTGCTCGGCTCGGCCGCTGCTCCGGAGCGGGAGCGGCTCTCCCGGAGCGGATTGCCGAGATCGACCTACCACGCGGCCCGTCGGCGGGCCTACGACGAGGGGTGGCTTCGCGGGCGCTACGTCCCCGAGCCGGACCGTTTCGGGTTCCCATTTGCCACCTTCATCGTCGCGCGACCCTACGCCGACCGGGTCGAGCAGCTTCTCGAACGTTGGGCCGCCGATCCCGGCAATGTCGTCCTGCTCGGCGGTCCGGCCGTGGTCGTCGGCACGTTCTTCCATCGGACCGAGACCGACGCCCGTACGATGGCGGCCGGGAAGGCGTGGGGCGACCTCGCCGGATCGGCGGGGACCGTGGTCGCCGATCTTCGCACTCCGAGCGTGCCGGTCTACTTCGATTTCGAAGGGCTCTGGTCGCATCTTTCGGGGACGTCCGGGACGATCGCGTACCCGAGGGGAATCGGTGGGCCCGAGCCGAACCCGCAAGAGGATGGCGGGACGCCCCTCACGGACCACCAGCGATGGGCCGCTGGCGAGCTCCTCGCCCGCCCTTTCGCCGACTCGGAGAACGGCGCTCGGCTCGTCGGGCCGCTCGGCCTACCGTTCTCCCAGCAACGGCTCGTCGCCAAAGGTTGGGTCCATCACCGCATCTTCCTCGATCCCTCGAAACTGTCTTCCTATCGAGGGAACGCCGCCGATGAGTACGTGTTCATTTCCGG
Source organism: uncultured Thermoplasmata archaeon (assembly GCA_963696985.1). Lineage (GTDB taxonomy): Archaea > Thermoplasmatota > Thermoplasmata > Lutacidiplasmatales > UBA184 > Lutacidiplasma. The sequence continues at coordinate 230,320 of CAVOMG010000003.1, read as the reverse complement.
AACGCCGAAGGCAGGCCTTCGTCCCGAGGCGCTCTTCCAGTCGCTGGTCCGCGAATCCCGGGTCTTCCCTTTCTTGTACGTCGTCGGGAGCGACCGGTTGTTGATTGGGGCGATGGGGGCCTCGAGCCACCGAGGAGCACCCACGCCTTCCGAGGAGGCCCGTCGGCCGGTGATGCCAACGCTCCAGGAGTCGATCTCCGGGATCGAGGTGATCCAGCAATCGGCCCCCACCGTCCCGATCCGCGTCGATCATCGGTATGACCGGATTCTCCCTCGAAAGGACGCCCATTCCCCGACCTGACCTGTTCGAGGCGCGGGGCCGCGGGCGACGAAAGATACATCAGGTCCCGTCTGGGCGCTGGGTAAGGGCGTGGTAAGCGCTCACCTTTCTGGTCGGGAAGGCTCGGTCCTGAGCTCTTCCCGACCGTTGGGAGGCGCTCCGCCTCCGGTGAGGTTCGATTCGCGGCTCCCCGAGTGAGCTCGCCGGGTCTGGTAGACCCTTCGGTCCCCCGACCCCGGCGGAGGCTCCCTCTCCCCGCGCGTCAGTTCAGCCGGCTTCCGGCTTACCCCGAGACATCCTCTTTCGAGGATGTTGCGAGCGGCGTTCCAATCGCGGTCCATCCGGTGGCCCCCGGGGCACACGAACTCCCGCTGCTTCAGCGTCAACGGTGGATCGGCCCTATGACCGCAGATCGAGCAGGTCTGCGTGGTCCCCTCCGACCGGACCTCCACATACCGACCCGACCGCATCGCCATCTTGTAGCGGCTCATCATCCTCAGCATCCCCCACCCGGCGTCCGCGAACGACCGAGCGAACGGTCCTCGCGACAGGCGGGTCACGTCGAGATCCTCGAAGGCGATCAGGTCGTGCCGCGACGCCCACCGGGAGGTGAGCTGGTGGGCGAAGTCTCGACGCTGTCGGCGGACCTTCGCATGGCACCTCGCCACCTTCTCCCGCTGCCGCTCCCGACGATGGGAACCCGGGCGCTTGCGCGCCAGCGACCGCTGGGCCCGGGCCAGGCGCCTCTCGGCCTTACGGAGATACTTCGGGGGATCGATGGTGGTGCCCTCGGAGAGCGTAGCGAGATGGGTGAGTCCGAGGTCGACTCCAACGGGGTTCTCCGGGGGACCCGGAGGAGCCCCCGGGGGGTCCGGGAGCGCATAGGCGAGGGCGATGTACCAGGCGCCGGCCTCATGGGTCACGATCGCCTTCTTGAGGACGCCGTTCGCGGGGACGGGTCGGTGGTGGACGAAAGGGACGGCGCCGAGCTTTGGAAGGCGGACCGTCCGAGTTCGGACGGTCACGGCGTCAGGTTGTCCGAAGGTGAAGGAGCGGATCTCTCGGCGGAACCTCGGATAACCGGGAGATCCTCCCTGCCCGATTCGGTGAAAGAACGCTCGGAAGGCGAGGTCGACGCGCTGGAGGACGTCGCGGGCCGGGTCGTAGGGTAGACTCCCGAGCCCTTCGGAGTCGAAGTCCCTCCAACGGGCAAGGGAGGATTGCTGCTCGAGGTAGGAGAGGGACCGATGTTCCTTCTGCCAGGCGGTGCGGCGCTGCTCGAGGGCGTAATTATGGAGGAACCGGAGCTCGTGGAGCCAGCGGAGGAGCTCGCGCTCGACGGAGGGGTTGGGGCGAAGTCGGAACTGGAAGGTGAGGAACATCGAGTGCGGGAGGGGAGCGAGGCGAGTTCATTCTTCCCCAGTCGATGAAACGTGAAAGATGGGTTCGCGAGTGGAGGATCGTCGCCCGAACCCGCCGAAGGCGGTGAACGCCAGCCAGAAAGGTGACTGGATTCGCTCTCGGCTCTGGCGGAGGGTTCGGAGGAGAAGGTCGGCGTCTCGGCGAGCGTCGGGGCGGCCCGGGGAAGGGATATGAGGCAATCCGGTACAGCCCGTCGGGGCGTGTAGCCTAGTCTGGATAGGGCACCGGGTTCCTAACCCGGCGGTCGGGGGTTCAAATCCCCCCACGCCCGGTCGCTGTTCACTTCCCATTCAAATCTCCAATGGGATTTCGGCGGGGACTTCGCCCATCGCCCTCTCGAATCTCGCGAATCCGCCGGACATCTGGTTTAAGTCGATTCTGACGTACCATGCCTCTACATTATCGCTAAATAGTAATCGGGCAGTATATGTGTAGAGGCACGCATGAGCGTTGTGCGCACGGTGGTCCGTGGCCACAAGCGGTACCACTACCTGGTCCAGACCTACCGATGGGCGGGTGAAGTCCGACGCAAGGAAATGTATTTGGGGACGGTACGCCCGGGGAGTCTCCGAGCTCAGCAGGAGGCTCTGGAACGGGACGTCTGGGAGGACACTTGGTACCTGTCCCTGGGAGAGATCCAAGCTGCCTACCAAGCGCGACAACGTAACCTGCCCGAGTCGATCGCGGAAAAGGAACGGGAGGAGTTCATCGTAGAGTTCACCTACGATACCAACCGGATCGAGGGCTCGACGCTTACCTTCCAGGAAACCTCGGACCTGCTGACGGGCGGGATCAGTCCCGGTTCAAAACCGATGCGCGACATTCGGGAGACCATAACACACGCCGCTCTCCTCAGGCATCTGCTCAACAGTCCTGAACCTCTTGATCTGATCCACCTGCTCAGCTGGCACAAAATCATCTTCGGTGAAACCAAGCCCGATATCGCGGGAAGGATCCGTGACTTCGAAGTTCGAATCAGCGGTAGCCAGCATATCCCTCCCCCTGCCCCTGAGGTTCGAGCAAAGCTGATCGAGCTACTTCGATGGTCCCAACGCCATCGGTCGACCCTCCACCCAGTCGAAAGAGCAGCGTCGTTCCATTTTCGGTTTGAAGACATCCACCCATTCGGTGACGGGAACGGCCGCATCGGCCGACTCGCGATGAACTTGATGCTCTTTCAAGACACATACCCGATGTTCAACATTCGGTACGGCAAGCGGGCGGGATACTACCGTTCCCTCGAGCGATCTAGCCTCTCGTCGAGCTCCCGTCCATTCTTGCTCTGGCTCTTCCGCAACTACCGAGCGGAGCAGCAATGGTGGTTCCGCCTCCGCAAGCCGCAGCGTCCCGGACGCTAGAAGTCGCCTGAATTCGTCCCGGACCGAAAGTCCGTCGATTCTCCCTTGCAGGCATCGATTCCCGTCGAATGGGAGGTGCCGGGATGCCCCATTTTCAGAGAGGGTCAGGAGTACACTGGGAACGCGTCCAACGAACACCGACACCGAACGCCGCTGGTCTCGTTGGACCTGTCCACAGGGGAGAACGGGCACCGCCCGGCCTTTGAGATCGCCTGGAGGTCTCTCTAAAGCACTACAACGAGGAGCGCCCTCACCAGTCGCTGAGCTATCTCACGCCGGTGGAGTTCGCAAGGAAGAAGATGGAGGAGGTAGCGTGAGCGAGCATGGAGAGATCGTCGAACGGCCCCCTCCCCAAACTCCTCGCCCTGTGCAAACCGGCGGGGTACACGTCACGTTTCGTTCGGAGGGGGGTTCGTCGGTGTGTTCCCAGAGCCTCGCGTCTCCGGTGCTCCCCACGCGGCCCGGCGGTGGAGTGTCGGCATTCCACCCCTGGGGCTGACCACGATGAGGAGCGCCAGGAATCCTGCGAGGTCGATCCCGGCGGAGACGAGGAACATGGTCGAGTACGCAACGCCTGCCTCCACGCCCAGGCCCGCCACGAATGAACCCACGAGCCCCCCGAACGTGTACGCCGCCACGAGCAGACCGACCGCCCTCCCGCGCTCCTCGGGAGGGGTCAGCGCGGCGATCTCCCGGGTCAGGGGTATCTGCAAGAAGATCGCCGCCGGGAACGACCAGATCAGGAAGATCGCCGCGTAGGAATGGAGGAGGGCGAACCCGGTCCACAAAAGCGCGTATACTATGGGCGCGCCCAAGAAGAGGCGTCGCCGCATCTGTTCGCCCTCCACCCAACGCCCCGTGATCGGCGAGACGAGGATGCCCCCTATGCCGGCGCCGATGGAGAGGAGCGCGAGCTGCTGCGTCGTGTTGAGCACGGCCCCGAAGAGGGCCTGGCCCTCGGGGGCGAGGACCCCACGCACGAACAAGGGAAACAGCGTGTAGACCGTGTAGTTCGCGACCCCGACGATCGCCGCCGCCATCGAAAGACGCAGCACCCACGGGCCGCTTTGGAAGTGGAACGCCTGTCGGAGGCGGACCACCGCCCGGGCCCGTCCGAGTTCCCCCGAGTAAGCGAGGCACACGACCGAGGCGGCGCTCAGGATCGCAAGGAGCACGAACAGCTCCACCGCAGCGGCGGAGTGGGAGGTGAACTCGGCGCCGCCGAGGAAGGGGAACCCGGCCACGACGCCCAGGACCCCTCCCACGCCGCCCCACAGCGACAGGTTACCAAGCCCCGAGCCGGCCGATCTAAGCGGGTCCTCGGTCGCGATGGTGGTCGCAAGGGCCGAGGAGGCCCCGAGGAATACCTGTACGATGCGGACGACGAGCAGGCCGGCCGGGTCGAGGAATGGGTAGGCGAGGAACAGGGCCGACTGACCGAGAATCCCGCCCGTCAGGAACTCGCGTCGCCGCCCCCAGCGGTCGGAGAGCGTCCCCCACAGGAACGTTGCGAGGACCTGCGCGAGCAGCGGGGCCCCGACGATCAGGGTGGCTAGGAGGGGACCCCCGCCCTCCTGGATCTCAAACAGCGGGAGGACCGCGAACAGGACCCCGGATGAGGCATTCAGGAAGAGAACGCCGGCGACGAGCCTCGTAAACGAGAAGCGCCGCTCCGTAGTTCCGTCGCCCGGTCGGGCCATCCCGAGCCAGCCTTAACTTACGCACCCGACTCGTACAGCCGCTTCGTGAGCCCTCTGCCAATGACACGTGTCGGCGAAGTACGAGTCGGGCCCCTGGCAGCAAGAGGCCGGGCCGACGGTGTTCGGCCCCTTCCCCGAGGCGAGCGACTATTTCGGCCGGCCCGAGAAACGGTGGACGGTAAATTTCCGCGTGCGCGACCTCGATGCGATGGTCACCCAACTTCGCACTGCCGGCGTGTCCGTAGAGGTTGATCCTCAGAGCTATCCGAACGGTAGGTTCGCTCGCTTGTACGATCCGGAGGGCACTACGATCGAGCTCGGGCAGCCGGTGAACCCCACAACGAGCCGGTAGCGACCGAGCGCGAACCCCTCGTGCGGTGGAGGTCTTGACGTCCGAAGTCCTGATTGGCGTCCCGTTAATACCCGTGGGCTCGACCCGTGAAGGCGCCCCTGGCATCCAAGGAGGCCTTCGGGCCTCTGGCTCAGGGCGGGCTTCCCAACGACAGCCGCTTCCCCGAATCTCCCCCGACGGCGATCATCACTAAGGCCGCAAGGATACCTACCAGTGCAAAGCCCTCCATCGCGTAGAGGGCCGGGTACCTTGTCCGTCGACCAAGAAGATCGTGCCAGCGATCGTTGCCGCCAGGGCGGCCAAGGCCGCGATTCCAGCAGAGGCCCTCGGTAGTGGTCGGTAGGACCGGCCGACGAACGAGGAGGCGTATCCAGCGATCCCGAGGGTGACGAGCGCCAGACCGACGTGGCTCGCGAGGTTCAATGAGACGTAGCTGCTCTCGAGGGCCAGGGAGCCTCCGATAGCGGAGGTCAAGACGAACAGCACGAAGATCACCACTCCCCAAACCCGGAGGGAGGGTCCCGAGGCCGCAGCGGTGGCGGGGTCGGGTGCCGACGCCGTCGGCGTTGCTGCCATCGTCGGCTCTTGTTTTTCGGGGCCCACTCCTGGGCCGCTTCCCTGCTCCATATCTATCTGGAATCGCCGTCGGCTCCATCCAAGTCCGCGGCGACCTGCCGAGTGGTCACGTTGAAGCGACTGTAAAGGTTCTGCTTAGCGATCCCCGGGACCAGGAACACGAGCTCGCGCTCCGAAGAGCGAGGCGCGACCCCGTGCCATACCGGGTCGGGCACGGGATTGGTGCGATCGCCCAACCCGTTGATCGATTCGGCGAGCGCGAGGGCCGCGATCTTGGGATAATCGGTGAATCGTAACCCCCTCGGGCGAGCCTCGGATGTCGACCAGTTCGATCTCGTGGGCTCCACCATGCGAGCCGCCAACCTACTGATTTATAATCCCCCAATGCGCATAGATACGTCCTTGAGGGGGAAGGACGGGATGGATCGGACGCTGACCAACCCTTGCCGGCTCTCCTACTGCGGGCACTCCGACGTGCACCACTTCGCCACCCCGGAACTCGCGACCGGCTCCGAGCGCGAGGTTCGATGGTGCGTCCCGTGTCAACGCCACGAGGTCGTTCGGGCGCCTCGGCTCAGTCGACTCCTGCGGCCCTTCCGGCGCGGGCCGCGGGGAGAGAAGAACTGAACTCGAACCGGGTCCGGCATTGACCGAGATCCCGGAGGCCGAGCGCACCGGTCGACCCCCGACTGAGGGCGGGCGACCCGCCGAGCGCAGTCATCCCGAGGGCGGCGGGGGCGGAGGCGGCGTTGGGGGAGGCGGCGGTGTCCAGGCTTGGGGTGGGGGCGATGGTGCGCTGCCCCCGGGGCCCTTGGGCATCCGGTGCGAGCGTATGTACAAGGCCCCGCCCAGTCCCACGATGATCGCGGCCCCCACCCCCGCCAGGACGAGATAACCTTCGTCGCCGGGCAGGCCAAGGAAGAGCGTCTTTCCCCCCGAGCCGGGGGACCCGGGCGTTCCAGAACAGGAGAACTGGACATTGACGGTGATCGCGGCCCCATGGACCGTGACGGACCCCGTCCCGGAAACGCCCAGGTTCTTGGGGATGCAGCTATTCTCGTTCCCGTACTCCCCGAGACTGAACGGGAAGGTTCCGTCCGAGATCCCGTTGAAGACGATCGACGACGAGGTTTCATTCTGGGTGCTCCCCGAGAACGTGATGCTCCACCAGTCCCCGGACGGAAGGCCGGACTCGGTGAAGGACACGGGGTAGGTCCCCGGCGGCGAGGTGTTCGGCCCTGCGCCGATGACCGTGACGTTCGGGCTGACGAAGTTGGGGACGTAGAGCTCGTCGTTCGTGCTGTCGAACACCGGGACCACCGGGGATACGCCGACGGTGATCAGCGCCACGACCTTTCCCGTCGACGCATTGACCGCGCCGACGATCCCGTAGGTGCTGTGCGGCGCCTGGCAGGAGACGTACATCTCGTTGTTCGCCGGGTCGTAGACGGGGGTCTGCGGGCTCTCGCACACGGTGATCGAGGTGACGGTGTGGGAGGTGACGTTCACGATCGACACCGTGTCGTTCGCCGAGCCGTACCCGGTGCTCGTATTGACGAACGCGATCGGGACGAACAGATTGCCGTTCAACGGGTCGACCGCGGGGGTCTGGGGCCCGCGCCCACCGTGATGTTCCTCACGAAGCCCGTGCCCTGGATCTCCGAGAGGGTCGCGTTGCCCGTGTTGGGTTGGAAGATCGACTGGGTGACCGGGTCGTACACCGGAGACTCCGTGAGGTGGTCCTCCTGGGCGATCGTTCCACTCGCGGGGAACTCGATCGGAAGGCTCGCGACGACCTTGTCGGTCGTGCTATCGATGATGCTGAGGTTGTTCGAGGAGTAGGTGTTCGGCACGTAGATGTCCCCGTCGGCGGCATCGAAAGCCGGAGTGCTCGGGAAACCTCCCACGGGGATCGTCGTCACGACGGAGTTCGTGGCGGTGTCGATCACCGTGACGTGGGACGTGAGGGTCGCGCCCATGGCCGGCACGTACAGGTAGCCGTTCGACGGATCGTAGACCCCGGTCGTCGGATAGGAGGTCCCGCCCGTCGAGAGGTACTTGACGATGGTATCCGATGCCCCGCTCACCACCGTCACATTGTCGGGCGGCGGGTCGGTCGAGATCACCGGTACATAGAGATCGTTCACGCTACCGCCCACGTAGTTCGGGGTGGCCGGGCTCGCATACCGGCCGAGGTGCAGCTGGAGCGAGATCTTGTTCGTCGCTCCGTCGATCGCGGTGAGATTGGTCCCCTTGGAGCCGAAGTAGACGTAGCCGTTCGACGGATCGAACGTCGCTCCAAGGCTTGTGGGGCCGCCCGGCACATGGATCGTCGCGACCACGGTGTTCACGGGACCCGAGAGCGGGCGCTCCTGGGCGAAAGTTCCAATCCCGCCGCCGAGGGAACCGTGTCCGCCCACGGTAAGCGCGGAAGAGACCGTGCTGGTCGGTCCGATCGGCCCACCGCGCGTTCCGAGGCTCAAGAGGAAGAGTAGGACGACGGCGCCGGCGATCGCCGGGGCGTGAGATCTCCGGGTCACTCCGCCTCGGACCCTCACTGAGGGCGCTAGCGGAATTGAGTAAAAATACGTTTGGACCTTGATCGGGGCCGCCGGCTTCTGACGTGCCCTCGCGGGGCATTGGGGTACGACCCTACGGTCGCCGGTTCCGTCGCGTCAGGAGGAACGCTCCTGCCGCGACGACCGCGGCCACGGCCACGATCCCGGCCCAGAACCACCAGGGCGCGCTGGAGACGGAGCTCGACGCCGAGGGGCCGGGCCCGGCCCCCGACCCCACGACGACCGTCACCGACGCGTGGGCCGACCCGCCGACGGAATCGTTCGCCCACACCTCGACCGTGAACGTGCCGGATTTCGCGAAGGCGTGCTGGGGGGCGGGGAATGTGCTCCCGCCCCCATCGCCGAACCTCCAGGCAAAGCTGAACGACCCCGTACCGCCGGTCGCATTCGCATAGAAGTTCGCGAGCGCCCCCACGACGGGAGCGCTCGGGGCGACCGCGACCGTGACGGTCGGCGCTGGCGCCACATCGACCGAGACCGAGCTCGTCGCCGAGGAACCGTGGGCGTCGGTGACGCGAACCGAAGCGAGGTAGGTGCCGGCCACCGCGTAGGCGTGCGTGGCGTTGGCGGTCGTATTCGAAGCGCCGTCGCCGAACTCCCAGAGGTAGCTGACCGGTCGGGTCCCCGGTTCGACGAGGGTGCTCGAGAAGGAGATCCGGAGACCGACCTCGCCCGAGGAGGGGGCGGCGGTCGCCGTGACGGCCGGGGGCCCGAGATCGGGAACGGGAAGGTGTTGGACGGCGCGACCGCCCCGACCGCATCCGTTACCGTCGCGGAGAACTCGAAGGAGCCGACGAACGCGAAGGCGTGCTGGAAGGAGATCGACGGTCCGGGGGCGGTGATCTCCGCCTGCGCACCGTCCCCGAACCCGACCGCGATCTCGTACGGGGCCGTTCCGTGCGCGACCGAGGCGGAGAACGTCACGTTCTCTCCGACCTCGGCCGTGCTCACGTTGGGAAGGATGCTCACCTGGGGAGTGAATTCGTAGGCCCACGTGTCCTGGAACGCCTGGGTGAAGTTGTCCCCGCCGATGATCAGGGCGGTGGTGCCGGTCCCGTCGAGGGCGAAGCCGAACGAGTCCCGGGCGGGCGGAGCATTTGAGGGCGATTGCTCGGTCCACGCCCCGTTCGCGAAGATCCACGTATCGTTCCTCTCGTTCCCGAGCGCATCGTACCCCCCGAACAGGAGCACGCCGGAAAGGCTCGGCACGTAGAGCATCTCCGAGTAGTCCCGGGCGGTCGGCGCGCTGTGGGGGGAGACTTCCCACCACTGGCCCGAATAGAGCTCCCACGTCGTCGACGTGAACGCCGAATAGGCCTCATACCCGCCGAAGAGGACCATGTACCCGTCCGAGGCATCGTAGGCCATCGTGGCGTAGACGACCTGCGGGGGCGAGATCGAGGGGGTGGTCAGCGGCACCCAACCCGCTCCGCCGTGCCAGACCCAGGTGTCGTTCAGGTACCCGATGATGGAGCTGTAGCCGCCGAAGAGGACCGAGCCGTTCTCCTCGGGCTGGGGGTCGAACGCCATGGACGCCCCGTACCGAGCGGGCGGGCCCTGACCCCAGCCGGAGACGTTCGTCCAGACCCCGCCCTGGAAGAGCCAGGTGTCGCCCAAGGGGGACTGATATCCATCCCCTCCGAACAGGAGGACGCCCTGCATGTTCGCGTCGTAGTCCATGGTCGCATAATCCCGGGCGGGCGGCGCCTGGAGCGGGTTCGTCAGGTTCGTCCATATCCCGTTGGCGAATACCCAGGTCTCGTTGGTGAGGATGAAGCACGGGATCTCTCGGCATCCGCCGAAGTAGACCGTCCCGTTCTCGACGGGGTCGTAGGCGGAGCTTCCGCCGAAGGACGGGGGAGGGGAGCTTCCGTTCGACACGTTCGTGACGTTGACCCAGTTCGGCTGGGGCGGAGGTCGGATGATGATCGCGGGGAGGGCACCGGCCGACGGTGTCGGCCCGCTGATCCCATGAGCAGGGAGTAGAGCGCTCGACCGAACCCCGCCCCCTGCCGGCAGCGCGAGCATCATCCCGCAGACGGTGATCAGGGCGATGACGAGTAGGGTCCCCCGACGGCCGCGCCGGAAGATCATGCCCGTCGCGGGTGGGGTCGACATTCGGCGGTCTCAACTCCCGGGGGGACGGGAGGAGGCACCGGACTCGGGGGGGAAGGGGGAGGGGACATGGCGGGGCCCGCGGAGCTTCCCGAGTCCTTTGGGGGCCGCCGGCGCGTGGAGATCGCGATCACCGCGAGAAGGACCGCGCCCAGCGCCGCCGCGATCCCGAGATAGAGCGACCAGTTCGGGGCGGAAGCGGAGGTCGAGGTCGGAGAGGTCCGGGGATGCGGGGGCGTCGAGACGAGGGGGAGCGCCGCGCCGATCTCGAAGAGCAGGAGGCTCTTGATCGGATCGGTCGAGTTGCCGCCGGTCACGGCGATCGAGTAGACGACGATCGAGCCGGCCGCCTGGACGAGGCCGTAGGTCTGGACGCCGGCCTCGGGGATCGTCGTAAGGTTGGCGAAGGTGCCTCCCGTGACGGTCCAGCCTTCGATCCCCGCCGAGGAGCGGACGAAGACGTAGTAGGTAGTCCCGCTCGCGATCGCCTCCGCCTGGAAGGCATCGACCCCCAGGTCGAGGGTCGCCAGCGTCTGCTGGCTGGCCGTATCGTAGAGAACGAGTTCGGAAGAGAGCGGTTCCCGGTCGAGGAGGACGAGGGTGGAGGGGGAGCCTTGGGCGAACGCGGCGGAGACCGACTCGGATTGGGCGGGGGGCGAGTACCCGAGGGCGACCGCGGTCCCGCTCGAGAGGCCAAGAAGCGAGTAGTTGCCATTGAGCTCCTTCGCGAGAACGACCTTGCTCGCGCCCCGAACCGAGATGAGCTCGGAGAGGCCCATGACGCTCACGTTGGAGGCGACCGCGCCGGTCGCGAGGTCGTATCCGACCAGTCGTTCGGGCCCCGCGTTCTGGAGAAGGGGCGTGCTCGAGACCAGCTCCACCACCTCGGTCGAACCTCCGGTCGCGTCCACGAGGTAGGATTCGGCGAAGCCGCCCGAACTGTACGTGCGCACCGGACCCCAGCTCCCGTTGGCGGGGTAGTAGGGGGCGCCCTGGAGGTCGAGCGAAGTGAGGTTGAGGGGGCTGTTCACGCTCGATTCGGAGTTCGGGAGCGCCGCCCAGAGGACATAGACGCTTCCGTCCGGGAGGGTGGTGGCTTGGGGGACCGCCAGGGCGTCGAAGCCCGGGTCCGAGGGACCGCCCACGATCGTCAGGGCGTTCGAGGTCGAATTCAGGGCGGCGCCGGAGACCGTGAGACCTCCCGGGCTCGGGTGATTGAGGTCGTTGTCGGTGTAGAAGAGGTAGGCGCCGTTGTACGCGGGCGCAGCGCTCACCTCCGTGTAAGGGTAGATGTCCGAGATCGCGGGGCCGGAGCTGTGCGAGGGGCTCCAGAGGTCCGAATCGTAATTGGACGCCTTGTAGTACTCGAGCTGCGGGACCCACTGGGTCCCGGTACCGTTGTTGTAGCCGCTGCCACTATAGGGATCGTCTCGGAGCCCAAGCGCGGCGGGCGGATCCCAGGAGTAGATGGTCGAAGGACCCACGATGTTGAAGGAGTCGGACCAGAAGAGGAAGGAGGCGGTGACGAAGATCGACCCGTTGACCCAGCCGGCGGCGAGATGGAACGGGTTGAGGACGAACTGGATCGCGACCGAGAGCCCCACGCCGAGGCCGATCGAGGCGATCCCGATCCCGAAGTTGATCGCGGCCGATAACGCGAGCTGGAAGCTCCCGAGGAACTTCTGGATCTCGACGTCCACGTTGGAGATGATGCTCTGGCCCCCCGGGGTGAGGGGGGCCAAGATCATGTCGAGCGTGATCGACGGACTGATCGTCAGCTGGAGGGTGAAGCCGACGTTGATCCCGAAGATGCTGAACCCGTAGATCGGGATGCTCGCGGTGAGCGTCGCCGTGACCGTGATCGCGGCGGTCGCGCTCCCCCAATGGACGCCCGAACCGACCACGTCGAAGGTGCCGGTGAGCGACAAGCTCGCCGAGATCTTGAGGGAGGCCGGGCCGATCGTGATCGCCGGGGTGTTGAGCGAGAAGCTCCCGGTGATGCTGAGATCCCCGGCGGAGGTCGCGCTGAACATCACGTTCACCGACGGGATGAGGCCGTAGCTGCCGCCGACGAGGGTGACCGGGATCGAGAAGTTCGTCGCGTTGCTCAGGCTCCAAGAGTAGCGCTCGTCGATCGTGTAGGTCTTGTTCCACGGTCCGGACCCGTGGGTGACGATCGATTGCGTGGCGCCGGTATCGGAGATCAGGCTGAGGAGCCAGGAGGGGGTGTCGATGATCGTCGGGGCGAAAGAGCCGTTCTCGGTCCAGCCCGGGAACTGGGCGGTCGCGCTGAGGATCGCTCCGGCGTGGAAGGAGGACATCTGGATGGTCGCGTTCCAGTACTTCGGGTTGCTCGACGCCGTGAACTTGAGCGGGGTCCCTCCGAGCGTGGCGGAGATTCTCGTGGGGGCGCCCCCCGCCACCTCCGCGTAGATCGTGAATTGGTTCTTGAAGTCCACATTCGAGTAGAAGTCCGTGACGTACTCGGAATAGAACCGCATCACCTCGGGCGGGATGACCGAATACGTCCAGTTCGCCGTCACCGGCAGGTTCGACGAGTCCCCGACGTCGGTGACGGTGACCGTGATCCGGTAGATCCCGTAGTCCTTGGGGGCCGGGACACAGGCGATGTCCACGGTGCCGCTGAACGGCAACGCCGAGGCCGAGGCGTTGTAGAACCAACTGCACGGCCCGCTGCTATCGAGGGTGTTCGTGTTCCGAGAGTTCTGGACGGCGAAGTGGTAGTCGAGGTTCCCGGAGCCCCCGTAGCCGATCGCGATGAACGGAAGCCGGGAGAGCTGGAGGCCCCCCGTGTCGAAGCTCAACGGTCCCGTCAGCTCGGCGTGGAGGGGTTCGTAGAACCGCCAGGTCGTGTTGCGGGGGGTCGAGGCGACCAAACCCCCGAACACCTCGAAATAATCGTCGGTGAAGTCGCTCGCGTACCCCGCTAACTCGCGCGCGGGCGGGTCGCTCGGGCCCGTCGCGTTGAACCAGTAGAACCCGCCCCCGGAGGGGAGCGAGTACGTCCAAGTGTCCCGCAGGAGCGCGGGCCCGCCCGTGCAGTTAAGGAGAAGTCCCTCGTCCGTTGGGCCGTACCCCCCGTAGAGGACGAACCGGGCGTTCTTCGGGCTCCAGCCGAGCGATGGGTTGACCCTCCCGCAGGGGGGGCTCGCGCAGACCGAGGTGCAGGTCGGGCCCGCGGCGCTCGGTTGCGGGGCTTGCGGAGCCGGCGTCGCGGGCCCCGCGGGGGCGCACAGCCCGACGTTGGTGTCCCCGTACCCGCCCATCGGTGACCACTTGCCGTGGAAGAACCACCAGCCGACGGCGGACGACCCGAAACCGAGGTCCGCGGTCCCGTTGTTGCAGGAGTTCTCGATGATCGCGTAGTCAGTACCGCCGTTCGATGCATCGGCGCCCCCGAACATCAGGACGTGACCATCGGGAGAGGTCGCCATGGCGGCCCCGGAGCGGGCCTCGGGCGACGTCTTCTCTAGGGTCGTCAGATTGGTCCAGCGGCCTGCCGAGAACTGCCATGTGTCTCCGAGCGCATCGCCGGCCAAGGTGACGCCCCCGAACAGCACATCGTAGTTGTCGGACGGATCGAACGCCATAACTCCGGAGAAACGCGGGGCCGGAGGGGTTCCTGCGGAATCCGTGATCTGGGTCCAGACGCCTCCGGAGAAGAGCCAGGTGTCGTTCAGGGCCGACGAGTCTGCCGAGCCCCCCGAAGAGGACGAGCGCGTTCTCGGTGGGGTCGTAGGCGAGCATCGCGTCGTTGCGCGGGGACGGGCAGGTCGTCGGGGTACACGAGGCCCCGTTGATCAGTTCGGTCCACGCCCCGTCGGAGAACGACCAGGTGTCCTGGAGCAGGTAGCTGATGTTGGTCTCTCCCGGAAGGTAGCCGACCCCGCCGAACAGAATGACCGCGTGGTCCGTGGGATAGTAGACCATCGCAGCGCCGGATCGATCGGTCGGATTCGAGGAGCCCTTGGGCGGCGTGATATCCGTCCAAGCCGAAGGGACCGTCGCGAGGGGCGCCGGGGCGCTCGGCGGAGGCTGCGTCGAGGAGGAACACCTCCACGTCAGCCCGAGCAGGCAGAGGGCCGGGTTCGGCGTTCCCGGCTGGATCACGGAGCTCGACGGCTGGATCCCGGCACCGCCGTTGGCCGAAGGGGCGGCCGTGCCTGCGGGCGTGAGCGAGGATCTATGCAGCGGAACGGTCGCCGAGGACTGCGGGGGCAGTGGCAAGTCGGAAACGAGCAAGACGACGATCAGGGCCCCGATGATCCATGTTGCGGGCAGGGTCCCCCCCAAGAGCCGTCGCCGGGCCAAGGCCCGGGGCCACCGAAGAGCGTCGGACCGTGCCCGAGGACCGCTCCTCTCCGAAACCATCTGGCTGCGAGTGCCGCCTGCGACCCGACCATTCCCTTCGGTAAAGACCTATGGGTTGAGATTTGGGGGGCCATGCGTCGAGGGAGGGTCGGACCATTCCACGACCCTCGACCGCGTAATTTTGTATCCTCGGGACGACCTTCCCTTACGCTTCCGAAGAGGTCCACGGTGGGGTGGCGCCGCGCAATAGGGTCGGGACCAGGGCGAGCAACGTCAGCGCGGCCGACAGGAAGAAGATGTCGTGGATCGAAACGAGGAACCCCTGGGCCGCTTGGAGCGCCGAGCTCTGATCCCGCGCGCCCGTCAGGATCGCGATGATCGCGGAGCGTGGGAGCACCCCGGCCATGATGGTGAGGTTGAGCCCAAGGCTGACCGTCATCCCCGTGTTCACGAGGGTCGTCCCGACGCCCGAGGCGACGCCCCGTCGCCGCGGGGGGACCGCGTTCATCATCGCGGCGCGGTTCGGAGCGGCGAACAGGCCCATCCCGGCCCCGACCAGGACGAGGGCGGGGGTGAGCTGCCAGAACGAATCCTCCGGACCGACCCGGGTCAGCCAGAAGAACCCGGCGGCGGAGGTGATCAGGCCGACGATGAGGAACGGCCGCGGCCCGAACCGATCGGAGAGCCACCCGCTCACCGGTCCGAAGGTGGCGAGGGCCGCGGAGGTGGGGATCAGGAAGAGCCCCGCCGTGAACGGATCGAGGTAGCGTGGCGGGCCCTGGAGATAGAACACGAGGACGAACGTGAACGCCCCGCGCGAGAGCGCGGTCAAAAGCATCGAGCTCGAGGAGGCGGTGAACTGGCGAAGGCGGAACATGGAGAGGTCGAGCATCGGGGAGGGCACGCGCGTCTCGACCCACAGGAAGGCCCCGATCAAAACGAGACCGACGACGACGGAGGCGATCTCCCCGCCCTCGGAGAGCTGGGCGAGCGCTCCGAGGGTGATGCCGAGCAGGAGGATCGCGAGGCCGCCCGCGAGCAGGACGTTCCCGATCCAGTCGATGCGCTGTTTCTCCTCGGGGAGCGCGAGCTCCTTGAGGTCCATCCGGGCGCGGATGGTGGCGAGGATCCCGATGGGCACGTTGACGAAGAAGATCCACCGCCATCCGATCGTGGCGCTGATCACGCCGCCGATCACGAGCCCGGCGACCGCGCCGGCGACGATCGAGACCTGGTTAACGCCGAGCGCGCGGCCCCGCTCGTTGGGCGGGAAGGCATCGGTCAGGATCGCCGTCGAGTTCGAGAAGAGGAACCCCGCCCCCACCGCCTGGACGAGGCGGAACGCCACGAGCTCGCTGCCCGTCTGGGAGAGCCCGCACAGTAGCGAGCCGACCGTGAAGATACCAAAGCCCATCACATAGAGCCGCACCCGGCCGAACATGTCGCTCAGTCGGCCGAAGTTGAGGAGGACAACCGCGGTGACGAGCGAGTAGCCGAGGAGCACCCAGAGGAGAAGGGTCGCCGAGGTCCCGGGAAGCTCGCGGCCAATCGTCGGGAGCGAGATCAGGACGATGTTCGTGTCGATCGCCGCCATCAGCGTGGCGATGGTGGTGTTGGAGAGGGCGAGCCACTTGTAGGCGACCACGGGTCGGACGGCGGGCGGCTAACGATCGGCGGGTCGGATCGGGACTTCGTTCGGGGCGAGCCCGGGCGTACGGAGGGGGGGCCGGTCCATGGTTTTTTGGCCGACGGCCCCCCGCCCTATTACGTGCGCGACCCCGACGCGGCGGCCTGCGCCTTCGCCGGGGCGCTATTGAGCCTCAGTGGGCTCCGGCTCCGGTTCGGCCTCCGGTTCCGGCTCGACGTATTCCGAGCGTCGGCGACGTCGCCGGATCACGAGCGCCCCGGCGATCACGACGGCGACCGCGGCGATCGCCACCACCGTCACGAACACGCTCAGGGGCAACCAGGTGGGGAGGAACGACGTCGACCGGACCGTCAGGTTGGTCGGGCCCGAGTGGGCGACGAGTCCGGCCCCGTCCTTGATCTCGACGGAGATCGAGTACGTGCCCGTATCCGACGGGGTACAGCGGATCTCCCGCCCGGCGCCCGCACAGCCGGGGGGAAGGCCCGACCAGTTGAACGTGAACCCACCGGTCCCTCCGACCGGATCGGCCGCGATCGTGACCTGCGCCCCGAGCCCGATAGAGGGAGCCGAGACCGTTGGGGCGGCTACCGTAGGGGCGGGGTTGACCTGGATCGAGATCGTCGCGCTCGAGTCGGCGATCCCGCCATCCCCATCGATCACCACGGGCCAGATGATCCACGTACCCGGGCTCGTCGCCGTGCACGTGGGTTGCGCGGTGTCCGCGCGCTGGCAGTCGAGCGGGAGCCCCTGCCAGGAGAACGTGTAGTTCCCGAATCCACCGGTCGCGCTCGCCGAGAGCGTGACCGATTGGCCCACGTCGAGGGTCGTCCGGGTCGCCGTCGGCGGGCTCACGGTGGGCAGCGGAAGGACCTCGAACGTAAGGCCCGGGCTCGTGACGATGGTCCCTACCGTGTCCGTGACCACGACGTTCACGCTGTAGTTCCCCGGAGTGGCGAAGAAGCACGACGGGCTGGATCCCGTGAGTCCGGAGCAGGACGCGGAACCGAGACCCCCCCAAACGTAGGAGTAGGTCCCGGGGCCCCGCTCGCGGCCTCGAAGAACTTGACGGGTTCGTGGACATCGACCACCGATCGGTTCGACGTCGGGACGGAGGCCATCGGGAGCACGTAGACATGGAGCGGCGAGGGGGCGCCCGCGGATGAGGCGAGGTTCGAGTCGGTCACCTTGGCACTGATCTCGTAGGATCCGTCGGTCGGGAACACGCAGGTCGGGGCCGGGGAGTCGAGCTGCTGGCAGACCGCCCCCGTGAGGCCGTACCATCGGTAGTTGACGTAGACCCCGGAGCCCCCTGAGGTGCCCTCCGAGAGGCCGACCGAGACATTGACGTCGGTCGTCGCGATGCCCCCGACGTAGATCGCCGAGAAGTTCGGGGCCGCCACGTTGAGCGCGGGGGCCACCGGGATCGACACCGTCGACCAGACCTTCGAGGTGTCGTGGTCCGTGACGTTGAGCCAGATGCTGTAGGTGCCCGGCTTGGTCGGAGTGCAGGTCAGGTTCAGGATCGACGTGAATCCGTAGCTCGTCAGGTTGGGGCCTGAGGCGCAGCCGAACCCGGGAGAAGGATGGACGTAGTAGGACGGGATATCGTTGCCCGCACCTGGAGCCCAAAGGAGGGCGGTCACGTTGAGCGTCTGGTTGACGTCCGACGCTTGGACCTCCACCCCTTGATCGTTGACCACCGGCGCCTCGATCCCGAGGATCGTGGAGATCCCCGTTACTTGGTCCGCCCCAGCGTCGCCCGTATAGACGAACCCGCTCTGCGGGTCGTACGCCACGCCCTCGGGGTCGGTCCCGACCCCGATCGTTGCGAGGACCCGGGTCTGGTTGAGGACGCTGACCGTGCTATTGGCCTGGTTGGCGACGTAAGCGTAGCCGTTCGCGCCGTCGACGGCGATCCCGTCGGGCCCGCTCTGCACCGGGATGTTCCGAGAGAAGTAAAGGTTGTAGAGTTCGCTCACGTTCGCCGAGCCGCTGTCGGAGACGTACACGTACCCGGTGACGAGGTCGTACGCGATCCCCTTCGGGCCCGGCCCCACCGCGATGTGGGCCGCCCGGGTGGTGCCGTTCAGGACGGTGACGTTCGCCTCGCCGTAGTCGGAAATGTACATGTCGCCGTTGAGCGAGGAGTACGCCACGCCGGTCGGCTCCTGGCCGGCCGGGTAGGCGCCGACGACGCTCGTGCCATCGAGGATCGTCACGTTGTTCTCCGAGAACTCCGCTACGTAGACGCGGCCCGTCCCGGGATCGACGGCGAGGCCCTGGGGGTTTGGCTGGACGAGGAGCGTGTCGACGACGCGGGTCCCGTTCAGGACCACCACGGAGGCGGTCCCGGAGTCGGTGACGTAGGTGAGGCCGTTGTACGGGTCATAGACCACCCCGTAGGGCCCGCTCGTCGGGCCGCCGACGTTCACGGTGGCGATCAGATCCGTCCCATTCAGCACCGAGACGGTGCCGCCCGCAAAGTTCGCGACGTACAACCAGCCGTTCGTCGGATCGGCCGCCACCCCGATCGGCGTCTGTCCGACGTTCACATTCCCGCCGAAGCTGCCGATCTCGGCGACCGGGCTAGAGTTCGATCCGACCGAGGCCAGGGTCCACGCATCGTCGCGTACCGGGCACCCGGCCCCTGCGTGTGGCATCGCTCGGGGTTCGGTGCAGGCGCCGGTCTCCCCGGAAGGTGCCGAGGCGGCTGCCCCGACGGAAAGGCCGGACGACGGGGAAGACGGGGACGATAGATGGGCGGCGGAGAATGGACCCGGAGGGACGGCGGCCCAACGGATCGCTCCCGAGACCCCTGCGGATGTGGAGGTGATCGAGATCCCCGCCAACACGAACAGGATCACGAGCGCGGTCGTCGAACTTCGATGGGACCGGGGCCTTCGGGGTCCGGAACGAATCTGGGTCGCTCCGACGGCGCGGGACATCCAAGCGCGGGACGCGGTCCGTAGCAAGTACCCTTCCCCGATGGGAAAGCGACCCGCCTCGCCCATATACCTCTCTCCCCCGCCGGTTCCAGCCGACCGAACGCCCTCCGGGCTTTCGTAGGCCATGGCGGGGTCTCCTTGTCGGGGGACGAGCCTTCGGCCGTCTCAGGTCTCAACGGCCGACCCAGCCGACGGACCCGGCGTGGGCGCGACGGCGGCCCCCTCGACCGCACGACGGGGGATCTCGAGGCCGTGGTCGAGCAGGTAGAGCAGCTCGGCCCCCATCGCCGCGAACATGGCGAGCGCGAGAAGGAGCGTCTTGTAGGCCGGATTGGCCTCCATCAGGAACGCGCCCTCGCCCAGCGACATGAGGACGAACCCACCCCAGACCACTCCCAGCGTCCGGACGTAGGGGAGACCGTACGGCCCCTGACGACGAATTCGGACCATCTGGAGGAGGAGCCCCGCCATCAGGAGCCCCATGGCGATCCCACCCTCGAGGGGGGCCGCGACGAGCCAGGGGCCGAAGGCGGCGGTCAGGGAGAACGCGAGGAGCGCCCATCGGGAAGGGGCGTCGATCCGGACCCAGGTGACGACGAAGAACATGTTCGCAAGCATCGCCCAGAAGAACCAGGCCGAGGTCGCCGAATCGCCTACGATCGCGGCTAGGCCAGCCCATCCGAGGGCGGCATATCCCGCGGTCCCCGATTGGGCGAGGACGAACGCGGTCCCCATGAGGAGCTCGTTGCCGATGGTGAGGGCGGCGAACACGCTCGGCCATTGCCACCGGGGGCCGCCGAGTGGTTTCGTCTCGGCACGAAGGAAGAGGGCGATCGCCCAGCACCCGACGACGCCCATCATGCTGTTGAGGGCGATGAAGACCGAGACCTCCGAGGCTCCCCCCGGATCGAGGATGGCGTAGATCAGGGCGAACCAGAGGCCGAGGGCCATGAGGAGGATGCCGATCAGGATCGTCGCGTCCGCGAGGGTGGCCGGCCGGCCGTGGTGGGGCAGCAGTCGGACGAACACGTAGACGTTCGCGACCAGCATCAGGCCAAAGACGAGGGCGAACGGGATCAGCCCGAAGCCGATCACGGGCCACGGTGCCGTCACGGTGGGGCCACCGGCACCGGGGGGTCGACAGCCCCCACGCGAGTCGCCTTGCGGGTCCGGCCCACCGCCCCGCGCCACGGGGCCAGGGTGCGCGACGAAGGGTTCCGCTCAAGACGCCCTCCGACCAGGCCGGGCGGAGAGGCGTTCATCGCTCCGCATCGCCAGCGGGGGCGACGAGCACGGCCGGGACATCGGTCGGAACGGGGCTTCCGGCATCGAACGCAACGACCGTCGACGAGCGCTCATGAGCGGTGGTCCGCCGATCCCCTGCGAGCCCCTCGCCCGGCGCGGGAGTCTGCTCGCCCAACAGAGCGCGCAGGACGAGGTCGGGCCGAAGCGCGAGAGTCAAACAGAAGAGGCCGAGGAGAGCGTAGGAAAGGACTCCCTGGACCAGTCCGTCCCCTCCGGTCGAGGTAGTGATCGGAAGGGCTCCCCAGCGGGCGGGCGCGCCGAGGATCCCGAGCAGTTGGTTCGTGAATCCGTGGACGCCCGCCGCGACCACGCCGCTGGGGTACCACGCGAGCAGGGCAAGGCCGACCAGGCCCACCGATCCCCGGAACAACGCCCGGCCCGCGCGCGGTCCCCAACGACGGATCGTCTCCCCCAGCGACCGTGGGAAGAGGCCGACCGCCACGGCGAGGAGCGCCGGGGTCTCCTCCTCGACGATCCAACGGAACCAGGAACCGGCGGAGGCTCCCAGGGGGCTCGTCTGGGTCCAGTCGAACCACATCGCGAGCGCTGTGACCACCCCGATCCCGACGAGGACGGCGCGGACGACCCCTCCGGCGATGCTTCGAACCGTGACGCGCACGGGGCGCGCAGTCTCCTGCCCGAATTCAGATCCGACGCCGAAGAGGACGCCGTAGGCGGAGATCGAGCTGCTCCTGAGCGATCAGGGCGATCCAGAGGACGAGGATCTGGAACACGCCGATGTACCAGTTGTTGGCGAGGAGCTCGTCGATCGAGGTCCCGCTCGCCTGCGCGATGACCCCGAGGCCGGCGGTCGCGGCGGCGGTCGTAGAACAGCAGGCGCCGAGCGTCACCAGGGCGATCATCGCCGGGGTCAACCCGGCCGCGGACCCCGCCAGCGTCGGCGCTCCCGGTACCCGGCGGGGCTGCCGGATCGAACCGGGCCGCGAGCAGAACCGAGACCGACATCCCGATCCCGACGCCGACCGCCATGATCGCCATCGCCACCGTCGGGAAGAACGGGAGGGCGAGGGAACCCCAGCCGGCCGAGACGAGGAGGGCCGGATAGTTCCACGGGGCCGTCCCATTCCCGGAGCTCCAAAGCACGATCGCGTAGTGCGGGCCGGAGTTGGGAGTGAGCACGAGCATCTCGCCCAGCAGCATCGCGGCGAACGCGTACACCACGCCGATGAACACCGCCATCGTCCGGGCGCTCCTCGAATGGAGCAGAGCTCGGGTACGTTCGAGGGTCGCGTACGAGAGCATCCGGGGGGCGCGGTCCTCGAAGGTCATCCGATGGCATCCTCGACGAGGCCTCTCTCCTTAAGCCACCTTCATACGGACCTTACGTAGGTGGGCGCGCCTCCGCCCCGGGGCGCGCGTCCCGGGCCGAACTACCGGGCGCCCGCGGGGGTCTTCCGGGCCAGAAGGGACTCGACCCGCCGCTGGCCCTCCTCCGCGAGGCTCCGAGCCTGGGCCGGATCGCGCGATTCCGCGAAGATCCGGATGATCGGCTCGGTGCCGGAGGGCCGGAGCAGGACCCACCCCTCCGGCTCGATGACCTTGACCCCGTCGATGGTCACGAGCTCCCCGGGGCCGCCCTCGTAGGCCTTCGCGATCTCGGCCAGGACCGACGCGCTCCGATCGCTCGGGCAGTCCACTTTGAGCTTCACCATGGTGTATTCGGGAAGGCCCCGGAGGGCGTCCCGGAGGCTGAGGTTCTCCCGGGCGAGATAGTCGAGCATCGCGGCGGCCGTCATCGCGCCGTCCCGGGCGAGTTGGAACTCCGGGAACAGCAGACCCCCGTTCTCCTCCCCACCGAACACGGCCGAGCGGTCCTTCATCGCCCGGCTGACCGTCGGCGATCCGACGCGCGTGTAGAGGACCTCACCCCCGAGCGGCTTTACGACGTCTTCGACGGCTTGGGTCCCGGTGACCGGAGTGACCACGAGGCCGCCGCCGCGGCGTCGGACCCGGTCCTGGGCGAAGAGCGTGAGGGCCTTCTCCCCCGGAACGAACGCCCCCTCCCGGTCGATGAAGATCGTCCGGTCCGCGTCCCCGTCGTGGGCGATCCCGAGGTCGGCGCCGACGGCCGGCACCACCCGGCGAAGGTCCGAGAGGTTCGCCTCCGTGGGCTCCGAGCCCGCCGGGGAACGTGCCATCCACGTTCCCGTTCAGCGTGATGACGCGGCATCCCAGCCGTCGGAGGAGCACCGGGCTCGTGACCGCCGAGGCGCCGTTCGCGCAATCGAGCACGACCGTGAACTTTCGTTTCGAGATGGCCGCCGAGTCGACCGCGTCCACGATCCCATCGACGTATCGGGCGGCCCCCCCGAGATCGGGGATCGAGACCCCCATCCGATCGAAGCCCGCCGGGGCGGGGGTCGAAGCGGCGAAGGCGGTCTCGATGGACTCTTCGACGGGCCGGCTCACCTCGAGACCGTCGGCGGCGATGCACTTGAACCCGTTGAACTCCGGAGGGTTGTGCGAAGCCGTCACGATGACGCCGACCTGGGCCCCGATCCGGGGGACGCTGTACCTGGATCGCGGGGGTGGGGAGGATGCCGAGCGGGACGATCCGGTGACCGTACAGGGCGAGCGTTCCGACGACCACGTCGGAGAGGGCCGGACTCGAGGTCCTTCCATCCCAGCCGACGGCGATCGGTCGGCTCACGGGGAAGGTGCGCCCCACGGCCGCCGCGAACGACGTCGCGAACTCCGGGGTCAGCCGCGCCCCCACGATCTCCCGGATCCCGTTCGTTCCGAAGAGCCGCATCAAGGCGGAGGGGCCGGAGAGAGATTTAACTCCGACCGGGGGGAGAGCTCATCGGGCGCGTCGGCGTGCCAACCGCGATGGCGGAGGCGCCGCCCCGGTGGCTCGCGGACGAGATGCTCGGCCGCCTCGCCCGATACCTCCGCTTCTGCGGCCACGACGTCGAGTACGTCCGGTCCATGGACGACGCGGCGATCTCCGAGCGCGCCCGGACTGAACACCGCATCCTTCTCACGAGGGACCGGGTGCTCGCCCGGCAGACGCCGGGCGCGGTCCTCCTCCGGTCCCCCGAGATCGGCGAGCAGCTCCGGGAGGTGCGCGCCGCACGCCCCGACGCCCGGTTCGAACTCGCTTTCGATCGCTGTCCGGAGTGCAACGCCCGCTTGGTCCCGTGGTCCCCGCATCCCCACCTCCCTTGGCCTCCGGAGCTCCCCCGCGATCGCGTCGAGCACGGGCTTTTGGTCGTGGAGTGCCCGGGGTGCGGCCGCCATTATTGGGAGGGGAGCCATGCGGCCGAGATCCGCCGGAAGGTCTCGGCGTGGCTCTCGGATCCGCCCGTCGCATGACCGAGTGGTTCGTCGAGCTCTCCGGAGAGAATCGTCCCCTCGGACGGGCGGAGCTCGCCGGCGCCGTGGGGGCCGAGGAGGGGCGTTGGCTAGGTGAGGGGAACGGACTGGGGGGCCTCGAAAAGGTCGAGCTTCCGCCCGAGCGCTCTCCCGTCGACCTCGCCAGCCGGCTCGGCTTGGCCCGGCGGGTCCTGAGGGCTTGGCCGGCCGAGGCGGAGGGCGCCATCGAAGAGCTCCTCCGGAGCGAAGCGGTCCGCACTCCGGTCGGCGCCTCGATCCGGCCCCTCGGCCGACCGACCTCACCCGCTCAAGGGGGATCGTTGGCGGCATGGGCCGCGGCCTGGAAATCCGGTGGAGGGCACATCGACCTCGTCGCGCCCCAGCGGCGGTTCGTCTACCACCCACGATCCGGATCGTCGGTCTGGTTCGGCGAGGAGGTCGCGGCGGTGGATCGGGTCGACCTCGCCCGCCGTCGGATGCCCCGACTCCCCTTCCAACGACCGGTGAGCCTGCCGCCCCGCCTCGCCCGGGCGGCCGCGAACCTCGCCCGCATCCACCCGGGGGACGTGGTGGTCGACCCGTTCGTCGGCACCGGGGCCCTCCTCCTCGAGGCGGCCTTGCTCGGGGCGGACGTGAGCGGCATCGATCGGGACGCCGAGATGGTCCGCGGGACGATCCAGAACCTCGCCCACTTCGGGATCCAGGCCGAGCGACTCTTGGTCGAGGACGCCGCGAAGGCTGCCGATCGGTTCGATCCCGGGAGCGTGCAGGCGATCGTGACCGACCCGCCGTACGGTCGGGCGTCCGGCACGGCGGGCGAGGCCCCGGGAGCGCTCGTCGGCCGGGTCCTCTCGGCGTGGGCCGACCGGATCGCTCCGGGGGGGCGGATCGTGGTCGTGGTTCCCGGGGGCCCTTCCCCCCTCGGGGAACCGTGGCAGCTCTCGCTGAGCGTTCCTGATCGGGTGCACCGGTCGCTCACCCGGGAGTTCCGGGTCTACGTGCGCGGCGCGCCGCCGGAGGGCGAGAAGGTCCGCTAGCTCACGGTGAAACTCACCGTGGCGGGGGTCACGCCCTCCGAGCAGAGCTCGGACACGGTCACCGAGAAGGTCACGACGGCCGCGCCGGTGTTCAGGAACTCGAACCCGACCTTCGCGGTCCCTCCGGCCCCGATCGTGAGGAATTGGTCGGAGGGGGTGGAGAACCCCCCGATATGGGAGAAGGACAGTGTCGCCCCGGAAGGGTAGACGATGACCCAAGAGCTGTTCGCTTCGTACGCGGCGAGGGCCGCCCCTCGCAAGGGTTGGCTCGTCCCGTTCACCGTGGCGTAGACGGCCGTGATGTTGCCCGAGACGAGGTAGCCGTGGGTCGAGAGATCCGTGTCGTGGACCGCGACCGAGGTGTTGTCGGAGATCGCGTACCCGGGGAGCGGAGAGGCGGGTTCGAGCACCGGCCCGGCGCTCACGCCGAAAGCGCCTGTGGGGGCGGCCAGCGGGACGATCACGAAGCCGGCGACGAGGATGGCCGCGGTCACGCCCCCGAGCGCCCAGCGTTTCCCGTCGAGCGGAGTGATGTCGTTGAGCGGGGGCGGATGTCGCATGCCGAGGACGAAGACGAGCAGGGCGAACAGGAACCACCCCTCGTAGCGGAACCCGAGGATAACGAGGAGCAGCACCGCCCCGTAGCTGACGAAACGGGATCGGTCCCCGAGGAGCGCCCGGAAGACATGGCCCCCGTCGAGCTGGCCGGCCGGGAGGAGGTTGATCGCGGTGACGAGCAACCCCACCCATCCGGCAAGGGCGAGGGGGTGGAGATGGGCGAACGCCGAGGCGGGGACGAACAGTCCGAGGGCCTCCCAGATGAGGGACGGGCCCCACTGCAGCCCCCCGTAGCTGACGCCCACGATCGAGGGGCCGCAGTTCGCGATCGAGAGCGGCGTGCCATGCGCCGAGAGCCACAGGCCGCCGAGGGTGACCGGGATCGCGACGACGAATCCCGCGAGCGGCCCCGCGGCCCCGATATCGAGGAGGGCCTTCTTCGTCGGGATCGGCTCTCGGAGGCTGATGAACGCGCCGAATGTTCCGAAGAGGAGGAACGGGGGCGGGACGGGGATGAAGTACGGCAGCGAGGCCTCGACATGGTGGTGGCGCGCGAGGACAAAGTGGGCGAGCTCGTGGAGGCCGAGGATCGCCATCAGCGGGAGGGCGAAGTAGAGCCCCCCGTTCAGGAGGTCGGCCGAGGAGAGCGCGCTCCCGCCGCGCCATGCGAGCCACAGGAACGCCCCGGCCGCGACCGTGGTCACGACCGTGAGGACGAGCAGGATCAGGTTCGCGATCGAGCTCCACGGCGTCATCGGCGGGCGCCGGACGACCTCGACGACGTACTCGCCCTTCTCGCGGCGGATCTGGGGGACATAGAACTTCTCCCACAGCTCGCGGCGCAGGGCGTCGAACCGGGCCTCGAGGATCGCGGGATCGACGTGGACGAGCAGGATGAGCGAGTGCGGGGTGACGCGCGTTTCGTAGACCGGAAAGTACGCGGCGACGCGGGCCCTAAGGCGCTCGATCTCGGTCGACGGTCCCGCGTTCTCCGGATAGGTGGCCACGGCGCTATCCCGCCGATTCCTTCCGGAGACGGCGTGCCCGCTCCTTCGAGGTGTAGCCGGTCACGTCCTCGAGGAAGCGGTTGTAGCGCGCGATGGTCTCGCGGGCGACCTCCTCGGGGACCTTCGGGTCCATCGAGAGCTCGATCCCGACTCCCGGCCCTCCGCTTGGGCCACGAGCCGGGAGATCGCCCCGAACTTCGCCGTGACCTTCGGGCCCTCGAGCAGCGTCTCGCCGAAGTGGGTCCGGACGACCGCCTCGAGCGCCTTCGGCTGCAGGTTCGGTCGATGGCTTGCGCGGACCGGATAGTGCTGCACCGGCCGCTCCGACCGGGGCGCGGAATTTAACTTTGGCTAAGCGCACGATGATGTCGGCGCGAAGCCCGGGGGTCGGCCCGCCCTTCCCGGGTCCGCCTCGCCGAGGCCCCGGGTCAAACCGTTTCGATCTCGAAGAGGACCCGGTACCCCTTCATCAGCCGCCCGACCTCATCGCACAGATCGAGGATCTGGTCCCGCGAGGCCGGCCCCTTCCAATCGTAGACGAAGTCATAGTTCCCCTGGGTCGGGGAGAACCCGAACTTCTGCAGGCGGGCGGCGATCTCCGAGGGCTTGCCGCCCTCGCTGTGGAAGGTCACGCGCAGGTAGGTCTCCATCGACCGGACATCCGGTCCGGTTCTTTAACGGTTCTCGCGGGTCGGCCGGGGCGGTCGGGGGGTCGAACGTCGGCGCGCGACCGGCATTCGGGATCCCGGCCTCTTCGGGGCGGCCCCGCGCGGCCGACGCTCCGTGTTCCCCATCGCGTCGATCTCGCCGGCCCGTATCCGACGGCTCGAGATCGGCTTGCGGTCGGGCCCGAGGACCGTCGGCACGACCAGGACCTTCAGGGCCGGGAAGTGGCGAGCTCGCCGGGCCCGATTCACGGCCCGCGCGCCGACCCGCGTCTCCTCAGAAACGACGAGGATGTCGATCCCCGGTCGGACCGAGCCGCCGAACGGGTCATCGAGGCGAGCGAGCGAAAAGCGGCGGCCGGGGTACCGTCGCTTCAGGAGGCGTTCGAGCGCCCTCCGACGCACGCCGTACGGTCGGATCCGGTCCCCGAACGGTTTCGGATGCTGGGCCAGGAACTTGGACGTCGTCACGCCCACTCGCACGCTCGTCGCGTAGGCGAAAGCGGCGTCGAGGAGCGCGAGGTGGCCCGCGTGCACGCGATCGAACGTCCCCCCGAGGACCGCCACCGAGCCGCGTCGCACGCTCGGTCCCCCTACAGATGGACCGCCGAGAGCACGAAGACCACCACGATCGTCGCGCCGAGGGCGTAGAGGAGCCAGATGTAATTGCGGCGCGATTCGACCCGTCGAGCGTACTCCCGCTGGCACTTCGCGCTGCAGGTCTCCGAATCCGGAGCGCAGACCTTCCGGCAGACCCGGCAGTGACGATGGTCGGCGACGTCGTCCATCCGGACGACGAGCGCTTCGGACGGGATAGGGCTTTCCGGGGGCCTAGGTGTCCCGGGGCGGTTCGGGCGTCCGGCGCAAGAGCTTGCGGGGGGCGGCCTTTCCGGCGGCCGGGGGCGGCGGAGTTGCCTTCACTGGGCGGGCCGTGGCCACCGGCGGCGGGGACGGCGCGTGGGCCGCGGCCTCCGTCTCTTGCCAGATCGGTGGGGCGCCCTCGCTGATCCCGGCCGCCACCACGGTGCGCTCGTCGGCGAGCTCCTTGAGGTGGTGGACCAGGGTCAACCAGATCCGGCCCTGGTGGGCGATCGCCGACTCGACCCGGTGGCGCATCTCGGTGATGCGACGATCGATCTCGCCCTCGAGCCGGTGGGTCTCGGCCTGGAGCTCGCGCCGGACCTCGCTGATCCGAGGGTCGGGCCCGCTCGCGAGCCCGGGGGTCTGCTGGATCTCCGCGATCTTCAGCCAGGCCTTGCGGACGACCGGGATCAGCCGGTCGGTCAGGAGTTGCGTGCGGTAGTCGAGGTCCCTTAGGTCGGAGCGCAGCGACTCCTCGACCCGGGCGAGGGCATCGCCTTTGTCGGCGAGCATCTCCTCGAGCTTCTCCAGACGCTGGATCCCTTCCGATTGCTCGACGTGGAGACGCTCCTCGATGGTGCCGAGCCGGTGGTCGAGCGCGGCCAGGACCTCCTTCTGGCGCTGGGCGATCGCCGCCTCGACCGGCTTCGGGACACCGAGGGTTCCCACCGCCTCGAGGCGCTTCGCCGTGCTCTGGTCGAGCTCCTCCTTGAGGCGGGCGAAC
This sequence comes from uncultured Thermoplasmata archaeon, assembly GCA_963696985.1. Classification (GTDB taxonomy): domain Archaea; phylum Thermoplasmatota; class Thermoplasmata; order Lutacidiplasmatales; family UBA184; genus Lutacidiplasma. The sequence goes on along the minus strand of CAVOMG010000003.1, from coordinate 201,520 downwards.
AGTTGGAGGTACTTGTCCCGCTCCGACGTCTCCGCCTCCTGGATGCGTTCCCCGATGTGCTGCTCGAGGCGGACCTGGAGGTCCGCGACAGCCTGGACGTAGGCCTCCTTCATCTCCGAGGTCTGCGAGCGTCCGAGCTCGTTCCAACGTTCCTCGACGGTCCGTAGACGTTCATCGAGGAGGGCCGGAACGCGCGCCTCGGCCTCCTCGTGGAGCTCCTGGACCCACGCTTTGACCTCCTGGCTACGGGACTCGAGCTGTCCGGAAAGGCGTTCTTCGGTGAGCGAGGACGCCTCGGCGAGATGCTCCTCGGCTTCCGAGAGGCGTCCGAGCAGCGACTCCTTGAGCCGCCCCTCCATCGCCTCTCGGACGGTCATCTCCCGGTCCGCCGCGTCCCGCAGGTGCCGGTCCAACTGGCCGGTGAGCGTCGAACGGGTCTCTTCCTCGGCCGTCTGAAGGCGCTCGTGCATCTCGGCGATCGCCCGCTCGACCTCCTCCATCGTGGCGCGGTGGGAGCGCTCGGTCTCCACTCGGAGGGCCTCGGCGAGCTTCGGTTCGACCGCTTGCCGGACCCGCCGGTCGATCTCGGGCGCGAGGGCGGCGGCGAAGGAGGCCCTCAGCTTCGCCTCCCCGGTCTCCGCGGAGGTCCGCAGCTCCTCCCGGAGCGCCGCGATGGCGAGCTGGTGCTGGTGGAGGGACTCGGTGAGGCTCGCGTCGACGCGGGCGGGAAGGGCGTTGAGCGCGTCCGCCAGGGCGTCGACCCGGGCCACGAGCTCGGGACTCGAGGCCGCGCCCTCCGTCGGGGCCGCTTGGGGCCCGCTCTCGGCGAGCTGCCGTTCGACCTCGGCCCGCACGGTCCGCAGGAGATCGGACTCCTCGATCGTGACGCCGTCCTCGGCCGGGACCGCGAGTCCGAGCATCGGGGACCGGGCACTCGGGGGCAACAGGGAGGGGTCCTCCCGGGTGGGGATCGGGACCGACTCGACCCGGTTCCGGGGTGAGAGGCGTCTCGATTCCTCGGCGGTTTCCCACGGATCGCCGTCCGGGGTGTCGGGGCCGTCCGGCTCGCGGGATGGCGGGAGCGCGCTCATCGGGGCGACACGCAGGTACTCCTGGGCCCGCTTCGCGGTCTCGCCGCTCACTGGGATCTGTCGCCCCCGGGAGCGTTGGAGCAGGAGGGCCGCGCTCTCCATGGCGGTGCCGATCCGCCAGCACTCCTTGCGACGGGCGCGACCGGTCTGGCGTTCGGTCTCGGCGAGGTGGGCCCGCAGTCGGGGGAGCTCGACGAGGTCGACGCGTTGGCGGATCGGCTGGAGCTTCGCCTCGGCGTGGTCCCGGAGGTACTGCAGGACGAGTGGGAGCGGGTCCTTCCCGCGCGGGCCCGTGCTCGGGAGGGTATCCGAGGTGAGGTCGCGCACGGTGAGGCTCGCGGTCTCCCAGCTCTGGACCCGGCGATCGTGCCGGGGCCCGGACGCCTCGGTCTTGGCGACCCGCATCACCGCGAGGGTGAGCGGGATCTGTTCCTGGAGCTGCCGGAGGTCGGTGCGCGCCTGCGGGAGGAAGTAGGGGAAAGCGAGGATCCCGCCGAGGGAGGTGAGGGCCGCCGGGCAGGCTCCCGATCATCTCGAGCAGGACCTGCATCGTCGGGTCCCACCGCTCGCTCGCGATCAGGAGTACCGGGTCGGTGGAGCCGTGGTGGAAGAGGAACCCCTCGCCGACCCGGTCATAGAGCCCGGGCTCGATCGCCCCGCGGTCGACGGTCATCGGCTTTCTCAAGCCCCCCATCGAGGCGTGCCAGCGCAGGATCGACGGGCCGAACGTCTCCGGCTGGAGGAGCTCGGCGGTCGGCAGGACGAGGGTCTTCATCCCGAGCCGGGGCCGGTCCTCCTTGGAAAGGAACATCCGGCCGAGGCAGGTGTACTCGCCCCGGAACGCCGGGTAGAGGAACAGGTTCGGGTAGTAGGAGAGGGAGTTCCCCGGCTCCGGGTCCCAGTAATCGTGCGTGTCGGCGACGTTGATGGCGAGGTGACCGACCGCTCGCACGATCTCGACGGTCTCGCGCTGGCCGGGGAACTCCTCCGGTATGGTCGTGTAGCCGGGGCTCTCCTCCTCGTTGTCGACCTGGCGGCACCAGACGACGGCGATCGGCCGGGCGGTGGGGGACTCGGATTCCTCGGCCGCCGGGGGGGTCACCGTGGCGGCCGGGCCGTTCATCCGTCCCCGCTCGCCCTCTGGGCCATGATCCGCTCGCACGCTCGGGCGAGCGGCAGCGTGGTGTTGACCATCACGGGAACTCCGACCGTTCCGGGCTCGGTCGGCGCGACCGGCTTCCCCGAATCGCTCAGGAGGAGCGGCCCGCCCTCCGGCGCGGCCACGGCCGAGGAGATGAGGAAGACGTCCTCCTTCGCCTGAATCTGCTTGCCCTCGTTGGCGATGAGGATCGTGCCCATGCTCGCCCCGTCCCGGCGCAAGAGGAAGTCCGTGGTGTCGAACGAGGAGCGGAACTGACGGTCCTTCGCCGCCTTGTCGACCTCCGCCGAGAACTCCGCGAGCTTGTCGGCCTTCGAGACCGCGATGACGAGCGGGAGGTTCCGCTCGCCGACGAACCGGAAGACGCCGCGGGCGAGGTTCACCTGCTGGGCCTGGTCGCGGAGCGAGGGCAGCGAGGGCGAGAGCAGGAGGATGACCCCGTCGGCGTCCTGCACGAACCTTCCGAGGAGGGTGAGGCCCCGCCGCCACAGCTCCTTGCGGTCGGCTTTCCAGGTGTCGAAGCGCGGGATGACCCGGCACATCCGCTCGGTCACCTCGTCGTCGACGGAATCGATCCACAGGCGGTCGTAGGTGAAGTAGTCGGAGATGATCCCGCCGGCCTCATCGATCGTCGTAAGCTCCATCGGACGGGAGCCACCGCTCGTGCCGGCCTGCCCGAAGCGGAATCGCATCTTCATCTCGACGAACTGGTTGTACTTCGTCGGGAGCGGATACTTGGTGAGGACTCCCTGCTCGTCCCGTCCGGCCGAAAGCTCGACGAAGAGCTTCTTCGGGTCGTCCATCGGGTGGCTCACGTAGTAGCGGGTCGTCGTCTCGATCCCGGAGCCGGCCTTCTGCGCGTCGTTCATCTCGTACGTCGTCTCCTCGAGGACGACGTCCCTCTGCATGTCGCCGTAGACCGGCATCGACGTGCCGTCGGGCCGGGTCGGGACGTAGAGGATCGGAAGGTTGAGTCCGAAGTGGCCGGAGAGGAAGCGGAAGTAGGTCGTCTTCCCCGAAGCCGGTATGCCGACGACGGCGATCTTGGCGAGGGCCGTGACCTCCTTCTTCACCCGCTTCGGCGGGGTCCGGGCACCGGGTCGGGGCTTGGTCTCCGCCATGTCGGTCCCGGTTACCGCATCTCGGCGAGGCAGATCTCGAGGAAGTCGAGCGCTCCGTCGACTCCCGCGTCGCCCGAAGCGTTGTCGAGCCGGGCGTCCTGGAGGAGCCCGAAGATCTCCTCGACGGCGTCCTCGTGCTTCTGGGCGGCGGTCGCCGGGTCGGCGGCCCCCGGGATCCGGGTCAACTGGTAGGTCCCGCGCAGTTCCATGAGGTGGTCGAAGAGGTCCATGATGCGGGTCTGCAGCTCGGGGGGCACCGAGCGGATCTTCGCTTCGGTCTCCTCCACGAACCTTAGGAGCGACTCGGTCTCCGAATCGTTCTGCATCTGGGACTGCAGCAGCGCGAGGCGGCGCGTGACCCGGATCCGGCTCTGGATCGGGACCGATTCGGTCGCGCTCCACGCCACGATCAGGGCCCGGGCGGCCTCGACGACGTCCCCGCTGCCGTAGGCGATCTTCGCCTGCCAATAGGCGAAGGTGACGGGCGGAAGGGCGAGCCGGCACCGGTTGAGCTCCGACTTCGCCTTCGGGTAGTCCCGCTTGAGGTAGGCCTCGACGACCCGGGCGAGCGGCCCGTAGCGCTGGTGGAGGTCGGGAGGCGGGGCCTGACCCGCCGCGAGGACGTCCACCTCGAGCATCGGCGCCTCCGAGTAGGGCATGTCCGCCTCGAGCGGGGGGGTGCTGGGCCGGGCGATCCGGTGGATCGGGGAATGCTCCTCGGACTGCTTGAGTGCCTTCGCCGCCTGGGCCGCATGCCGGGCGAGCTCTTCCGGGTGGAGGGTCCCGAGGGCGGGGTGGGCCGTCTCCTCGACATCGACGAAAGCGTTGACCATCTGGGCGTAGAGCGCCGTCCCCGTGTCGACCTCCTCATACGTGAACGTCGCCGGCGCCCCAAGGAAGAGGGCGCGGGAGTTGAGCCCGCTCACGAAGAGGTTCATCCGGTCGCTGTCGACCCCCTTGTCGCGTTGGGCCCCGTTGCCGATCCCGATGATGCGCAGCGTGAGGTTCGATCCCGGCGGGAGGAGGTAACCGAAGAGGTCCTTGCGGGCGAGTGGGTTCGGGCTGGGGTCGGCCCCGAGCGGCTCGTAGCGCGTCGAGCAGTTGTCCCACCCGTCCGTCACGAGCACGATCGTCCCGTGGACCGCACCGTGGTCGCCCTTCAGGAGGTCCGCGCTCGTCGCCAAGGCGTCCCAGATTGCCGACCGACCGGTCGGGGTGAGCATCTCGACGAGGCTCTGGACATAGGGCAGGTTCTCGGCCCGTATCTCCCCCAGCGGGACCACCACGCGCGGGGTGTCAGTGAACGTGACGAGGCCGAACGGCGTGCCGGCCTTCTCGGAATTCTGGACGATCCTCAGAACGGCCGACCGGGCGACCTCGATCTTCTGGCGGGTCGCTCCACCGGCGTCCGGGAGCGGGGCGAGCATCGAACGGGAGAGGTCGAGCACGAGGACCTGGCGATCGGCACTCGGGGCGACCGGCACCGGGCTCATCGCCTCGGCGACCTCGGTCATCGGCTCAGTCACCCGGTCCGGGAGAGCGCGATCCCACAGTGGCGCAACGACGCTGCGGTGCTGTGGGCGACCCCGGTCACGCCTTGGAATTAGCCGGGTAGGGGTATTTGGGTCTTGCTGCCCCGTCACCCGAGCCGGACCGTCGCCGCGCCCTCCACGCGCCACGAGATCGTAGCCTGCCCCGTGGGCCAGAATCTCGCTCGGCATCGGACCACCGGCTTCGAATGGTGCGGTCGGTAGGCGGTCCGGTTCGGCGCTCTTTCGGACGACGTTCGCGCGCGGCCCGCCTCCGACGGAACGGTTATATGGCGTTCCCGGGTCGGCGCCGCTCGCATGGGCAATATCCGGCAGACGTACATCAAGCGCGTCGCGATCGAACTCGTCCGGAACTATCCGGAATCCTTTACCGGCGACTTCTCGGCCAACAAGAAGAAGGTCCTCGAGCTCACCGACCTCACCCAGATCGTCGATGGGAAGCCCACGGTAACGTACAAGAAGCTCGCGAACCGGATCGCGGGATACGCGACCCGGTACGTCAAGCGCCGTCGGGGCACCTAGACTCAAAGGGCCCGGTCCGGTCGCCGGGGCGGTCGACCGGAACTAGTCGAAGATCGCGAGCCCTTCCTGCAGGTGGACGATCTCCACCGGCGTGGTCGGCCGGCCCACGATCACGGCCCGCGAGTTCGCCGCGAGGCAGGCCCCGACGATCGGGATCCCGAAGTTCGCGGTCGACCGGTGCACGGGTACTCGCAGGGTCTCCGAGAGGAGCTCGACCTCGCGCTCGGTCGCCCGGGGGTGGACGACGAGTCCTCGGTTCGTGGCGACCGCGGCCATCCCGACCGTCCCGAGGCCGGCGACCGTGCCCCGACGCGCCGGGACGCGGAGGGCCGCGCCGATCCGTCCGACGACGTCATCGGAGAACTCGGGGTGCACGATCGCGCCCGAGTCGTTCGCGAGGATGTTGTTGCCGCTCGCGTTGAACCGGCTGCGGATCTCGTGCACGGGGGCGATCTTTTCGATGGCCGAGCGCTCCTCGGAGTCGATCTCCTCCCCGACGATCGCGCCGTGGGAGTTCAGGGCCACGAGGGTGCCGACGAGCTCGCTGTCGAGCACGCTCGTGCGCACGCAGGGGACCTTGAGGAGCCGCTCCACGTCCCGGACGACGTCCGAAGGCGTGGTCCGGGCGACGAGCGCGCCGGAATCGCTCGGACGGATGTAGACCCCGATGTACGGCGAACCCCCGATCAGGGCGCGTCCGACGGACAATCAGGGGCTCCCAGGGCGCGGGGCCTATTCCCCTTCCAACAGGTCGACCTCGATGAGGCCGTCCTCGAACCGGATCGCCTTGACCCGGACCTGGCTCGGGATGTGCTGAATCCCGCGTTCCCAGATGTGCTCGTTGAGGCGTGGGTCGATCCAGACGTCCTCGGGGCGCCCCTTCATGTGGCGCACGATGAACCTTCGGACGGTCTCGAGGGCGTGGCCCGCCCGGCGGCGACGCGACGGCTGGTGCTTGCTTGCCCGCAGCGGGATGACGTACTCGCGTTCGAGGTCCTCGGTGCGGCCGGTCTCCTCCTTCTTCGCCATTCGAACTCTTCCTTACTTGTGGAGATGCCCGCGGCGCCAGGAGCGGCGCTTCGGGTGCCGCGACACGGTCCGGTTCGTCCGTTGCATCACCCAGGCCGGCACCCGCCGGTTGCTCTTGCTCGCCCGGAACAGTCGGGTCTTCCGCGCGAGGCTCTTCCTACGATTCGCCATGTATCGTTCCTCCGACTTACCGCCTCGTGATCTTGATCTCACGCCGCTCCGGCATGATCCGCTCGAGGATCGCGCGCAGCGTGGCGTCGTCGATCGCCCGCTGGAGCCGGCCAGTCTGGGCGAGCGCGATCACCTGTTGCTCGACCGCGTTCGCCACCTCGGGCTTGGCGAGGCGGATCCGTCCGAGCCGCTCCCGGGCCTCCGGGGTGAGGATCCTCCTTAGCGCCTCGGCCCGTTCCGATTCGCGGCGGTCGGCCTCGGCCTGCTGCGCCGAGTACGTCGCGGGCCCTACCGCGCCCGAGGCCTGCATCGCCTCGATCTCGCGCTGGCGTCGCTTCCTCAGCTCCGCGAGTTCAGGGTCGCCCTCGTACGACATCGGATCCTCTCGACGATCGCCCGACGGTACGGCGTCAGAGGTACTTGGCCAACTCGGGCCGGCCCTGAGCGAGTTCCGTCAGGGCGGTGCGGGACGCGGCATCCAGAAGCTTGAGCCCTGTGGGGCTCACCTGCCGGCCCCGGTTCTTGTAGGGCTTGATCAATCCGGCGCCCTGCAACTGCTGGACGATCTCCCGGAGGATGGACCGGGACCCGGATCGGGCATGGTACGGCGCCGAGCCGCGGTCGCGTTTTCCCCGGTACTCGGCCGCGAGCCGCTCGACCCCGGTGGGTCCCTTTAGGTAGATCTTGCGGAGCACCGAGGCGCTGCGGAGGTACCACCAGTCCGTTTGGGTGGGCGCCTGCTGGCGGCTGACCCCGGTTTTGACGAACGCGGACCAGGGCGGGGGGTTGACGAGCTGGCGGGTCTTCAACTCGGCCGCGACCCGGGGCAGGAGCGCCGAGGCCGGCACGTCGAAGGCATGAACCATGGTGCGCGCGGCCACCAGACGGCGATATTTAAGAGTGAGTCCCGGCTGACGGAGAATCGGCGAGGAATATCGTGTACACAGAGCGTCCAGAAGGGCCGGGCGGTGGCTGGGCCGCAGTGATCTTGAGCGCCGGTGAATCCCGCCGGTTCGGTGGCCAGGCGAAGGCCCTCCTCCCGGTCGGGGCCGAAACGGCGATCGGCCGGATCGCCCGCATCTGCCAGGAGGCCGGGATCGCCCGCATTGTGGGGGTGGTCGGGCCGCACCGGGAGGAGATCCTCCGATCGGTTCCCGCCGGAACGATCGAATTCATCGAGAACCCCGATTGGGCCGAGGGCCGAACCGGATCGTTCCACGTCGGCGCGCGGGCCCTCTCCGGGGTGGAAGAGATCCTCCTGTGGCCGGTCGACCATCCGTTCGTCGCCGAGGGGACCGTGGGCCGCCTCCGGGCGGCCGCCGACCGCGACGCCCTCGCGGTGTGGTTCCTCCCGACCTACCGGGGGGAGGGCGGACATCCGATCCTGCTCCGCAAGCCCGCGATCGAACGGGCGCTCGCGCTCGCCCCCTCGGCCCCGCTCCGCTCGCTCTTGCCGGAGCTCGGGCCGCAGGTTCGCCGGGTCGTGACCGAGGATCCCGGCGTGCTCGAGAACGTCGACTCACCGGACGCCTACTGGTCGGCCCGGGCAGCGTGGGCCGCGCGAGAGGGGGTGTCCCTTGGACCGTAAGCTGACGCGCGAAGCGTTGCGCCTCATGGAGGCCCATGAGCCCTTCGTGCGGGCGACCGTGGTCCGCTCCGTCGGCTCGGTACCGGGCAAGGTGGGGGCGTCGATGATCTTGCGTTCCGACGGCTCTACGGTCGGGACCGTCGGCGGGGCCGCCCTCGAGGAGCGCGTGAAGGAGCTTGCGCGATCGGCGCTCGGGCAACGGACCGGCGGGCTCCACCACTTTGACCTCAAGCACTGGGTCGAGGGTGGGCTGCCGAGCCTCTGCGGGGGCTCGGTGGACATCGCGGTCGAGTTCGTCGCGGCCCGCCCCAACCTGCTCCTCTGGGGCGGCGGCCACGTCGCCGCCGCGCTCGCCCGCCTCCTACCGACGCTCGAGTACGATTACTCCATCGCCGACGACCGGGAACAGTGGGTCGGGGCCGACCGGTTCCCGGAGGCCGAGCGCCGCGCGGTCGTCGGACCGGCCGGCCTCTTCGAGGTCTTCCGGCCGGAATCGTTCACCCACCTCTACGTGCTCGGTTATGATGCGGGTAAGGATACCGACGTCCTCGAGTCCGCGCTCGCCCATTTCCCCAACGAGATCGGCTTCATCGCGAGCCGGGTGAAGCGCACCCACATCCTCGCCGATCTGCGTCGGCGCGGCGCTTCGGCGAAGGCGCTCGCCCGCATCCGTTCCCCCGTGGGCCTTCCGATCGGCGCCGAGACGCCGGAGGAGATCGCGGTCAGCATCGTCGCGGAGATCGTCCGAGGGATGCACCCTGCCCGCAGGGCTAATAGCCCCGAAGCCTCCCTCCTCGAAAATGGCGGACGAATCGTCCCTGCGTCCCCTTAGGCTCAAGATCAACGGGCAGCCGGTCGAGACCGCCTGCCCACCGGAACGCATCCTGCTCGATCTCCTCCGGGAGGACCTCAATCTCACGGGTACCAAGCGGGGCTGCGACCTCGGCACGTGCGGTTGCTGCACGGTCTGGATCGACGGGCGGCCGCGGCTCTCTTGCCTCACCCTCGCCCGCTTGGCCGAAGGGCGCGCGGTCACGACGATCGAGGGGGTCACGCCGGCGGCCGGGCTCAACCCGGTCCAAGCCGCGTTCGTCGAACGGGGCGCGACCCAGTGCGGGTTCTGCACTCCGGGGTTCATCATGACCGCGACCGCTCTCCTAAGGGACCGGCCCCACCCGTCCCGCGGGGAGATCATCGAGGCGATCTCGGGAAACCTGTGCCGGTGCACCGGCTACACGAAGATCATCGAGGCGATCGAGGCGGCGTCCGCCTCCGGAGGGTCGTAGATGGCCTCGGCGGGTTCCGAGACGCCATTCCGCCTCCTCGGAGGTAGGATCCCGTACATCGAAGGTCCGTTCAAGGTCACCGGCCGCGCGGAGTACACGGACGACATCAAGCGCCCGGGGATGCTCTATGGCGGCCTCCTCCGCTCGCCCTGGCCCCACGCCCGGATCCGGTCGATCGACGGGAGCGCCGCGCGCGCCCTGCCGGGGGTCCATGCGGTCCTCACCGGCGACCGCTACCCCACCCCGTTCGGCGTGCTGCCGATCACGCACGACGAGACCGCGATCGCCGTCGGCAAGGCCCGATACATCGGCGACATCGTCGCTGCGGTCGCTGCGGCCGACGAGCCGACGGCCGAGCGCGCCCTGGCGGCGATCCGGGTCGACTACGAACCGCTCCCAGAATACGCCGACCCGCAGACCGGCCTCACGCCGGTCGCCGAACCGATCCATACCCGCGGCCTCGCCGGGACGAACATCCAGAAGGAGGTCGTCCAGCACTTCGGCGACGTCGACGCTGCCTTCGCGAAGGCGCGGGCGAGCGTGCGGGTCCGGGGAAGCTTCGCGGGGGTGACCCACGCCTTCACCGAGCCGATGGCGACCATCGCCGAGGCGACACCGGATGGTCGGGTCACCGTCTGGAGCGCGACCCAGGTCCCGCACTACCTCCATCGGGCCCTCTCCGAGGTCCTCGGGATCCCGATGCACCGGATCCGCGTGATCAAGCCGGAAGTCGGCGGCGGTTTCGGGGGCAAGTCCGATCCCCTTCCTCACGAGATCGTCTGCGCGGCGCTCTCGATCGAGACCGGGCGCCCGGTCAAGATCCGTTTCGACCGCGAGGACGTCTTCCTCACGAACCACGGTCGGCATCCGACCCAGAACGAGGTCCGGATCGCCGCGGACGCCGACGGCAAACTTCTCGCCTACGATATCTCCGCCGTGATCGACGGGGGCGCGTGGAGACTCCTTCGGGACGGTCACCACCTACTATAACGGGGTCCTCGCGATGGGCCCGTACCGGGTCCCCAACTTCCGCTACCGCGGTCGCCGGGTCTACACGAACAAGCCGCCGAACGGCGCGATGCGGGCCCACGGCGGGACGAACATCCGCTACTCCGTGGAGGTGGGGCTCGACGAGCTCGCCGAATCGCTGGGGATCGACCCGTTCGAGATGCGCGAGCGCAACGCCCTCCCGCCGAACTCGACCACGGTGAACGAGTTCCGCATCACGTCCACTTCTTTCCGGAAATGCCTCGCCGCCTCGAAAGAGCGCAGCGGGTGGGCCGAGAAGTTCCGTAAGCTCCCGTTCGGGGAGGGGATCGGGCTCGGCTGCGGGTTCTACATCTCCGGTTCGAACAGCCCGATCCACTTCACCCCGAAGATGCCCCAATGCACGGTCCACCTCAAGGTCGACATGGACGGCGGGATTGCGGTCCATTGCATGCAGGCCGACATCGGCCAGGGTTCGAACACCCTGCTCGCGGCGATCGTGGCGGAGGTGCTCGGGGTCGACCTTGAGCGGGTCCACGTGGTCCGCGTCGACTCCGACGTGAGCCCGATCGATATCGGGAGCTACTCCTCGCGCGTCACCTTCATGATGGGGAACGCGGCCCGACGCGCCGCCGAGGAGATCAAGGGGAAGCTCGTCCACGCGGCCGCGGAACTCACCGGGTATCCCACCGACCAGATCGCGGTCGGGCACGAGCGCTACGGGCCCCGCCACCGGCCGGACGTCGCCGTGACGTTCCTCGAGGCGCTCCACAAGGCGATGGAACGTTCGGGCGCCCTGACCGCGAGCGGGGCGTACTCGAGCCCCCCGATGGGCGGTTCCTTCAAAGGCGCCCGGGCCGGGACCGCGCCTGCGTACTCGTTCGCCGCCTACGTCGCCCAAGTGAAGGTCGATGCCGAGACCGGCGAGTACCGGGCCACGAAGGTCTGGGCCGCGTTCGACTGCGGCCGCCCGCTCAACCGGCTCGCCGTCGAGGGCCAGATCGAAGGCTCGATCCACATGGGCCTCGGCCAGTTGATGGGCGAATCGATGAACTACCGGACGACGCGTCTCATGAATCCCTCCCTCCTCGAGTACAAGATCCTCGCGCCCCAGCAGATGCCCGAGGTCGAATGCCTCCTCGTCGGCGACGCGGACCCCGAGGGGCCGTTCGGGGCGAAGGAAGCGGGCGAGGGGCCGCTCGTCGCCGCGCTCCCGGCCGTCGCGAACGCGCTCTACGATGCCGTCGGCGTCCGCTTCCACGAGCTCCCCATCACCCCGGACCGGGTCGTCCGGGGGATCGAGGAACGGCGGCGCGAGGGCCGGGCCTGGAAGGGGGCCTAGCGATGCACCTCGATCCGTTCGAGCTCCACCGACCGACGACCGTCGAGGAGGCGGTCAAGCTCGCCGGCGAGCTCGGGTCCCAAGCCGACTTTGTCGCGGGGGGGACCGATCTCCTCCCCAACTACAAGATGCACCTCAATGCGAAGCCCCACCTCATCACGCTCGACGGGGTCGACGCGCTTCGGTCCCACACCCTCGACCGGATCGGGGCGATCACCCCGCTCGCCGATCTCGACCGGGACCCCGAGTTCGCCCGGGCCTACCCCGGACTCGTCGAGGCCGTCCGGGAGGTCGCGACCCCGCTCGTCCGGGAGCAGGCGACCGTCGGGGGTAACCTGCTCGTGGAGACCCGGTGCTTCTTCTTCAACCAGACCCTGCCCTGGCGGCAGAGCCTCGGATACTGCCTCAAGGCCGAGGGCGACCGCTGCCACGTGGTCCCTCAGAAGGAGCGCTGCTACGCGACGTTCTCCGGCGACCTCGCCCCCGCCCTGGGGGCGATCGAGGCCGAGGTGGAGCTCGCCGGCCCCGACGGCTCGCGCCGCCTCCCTGTCCTCGATCTCTATGATCCGGGGGGCGACGGGATCCGACGCCATCGGATGCGCCCGGGCGAGCTCGTCGTGGCCGTCCACCTGCCGCCGTCGGCCCGCGGACGGCCCGCGAACTACCAGAAGCTCCGGATCCGCCCGGCGTTCGACTTCCCCGAGCTCGGGCTCGCGGCCTCGGGGCGGGTCGAATCCGGGATCGTCCGGTCCCTCACGATCGCGGCCGGGGGTCTCGAGACGTACCCGCGGAGGTTCGACGCCCTGACCGCTCCGGTCGTCGGGAAACCCCTCGACCCCGCCGCGAAGCAAGCGCTCTCGGACGCGGTGATGCGTTCGGTACGTCCGGTCCACAACACCTTCTTACCACCGGATTACCGACGCCGGATGGTCGGGGTCTTCGTCCGGCGGGCGCTCGACCGCCTCGGGGCCGCGGCCGAGGGGGCGGAATGAAGTCCCCGGAGTTCGCCTTGGTGCCGCTCTCGGAGTTGCGGGAGCACGAGGAGATCGAGCCGGTGGTGGTCCAGGCGCTGGTCGATCGCATCCGCTCGGAAGGGGTCGTACGGGACCCGATCTGGGTCGCTCGGGGCACCGGCGTCATCTTGAACGGCCATCACCGCTTCCAAGCGCTTTCGGCCCTCGGGGCCGCCCGCGCCCCGGCCTGGCTCTTCGACTACGACGACCCGTCGGTCGAATTGGAACGCTGGAGCCCGGGTCCACCGGTGACGAAGGCCACGGTGATCGAGCGCGCGAGATCGGGGATGCCGTTCCCCCCAAAGACGACGAAGCACATTCTCCGCGTCGCCCTGCCCGCTCGCATCACGCCGCTCGCCGAGCTGATGCCCACCGCCGCTCAGCCGGTCGAACCCCGCCCGTCGCGCGCTTCGGGGCGCTCGGCCCCGACCCGGTAGGGAAGCGGCAGCGACCCGTCGGCGAACCGCCGGATCGTCTGCGCGAGGAGATCGAGCTCGATCGGCCGCAGGCGGGCCCGAAGCGTCTCGGGCGTGTCCGACGCTTCGACCGGCAGCCGGCCTTGGGCGAGGACCGGGCCGGCGTCGACCGACGAAGTGACGAGGTGCACCGACGCGCCGGTCTCCCTCTCCCCGGCGGCGAGGACGGCCTCGTGGACGTGCCGGCCGTAGAACCCCCGGCCCCCGTACTTCGGGAGGAGCGAAGGATGGATGTTGATCACCCGGCCGGCCCAACGGTCGAGCCAGGCGTCCGGGACGATCGAGAGGAAGCCCGCGAGGAGCACGAGCTCCGCCCGCCGCTCGTGAAGGGCGGTGTCGAGCCGCTCCGGCCATCGCCCTTCGGGCGACCCGCGCATCGGCAGGACCACGGTCGGGATGCCGCGGCGGCGGGCCCGTTCGATCGCCGGCGCATGGGGGCGATCCGCGACGACGAGGACGATCGCTGCCGGCAAGTGGCCCCCATCGATGGCGTCGGCGAGGCCCTCGAGGGTCGTCCCCTCGCCGGAGACGAGGATGGCGAGGCGGAGCACGCGCGACACCGGGAGGCACCTCGAGAGCGTAAGTCGGGCTCAGGAAAACGTCGCCGGCAGAGTGCCCGCTACAGCAGGACCCGGAGGTTGAGCTTCTCGGTGAGCTCCTTGTAGCGGTTGCGGATCGTAACCTCGGTCACGCCCGCGACCTCGGCGACCTCGCGCTGCGTGCGGCGCTCGCCGCACTGGACGCTCGCGATGTAGATCGCGGCGGCCGCCACGCCGGTCGGACCCCGCCCGCTCGTGAGCTCCCGCTCCGTGGCCTGCTTGAGGATGTCGTTCGCCCGGGTCTGGATCTCGCCCTTGAGCTTGAGCTCGGAGCAGAACCGCTGGATGTAGTCTTGGGGGCGGGTGGGCATCAGCTTGAGCTTGAGCTCCCGGGTCATGAACCGGTAGGTGCGGCCGATCTCCTTCCGGCCGATGCGGGACTTCGAAGCGATCTCGTCGAGGGTCCTCGGAACGTTGCACTGCCGGCAGCTCCCGTAGAGGGAGGCGGCGACGACCCCTTCGATCGAGCGCCCCCGGATGAGGTTGCGGTTGACGGCCTTCCGATAGATCATCGCCGCGGTCTCGCGGACGTTCCTCGGGAGCGACATGCTCGAAGCGATCCGGTCGAGCTCCGCGAGCGCAAAGGCGAGGTTGCGTTCCGTCGCGTTCGAGACGCGGATCCGCCGTTGCCACTTGCGCAGCCGGTAGAGCTGGGCGCGGTTGCGCGTCGGGATCGACTTCCCGTAGGGGTCCCGGTTCTTCCAGCCGATCTCCGTCGAGAGCCCCTTGTCGTGGATCGTGAGGGTCGTGGGGGCCCCGGTCCGCGCGCGCTTCTCGCCCTGCTCGGCGTCGAAGGCGCGCCACTCCGGCCCCTGGTCGATCATCGCCTCCTCGAGCACGAGGCCGCACTCGTCGCAGACGAGCTCGCCGCGCTCGTAGTCGCGCGTGAGGTGGGAGGATCCGCAGTTGGTGCAGCGGGTCGCGACCGCGAGGTCCGAACCGCGGGGCGGGGCGGCGGGCGCCGGCGGCCCCGCCTCCTCCGGAGGATTCACGTTACGTCCCCTCCCGCTCGAGCATGGAGCCGACGAGGGCGGCCGCCTCGGAGAGCCGAGGGGTGCGGCGGAGCCGGACGGATAGGTAGGGGCGAGCGACCGGCCCGAAGACCCGCACGATCTCGCCTCGATGGCTGCCGGAACGGTCGGCGACCCGGGTCCCCTCCGGAGCGAACCGCCCCGACGGGGAACGCAGCGTAATGCGGCCGGATGGATTCACTGCCACAACCACGCCGATGTCCCGCTCGGCTGACGTTGAGCGCACTCCCTGGCGAGCCAAGTCTTATAAGCGACCTCCGCAAGGTATATAAGGATTCTCAAGGCGATTTTTCCCTCTCGGGTCCGACCGTTAGTTCCCTCCGGGCCCGACGACGAGGCCCTCGAGGGCGGCTCAGTGGGCCGAGGTGCGGCGCCGCGACCGACTGTCGTTCGGGACGGGGCCGTCCGCGGCATCGGCGGGGCCGGGCGCGAGGGGGAGGGCGTAGGGTGAGGCGAGATCCTTCTCGGCTCGCATCGGGGGCGGGATCGCCGGCGCCGTCGCGCCGGCCGGTTCGGAGCCCCGACGCTCCTTCGAGAGCCGGGTCACCTCGCCCCAGAGCTCCTCGATCTCGTCCTGGGGGCTCGCGGATCGCCGGTCCTCGGAGAGGGCCGCCCGCACGTGGGACATCAGCCGCGCGGCGCTCTGGGCGTCGTGGGCGTTCCGCTTGATACGGTGGATCCGGCGGGCGAGGATCCGCGCCTCGAGCAGGATCTCGTCGGCGTCCTCGATCCCAGGGAAGGCGACGACCGGGGCCGACGGGATCTCCCCGACGAGCTTCCGGCACGCCGCGATCCGCTGGACGAGCACGGGGGAGGGCTCGCCCTTGAGCGTCTGCAAGAGATCCTTGAAGGCGGCGGTGGCCGCCTTCACGTTCTCCCCGCGTCGTTGGGCGAGCTGGATCGTCCCGCCGAGCTTGGCCGCCTCTTCCTTGCAGTTCCGCACGATCGCTCGACGGAGCTCGGCGATGTTCGCCTTCGCCATCTCCTGGGCGCGCAGAAAGAGCTCGGAAGAGAGCGGACCCGCATGGACGAACGCCCTCGGGTTTCCGAGATCCACCGTCGAGGCGGCGAGCTCGATCCCGAGCTCCTCGGCCGTGGAACGGAGCACCTCGCCTCGGGAGAGGAGGTCGCGGACGGGCACCCATTGCGTGTAGGTGCTGTGGTAGAGCCGCTCGGCCCGCTCGAGGACGGTGAGCGCCTTCGTCCGGTCCTCGCCGAGGAGGGCCTTCATGAACGCCGCGCGGATCCCGGCGAGCGGGAAGGGAACCCCCTGCTCTTCGAGCAGCCGCGCCCGGGCGAGGAAGGAGTCGAAGAGCGGGTTGAGATCCCCGGTCACGTCGGCACGCTCCGTTCCGGCGGGAGCTCCGCCTGGTCGAGGGTCGCCATCAACTGGTGGAGGGTCTGGGCCGCCTCATCGAGCCGTCGGGCCCGCAGGAGCTCGGTGGCGAGACGGATCTGGGTCGCGGCCTCGTAGGCGAGCTCGCTCTCCGGTTCGAGCGCCCGGACCCGCGTCGCGAGCTGCCGGGCGGTTTGGACCAGTTCGGGGACGGAGACCGTGGCGCCCTCGGGCGGGGCGCCCGGGTTGGAATCGACCTCCACGCGCGGAAGGGGCACCGGACCGAGCTCTTCGATCGAGCGCCGGAGCGTCGCGAGCGCGGCGGCGGCATCCGCGAGGCGTCCTCCCTCGAGGTGCCCCACGGACCTTGCGTGGTGGTCCCAGGCCGCGAGGGCCGGCGCGTGATCCTCGGGGAAACCTCGCAAGATCGTCTCATGCTGCTCGAGCTCCTGGCGGATCGAGGCGGGGACCCGCTCGAGGAGCGCGGCCCGAAGCTCCTCCGCCTGCTCGGCGATCCGGGCGAAATCCGATGGAACGGCCCCCGGTTCGGCGAGCGACTTGCGGAGGCCGTCGGCCCGCTCGGCCTGCTCCGGGAACTCGAGCCCGGCCCGGTGCGCTATCTCGAGGAGCTCCGCGACGCCGCCGAGCGGGAGCCGGACCGCCTCGAGCTCCTCGGAAAGCCGGCGGATCCGCGCCTCGGTCTCCAAGAGCCGCGGAACGACCTCGTTATACTTCTTCTGGGCGAGCAGCCGCTGGACCTCGGCAATGCTGGGGGCGGAAGCGCTCCCGAACCCATCCTTCGCGAACGCGGACTGCCGAACGTCGAGTTCGTGCGTCCGCCGTTCGAGCTCGGTCCGCAGCGCCTCCGAACCGTGGGTCTGGGCCGCCGTCAGCGTGCTCGCGGCCTCGTCGGATCGGCCCTGCGAATCGAGCAGGGCGGCCCGCCGGACCTCGCCGACGAGCTCCTCGGAGGACGTGCCGAGCCGCTGGAGCAGGGTGCGCGAACGATCGATCTCGTCCGCGATCGGCTCGAGCGCCGGACCGTTGGGCTTGGCCGCCACCTTCGTGCCGGGGGCCTTCCGGGGGGAGAGCTCGGAGCGGCCGGACGGATGAACGGGTCCCGCTCCCGGAGGGCCGCCCTCGCTTCAGCGTGGAGGAGGACGGGCACCCCGCACTTGGGGCAGGCGGAGGGGTTCCCGGACAGCTCTGTATCACAGACCGGGCAGGCGGCGCTCACGGGGGATACCACCTCTTCCAAGACTCCTAGGGGAATAGATGGTTGACTCCCTCCCATAAGAGATTCCCCTCGCCCTCGAGGCCCCGAGCTTTGTTCGGCTATCCGCCGGAGAACGTGGGAACCACCGTGAGGGTGCGGTCGGACTCGACCGGAGTGTCGAGCGGGACCGGCTGCCCACCGTCCAGGACCGCGCTCCCCTCCCCAAACCAGCCGACCGACCGGAGGGCCGCCCGGATGGTCGTTCCTCGGGGTACCCGGGCGGTCCGGACGTCGCCCCGGCCGGCCCGCTCGGAACGGAACGTGATGGTCACCGCGGGGAGAACGCTGAGGGGGAGAGTCTCCGGGCCGGGGGCTCCGGCCCCCGTCCCCTTTGAACTCCCGCGATGCATACGCATCACCAGATCTCGAATCTGGCGCCTTGGCCGAGCTAGGCTACCTCAGCGCAAGGACGAGGGAGAGGTTCACCGATTTAACATATTCCCGGGAACGGCCGGTGGCCCGACCGAAAGGGAGCGCACCCGCGTTCCGCACGAGGGTGGACGGTCCGCGTCGTCCCTACACTGGGGGTCGTGTCGGAGCCACGGTCGGCGACCCTCGGGCTAGCGTTCTGCCGGATCGCGTGGCCGCCGTCTGCCTCGCGGTGGGCTCAGCTGCGCGTCCGGTGCTTTCCCTTGGACCCCTCGATCGCGCGGATCTCGAGAGGATCGACCCGGGCCCGCTCCGCGAGGAAGAGGGAGAAGTGGTCGCCGAAAGAGACCGCGTTCAGGATCCCCTCGAGCCGGTCCCGCGAGGCGAAATCGATCCGGTCGGTCAGGGTCTCTTGACGCGAGAGGAGGCGCTCGAGCTGATCGAAGGCGGACCTGCCGGCGGGCGGACCCTTGACGAGGTCGAGGAAGACGATCGCCCGGGTACGGGCCTTGGTCCTATCGAGGGCCGCCCAGGCCGCCAAGGTGTTGTGCATCGCCTCGGGCCACCCTTCCGAGTGGGCCACCCGTTTCGCATTCTCGGAGACCTGGTTCGCCCATCGCTTGGCGACGGCGGGGGCCTCGTCGGAGGCGAGGAAGGTCGGCTCCCGGGCGCCCACGGCGCGCGCCAGCTGCGCGGGGGCGCCGCCCGCCGAGGCGTAGTTCGGCTGCCGGCTTCGCAGCCGCCGGGCGATCCCCGCGATACGTCCCTCCGTGAGCGTCGGGAGCGCCGGCTCGAGGATTCCCATGAGCGCCCCGAGCGACCAGCCGAGCGCCGCCCGCGGAGGGAGGCCGGGCGGGAGTGGCGCTACCAGGACCCCGTCCGCCTTCGCCCGCTCGGCGAGCCGGCCCCGGAGGCGATCACGGCGACGTTCTTGGCGGGCGTTCCGGAGGCGCGGGCCGCGTCGTACGCCGCCAGGGTCTCCCAGGTGTTCCCCGAGTAGCTGACGAACACGACCGGACCGCCCGGCAAGCCCTTCCGAGGGAGTCCGGGGGAACGGACCGGCCGCAGTGGCCACTCCGATTCCGGGCGTGTGGCATTCTCGAGGAGGTCGGCCGCGATGCCGCTTCCCCCCATCCCAGCGACCCAGCCTTCACGGGCATCGGACCCGTCCAGGCCCCCGGAGCGCCGACCGAGCCGATACCCCTCGATCAGTTGGTTCGGAAGATCGCTCGCCAGCTGGCGCATCCAAGCTTGATGCTCCCGGAGCAAGGCGGTCATACTGCGACCTAGGGCCGAGCCATACTTGGGTCGGAGCCCCGTGCGTCTCCGACTTCGGGGGGTTGGGCGGGCAAGCTCCACCACACCGATATATGTGCCGGGGAACCATTCGACGGCGACGATGGCGGCCCTTTGAGCGCCCCGCATGAACCTCCGATCGCTCTCCACGAGTCGGATGGTCCGACGGGCGACCGGGTCTCGACGGGGAATGCGAACCTCGACACCATCCTGCGCGGTGGTCTCGTGGCCCGGCGGCCGTACCTGATCGTCGGCCCTTGCGGGACGGGCAAGACGAAGCTCGCCCTTCAGTTCCTCCTCGATGGGGCCCGACGCGGCGAGAAGGTCCTCCTCGTGACGCTCGAGGACCCCCCGAACGAGATGCGGATCAACCACCGGGCGATGGCGCCCGACCTCGAGTCGATCTACGTCTTCGACGCGATCCCCGACGTGATGCGCTATGAGCGGGCACCGTTCAAGGACATCGCCGCCGTCCGCTCCTCGGTGCTGTTCCGCCAGGTCGCGCCGGAGATCCGGAAGACGGCGGAGTTGGTGAGCGTCGAGGTCACGTTCTCCGCCCTCGAGCAGACGCTCAAGATGGAGATGGCGCGCCAGAACTACACACGCCTCGTCGTCGATTCGCTGACCGCGCTCCAGTACTTCTGCATGAAAGGGATCGACGAGACGCAGGGCGCCCAGTCGTTCCTGCGGTTCCTCTCTGACCTGCGGATCACCTCCTTATTGACCGTCGAAGCGCCCGTGGAAGAGATCGAGAGCGCGGAGCGTCTGCTCGCCCGGGGCGAGATCCGCTTGTTCCGCTGGGAGCTCGAAGGCGTCACCGTGCGCGCGATCGGGGTGGAGAAGTTCCGCGGGAGCGCTCACGACAACCGGCTGCACCCCTACCGCATCTCCCCGACCGGTCTCGACATCGACCTCGCGACCACGATCTCGCGGGACACCCGGCGGGTCGTCGACGGCTCCGAGGCCACCACCGCCTCGGCCGTGCGCGCGATTCCCGCCTTGCCGGGAGCACTCGACCAGATCCTCGCCGACCTCCGCGACCTCTCGGCGGTGGGGATCGATGTCTCGGCCGCGCAGGCCGAGATCGCCGAGGGCCGCGTCGCTGCCCAGGCGCTCAAGCCGGACGAGTTCGCGGTCCACCTGATCCGGGCGCGCGCCATCATGAGCGAGCTCGCGCAGCAGTGGGACCCTCGGAACGTCCCGGCGGTCGCCGCCAGCCAGAGCTCCGCTTCCGAGCGGGTCGTTCGCATCGCCACGGAAGCGGCGGACATCCGCGTGGGTGCGATGCCCCCGATAACCCTCGCGACCGACGCGGCCGCGGGAGGCTTGGCGACTGGACCTGGGTCGGAAGCTGCGGCCAAGCTCGATGCGGCCGATGTGGCCCCGAATCCTCCGAGTCCCGCGGAATCTCTTCCGAGCGCACCTGGCGGCGCCCCGCCCGAATCGATTCCGGCCGCTGTGCCGGCCTCGTCGGGAAGTTCGGTCACCCACTCCGGTCCGGCCGGCGCTGACCCGGGCTTATCCGCCAAGCCCATTGCACCACTTCCCTCACCGAGCGAAACCGCCCTTCCGCCGCCCACATCGAACGCCGCCCGGCCTTCCCCGCCTTCGCCGCACCCGGGTCCTTCAGAGGCGTCGTCGGGGGGAATGATCTCGGTGCCCGCCGACGCCCCTCACCCCCCCCTTCCGGGAACTTCTCCCCAATCGTCCGAAATCCCGGCGACGGAGGACGTGGTTCCCCCAGCCGTACTGCCGGAGGTCGCTCGCCCGGAGGAAACTTCGGTCGCGCGAGGGCGCGCCCTCGAAGAGGTCCGCCCATCGGTGCGCCCGCCGCTCCCGAAGATCCCTCGGGGAAAACGCGGCAAAGCTCCGGCAGAGCCCCCTCCTTCCCCGGAAGCGCCGGTGTTGGTCTCGCCACCGATCCCCGCAGGCCCGACCGAGGCGACTCCGACGCCGATCGAACCTCGCGCGGGACCATTCCCTGACTCCGAGAGCCCGCCGGGTCCTTCGCCCGCCGGTCGAACGTCCACGAACGTCGCGGATGTCCCGACCTCTGAGCCGTCGCCGGTGCCTCCCGAAGTGGTTCCCCCGACCCGCCCGAAACGGCGAGCGAGCCCGAGGAAATCGTCGAAGAGCTCGACCGCCGCCGACGGGACGACCAAGCCGAAGCGCCGGACCGCGAGCCGCCGCTCGGCCCCTCCCGTGACGGGGGCCGCGCCGGGCACGCCTCCCCCGGACCTCGCCTCGACGCCACCGCCGACCCCTCCGGCGGAGTCGGAGAGCTCGAAGGTTCCTCCCTCGAAAGAACCCGATGCGGAGAGGACCGATGACGCCGCGCCCGTCCCGTCCAAGGGGGCGGAACCGACATGACCGATCCCCCCGAACGGGTGTCGACCGGTATCCCGGGGCTCGACCGGATGCTCGGAGGCGGGCTGTGGCCCGGCCGCCCCTACCTACTGACCGGCGGGACCGGGAGCGGGAAGACCCTCATCGGCATGCGTTTCCTCCTGGAGGGGATCAAGCGCAGTGAGCCGGTCCTGCTCGTCGCCGTCGACGAGCCCCCGAACGAGATCCTCGAGAACGTCCGGACGTTCGGCTGGGACCTCTCCTCGGTCCGCACCCTCGATGCCAACCCCGGGACCCGGGCGATCCGCCGAATGGCCGACGTCCAGGAGATCCGGGCGCTCGGGGACGTCAAGCAGATGCGGGACATCTCCGCCGAGAACCGGAAGGCGCAGGCCGACGACGACATCTCGATCCAGTCGATCCACCTCAAGCTTCGGCACCAGATGAACCAGGCGAACTTCACCCGCGTGCTCGTCGACTCGATCACCTCGATCCGGCGGTTCGCGATGAAGTCGACCCATGATCCCCAGGCCGACCGGACCGAGATCCAGTCGCTGCTGCGCTTCCTCAGCGAGCGTGGGGCCACCACGATGATCACGGCCACGCCGGGAAACCCGCTCGTCCTATCGGCGGAAGAGATCCTCGCCCGGGGCGAGATCCTCCTGACCCGGAAGTGGATCGGCGACCGGTCGGTCCGCCAGATCAAGATCGTCCGGATGCGCGGCTCGGCCCACGACCCCGAGCGCCGTCCGTTCGCGATCACGCCTCAAGGGATCGTCGTCGGGTGAGCCGGTCCCGGGGGGTCCTCGACCATGGAGCGTTCGACGGTCCGGCGCTGGCTCGTCAAGGAAGAGCCGACCCACTACGCCTACTCGGACCTCGAGCGGGACGGTTCCACCGAATGGGATTCCGTCCACAACCCGCTCGCGCAGCGCAACCTCCGGACGATGCGGGCGGGCGAGGCGGTGCTCTACTACCACACGGGGACGGAGCGGGCGGTCGTGGCCATCGCCGAGGTCGCGGGGCCCCCGCATCCGGACCCGTCCGATGAACGGGGCGCCTGGTCCGTGCGCATCCGCGCGGTTCGGCTGCTCAAGGCTCCCATCCCGCTCGATCGGCTGAAGCCCGACCCGGAGTTCGCGGCGTCTCCCCTGGTGCGCATCGGCCGGCTCTCGGTCGTCGAGATCACCCCGAGGCAGTGGGACCGGGTCCTGGCTCTCGAAGCCGCAGGGGGGGTCGGCCCGGGCGCACCGCGCTCACGCCCCGAAGTCGACGAACCGCCCGAGGCGCCGCCCGACCCGGACGTGGAAGCGGGGGTCGACGTAGACCGAGGCCGCCCACTGGTTCTTCGGCCGGAGGGCGATCTCCCGCCAAAGGCCGGCGGATCGGAACGGGTGGGTGACCCGAGCGTCCTCGAGGATCCCCAGATCGGCCCAGTCGGAGCGTTCCTGCCGGGACTCGGAGAGCCCCGAGAGGTCGAGGAGCACGCTCCCCGACGGGATCGAGAGGTCCGAGGCCAGATCGTCCTCCCATTGTCGGCGCCGTACCGGTGATCGCTCGAGGGCGTGCGTCGTTCGGAGCCGCGCGCCGGTCAGGGATCGCCAGGCGCGGACGCGCTTGAACAGCCGCCGTTCCCGCAACCCCCAGACGAGCCGCGAGGGCACGCCGCCCGCGGCCTCGAGGGCCACCAGGAGATCGGCGTCCGTCCCCGTCAGCAGTCCCGCCGAGTTGGGATATCCGGGGGAGCGCTCGAGCGCGGCCTGGGCCATGACCTCCGCCGAGCGGACGGTCTTGTGGTAATACACCGCCGAATACATGAGCGAACGTCCGACGACGAATCCCTCGACGGCGCTGCGCCCCTTCTCCGCGAAGACGAGCTCTTCCCGACGGATCCGGATCGTGTCGAGGAGCCGGGACGCGTCGATCGCCCCGTGGGCGACCCCGGTGTAGTGGGCATCGCGCTGCAGGTAGTCGATCCGGTCGGCATCGATCGGCCCATGCAGGAGCGCCCGCAGCGAACGATGCCGCTCTCCCCGACGAGGGGGATCGATCAGGTCGGCCACCTCGCGGGGATCGAGGCCGTGGCGCTCGAGGATCTCCGGAAGACCCGAGGGCGTGGCGCGGCGGTCGCCCGTGCCGCGGTCGGTCCCCTCGACGAGCGCCCGGGAACGTCGCTCGTGGCTCATCCCGAGGCATTCCTCCATCGGGCCGTCCAGGGTGTGCGAGAGCGGGGGATGCCCGAGATCGTGCAATAGGCCTCCGATCTCGACGAGCGTCGCGGCCTTCGCTGGGAGATCGAGCGCTCGGGCCATCAGGTGGGCGACCCAGTAGACGCCGAGCGAGTGCTCGAGCCGGGTATGGTTCGCGCCCGGGAAGACGAGGTGAGCGAGGCCGGTCTGGCGGATCCCCCAGAGCCGCTGGAACGCCGGGTCACCGATCAACTCGAGGGCGACGGGAGAGAGCGTGAGTGAACCGTGGATCGGGTCGAAGATCGACTTCGGGTGGACCCGTCGGGAGACTCGTGCCACATCCGGCGGACCCCGCTCGGGCTGATAGTCGTTTGCGGGGGGCGATGGGGCGAACCGGAGTTTGGAGACGTCGCGGTCGAGTCGGAGCGCACCGCCGCTTCCGGTCGACGCCCTCGCACCATGGGACCGCGCGCGGCTGCCGCTCCTCCCGAAGATATTTATCGCCGCGCCGGGGTTTCCCTCGACGATGACTTCTTCGCCGGCCCCCTCCGACGCGCGGACCGCCCCGGAGGTTCCGATCGACGGGGCTCGGCGGCTCTATCGGGCCTCGGAGTCGGCCGAAGCGGGCCAGCACCGGGACCGGTATCTCGAGCACCTCAAGGCCTACCTCGCCTACGTCGAGGAGCGCCGGGGGGAACTCGCGGCGAACGGGGCCGAGATCGCCCATCAGCTCGACGGCACGGCGATGTCGCTCTATCGCCTCAGTCAGAACGAGCTCGCGGCCCGCTCCGTGGAGGTCGGGCTCGCCCTCGCTCCGTCGAACGCGGCCCTCCTGCACCACAAGGCCCTGATCCTCCTCGCGACGAACCGGGACGTCGCCCAGGTGCTCCCGCTCCTCGAGGAGGCCGCGCGCGCCGATCCCAACGACAAGTCGGTCTGGGGAACGATGGGGGACGCGCTCAAGCTCCAGGGGCGGAACGCCGACGCCACCGAAGCCTACCTCAAGGCCCAACAGCTCGACCCGACGTCGACCCAGTACGTCGAGAAGGCCCTTCGAACGACCCCCAACCACCCGACCGCCCTCCGACTCTGCCTCCAGCTCGCCAAGGCGAACGGGGGCACGGAGCAGGCGCTGCGGGCTTGCGAGGCCCTCCTCGTCACCTCCCCGAACGACCCGGAGCTCCTCTTCGCCCGCGTCGATCTGCTGGCCCAGCTCGGTCAGGTCGCAGCCGCGCTCGATGCGGTCGCCCCGGCCCGGACCGCGCGGCCCGGCGACCCGAAGCTCGCGATGATCGCCGGGCACATGCACCTCGCAAGCGCTCACCCCAAGGACGCGCTCGAGGAGTTCCGATTGGCCTCGGAGTCCTCGGCGCGCCTCGACCCCCGGGAGCTCGCCGAGCTCGCCGATCGCATCGAGGCGACCGGAGAGCTGGGAGAGCTCGCCGTCGGCGTCCGGCAGTCCCTTTTGGAACGCGAACCCCGCAACATGGCGAACCTCCAGGCGCTCCGACAACTCGCCCAGCGGACCCGTCGGTTCGACCTCGGGATCCTCGCTTGCCAGAAGATCCTCGAGATCTCCCCCGGCAACCTCGAGGCCACGCGGGCCCTCGCGGAGTTCCAGCTGACCTCGGGCCGGACCGAGGACGGACTCGCCACGTACCGGGGCCTGGTCGGCGCGAATCCCCGCGAGGCCGGCGAGATACGCCGGGCCGCGGACGCGGCCCGCACGGCCGGTCAGGAGGAGACGTTCCGGGAGTTCGCGGCCGCCGCCATCGAGGCCGAGCCCGGCGATCTCGCCAGCCGTGAGATGCTCGCGAAGTCCTTCGCGGGCTCCGGGGATCGGGCCCGCGCCCTCGAACTCTACGAGGGGCTCATCGAGGCCGATCCGAAGGAGACCCGCTACCTCTGGGAGACGAAGCGGCTCCTCGCCGAGGATGGTCGGACCTCGGAGCTCCCGAAGATCCTCGACCGACTCTTCGAGGCGGACCCGACGAACACCCGGCTCGCTTACGAACGCGGGGCGATCTACCTCGGGCTCGCCCGCTCCCGCCCCGCCGCTTCCCCTGAGCGCGAGGCGGCGGCGCGCCGCTCGATCGCCTCCTACGAGCGCGCCTCGGCCGACGCCAAGATTGCCGAAGAGAGCCTCGTGGGCTTGGCCGCCGCCGCCCGTTTGGCCGGCGACCCGGCCCGCGCCACCCAAGCGTACGAAGAGTTCCTTTCGAAACCGGGCCACTCCGGGAACGCGACGGTCCTCAAGGAGCTCGGTCAGGCGCGCTACGACGCGGGACGGTACGCGGAGGCCGACCAGGCGTTCCAGCAGGCGCTCGCCCTCGGACTCGAGGACCCCGAGGTGCTCTGGGGCGCCGCCGAGACGCTCGTCGCCCTCGGGCACGAGGGGCGGGCTCTTCAGCTCGTCGAGATCCTGGCCCGACGGGAGCCGGAGAACCCCCAGTACCAGCGTCGCCTCGGCCAACTCCTGCTTCGGAGCGCGCGCCATTCGGAAGGCGTCTCGATCCTGCGGGCGGCGGCCGAGCGCGCCCCGCACGACGCGCTCGTCCAATTCGACGTCGCCGACGCGCTCCGGGCGCCGGGGCGTATGCCGACGCCGTTGAATTCTACCGCCACGGCCTCGAATCGGACGCGTCGAACCGGCGGCCCGGCTCGCGCTCTCCGAGACGTACAACCTCGCGGGGCGCTACAACGAATCGGTCCCGGTCGCCGACGGCCTGCTGAACGAGGATCCGAACGACCTCTCCGCCTGGCGGATCCGGGCGGATGCCTGCCGGGCCCTCGGACGGACGGGCGACCTCGAGTATTCGTTGCGCGCGATCCTCCTCCTCGACCCGACCGACGCCTCCGCACTCGTCGAGAAGTACCGTCTCCATCTCTCCCAGGGCCAGAAATCGGAGGCGTTCGAGAGCCTCTCCGACTTCCTCGAAGCGGGCCCGTCGCCCCCGAGCGATCCGACGCTCCTCCTCGAGGCCGGCGACCTCGCGGCCGAGCTCGGCAAGACCGAGGACGCGAACCGGTTCTACGAAAAGGCCCAGTCGGTCGATCCGGCGCAGGCGCTGCCGATCGGAATCCGGCGCTCCCGACTGCGATTGACCGCGGGCCGTCCGGACCTCGCCCTGGAGATCCTCGATGCCTCGGCGAAGGCGACCCCGAACGCGAGCCCGACCTCGAACGACGTCGCCCTCTTGCGCGCGGAGATCTTGATGGCGCTCGAGCGGCCGGCCGAAGCCGAGGCGGTCTATCGGGCGGTGCTCGCGAGCCAACCCCGGGCGATCCCCGTCCTCCTCGGGCTCGGACGCTCGCTCCTTGATCAGGGGAAGCACGCCGAGGCGAAAGCGCTCTTGAGCGAGGCGATCCCCCTCGGCCCTGCGGTCTCGGGGCTCTACCAACTGCTCGCCGAGGCGGAGACCGGACTCGGCTCGCTGCCGGCGGCCATGGAGGTGATCCACCAGGGGGTCGAGGCGCTCCCGGACGCCACCGAACTGTGGGTCCGCTACGGGGAGATCGCCATCGCGCGCGAGGACTGGGACGAGGCGGCTCACGCCTTCCGAGAGGCGGTCCAGCGGGACGCGGCGAACCCGGAGCTCTTGATGCGCGCCGGGTTCGTCGCCGAGCGCCGGTCCCAGGCCACGGAAGCGCTCGCCCTCTACGAGCGGGCGACCCAGGTCGCTCCGACGAACAAGTTCGCCTGGTCGAGCCGGGGGCTCGCCCTGCTCGCCGGGGGCCGCCCCGACGAAGCGAGCGCGAGCTTCGACCGGGCGCTCGCGCTCGACTCGGACTTCGATGCGGCGCGCCAGGGGAAGAAGGCCGCGAGCGAGCGGACCCGCGAGGCCCAGGTCGCGAAGTTCGGGAAGGAGGCGCTCCTTCTCGAGGCCCGACTGCACCGCGCCGTTACCCGCAACGACCTCTTCGTCACCCTCCATGTGCCCTTCGACCTTCTCGAGCCCGTCCTTTCGACCCTCTCCAAGGACCCGAAGGTCGACCTCGCCAGTCTGACCGAAGCCGACCTCCACGCCCTCGAGGCGGCCTCTTGCCAGGTGATCACCGCGGCCCTGGAACGAAGGGCCGACGGCCTCGAGCGACGAGGGTTCACCCTCGCCGACGTCGCCGCGCTGAGCCCGCCGACCCGGACGCTCTCGGAGATCCAGCGACTCTTCGGCTACCTCCGGGCGGTCCTCGAGGTCGAGCTCCGGCCCGAGAACCTCCAGCTCGCCCCGGACGTCGAGGAGCTCGCTCGCCGGGCCCTCCTGATGCCCGCCGACCAACGTACGCTATTCCAGCTCGTTCGGAACTTGCACGTCGGCCTCTTCAAGGCCCGTCTGATCAAGGTCGTCGAATCGGCGGGCTCCGCGGCCCACGCCCCCATCCCCTCGCTCGACTTCGGCGAGTTCGCGCCCGAGGGAGCGGTTCATGCCCCGTCGGGTGCTCCCGGCTCCGCGGATCCGGATTTCTTCCCGGCCGAAGGTGCCGACGCCACGCACCCTGAGCCCGAGCGCTCCCACCCCACGAAGGCCGGGGCCGCGTCCCCGGCGACTCCGGCGCCGATGGCGAGCCACGCCCGGTGCGTCGGGTGCGGAGGGCTCGCCTCGATCGTCCACACCTGCGGCGCGCCCGTGTGCGCCCACTGCGTGGTCGAATTCGGGACGTGCCCGAAATGCCGCCAACCGGCTTCCCTTCCGCCACCATCGGACGCCGGGGCGCCACCTCGGCATATCACCGCCTCGGAGGCCCCACCCACGCAACATGCGGCTCCTAAGGCTCCCCCGAGCGGGACGATCCACGCCCTTCGCCAGGCGGTCAGTCGGAGCAAGCCTCCACCCCCGAAGCCGGCGCCCGCCGCGAAGGCCCCCGCTTCCACCCCCCCGAAAGCCCCCGCAAGCCCCCCCGATGACCACGAACCGAAAGGGCATCCTCAAGCCCCCAAGGACGCGCCCGCGCCCCCGGCCCATCCGCAACGCCCGAAACCCGCGCCGGACGACGAACCTAGGCTCTGATCCGGCCCACGGGCCGGGTCGCCGCCTTCGCCCTTCCGAGCTTCGCCGTGTCGATACAGCACACGCGGTCACATTCGATATATGGGTCTCCCCGCATACCTCCCTCGATGGTCTCCCCCGCTCCTTCGACCCCGACCGCGCTCCGCTGGGCGTTCGGCGCGATCCTCGGCGCGGTCGCGGTCCTGATCTTCGTCCTCCTCTACGTCCTGCTCCCCGGGAACGATCACGTCGGCGCCCTCCTCGCGATCGGGATCTTTGCCCTCCTGTTCGCCCTCGTGGCGTATTTCGGCCGGGCGATGAGCAGCTCGCCAGGAACGGCGCAAGCGCTGTCGTGGGGCTTCGCGGGCCTCGGCTTCGGGATCCTCTTCCTCACCTTCGGTCTCGCCCCTTCCTCCACCATGCCCTTCCTGAGCCGCGTGCTGGGGCTGATCCTCCTCCTCCTTCTTCTCGCGGCCGTGCTCGCCGGTGTCGGTTGGCGGTGGCGCGCCCAGGTCTCCCACGACGCCGAGACGAAGGAGCGCGCGGGCTGGGCCGCCCGACCCCCGACGAACGCTCTCGATTATCCGACGGCCGGCTCTAGCCCAGCGGCCCCGAAGGAGGGTACCCCCCGATGATGAACCCGGCCCCGGCCTCCCCACCGACGACCCCGGCCAGCGGCGGCCCGCCCCCGGCGGCGGCCTGTCCGAAGTGCGGTGCCCCCGTCGGGTCCGCGAGCAAGTTCTGTCCCGCGTGCGGGGCGTCGCTCGCGCCGGCCTCGAGTTCGGGCTCGGGTCCGCCACCGCCCGTCGACATCCGCCAGCGGGTCGACGAGGACCGCGGGATCCTCAAGAAGATCCAGCTCCTCATCCCCGGCTTCCGAGGCTATCGGCTCGGCGAGGACCTCCGGGAAGCGGACAGCGTCCTCCGGCTCCAGGTCGCCGACAAGATCCACGCCGCGATCAACACCCTGACCCAGCGCCGGCAGGCGCTCGCCACCGCCGGCCGCTTCGACAGCTTGAACGATCTCGCCCTCTCGATCGCCGACCTGAACCGGCTCGAGGGCGAGATCCGCCACGCCGAGCAGGGGTACACGGGGATCTCGCCGGCCCTTCGGGTCTCGATCCCGGGGCAGGACAAGCTCTACGAGTACGACTACGGCTTCGTGCTCGCAGCGAACGACATCGGGCAGGCGGTCTCCGGACTCTCGGACGCGAGCGCCCCGCCGGCCGCGGTCGCCCAGGCGACCGCGCAGGTCCGCGAGATGGTCACCCGCCTCGAGCAGGCCTTCCAGGCCCGAATCCGGGCGATCCAGCAGGTCCAGGTCCAGTAAGGGAGCGAACGGAGCGAATCGATGGTAACGAACAATCCTATTCCCGCGAAGGGCGGCAGTCTGATCGGCGCCACCACCGTCGTGTGGGAGGACGCCTACAAGGGGGACAACGTCATGTGGCGGGTCCCCCGGAACATCCGCTGGGGGGACAACGTCGTCGTCCGGGAGGACGAGACCGCCGTCTTCTACCGGGATGGGAAGGTCCTCGCCTACCTCGAGAAGCCGGACCGCTACGCCCTCACGAGCCTCAATGCGCGGTTCCTCGGCGGCCTCGTCCAGGCGCTCTCCGGGGTCCGGCAGGAAGCGGAGATCTACTATCTCCAGCGCCGGACGTTCGACGGGAAGTTCGGGAGCCAGGAGCCCTACGTATTCCGGGACCCGGACTTCGGGCTCGTCAGCCTGCGGGTCTTCGGCGACTACCGTTGGCGCGTCTCCGGACCGGACCTCTTCATCAACCAGTTCGTCGGGACGTTCGGGGCGGCGAGCACTTCGGACGTCGAGGACCGGCTGCGGGACCAGATGGTCCTGCTCACGTACACCACCCTCGGGCAGCTCAAGGACCAGGGGACAAGGGTCACCGATCTCGCCCTCAAGCTGACGACGATCGAACAGGCGGTCCTCGGGCAGGCCCCGACGCACTTCAGCCAGTTCGGGATCGAGGTCCAGCAGATCCAAGGGCTTTCCGTCAACCTCCCCGACGAGGTCCAGAAGGCCGTCAACACGCGCTCGACGATGGGCGTGCTGGGCGTGAACTACATGCAATACCAGGCCGGCCAGGCCATGACGACGGCCGCGGCCAACCCGTCCGGCGGTGCCGGGGCGCTCACGTCCGCGGGGGTCGGCTTGGGCGCCGGTCTCGGGGTGGGGTACGGCATGAGCGGGGCGATGATGAGCGCCTACAACCCGAGCGCCGGTCCCTCCTCGCCTTGCCCGAAGTGCAATGCGATGGTCCCGGCGGGGACCCGGTTCTGCCCTTCGTGCGGGAACCCGATGGGGCCCGCCGGCCAGGCCCCGGCCGGACCGCCGTGCCCGAAGTGCGGAAGCCCCACCGCCGCCGGGGCGAAGTTCTGCCCCAACTGCGGACAATCGCTCGAGCCGCCCCCGGCCAAGACCTGCCCGAAGTGCAACGCGAGCGTGGCCGGCGGGGCGAGGTTCTGCCCGAGCTGCGGGACCGCGATCCCGTAACCGCCCCTGAGGGTCGTCGACGATGAACTGCGCGTTCTGCGGCGCCGCTCTCCCGGACGGCGCGCGGTTCTGCTACTCCTGCGGGAGGGCGGCCGGCGGGCCGGCTCCCGCGACTGCGCCGTCCCCGGCCCCTCCGCCGCCTCCCCCGCCCCCCGTGGGACCGACCGGGGGCCCCGCCACGGCTCCCGTGAACTGCCCTTCGTGCGGCGCGCCCCTCAAACCGCTCTTCGGCGAGATGGTCATCACGTGCGAGTACTGCGGGGCCTCGGTGACCCTCGGGGGGTCCGGCTGGAAGGAGATCGGCAAGCACTCCCTCCTCCTCCCGAAAGTGACGAACTCCGACCAGGCGCTAATCGCGGTCCGGAAGTACCTCGATCAGGGGTTCTTCCACCGCAAGGACTTCGAGGAGTCCGAGGTCGTCGAGCAGCGGCTCTCCTTCGTCCCGTTCTGGATCATCCCCACCTCGGCGACGACCTCGTTCACCTACACCGACATCGCCGTCGGCGTCGGCAGCACCGTCGGGTCGATCGCCGCGGCCGAGCTCCTGGGGAGCGCCCTCGGGGGCGGGCGGAGGGGCGGCGGGTTCATCGCCGTCCCTATCATGACCGGGCCGGCGGTGAACCCGACCCGGCAGGACGCGATCTCGGGGCAGTACCAGTTCCCCGTGGTCGCGGTGAAGAGCATGACCGCCTACCAGCCGAAGGACTACAAGTTCCGGCTCGAGGACCGGACGTTCTTCGACCAGAAGGCGATCCCGAAGGGGTCGACCGTCCTCAACGGCGACCTCGGCGAGGACGCGGCCCAGCATGCCGCGCAGGCGTTCGTGATGCAGTTGCAGTCGGAGGCCGCCCACCACAAGCACTACATGGTGAGCAAGCTCACGACCGATGCCCAGGTCTCCGAGGGCGAGCTCCTCCACGTCCCGATCTGGTACTATGTGCTCAACCGCAAGGGCGTCAAGACCGTGATCCTCATCGACGCTCACGCCGGTGAAGTGATCCAGACGGTCTCCTAGGTCCTCTCCCCCGGGGCGGCGTCAGCGCATCGAACCGCGCCGGCTCTCCCGGACCCGGATCTCCTCCTCGTAGAACCGGCGGGCGAACTCGGCCTCCTCGGTCCCGATCTCGATCGGGCCGCTGCCCGGGGTCTGGAAGTAGCGGAGGAGCGCCGCGGCGCTCGCGAGCTTCACCGCGCGCGACTTGAGCCTCGGGGAGAATGCCGGGTTCGGCGTGCGCTCGAGGACCTTCTCGGAGACCTCGCGGAGGGACCGGTAGATGCCGGGATCGAGCCGGACGGCGCGCACCGGGAATCGGTGGGCGACGAGCGGGTGGCGGGTCTCGATCGCGTGGACGAGCGTCAGGTGGTCCCGGAACTGGGCCGCCGAAGCGAAGTCGATCTCGCCGAGGTCGAGGCGCTCAGCGCTCGCCTCGACAGACCGGAACCGCTCGCGGGTCATCGGGTGGAACCTCAGGAGCATCCGATCCTCGAGGGCGGAGAAGTTCGGGTCGTTGAACGTCGTCCAGAAGTCCGAAGGGCCGGCCGTGCGCACGTTGTAGTTCACCGAGAGGAACGAGCGGAAGGTGTACGGTCCGACCACCCCGAGGGTGGTCTCCCACTTGACCTCCCGCTGCTCCATGACGAGCTTGAGCGGCTCGACCATGCCGCGGTACTTGAACCAGTCATTGAACTCGGGGACGATGAAGTTGAACGTGCGGCCGGCGTAGGAGGCCCCGACGCGCAGGAATTGGACCGGGGTGATCCCCCCGCAGTACCGATTGCGTCCGGGGAGGCCGTGGGCGGGTACGCCGGACCTCGGATTCCCCCGGACCATGTCGTCGATCGAGAACGTCTTGCCGGTGCCGGGGGGACCGAAGAGCGCGAGATGGAATCCCGTCGACCCGGTCGGGCGGCCGGTCGGGGCGAGGAGAGGCACGTCCGCGAGGGCATACTGTTGGAGGAGCGCGACGAGGGAGTCCGAGTAGAGCGTCGACCCGAACAAGCCCTTGAGATAGTCCGCCAGCCGGCCGACGGAGAGCGTCCGGCCGAACTTCACCGTGGCTTCGAGGCGGCGATCGACGATCTCCCGGAGCGCGTCGAGGAACTCCCCGTCCATCGACCGGATCTCGGCCTCCTCGTCCGGGACGGGTTGGAGCGCGGCCGGGCCCGCGCTCTCGCTCCGCCAAAGTTCCGCCTCCAGGAACCGGACGAGCTCCTCCGGAAACGGGACCTGATAGGTCCGGTCGTTGCGGCCCTCGGGCCGGTCGTCGAGAAGCCCGCGCCGCTTGAGCTTCGCGAGGATGCGGCCGGGGTCGGCGAAGATCCGCTCCGCCGTGAGGCGGGCCCTCAAGGTCGAGAGCCGGAACGTCGCTACCCGCCGACCGGCGCCGGCCGGCGCCCGCTGCGCGATCTCGCGCGTGAGCGCGACGAGGCCCCGGAGGATCGGGATCTCCTCGGGCTCGACCTCCATCCCGCGCCCGATCGCCACGACGGCCCGGTAGGATAGGACCGGGCTATAGCGGTTCTCGGAATCTCCGCCGCCGTCGGGCATATTCCGCTGCGGCCCCTGCTTTATCTATCGGCGCACGAACTCCCGGCCCGTGGGCCTGACGGGATCGAACTACGAGCGTGAGCTCAAGGGACTGCTCCAGGGGGAGCGGGAATCGGTCGACCGGTACGCGCGCGCCCTAGCCCCGGAGGAAAGGCCCGGTCTGCTCGAGGCGAGCCGGCGCCCCTTTCTCGTCGTGCGGGCGGCCGGCTCCCTGGGCTTTGACCTCGTCGCCCTCCGGAGCGAGTTCGCCTTTCCCTTGGAGGTGAAGGCTTCCGCGACCGACACCATCCGGTTCTCGGCGGCGAGCGGGCGGGCGGATCGGCAGCTCGCCGAACACCGACGGGCCGTGGATCGGGTCGGCCTGATCGTGGTCTACGCCTACCGGAGGCTCGGCCATCGGGCCGGGGATCCGTGGCGGCTCTACGCGACCGGCTCGACCCGGGCCTCGGGGCGGACCGCGTTCCTGCTCGGACGCTTGCCCCCCGTGGAGACGACCCGGGACGGCAACGCGGTCCTGCGGTGGGAATCGGGCATGCCGCTCTCTCGGTTCCTGCAGATCGTCCACACCCTGACCACCCCGGTGGCCGCGGTCGCATGAAGGTCCACGTCCGCTCGACGGGGATCACCCCGTTCGGCCGACGGTCCGAGGGGCTCGTCGAACTCCTGGCCGAAGCGGCGACGCGGGCGCTCGAGCCGCTCGGCCGCAAGCCGGTCGACCTCCTCATCGTCGGCAGCATGGCCGCCGACGTCTTGGGCGAGACCGGGAACCTCGTCGCCCGACTCTCCGACCTCCTCGGCCTGGAATCGGTCGCGGGGTATCGGATCGAGTCGGCGAGCGCGAGCGGGGCGGCCTCCGTCCATGCCGGGGCGGTCGCCGTCGCGAGCGGGAGCTACCGGCGCGCCCTCGTGGTCGCCGGCGAGAAGATGACCGGTCGCCCGACCGCCGAGGTGGCGGCGGCGCTCGCACGCTCCCTCGCCCCGGCGGAGTTCCGCATCGGAGCCACGATGCCCGCCCTCGCGGCGATCGTCGCCCAGCGCTACCTATTGCGCCATCAGATCCCCGAGGAAGCGCTCGATCTCGTCACCGTCGAGGCCCGGCGGGCGGCCGTGAGCAATCCGAACGCCCAGTTTCGGATCTCGGTCACTCCGGCGGAGGTCCGTTCGAGCCGTTTCATCGCAGCCCCGCTCCGCCTGCTCCATTGCTCGGCGGTGAGCGACGGCGCCGCGGCCGTCGTCCTCGAGCACGGGACCGGCCCGGTCGAGATCGCGGGGCTCGGGCAGTCGGTGGACCAACTCTCCCTCGTCGACCGGCCGGATCTCACGACGTTCCGCGCGACCCGTGTGGCCGCTCAGCGGGCGTTCGAAGACGCCCGTGCAACGCCGAAAACCGTCTCTTTCGCCGAGGTCCACGATGCGTTCGCCCCGTTCGCCCTCATCGACCTCGAGGACCTCGGACTCTGCGAGCCGGGAGGCGCCCCAGAATGGTATCGGACGGGGGTCGTGCGGCCGGACGGAAGGGTGCCGGTCAACGTTTCCGGCGGTCTCCTTGGTCGCGGGCACCCGGTCGGGGCCTCCGGGATCGTTCAGATCGCCGAGGTGGCGCGGCAGATCGCCGGAGAAGCGGGCCCGATCCAGCTCCCCAAGCGACCGACGGTCGGCCTCGCCCAGTCGGTCGGGGGACTCGGCAGCCACAATTTTGTGACGATCCTCGCCCAAGGGAAAGCGAGCGCATGAAGGCGGGACCCAAGGACCTGGTGGTCGCCCGCTGCGAGAGCTGCCACGGGCGGTTCCTCCCGAGGCCGGGGCCGTGCCCGCGATGCGGGTCGACCTCGGTCGTCCCTCAACCGATCCCCCCCAACGGCGAGGTCCTGGCGGCGACCGAGCTGACCGCGCCCGCGGCCGGTTGGCCCGCACCCCACCGCCTCGCACTCATCGGCCTCTCGGACGACGTCCGGGTGCTCGCGCAGATCGAGGGCCCGCTACCGCTGATCGGCGACCGAGTGATCGTCGAAACGGTCGAGGAGCGGTTCGTCGTGAGGACCGCCCCAGAACGGTCGGTCGGACCGGAACGCGGGGAGGGGGAATCTCCGGGTCGCGGGTCCCCGCGACCCCTTTGAACCCCCGAGGTGAAACCACCACTGGATTAGCAATCCAGCGCCTTACCGGGCTGGGCTATCCCCGCGCGGCGCGGCAGACCGCGCTCGGCGCTTAAAGCTTGGTGGACCGAATTCCTCGGGAACGCCTCGGCAATCCTCCTCGGGCCGCCAGGTCACGACCGCGGGGGTTCGGTGGGTGCTCTCGAAGGCCCGGCCGATCACGCCAGCTCCCGGACATCGAAGGGGTGATGAGCCAGCCCGACGGTCCCCGGGCGCGGTCGATGCGGGTCACCAAGGCAGCCGTCGTGGGCGGCGGGACGATGGGAGCCGCGATCGCCGAGCTCTTCGCCTTCAATGGGATCGCGGTCGAGCTCAAGGAGGTCGACGAACCCCGGCTCCGCGCCGGACTTGACCGGGTCCGCGCCATCGTCGATGACCTGGTCCGGTTTCACGCCGAAAGAGCCGAGAAGGAGATCGAACGGATCGAGTCGCTCAGGATCCGTCTTTCCGAGGAACAGAAGGCGGGCGTCCGGGACCGCCTTCGCCCTAAGGTGACTTCCACCGAGGGCGCGGCGATCGTCGGACGCGTCCACGGTACGGTTGACTGGGACCCGTTCGGGGACGCCGACCTCGTGATCGAGGCGGTTTTCGAGCGCGCACCGGTCAAGCGCTCGGTGCTGGAGGCTCTCGACGGGATCCTCCCGGACCATGCCATCATCGGTTCCAACACCTCCTCCCTCTCGATCACCCGCCTTTCCCATGGACTCCGACGCGCCCATTCGACGCTCGTGACCCATTTCTTCAACCCACCCCACACCCTCCCCCTCGTCGAGGTCGCGGCGGGGGCTGAGACCCGGGAGGACGTGGTCTCGGAGACGGTCGCTTTTCTCGAGGGGTTGAGGAACCACCGCTCGCCGATGATCCCGATCGTCGTCAAGGAGTCGCCGGCGTTCGTCGTGAACCGTCTACTCACGCCCGTGCTCAATGAGGCGTGCTTCGCGCTCCAGGAGGGCCTCGCCCCGGCGCGGGACATCGACCTCGCGATGAAGGCCGGGGCCGGCTTCCCGATGGGTCCGTTCGAGCTCGCCGACCTTGTCGGGCTCGACATCGCGCTCGAACTCTCGGAGACCCTCGTCCGCGAGACCGGGGACCCCAAGTATCGGGCCTCGGTGCTCCTCCGTCGCCTCGTCGACGCCGGCCACCTCGGTCGAAAGACCGGCCGGGGCTTCTACGACTATTCGTGAACGCCGGTACCCATTCGGCTGCCGCGGCTAGGCCGTAGGGACCCCCCGGTGGTTGGGCCCGTCAAGGAGTGGAGGCGGGGGTCGGTGCCGGCGCCTCGGGGTTCGAGGGAGGCGGGGCGGGGGCGGGCGCCGAAGGGATCGCGGCTTTGGGAGCGGCGGGAGGCTGCGGGGGCTTCGGGGGAGGGGGGAACATCCGGGCCTTGAGGAACTCGATCATCTCCTTCCAGGCGGCCTCGGACTCCGAGAGCCGATACGCGCGGAGGTCGCGGCTCAGGAAGTTGTGGCCGGAGTCGCCGGCCTCGTAGACCCTGAGGAGACCGGCGGAGAGTCCCTGCTCGAGCTGCGCCCGGGCCCGTCGGGCGACCGGGTCGCGGCGGCCGAGGACGAGGAACGTCGGCGCGTTGACGAGGCGGACGGTTTCGGGGGGCCGAACGGGCACCGGATAAGCGAGGGCGAGCGCCGAGAGTTTCTGTTCCCGGGCGGCGAGGGAGAGCGCGAGCGATCCCCCGTAGGAGAGCCCGACCACGGCGGCCTTCTCGGGATCGGCCATCGGACCAGAGCGCCGCAGGTACTCGAGGGCGTCCCCGTAGAGCTCCGTGAGTCGACGGACCACGGGAGAAGACGTGAGCACCCCCCCGCCCCGCGCGCCCATCCGAAGGGAGAGGTGGTCGCGAGGGCCCACGAGGCCCGCCCGATCGACATCGGGGAGCAGGACCTCGAATCCCTCCCGCGCGAACCGGATCGCGCCATCGAGGATCGCCGTCGTGAGCCCGTGGACCTCGGGGGTCATCAGGAGCACCGGGTGCCGCACCACCCGGGTCGGTTCGAGCAGGATCGCCGGCGCCCGCTCGTCGCGGGTGACGCTCGTAGGGAACCAGACCTGCTCGCTCCGGTACGGCGGGAGCGGGGCCCCCGGCGTCGCGTTCGAGCCATTCCAGCTCTTGTTCAGGAAGTCGATGACACAGAGCTTGTAGCGTTCCTTGGCGAGGACGATGACCGCCTGGCGCTTTCCGCAGATGTCACAGACCCCGATGACCCCGCTGCCGTACTCGGGGTTCGGGGTGTCGAGCAGGAGGTCCGCGTCCGTCATGGCTCCGTCGACGTCCCGCCCGGGGCGATGCGAGCGGTCGACGGTTCTTAACCGTTTGCGGGCGGAGCGCCGGGAGGGCCACGAGCCCGCTCGCGCCCCTCGGCGCGAGCACCGGGATCCCGTGGGTCCGCAACCGGTCCCGGAGGGCCCGGTCGGCCGTGATCACCCAAGCCCCGAGGCGATGGGCGACCTCGGCCACCCCGGCGTCCCCTCGCTTCTCGGTGGTCACCTGCTCGAACCCGTCGGCCAGGGCCGAGGCTGCCCGGGCCCCCGGGACCGCCCGGTCTGCGAGTCCGCGCAGCTCCCCGGTCACGCTCGTGGGGACGACGAACCGGACCGGGCCCAGGAGGCGCTCGGCCGCGTCCTCGAGGCGCATCGAGGTGGTGATCGGGAGGAAGAGCGCGTTCGTGTCGAGGACCACGACGGGGGAGGCCCCCCGACTACCGGGGGCGGACCGCGATCCCGAGCGCTTCGCGGTCGTGGACCTCACCTCCGGTGCGTTGCCGAAGGACGAATCGCTGGGCCTTCTGGTTGGCCGTCTTGGGGATCTCGTCGATGAACTCGATGAACCGGGGGACCATGAAGAACGGGAGGCGCTCGTTCGCGAACTCGAAGAGCTCGCGCGCACTCACCGAAGCGCCCGGCCGGCATTGGATGAACGCCTTGACGTCCTCCTCGCCAAGGGGAGAGGGCACCCCCACGACGACCGACTCGAAGACCGCCGGGTGGCGGTCGAGTACCGTTTCGACGTCGTATGGGGCGAGGTTCTCCCCGCGCCTGCGGATGACGTCCTTCTTCCGGTCGACGAAGTAGTAGTACCCGTCGGCGTCGCGGGTCACGTAATCGCCGGTGTGGAACCAGAGGTTCCGCCAGGCTCGGACCGTCTCCTCGGGCTTCCGATGGTAGGCGAGGAACATCGTGAACGGCGCCCGAGGCCGGACGACGAGCTCGCCGCGCTCATTCGGCGGCAGCGGTCGGTCATCGTCGTCCACGACCTGGGCTTCGACGAAGCCGAGGGGTGTCCCGATCGATCCGACGCGGATCGCATCGGGGGGGTTCATGAGCGTGGTGCACCCGCACTCGGTCATGCCGTAGAGTTCGACCACCGTGAGACCGAACCGGGACTCGAAGTCGCCCCAGATCGCCCGGGTCGTACCGGCCGTCAAGGCCGTGCGCACCTCGTGCGAGCGGTCCGAGGGGCGCTCGGGTTGTTTGTAGAGGACGTTGATCATCGAGATGAGCAGGGAGACGTGGGTCGCCCGGGCTCGGGCGGCAGCCTCCCAGAAGGTGGTCGCATGGAACCGCTCATCGAACGCCGCGGTCAGGTCGTTCAGGAGGGCCGTGACGGTGGTCATCTCCTGGGCGTTGCAATGGAAGAGCGGAAGGGCCGTGAAGAGGACGGATCCGGGGGCGAGACGGCTGCGCAGCCCGATCTCCCGGGCGGTGGTCAAGACCTTCTCGTGCGGGATGAGGGCGCCCTTGGGCGGTCCGGTGGTCCCGCTCGTGTAGAGGATCTCGCACGGGTCGGAAGCCTTGAGGTCGATCACGGGCGCGGAGGCGCCGGCCCGCTCGAGCTCATGGAACGGGCGGGCTCCTTCGGGAACGTTTTCCTCCGGACCCACGCCCCACTCGGCGAATCGGGCGTCCGGCGGGCGGGCCGATCGGTAAACCTGGGCGAGCCGGTGATCATAGACGACCGCCTTCGGATCGGAATCCGAGAGCTCGTATCGGAGGAGCTCCCCCTTGAGCCCCGTGTTCAACGGCACGAGCACGGCCCCGGCCTTCGCGGCGCCGAACCACAGTTCGAGGAACTCCGGACCATTGTACAGCAGGGCGTCGATCCGATCGCCGACGCCAATCCCGGAATCCGCGAGGCGCCCGGCCACCCGTTCGGTCGTCCGGTCCAGCTCCACGTAGCTCAAGGAACGCTTTTCGAATCGCGCGGCGATCCGCTCGCCGTTCTTCGCAGCTTTGGCGCGGACGAGGCGACCGAGGTCGTGGTACTCCTCCGTCGACTCCAGCATCCGGTCGAACGAGGGAATCGTCTTCTTAGCGTTCACGGGCCGGCCCGGCTCCGACATCGACGGAGGCGAGCGAAGCCAGCATCGGCGGCCCCGGTGGGCGAATGCCGAGCTTACCGATTGAGGGAAAAGGTTCGACTTCGCAAGACCAGCCGGTCTACAGCGCGCGGCGGCGCCGGAGGGCGACCACCGCGACCGCTCCGCCCATCCCGAGAGCCCCGAGCACGCCGATCCAAGGTATCCAAGCGTGGAGCTGAGCGGCGCGTGAGCCTCCGTGCGAGGCGGGCGGGGTCACGCTCCCAGGGGCGGGAGCCGTGGGGGCCGAGACGCCCGAGGTGCCTCCCGGCGACGTGCCGGTCGTACCGCCCGTCGGAGCCGTGGTCGTGGTCGTCCAGCCCGGGCCCGTCGCGGCTCCGCCGTTCGTGCCCGAGGTTCCGCCACCGGTCGAGGAGATCCCGCCGTTCCCAGCCGTGCCGATCGTTCCGGACGGGCCCGAGGAGGAGCCCGAACTTCCGGGTGAGCTCGTAACGGCCGTGTGCTCGGCATAGACGGTGCTCATGGCCGCCCCGGCCATCTCGTAACCGTTCGGATCGTTGACCGACCAGTTCGAGGTCGCCCCCTGGAAGAGGTCGGAGCCGATCGCCGTCAAGAAGAGGTCGGAATCGAACCCGAGCGGGCCGCGATACCGCAGCCCGATGCTGATGACTGACCGGTTGCTCTTGGTGGTGGCGTTGCCGAAGTCGATCCCGCGGATCGATTCCCGGCCGCTGCGGTTGAGCGACCAGTTGTAGGAGGCGGACCGGCCGTACGTCGAGCCGTTGTAGGAGATGCCGTAGCCGCAGGAAGCGTTCCACCCGCCCATGGCGGTGTAGTTGGCCGAGTCGTTCCAGGTGAGGTTCGTGGAGAGATTCCAGGGTACCAGCCCGAGCGGGGACTGGAACTGGACCGTGTAGAACGCCGCCTCGGACTCGTTGTACATCCAGGACGCTGTCCGATTCCCGTAGGTGGTGTTCGACACCTCCGTCACGTTTTCGGTACGCGCGGAGCTCGCATTCGTGACGCCGAGCGCGGGAGCCCCGGTGCCGTTCTCATAGGCCGTCGCGCCGGTGGTCAGATTGAGGAACTGGGACTCCGAGGAGTGGCCCAGGACCGTGAATTTCTCCTGGTACAGTGGGGCCGTACAGTTCGGGACGCACCACATCGCCACCAAGGATTCGTTCACCGTCAGAAG
This sequence comes from uncultured Thermoplasmata archaeon, assembly GCA_963696985.1. Lineage (GTDB taxonomy): Archaea > Thermoplasmatota > Thermoplasmata > Lutacidiplasmatales > UBA184 > Lutacidiplasma. Next base: position 160,013 of record CAVOMG010000003.1, on the reverse strand, counting down.
GCCCTGCATCTGGGTGGTCGTGTTCGAGGTGTTGGTGGCCGTGATGACGTCCGAAGCGCCGTAGAAGGACGTCACGTTGTAAGTGAGGTTGAATCGGCCGAACGAGCGGTTGGTCGTGTGGTTGTACCAATGCGAGGTCGAAGTCGTCCAGGTCTGCGGAGTTGATGCCGCGGGGACCGGCGATGCCTCCGCCGCCAAGGATGCCAGGGTCATCAGAACTAGGACCCCGGTAACGATGGTTCCGGCGAGGATCGGCCGTAGCAAGAGCATTGGACGCCTAATGCGGGGGGACGTAGGCATGCGCATCGGACTGGACAATCGATATTTGAAGCCTTGTCCAACCGAATCCCGTTACCCTACTGCTTAGGCTAGCTCTCATGGGGGAAAACGGCCCCTTGTATCGTTGCACGCTCCCGTCGGTCCATTCACGGGTTGCCAACCACACCGAATGGCCAAGACTGAGATGGCCCCGACTGATCGATCGGTAACGAGTGAGACGCCGTCGGAGCTCGAGACGGCCCGGACTCGAAGAGATGATAGGCCTCGAACGTTCCCGAGCTCCGTGCCCTCGCTCAAACCATTCCGGCCAGACGCGCCCGCGGTCGCCGAAGTGGCAGCGGGCGGACTGGTCTATGAACCCGGGCGGGGCCAAGTGCTCGTGCTGCACGTCCGCGGGGAGGATCGCTGGGGTTTCCCCAAAGGGCACATCGAGCCGGGGGAGTCCGCGCTCGCGGCGGCGCGCCGGGAGATCGCCGAGGAGACCGGGCTCCACGATCTCCGGTTCGAAGAGGAGCTCGCCGAGGTGAACTACCGGTTCTACGAGCCGAGGCGCGCCCTGAACGTGTTCAAAACCGTCGTCTATTGGAAGGTCCGCACGAGCACGACCGAGGTGCAACTCGAGCCTACGTTCGACGAATTTCGGTGGGTGCGCGCCGACGAGGCCGTGAAGCTGCTCACATTCGACACGGACCGGCGCGTCCTCGAGGCCTACCAGAAGATCCAGCGTCGGTAGACCGTTCTCTTCAGCCGACAGGGAAGGGGTTGGGTGCCCCCGGGGCGGGAGCCCGTCTTCGATTACGGCGAGGGGCCCCCCGTTACCGATCCCGAAGGTCGGCGCGGCCGGCGGACCAGGACGACCACGATCCCCGCGGCGACGGCGATAACGGCGATCGCCGCCCCTACGAACAGCGCGGCATTCGTCCCAGCCCACGCCGAACTGGAGGCCGTGCACTCGCCCATGAGGCACTGGCTCGCCTGTTGGGCGGCGGCGGGGCTCTCGGGTTGCTCCTGGACCGAAGCGCCGGAGTCCGGCGGTGCCGGGCCCGATACGGCGAGCTCGCTCGATCCCTGTACCGAGGCCGTCCCGAGGGCCGAGCTGCCGAGGCTCGCCGTGGCCGAAGCGGCGGCCGGGACGACGTTCCGGGACGCCCGGTGGACGACGAGGTCGATATCCGACGTCAAGAGGACGGCGCTCGCGTAGGCGTGCGAGGACCATCCCGCGGCGATGCCGCCGAAGAGGTCCGCGGTGGGCGTCGTCAGGAACAGCCCGTCGCCGAAGGCGAACGGCCCGAGGTAGCCGAGCACGATCACCGTCGCGTTCATCCCGTTGCGTAGGGTCACGTTGCCGAGGTCTCGGCCCCGAAGAGCCTCCGTCCCGGATCGCATGACCATCCCGCTCGAGTTCGAGCTCCTCGATGTGGTGACCCCCCGGAGCGTGTCCGAGTAGGCGAAGGAGTCGTTCCAACCCCCGGTCGCGTTGAACGAGCTCGAAGAGTTCCAAACGGAGCCCTTGGTGACATTCCACGGTACGATCCCGAGCGCCGGGCTGAACGTGACCGCCATCGAGGCGCTCCGGCTCACGTCGAGCGAGCCGTGGGCTCCGGACGCGGTCCCGCGGACCAGCGAAAACGACTCGGTGAGGTGGCCCCGGGAGCTCGATGAGGCGTTAGTGATCCCGAGGGCCGGGACGCCCACCACCGTCGTCGACCTGTTCGTGGTGACCATTTCGTACACCGTGGCCGTCGTCGTCACGTTCACGAAGGCGCTCAGCTGTTGCCAGCCGTTGAGGCTCAGATTGGCGGAGTCCACCGGGTTCGAGCAGTTCGGGCGGCAGAACTGGGCGTAGAAGCTCTCACCGATCGTTCGGACCCCTTCGAACTCGCGGGCGGTCGGACTCGTGTTCGTGGCCGTCAGGACGACCTGCTCGCCGAAGTAGGCCCTCGTCGTGAAGGTACCGTTATTGAAGTTCACGGTGTTGTTCCACCAATGCTGCCCCCCATACGCCCACTGCTCGGGGGCTCCCCCGGCGAGCGGAGCGACGGGAGCCGCCCCGGCGAGTGCCGGTAGCGCCAGCGCCGTCAGGATCGCTAGACTCGCGATCGTCAAGAGGCCGGATCTCTTTCTCGTTGGGTTTTCCATCTTGCTTCCTCCGGAAGCCTCGCGCTTCCGAAGGAGTTCGAGCGAGGCCACGACATATCAACGGATGTTCCGAGCGCCCCCCCTTCTTTCGGGACCGCATGCCACGGCGTCGCATTCCTCCCCTTCATCGAAGAAAGCCCTCGAGGGCCCCCGTGATCCGATGTCGCGTCAGGCGAAATCGGACCTGAACCGGGCCCGTCGAGCCAGGTCCTGGGACTCCGGATAGCCGGCGTCGGCGTGCCGGGCCACCCCGATGCCCGGGTCGTTGTGGAGAACGCGGGTCACCGCCCGTTCGACCCGATCACTGCCGTCGGCGATGAGCACGAATCCGGCGTGGATCGAATTTCCGATCCCGACGCCCCCGCCGTGGTGGACCGAGACCCAGGTCGCCCCGCTCGCCACGTTCAGCAGGGCGTTGAGGATCGGCCAGTCCGCGATGGCGTCGGAACCGTCGCGCATCTTTTCGGTCTCGCGGTACGGGCTCGCGACGCTCCCGGAGTCGTGATGGTCCCGGCCGATCGCGATTGGGGCGGAGAGCTCGCGGTCGCGGACCATGCGGTTGACCAGGTGGCCGAACCGCTCCCGTTCCCCGTACCCCATGTACGCGATCCGCGCGGGCAGTCCCTGGAAGCGCACGCGCTCGGAGGCGATCTGGATCCAACGGACCAGGTGCTCATTCTCGGCGAACTCCCGGATGACGGCCCGGTCGATCTTGCGGATGTCCTCGGGATCTCCACTGAGCGCGAGCCACCGGAACGGCCCGCTGCCGACGGCGAACAGCGGCCGGATGTACTGGGGCACGTAGCCGGGGATGTCGAAGGCCCGCGGGCTCCCCGAGGCGAGCGCCTGGGCCCGGAAGTTGTTGCCGTACTCGAAAACCTTCGATCCACGTCGCTGGAACTCGAGGATCGCTTCGGCCTCCTGACGGATGGATTCTCGGACCCGCCGGTGGTACGCATCCCGGTCCTTCGCAAGCTCCGCCCGAGCTTGGGTTGGCGTCAAGCCGATCGGGATGTAGCCGAAATCGAGGTCGTGGGCCGCCGTCTGGTCCGAGACGATGTCCGGCAGGGTCTCGCCGGCCGCGATCGACGGGAAAACCTCCGCGGCATTCCCTAGAAGTCCGACCGAAACTGGGCGCCGGTCGGCGATCGCGTCCCGCATCCGGCTCGAGGGCGTCGTCGAGCCGGTGGGTCTCTTCGTCGAGATACCCGAACCGGAGGCGGCGCTCGATTGCCGACGGATCGACGTCGACGAACAGCCCGCTCCCGCGCAACATCGTCGCGGCGAGGGGCTGAGCCCCGCCCATCTCGCCGAGCCCCGAGGACAGCATCCAACGCCCGGAGAGATCCGGGGTCTGGAATTCGCGGCGCGCGAGCGCCGAGAGCGTCTCATACGTCCCCTGAAGGATTCCCTGAGTCCCGATGTAGATCCAGCTCCCCGCCGTCATCTGGCCGTACATCGTAAGACCTCGGGCCTCGAGGTCCCAGAAGATCTCGTCCGTGGCCCAGTGCGGGACGATCAGGGCGTTCGCGATCAGGACGCGGGGGGCGTCCTGGTGGGTGGGAAAGATCCCGATCGGTTTCCCGGACTGGACAATGAGGGTCTCGGAATCCGAGAGCGACCGGAGGGCGGCTACGATACGGTGGAACTCCTTCCAACTTCTGGCGGCCTTCCCCCGCCCCCCATAAACGACCAGGTGCTCGGGGTCCTTGGCGACCTCGGGGTCGAGGTTGTTGAATAGGAGCCTCAGTGCCCCCTCTTGGGGCCATCCCAGGCACTGCAGGTCGGTACCGCGCGGCGCTCGGACCGGAACATATTGGGGGATATCCGCGCCCACGTCCGCGGGCAGAGCCGGGGGAGTTCAAGCCGTTTCGTCCGGGGCGCGGATGAGCGCTCCCCGCTTGGGGTTCGACCGGCCGAGAGGTTTTTCCCTATTCAAACGTCAGGGACTTGGTGCGCCGCTGTAGCTCAGTCGGAAGAGCGGCTGATTTGTAATCAGCAGGTCGGGAGTTCGATCCTCTCCAGCGGCTGGCCCTTCATGCAATAATGCCACCTCAGGCGTTGCCAGTCCGGTTCCTTCGCCCCTGAGGGGGGTTTAGAAGACCCCTCCATCCCCAAAGAGTGGATGCATCTCGCGATCTCGCGGAGTCTGTGGAAAAGGCGATCCTTCCGCCAGGAAGGTAACCCGGACGTTAGCTCCCATCGATGCGCCCACTGCCCAATATAAACGTCCAGAATCCGGTGCTGTAGTCGGGTGAAGCGAGTGTCGGGATGGTACAAGGCCCTGGACGCGAAGGAACTGCCCCAAGGAGCCATGAAGGGAATCGAGGTCGCCGGGACGAGAGTCGTGCTGGCGCACGGCCCTTCCGGTATCCGAGCGTTCGAAGACCGTTGTGGCCATATGTCCGCCCCAATCAGCATCGGGACGTTCAAGAGCGGGGTGCTGAAGTGTGCGTTGCACTCCGCCGTGTTCGACGCCGAAACTGGGGCGGTCCGCGGGCAGCCTCAGATGCACTCGCCCGGGGCCGCGCAATTGCCCCCCGAGATGATGGAGATGATGGCTCAAATGGGACAGATCATGGCAAAGATCCGATGTGAGACACTCCGCCCGTACCCCGTGGCGGTGGAAAGCGGCCAAGTCATGGTCCACCTTTGAACCGGCCCTGGTTCGGGTTCGGACGGGCACAGCACCAGGTCCGACCGAGTCACGACTGAACTCCTAAAGACGGGAGCTATGTCTCGGGGGGGGTCGGGGTCCGGGCTCCGAAGCCCGCCACCCGAAACGTCCAGGGAATCCAACCATGGGGTCGGTTCGGAATGACGAAGTCGTCAATCACTACGAAGTCGAGGGGAGCGGGCCGACTCTAGTCCTTCATACTGGAGCGGGCGGCGACCTCCGAATTTGGCGGGACGCCGGCTACCTCCGTGATATTTCGGGTTTCCAGGTCGTTCTGATGGACCAACGAGGTCGCGGCCAGAGCAGCCGGCCGAGAGAAATCGAAGAGCACGGCATGGAGAAGTACGTCGAGGATGTGGTGATGGTTCTCGGTGCGGTCGGCGCCAACTCCGCTGGATTCTGGGGGTATTCGAACGGGTTCTATGTCGGGTTAGCCCTCGCCTCGACCTTCCCGCGCCGGTTGAGATGCCTGATCGGGACCGGGGGGCTGCTCTCGGGAACTTCACCGATCTGGCCCCGATCGTCGATCGAGAAGGCTGCATTGCCAGGGTCGTTGAGGAGGGGGGGTCCGGGCCACCGTGGACAATTACATGAAATCTGAGGGGGACCGGTTCCCGGGGGCCATTGACCGTAACGTTCGGGCCACCGACCCCCTCATGGGAGCTGTTCGTCGAATCGCGTGGAGGTCGTGGCGCGGCCCGCAGGGTTTGTTCTCATCGGTCAACATTCCCGTGCTGGGGATCGCGGGGGAGAAGGAGACAACCGATGGCACGACAGCAGAGGCGGTCCGGGCCTTACCGAAAGCGCGTCTGATTGTCCTCCCCAATCGGGGGCATCTCGGAGCGTTCTACCGAAGCGGCCTCGCGCTCCCTCACGTGCTCCCGTTTCTGAACGAAACGAGGCGTGCGGAGCACTCAGGATAGTGAATCTTGAGCCGTCTCGGACTCGAAAACGGGGGAGCCCCGCGTTCCCTAACCTACACGATTCGTATCCCGCTCTAGAGCTCCCAGTTCCCGTTAACCCAAAGCGCCATTTTCCTCCCCCCCGCGAACGGCGGCTTCACTAGACACAGCTTGGGGGCCGTGGATCCAGGCCGGGTGAGGACCTGTCGGGCCCAGTTGCCTTCGATCGATTCAGGTACTCAGGCCCCGAGGGAACCGCTACGCAGGAGGTCGCTCGAGCAGGACGAGACCGTGTTTCGCAAACAACGCGTCTCGGGCCTGAGGCCCCGGGTGCCCGGAAGTTCGGACGAGGAGTCTATGGAACTCCTCGAAGAATCGCTCCTGAAGATCGGCCGGATGGAAGACGATGAAGGCGCGGCCGACCCCTTCACCGACATTCTTGAGGCCGTGGGCCCCTTGGGAAGCCACGTGATGGATGTCCCCCGGGCCACCCTTCCTGGCGACCTTGCCCTTGAGACCTCTTGAATAGAACTCGAACGAGCCCTCGATGATCCCAATCGACTATTGGGCGGGGTGGGTGTGGAGGAATGCCGGCCCGGCCCCCGGCGGGAATACGTGCTCCATTACCGAGTAGGCGCCGCTCGTTTCGGAGCCACGTATCCGGCGGTACCTGGGTGACACCCATGACAACGAACGGTCCCCGGCTCGCGCTGCGCGAGGAGGTCTCTGTCATAAGGTCCTTGGCTGGGTGAGCGACTCTCACTTCATTTGGAGCAGGTTCGTATCCTCCGGAGTGATGGCGGCGGACCCTCGGACCAGGGGTACACTCGATGCGGCGCGAGCGAACGAACCCTGCCGTGTTCGTCGACTGCCGTGGAGCGGGGTCCCACCAACAGCGACGGCTTTCAGATCCTGACCTTTTCGGGACAATTAGTCAGGGAAGCACGATGGGCCCACCCGACTCCCTCTCCGCGAGGGATTCCACCTGATTAGGGGGAACGTTCACCCGACGGGACCTGACGACAAACGCGATGACCGCCACTGAGATGGCAGCGACGATTCCCCCGATCGCGATCCAAACCCCTTCCCCGGCCCGAGGGCCGGGACCTAGACCTTTCAGCGGTTTCCGCTCGACTCCGGCCTCCGGGCACAACGCGTCTTTCCCGAGCCCGGGGCCGGGCGAATACCTCATGCCGAGGGGTGAGTTTGCCACGCATGGTCGATCGTCAGAAGGCCCTGATCGAATTTGTCACGGCATGGGCTGAATACGAGAAGAGAATGACCGGGATCGGTTCGGAAGCGAAGAAGCTCGCTATGAATGACCCCGGCCTGGGCCAGATGATCGCTCGCATCACGGACGAGCTCATCAGCTCACCCGACGATCAGCGTCGCATCGCTATGCAGCTCGCCATTGCGGAGCTCTCGCGCCCGGCTTCAGCCGGTCGTATTCACCGGGCCTCTAGCTTCCTGCCGGTCCGATCGCTACCCGCCCGGGACGAGGGCGGAGATACTCCTCATCGCATCGAGAAGAGTATCGCTCGCCTAGACCCGTCACGGCCTTGGTCGTTACGAATCGTGACAACTTCGGAAACGGCGAGATTCGCCCCTCGGAGCACGGGGAAAGGTCTTTCCGGGCCCGAGCGGGCCTTCTCCGGCGGTCGTGGGAGACCGGTCGCCAAGTGCCTTTCTATGAGATGAGCACTTTGGGGATCCAGGAGACTGGGCACTGACCGTTAATCTTCGGTTGAGCTTGACCGTATTCAAAGCGGGATTCGCCGCTGAGAGCGCCAGCGGCTTCGCCGCCCTCCTGGCGCATTCGACCCAACTGCCCTTGCACGGCCTCTTGATCGTACTGAGCCCCACGTTCACCGCCTTTGGCCTTCTGTTCCTCTGGATCGGCCGGCACGAGTGGAATGAGCTCCACCGAACACGCGTCGGCCATGCGAATCTCGCCTTCGCGGTCAGCCTGATCGCGACCGCCCTGGCCGCGATTCCGATCACCTACCTCACCCTGGCCGGGAACACGTCGCCCGCGGGCTGGCTCGGCATCGAGTTCGGGGTCGCCGTCGCGTTGGTGTTCGCGACCACGTTCGTAACCTATGCCCTCGTGGCCGCGCACTTGGTCGGGCGCCTCGGGGAGATCGCCATGGGGTTGGGGCTGGCTTGGTCGGTGCTCATTTCCGCGTTGATAGGACTCGCGCTTTCCCCCGAACTCGCCCCGATCGCCCAGTCGATCGCCAGTCGGACCATCGCGCTGGACCCCATCATCGCCCCGATCACCCTGCTCGATGCCCTGTTGGCGTTCAGTTACCTCGCGTTCTTCGTGGCCTTTGTGGACGCTCACTACCGGGTCGCGAAGGGGCTCACGACCGGTCCATCGTGAAGCCCCGGTCCTAATCGACCTCGTGGCGGGTCGCTTTCCCGGTCGACGGAGCGAATTCTGGGCTCCGGTCCATCCACCATCTCGAGTGGGGGAGAAGCTCCCCGCCCCGTAGATGCTTCGCGGAAAGAAGCTTCAGATTCTGTCGCTTGAGCACCCGACCGAACCCGCTCTTCCCGTGGCCAAGGATCACCGGGAACACGACGAGACGATAGTCATCGTCGAGCCGCCGGCGGAGGAACTCTTGGGCGACCTCCCCAAGGGGACGATCGGCTCACGGCGATCTTTTGGAAGCTTCCGAAGATATTCTTCGACCGTCCGCGCCTTGCCCTGGGCCATTGGTGAACGCGACTCTCCCGGGTCGTGTTGTTGCTCTCAATAGGCTTACAAAGGGCCCGACGGGCGGAGGCCCGCTCGGTGCTCTGTCCGGACGAAGTGGGAACGGCCCCCTTCTTAGACGATCGGCGTTCGAAAGGGCCTCCTCTGACTTATGACTGTCCAAGGCTCAGGCCGAGGTACCAGAGGATAATGCCATGACGCCAACACCACGAGGACGTCCGTCCCCAGCAAGCAAGAAGCGGCATCACAAGCAACGGCAGCGAAGGATCTCCGCTCGAAGGCGTCAGGTCCCGATGGGGGGAAATCGACGCGGCCGCAGGGGAGCTCCCCGCAACGGCAAGTAGCCATCTCTAGCCGGCCTCCCTCCATCCCATTTTACCGCCCGGAGCGGCGACCACGATACCCACCGGAGGCGTGCGTCCCATGCGGCGAGCGAACCCGACAACCGGCCCAGCCAGCATCCACCACAGGACCGATGGCGCCTTATCCCCGCCCGGCTGGATTCAGGTGGCAGTCCACGCTGCCAGAGAACTAGTTGACTACCGAATGCGAGACCCCGGGGTGCGGTCACCAGAAGCGATTGCACCGGGCGGATGAACACTGCCGCGCTTGCGGTTGCACGGAATATCTGCGGACCGGCCCGGGCCATCAAACGAAGGCGGCCCGCAAACAGGCCGCCCAGGCCCTGCGGAGTTGGTAACCTCCTCCCTACCTGGGTAGCTCTTTCGCCTTCGAACCCCAACGTGGTGGGAATCGACCGGTGGCTGTGGGGGGTCGGCTTAGGATCCGTTGGCGGTTGCCTGGGGGTCGGGGAGCGGGACTACCTGCCCGCGGGGGTCCCGACCTACCCCCACGCCGGAGACTCCGCGATCAGATCGGCGGGAGCCTCGAGACCTTCCGACGGCACGGTGGGACCCGCGGGGGGAGCCGAGGTCGTCTCGGCAATCTTCCGGGATCTCTTGGAAGACGGGAGCGCTTCCGGACTCGTCCGGGTCCGCTCCTCGCCCAGGAGGCCCGCGCCCCGGAGAGCCTTCGTGATGCTCTGGACGGCGCGTTCGAGGTCCCCGGGTCGGCGGGCCCCGTGCAGACCAGCTTGCCGCTGCCAAAGAGCAGCACTACCACGCGCGGGTCCTCGAGCCGGCAAACGAGACCGGGGAACTGCTCCGGCTCGTACTCCACGTGGTCGAGACCTAGTGTGATCGCGATCGTGTTCAGGTTGATCTCGCTCCCGAGATCGGACGTCGCGACGATGTTCTGAACCTCGATCTTCGGGTGCCGGATGGTCTTCTGGCCCTGCTTGCGGACGAGCTCCGCCACCGTTCGGACCGAGTCGTCCACCTGCTTCCAGCTCTTCCCACCGGTGCAAACGACCTTGCCCGAATGGAAGAGGAGGATGGCCGTCTTCGGTTCCATCATCCGATAGATGAGCCCCGGGAACTGGGTCGGCTCGTACTCCGCACCGGGCAGTGCGAGGGCGATGGACGGCAGGTCTAGCTCGCCACCCAGCGATGTCGAGGCCACGACGTTCTCGATGCGGATCCGCGTCATAACTCGATATATATACTATTTAAATGAGTATTTAAGGCGAGCGGCCCCCTCGGCGGGGGGCGAGGGGCGCCAAAGATCCTCGCTAGGACCGTGACCTCGACCGAACCAACCCTCCGATGTCTCGTAGACGGTCGGTCGGAAGGAGCGTGGATCAACGGGGCCCTTTCCCGGCGTTCTTCAGCGAGGTGACCAACGGGCCGAAATCCGGATACCCGTCATACCGCAGGCCGTTGATGAAGAAGGTGGGGGTGCCATTGACGCCGCTGTGGATGCCGCTCATGTAATCTTCCTGCACCCGGGCCAAATGAACGTGCTCGCTCACCTCACGCCGGATCTGGAGCGGGTCGATCTTAAGCTTCTTCGCGCCGCGATCGAGGAGGGAGTCGTCCTCCAGCGATCCCTGGTTCTCGAAGAGGAAGTCGTGGACCTCCCAAAACTTTCCCTGGGCCGCGGCGGCCTCGGCCGTTTCCGCCGCCCATTGGGCCATCGGGTGCGCGTTGGTGATCGGGAAGTTCCGAAAGACAAAACGGAGCTTCGGTCCGAGCTCGTGCTGGACCCGCTTGACGATCGGATAGGCGGCCCCGCAATAGGGGCACTGATAATCTCCGGTACTCGACGAGCACTAGAGGCGCCCCCGCGCGACCTTCGGTGTGGTCGCGTTCTCCCACCGGAAGCGTCAGGCCAGGCGGGGTGTAGTCCTGCGCCATTACGGTCCACCGAAAACGACGGGTGTTAGAGTTCCTCGAGGGCCGACAGGATACCGTTGGCGCCGGGATTGACCCCGTCGGGAGAAAGGAGGCTCCATCGGATCCGACCCTGCGCGTCGATCACGAAGAGCGCCCGGGCCGACTCGCCGACCCGAGCTTCGAAAGCCCCGTACGAGCGAGAGACGGCACCCTTGGGTTCGAAATCCGAAAGGAGCGGGAAGTTGAGCTTTCGATCCTTCGCGAAGGCGAGATGCGACCAGATCCCGTCGACGGAGATTCCCAGGACCTCGGCATCGAATTTCTTGAACTCGGGCATGATCTGAGCATAGAGTCCCATCTGGTCCGTGCAGACCGGGCTCCAATCGGCTGGATAGAACGCCAAGACCACGGGTCGGCCCCGGAAATCTCGAAGGGAAACGCTCTGGTCCGGCGTGCTCTTCAGGGTAAACTCGGGGGCTTTCGTTCCCGGTTTCAAGATCGACGTTGCTCGGCCGCCGCGAGAGTCGGTCATGGGTCCGGTGGGACCATTGTCGAAGGAAGAATAACCATGGCGGGAAGACCGGCCGGACCCTGACTCGAGGGCCGATTCCGGGGAGCTAGCGCGGCGACGCGCGGAATCTCGGCAAGACCGGGTTCATCGACCGCTCCGGGGGCGGCCCTTGAGCCGCCAGAGTCCGAGGATAGCCACGATAACGGCGGTCCCGATCACCGCCAACGCCGCCTCCGATGTGGAGAGGTTTCCCTGAGGTCGGCCTCCCGCGAGGGCCGCCCCGAAGGTGAGGTTCATCCAAGCTACGGCCGAAACGCCGCCAGGCCCTTCCACCTCGACCCCGACGCAAGCGGGTCCAGCCGGAACGAGGCCCCGGAGCGCGACCTCCTGAGCCGTACCCGGAAGCTCGGCCAAGACCTGGCCCGTGCACCGAGCGCCTCCGACGATGGTGACGTTGGTGATGTTACCTGGAGGATCGGTCCACGCGAGACCGTACGCGCCGCCTTCGTCCACGACCGGCACGAGATTGGTGGGCGGCCCCGGGAGCGTGGTGACCTCGACGGCCCGCGACGTCGGCCCCGGACCGGCCGCGTCGAGGCCTTCCACAGCGGCGCAGTACGTAGTGTCCTCCTCGAGGTCGCCGATCGTCGAGGAGTTTCCCGGGCCGGTCCATGCGACCACGGAGGCGGAACAGGTCTCTCCCAACAGAACGGCGTAATCGACGGGGTCGAAAGTGTCGACCGTCCATCGTACAAGGATCGAAGAGTCCCCCGCCGGGACCGCGAGCACCCCATTCGGAGGAGCCGGGGAAGTAGTGGCGTTCGCCCAAGCCCACGTGGCGTTCGGCCCAGAGAGCGACCAGGCTTCGACGGCGAGGCAATAACGCTGGGCCGGCGCGAGGCCGGTGAGCATCCATCGGTCGGTCGGTCCGTCGGTCGCTAGGACGGAGAGCCCCTGGCAGGTCGGCCCGTAGAGGACGGTGTCGTTGATGATCGTCCCGCGAGGATTGATCCAGGCGAGTCCGAGCGAGGAATTGGGTCCGGAGACGACGGACAGGTCGATCGGCGGCGCCGGAAGGGTGCTCGTGAGCAACGCTTGGGAGATGTTCGATGGCCCCGTGGCCGCCCAGGCCTGGATCTTGAAGCACCGCACCGTGGCGCCCGAAAGCCCGGTGAACTCGTAGGAATTGGAAGGGTGACCGAGCGAGACTGCGACCATCTCGACACAATCGGGACCCTCGAAGATCGTGTCGTTGACCAGGGGACCGCTCGGGTTCGTCCAGGTCAGGAGGATCGCGGAATCGGAGGGGGACGTCGCGTTGAACCAGTACCGGGGCCCGGGGGGCCGACGGGCCGGTGCACAGGCTGTGCTGGAGGGGGGCGCTCGTCCAGTGGAGATTGAGGCTCACGACCTCGAGGCGATAGCAGCTCCTCGGCTCGAGTTGGGTGAGGACGACCGAGCGGGCGGTCCCGGGCAGGGAGACCGAGCCGTTCGGACCCCCGACCGGATCGGTCGTGGAGTAGTAGACGGTCTCGTTCAGGATCGACGCCGAGGGGGTCGCGTTCTCGGTCCAAGCGAGCGTGACGATCGTGCGGTTCACGGAGGCGTTGACGAGCACCGGAGCGGGCGGCGGCGCCGTCTCGGCGAGCGGCGCCGAAGCGGGGAACGGGAACTCCGGGCCCCCGAGCTTCCAGTTCCAGGCGATCTCTCCCCGGGACGAACGCCCGTCGATGGAACACGGCGCGTGCTGGGCGCAGGACGCCGACGGGAGTCCGATCAGGTAGGTGCCATTGTAGAAGAGCCCCTCTTCATCGTAGGACGGCTGGTACGACTCGTTCGCGCTCGCGATGCCCCAGGATTGGGAAACATTCGAGGTCGACCACGCCCCCGTGGAGGGATCGAGGAGCCAGGAGCCGTTCTGGAAGGTGGAGTTCCAGGCCCCGGCGACCCACGGTCCCGAAGCAGCGAGGCCGATCCGGTGCTCCGATGACCCGGTCGGCTCGCCCCCGGGGGTCTGGGGGAGCGGGTGGCCGAACCCGCAGCCCGAGAGGCCGAGCGAGGTCACCCCGTCCATGACCCCTCCGTCACCGATCGAGGCGTACGCCGTGACGACCCGGTTCGTCCGGCACGTCCCGGCCGTGAAGTACAATCGGTGATCGGTGAGGTTGTAGTCCATCCCCCCCACGAAGTTCGACCCGACGTTCGCTCCCCAGTAACCGGCTGCTTCGATCGTGATCGAAGAGCCGGTGAACCCGATCTCCTCGATCTCGTCGCGCGTCGAGTTGTCCGCGGCGACGTCGAACCAGGCGTTCAGGAACGACACCCAGTAGATGTTGTTCGCCTCGAAGAACGGGAGGATCCCGAGGATCCACTGGGTCCCGTTCGCGAGGTTCCAGTCGACCATCACCCCGTTGCTCAGGATGAGCACGGCGTCCGTGGAGGCGCCGTCCTTCCCCACGACGGTCACCTCGGCATTGAGGCGAGTGCTGTCATCCACGATCCCGGTGTAGTTCCACTCGTACGCCGCGCCCGTGGTCACGTTGACCCCGTAGAAGGTGATGCGGGAGACGTTGACGCAGAGCGAGAGGCAGCCGAACTCGTAGATGAACGCCCCGTCGGTGGTCGCCCACTCCGTGTTCTCGACGCCGGCGTAGTTCATCACATTCTCATAGAGGGGCAGCCACGGCGCGATCGGGCGGACCGCTCCGCTCGCAAAATCGTAGAAGACGAGCTCGAGGGCGGTGTTCACGTAGAAGGCGCCGTCGGCCGTCCAGGAGAGGATCGGGACCTGGACGTTCAGGTTCTCGCTGGTGTAGTACCGGGTGAGGTTCGCGTAGCCCGGGAGGAAGATGGTGGCGTTCCCGTACGGGACGTAGGCGGGGGCGGTCATCGTCGGGAGGACAGTGAGCTCGGTCGAGGCCCGGAACCAGAGGCCGGTGCCCCCGGTCGTGGGGGTCCGGTTCGCCACGAGGTAGTAAGCGGCACCGACCTGCGAGAGGGTCAGGGCGAACGCCCCGTCGGCATCCGTGATGCCGGTGGCGACGATCGTGCACGAAGTGATCGAGCTCGGCGTGACCGGCGGCGAAGGGCAGGGGTACGCCGCCGCGGAAACCTGGGCGCCGGAGATCCCTACGCCGCTCGGGTCCTGCAAGCGACCCTCGACGACCGGGAACATGGAAGGCGTCCCTTCTAGGTGGGGCGTGGCGCCGAAGCGGGGCCCGGCCGGGCCGGCGGGACCAGGGATCGAAACTAGGAAGAGCACCAGCAGAAGAGCGACGGCCGCCCGACGAGGCGTTCTGATCCCGCGGTGCTCACTCATGGAAGGCGCGGGAGTTCGCCGGGACCCGGCGCTTCTCCGACCCTAGGGCCGGTTCGATGCCGCCAGACGGTATCAGCTTCTCGGGACGGCCCCGATGGGCCGCCCGAAGGGGGGACCATCCGCGGCCCCTGCGACGAGCGCTGGCCTCCTGGAATCGTGAGCCGGGCCGTTATGCGGGGGCCGTTCGTGGGGACTCAACGCGATGAGTCCGCACGCGCCCCCCGACAATCGTCCACTCTTCGAGCGGATCCGGCCCCAACGGCTTGAAGACGTCCTGGGGGACCCCCGGGCGCTCCGATCCGCCTCAGAATGGGCGCGGACTTGGGCCGCGTCGGTCCATCCCCCCCGAATGCGCGCCCTTCTCCTGGCCGGCCTGCCGGGTGTAGGCAAGACGACGCTCGCGGGCACGCTCGCGCGGTCGTTCGGTTGGACGATCGTCGAGATGAACGCCTCCGAGGCGCGGAACCCCGCGGCGATCGATGTCGTGGCGGGCCGGGCCTCGCTCTCCCACACCCTCGGCGATTCCGGAAAGTACCCGGTCCCCCTCCGAGGGGGGCCGGACCCTGATCCTCCTCGATGAAGCGGACAGCCTTTCCGGGCGGGCCGACGCCGCACCCGCAGGTCGGTCGGAAACGCGGTCGCTCCGGGACTTCCTGATCGGGCGATACGGGCGGCTGGACGCCCTCGTCCAAGCGTGGGGCCTCGGTCAAGAAAATCGCCCCGCGGCGTTCGGATCGTGGAACGAGGTCCCTACGACCGGGGGCCGGGGGGCTTGGACGCGACTCCCCGAGGCCCAACGAGACATCGCGGAGTGGAAGGATTCGGGCCGCCCGAAGGACACCTCGGACCGGGGCGGTTACGGCGCGATGGTCCGATTGGTCCGGGAGACTCGCCAACCGATCGTGATCACGGTGAACGACGAGTCCGAGTTCCTCCGGCACGCCCCCGCGATCCGGTCGCTCGCCCTTCGCGTCCGCTTGCCGCCGATCCCCCTCGAAGCGATGACGGGCTTTCTCGAGAGGGTGGTCCGCAAAGAGCATCTCGATATCGCCCGGGGGAGCCTCGAGGCGATCGCCCGCCGGAGCCGGGGCGACCTGCGGGCGGCGATCAACGACCTCGAGGCGATAGCTCCCCTCCCGCCCGGCCCGCTGCAGGAATCGGTTCTCGCGACTCGGGACCTCCAATCCGACCTCTTCGACCTCACGGGCACCGTCCTCACCGAGCCCCGCTTCTACCGGTCGGTGGAGATCCGGGAGTGGGCCGACACGAGTCCGGAAGACCTGTGGCCCTGGATCGAGGAGAACCTGCCGAGATTCGCTCCGAACCCCCCCGCCCTCGAGGCCGGCCTAGAGGCCCTCGGAGTGGCGGAGCTCCCAGTGGCCCGCGCGCGGCGGAACCGGGTCTATGCCCTATGGAGCTTCGCCTCCGAGACGATGACGGGGGGGGCCGGACTCGCGAGCGCCGCCTTCGGCCCGGCCCTCGAGAGCACGGTAGCGTTCCCCGAGTTCCTCAGCCGGATGGGACGGAGCCGCGGCAGCCGTGCGCTGCGGACGAGCGTCCTTTCGAAGGCCGGAAAAGCGTTGCACATGTCGCGTCGGAAGGCCACGATCGAGTTCGAGCCGTTCCTGTTCGGAATGCTCTCGGCCCCGAAGAGGCCGCGGGGCCGCGGGCGAGCCGCCGGGCGCGAGTGGATCGATGGTTTCGGTTTCTCTCCGGAGGAGATCGAGTTTCTGGGAGGTGAACCGTCCGAACCGGAACCGACAGTCGAGGCTCCCAATCAAAGTTCGGAGCGAGCGGAGCCTCAAGAACCGGCAGTCCGGCCCACGCCCACACCCCCCCCGCCGAAGGCCGCCCCTCCCGAAGAGCCACAAACTCCTCGTAAGGTGCAGCGGAGGCTGGGAGAATTCTAGCCCGGCGGTCGATCCCGGAAAGGAACGGGGATGTTGCCGACCGCGGACCGCTGGTCATTTCATGGAGTTCGGGGAAGGACGCGGCTTTCGCCCTCTACGAGCTCCGCCGCACGACGAGACGACCGGTCGTCGGCCTTCTGACGGCGATCACCGGACCCTACGACCGGGTCTCCATGCACGGGGTCCGTCGCACCCTCCTGGCCCTCCAGGCGGAGGCGCTCCGCCTGCCGATCTTCCCGGTGGAGATCCCGGTCCCGTGCCCGAACGAGGTCTATGAGGCGGCGATGGGAGCCACCGTCCGCGATCTCGTGGCGCGGGGCATTCGCGCGATCGCGTTCGGCGACCTCTACCTCGAGGATGTGCGGAAGTACCGTGAGGAGCGTCTTCTCGGCTCCGGGCTCGAAGCGATCTTCCCGCTCTGGGGCCGGCCGACCGATGAGCTCGCGAGGGCGATCGTGCGCGCGGGGTTCGACGCGCGGATCGTCTGTCTCGATCCCCGGCGGCTCGACCGGTCGTTCGCCGGGCGACGGTTCGACGAACAGTTCCTCGACGACCTCCCCGAAGGGGTCGACCCATGCGGGGAGAACGGCGAGTTCCATACGTGCGTCGTCGGCGGTCCGATCTTCGATCGGCCCATCGAGGTGGAGCCCGGTCCGATCGTCGAGCGCGACGGCTTCGTCTTCGCGGACCTCGTCCCTAGGGGGAAACCGAGCTAGGGGGCCCGGGGCCCCCCGCGGCGACGATCTATTCGAGCCGCGCCTTCAGGTGGACCTCGACGTTCCCGCGGATCGCCTGGGAGATCGGACAGCCGACCTTCGCGCCTTCGGCCGCCTCGGTGAACTCCGCCGGAGAGATCCCCGGCACCCGGCCCACGACATCGAGCTCCATCGTCGTGACCTTCCAGCTCTCGCCGACCTTGTCGAACGTCGCTGTGGCGGTCACGGTAAGCCGCTCGGGAGGCTTTTGCTTGCGGCCGAGTCCGGCCGAAAGCGCCATCGAAAAGCAGGCGGCATGCGCCGCGGCGAGGAGCTCCTCGGGGCTCGTCTTGCCCCCCGGGGCTTCCGTGCGAGCGGCCCACGAGACCGGCATCGACGGGAGCGCCCCGCTCGCGCCCTGGACGCTGCCCTTTCCCTTCAAGAGATCGTTCTCCCAGACCGCCGTGGCGGTTCGCTTCGCGGACATGGTCATTCGAGCTCGGTGAGCGTCATAACGTAACCGGGGGTAGCGTGACGGGCCACCGTTTTCTGTTGGCGCTCCCTAGCCTCGCCATGTCCATGGCTCCGGGGGACGTTCCGAATTTCCTCGTCCTCGAACCCCGAGGCGGGATCCGCCTCGACATCCGTATCCCCACCCCGGCGTGCCTCATCGACGCGGCGCTCGAGAACCCCTCCCCGGGCCGCAGCTTCATCCTAATGGTCGGGCAACCGTCGGAACCGTTCGTCCAACGGGCGCGCATCGCGGGGCGCGCCCGGCTCCACTTCGAACCGGGGACCCCCGGGCTCTATGTCATTCTGCTCACGAACCCGATGCGCGAGCCCGCGGTCGTCCGCCTACGGCTCCGTCCGCTCGTCGTCGGGGTCCGAACGAAGAAGGCGCCCCGGCGCACTCGTTCCCGAACTCGGTCGCGCTCTCCCACCCACTGACCGGCGCCCCCTTATAGGCGGGGCGGCTCGGCGGCTCTCGTGCCGGGCACTCCGTCCAGGATCCGGGCGCCGCTCGAGCCTTTCAAGTCGAAAGTCATCGAGGCGATCCACCTGCCGGCCCCGGAGGAGCGGGAGGCCGCCCTCGTGCGCGCCGGGTTCAATCTATTCAACCTGACGTCCGACGACATCTACATCGATCTCCTGACCGATTCCGGGACATCGGCGATGAGCGACCGGCAGTGGGCCGCCATGATGATCGGCGACGAGACCTATGCCGGATCGCGAAACTTCGCCCACTTCGAGTCCACCGTACGGGAGCTCACCGGTTTTCCCCACATCATTCCGGCCCACCAGGGGCGGGCGGCGGAGAACCTCCTCTTCTCCCTCTTCGCGCGCCCGGGGACGACCATCCCGAACAACATGCACTTCGACACGACCCGGACCCACGTGATGCGGAACGGCGCGCGCGCGCTCAACCTTGCGATCCCCGAGGCGTACGACGTCGACCTCGATCACCCGTTCAAGGGGAACATGGACACCGGTCGGCTCAGCGAGCTCCTGCGGACCTCGAAGCCGGGCGAGGTCCCCCTCGTGATGATGACCCTCACGAACAACACCGGGGGCGGTCAGCCGGTCTCGGTCGAGAACCTCGCCGAGGTCTCGCGCATCTGTCGGGCCGCCGGCATCCCGCTCTATCTCGACATGTGCCGGTGGGCGGAGAACGCCTTCTTCATCCACGAACGCGAGCCCGTGCAACGCGGCCGCTCGATCCGGGAGATCGGCCGCTCGATCTTCGACCTCGCCGACGGTGCGACGATGAGCGCGAAGAAGGACGGGCTCGTCAACATCGGCGGCTTCGTGGCGACCCGCGACCCGACGCTCGCCGAACGGCTCAAGGAGGAGCTGATCGTGTTCGAGGGGTTCCCGACGTACGGGGGCCTCGCCCGCCGCGACCTCGAGGCCACGGCCGTCGGCCTGCTCGAGGCGACGGATCTCGACTACCTCCGCCACCGGGTCGCGCAGGTCCGCTATCTCGCCGACCTCCTCGACGCCGCCGGGGTCCCGCTCATGCACCCGCCCGGCGGTCACGGCGTCTATCTGGACGCTCGACGATTCCTGCCGCATCTTTCGGAAGCGCAGTTGCCCGGCCAGGCTCTGGTCGTCGAGATCTACCGCGAGGGCGCGGTCCGGACCGTCGAGGTCGGCGGGATCATGTTCGGCGACGGCGAGAACGCGGGAACACGCCCCGGCCTCGAGCTGGTCCGCCTCGCGATCCCTCGCCGGGTGTACTCCTCCGCCCACCTCGAGTACGTCGCCGACACGGTCGCCGCGATCTTCGCCCGAAGGACCGGGGTGCGGGGAATGCGGATGACCTACGCCCCCGAAAGACTGCGCCACTTCACGGCCCACTTTGCGCCGCTCTCGTCCTGATCGGGCGGGAACGGACCCCGATGTTAGCGCGAGCCGGCGGCGCCGTCCGGCCGTTTCGGATGATGCGGGCCGCCGGGGCGATGAGCCTACAGCGTTCCCCCCGGCCTCGTTCGGAGGAGCATGAACGATCTCGCGTTTCTCGCCGCGGTGGTCGTGAGCGTCTTCGCGCTCGTCGACCCGATCGGCACCCTCCCGTTCTTCGTCTCCCTCACCGATGGAATGGACGCCGACGACCGGCTGGTCGTCCTGCGGAGGGCCACGATCGTAGTCGGCACGATCCTCGCCGTCTTCGCCATCTTCGGACGGTTTCTCTTCGCGGCGTTCGGTTTCACCCTCGCCGCCTTCGAGATCGCCGGAGGGATCCTCCTCTTCCTGGTCGCCTTCGACATGCTGAAGGGGGAGGTCGCGAACGCCCGGCTCACGGCGGCCGACCGCGCCGAGGCCCTCGCCCGACGCGACGAGATCTCCGTGGTCCCGCTCGGAATCCCGCTCCTCGCGGGCCCGGGGGCCATCTCCACCGTGATGATCTATGAGGGGTACGCCGGGAGCGATCCGATCGACATCGCCGCTACGTTCATCGCGATCGGGGTGACGACGGTCGCGACGTACTTCGTGCTCCGCTACGGCCAGAACATCCTGCACTACATGGGACGGGTGGGCGTCATGGCGCTGACCCGCGTGATGGGGCTCCTCCTCGCCGCGATCGCCGTGCAATTCATCTTGAACGGGATCCTGGCCGTCATGACCCAGGCCGGCTTTCACTAACCAAGGCCGCCCCCAGCGGCGTCCGACCCGCTACTTCCGGGTTTTCCCCGGGCGCCGAGCGGGGGGAATCCGGGAACGGGGCGCCGGGCGCTGGCGAGCCTTCTGTCGGCCGCTCGAGGGGCGGGCCTTCGGGGTCTTCCGGGACGGGAGGAGCGCGATCACGGCGCTCGACGGCGTGCGGGGATTGCGCTCCGACGACCAGGCCTGCTCGCCCGCGCGGACCGCCACCGGGAGGTCGTTCTCCGCGGGGGGGAAACTGCACTCGTAGGCGTCGGTGTAGGCACAGTACGGGTTGAACGCGCGGTTGAAGTCGAGATCGTAGACGTCGTCCTCGTTGAGCTCGAGCGTCACGTACCGTCCGGGACCGTAGGTCTCCCCACCCGACGTCGCGTCGCGGAACGGCACGAATACGTTGCGACCGACGCCCTCGCCCGCATGGAAGACCCTCAGGCGCAACGGGCGGCCGGCGAGCGTGAAGGAGAGGTCGCCCAAGTATCGCACCACGGACTGGCCGTCCCGGTTCGTCCTCAGGTACGCCTCCGCGGGGGCGCCGGACCGCACGAGCCGGGCCGTGACCCGGAACTTCGGCGTTATCGGGAAGTACCGCAGCCCCTGGAACCCGGGAACTCCCTCCGCGACGAACGGAGACTCGACGTGATGGGCCATGAAGCGGTCCTTCATCTCCCGTTCCTTTCGAAGGTCCGCTTCGTACTCGTCCATGGGTTCCATTCGAGGACGGACCGCGGGCGACCTTAAGGAACGCGCTCTCCTCCACCCGACCGGCGAGGCGCGGACCCGTCGATGACGGTTCCGGGGATCTGAGTCCTACAGGTAGCCGAACTGGCGCTTCGCGAAGTCGCTCATCCGCTCGGGGGTCCACGGCGGCTCCCAGACCATGTCGACGGTCGCGGAGTGGACGTTCGAGACCTTCTCAACGGCCCCTTTGACCTCCTCGGCGAGGATACCGGCCACGGGGCAACCGGGCGCGGTCAGGGTCATGTGAAGCGTCAGGTCGTCGCCGGCCCAGTCGAACCCGTAGATGAGGCCGAGATCGACGATGTTCATGGGGATCTCGGGATCGTAGATCTTCTTGAGATTCTCGAGGATCGCCTTCTCCCGTTCCGCGTACGCGCCGCCCGTGGTCCCGCTGCTTGGGGCGCCCGACGGCGGGGGCGGGGCCGGCGTGGCCGGGGCCGATGCGCTCGACTCGCTCATCGGTGCTCGAATCCCCGGGCGCCGTATAAGCGCTGGGGGATGCGGGCCGGGACCCGCCCCGCGGAGGCCATTTATGCGGACACCTGTGCGTGCGGACGATGAAGGACGTCCATGCGATGGCCCCCCGGCACGGCCGGCTCGGGCTTGAGCGCGTGGGGATCGAGGGGATCCGCAAGCCCCTTCGGATCGAACGCCCCGGCCGGGTGGTCGTCCTGGCCGCGTCGTTCACCCTGACCGTCGACCTCCCCTCGGACCGCAAGGGCTCCGATCTCTCCCGGAACGCGGAGCTGCTCGCCGAGGAGGTCGAGTGGCCCGAGGCCCGGGCCGTCCCAAGCCTCGAGAGCGCCTGCGCCTCGATGGCCCGGGAGCTGCTCGTGCGCCACCCCTACGCCCAGCGGTCCGAGGTGCGGGGCGAGGCCGAATACTTCCTGCCCCGCGGAATCGGGCCGGGCCGGGAAAGCCTCGAAGGATTCACCCTGCTCGCTCAGGGCCGGGCGCGCCGCGAGAACGGCTCGATCTCGATCATCCGGGTCATCGGTGCGGAGGCCGTGGGGATGACCGCGTGCCCGTGCGCCATGGAGACCGCCCGGGACCGCCTCGTCCAGGAGTTCCCGGCGTTGGCCGCGGCGGAGTGGCAGACGCTCCCGATCGTGACCCACAACCAGCGCAATCGCACGCGCCTTACTTTCGAGGTGGGGGAGGGGACGGAGGTGGAGGTGGACCGTATCATCGAGGCGATCGAGGCGGCCCAGTCGTCGCCGACCTTCGCCATCCTCAAGCGGGGCGACGAAGCGGAGGTCGTGCTCTCGGCCCATCGGCACCCGAAGTTCGTCGAGGACGTGATCCGGGACCTGCTCGCCTCGATCCCCGCTCGCTTCCCCGGGCTCCCCGACGGCACCCGGGTCGCCGTCCGAACGGTCAGCGAGGAGTCGATCCACAAGTACGACGTGCTCGCCGAGCACGAGGCCACGGTCGGGGACCTCCGGGCGAGCCAGAGCCCCTGAGCGGGCTTTCCGAGGTCGACGATGCGCTACGCCTTGGACGGCCTGCGGAGGCGGCCCCGCCGGACCGCGCTCGCCGCGCTGGGGATCGGTCTCGCCACGGCGCTCGTCATCGCCCTCCTCGCGCTCTCCGCCGGGGTCGAAGGCAGCGCGTCCAGGCTCGCGGTCGCGAGCGGCGTCGATCTGCTCGCGACCAGCGCCAACACGAGCATCCTCGAGGGGACCTTCCCGCCCGTCCCTCAAGGGCATTCGACCCCGGTCCGGTTCGGCCAAGCCGACCCGAACGTCGCCGAGGCGAGCCCGTGGCTCGTCACGGATCTCGTCTACGGGAACTCGTCGCTCTTCGAGGCCGCGAACGCCTCGTCCAACGGGAGCGCGATCCCCCCCGGCTGGACCCCGACCGGCGCGGGCGCGGTCGGATGGATCCCCTCGGACAACACCGGACTCGACACGCCCTCGATCCTCGCCGGATCGGGGTTCAACACCAGCGGGGACCCTCACTTTGACGCCGGTACCTACCGGGGTCCCTCGACCGATCAGATCGTCCTCGACCAGAGCCTCGGCGTGGTGCTCCATGCGGCCCCCGGTTCCACCGTCTGGATCAGCCCACGTTCGGTCCCCTCGGCCCCCTCGGTCCGCGGGTGGTACATGAACGCGACCCCGTTCCGGGTCGTCGGATGGTCAGGTCCGTTCTGGCTGATCCCCTCCGCTCAGCTCTCGTTCCTCTACCTTTCCGAGCTCCAGTCGGTCGTCGGAGGGCCGACGATGCAGGACGATTACGCCTCGCTGGTCCTCGTCCACCTCACCGACCCGACCAACCCTTCGGGCGACCAGCGGATCCTCGCCGGGGCGTTCCCCTCGCTCAACGTGCTCACCATCGGGAACGTCCTTGGGGCGGTCAACTCGGCCGTGGAGGTCTACCGGACCTTCGGGACCCTCGTTGGGGCGATCGGCGTCGCCATCGCGGCGCTCTTCACGAGTTCCGTGCTCCTCATGTCCGTGGATGACCGCTCCCACGAGCTCGCCCTATTGAGGGCGATCGGATTCGGCCGCCGTACCATCGTGGGGTACGTCTTCGAAGAGGGCTTGTGGCTCGCCTTGCTCGGGCTCGCGGTTGGGGCCCCGATCGGCCTCGCGATCGGCTTCGGGCTCGATTTCGCCCTCGTCCACCTGGTCGCCGGCCTGCCGAAAGGCTTCACGTTCGTGGAATTCAACGCCACGGTCGCCGCGAGCGCGTTCGCGGAGGTGCTCGCGATCGGCCTCTTGGCGGCGATCGTTCCCGCGGCCCGCGTCCTCTCGCTGCCGATCGCCTCCGAGTTGAGGGCCCCTTGAGTTCACCGAGGCGGCTCACACACCGTAGCTGGCAGAGCGCCTTCGCCGCGGCGGCCGTGGCCGCGGCCGTCGCCCTCCCGGTGGTACTCCTCTCGGTCGGAGGAGGGGTCCTGCAGCACGAAGTCGACGACCTCGAGAACGCGGGCTACGAGGTCACCGTCTCCGCCCCCGGGCTTCACGGGATCGCCGGGGCGCATCCCCTCAGCGCCCGTATCGATGGCCTGGCCGAGGTCGGCTCCGCCTCCCCGATCCTCAGCTCGCCGGTCGATGCCTTCCACGGCGCGGCGGGGCCGATCCCCACGCTCGCCGAAGGGGTGATCCCGGAAGCGTTCACCGCCACGGAGAGCCCGAGCCTCCGGCCGCTCTTCCCCGACCCGCTCCCGCTCGGGGATCCGACCGACCTCGCGCACTTCGACAACGGCACCTATCACGGCCCGGCCACCAACGACCTCCTCCTCTCCACGCCGTTCGCCGAGTCGATCGACGCCTCGGTCGGCTCGGTCGTCGAGCTCGCAGCCACGACGAACCGCTCCTCGTCGATCGCGTTCAACGTGACGGCGGAGATCGGCAGCGCCTCCACGATCGGGACGACCGCCGCGTACGCCATCGTCCTCCCGCTCTCCGACCTTCAGCTGCTCACGGGATTCGCCCGGTCGAACGGCTCCTCGGGTACGTTGATCGACGCCGCCGACACCGTCGAGGTCTCGCTCGCCGGATCGGCTGCGGCGAGCCCGTCGACGGTCGCGCAGGTCGCGAACGAGGTCCAGAATATCGTCCCGTACTACGGCGTAAGCACCCTCTCGACCCAGGCCCAACAGCTCGAGCAGGCCTCCGCGGTCCTCGACGGTTTCTACCTCGCCCTCTCCTCGGTCGGGCTCTCGATCGGGCTCGTCTTCCTCGCCGTGGTCCTGGTGCGCCGGGTCGAGTCCGAACGTCGTACGATCGGCGTGATGAGGGCGATCGGCGTCCCGGCGCGCGACGTCGCCCTCGGTTGGATCCGACAGGCGCTCGAGCTCGCTGGGGTCGGAGGGATCGGTGGCGTCATCGGGGGTTGGGTCCTGATCGAAGGTCTCGCGCGCTACGGGAGCCCGACCGTCCAGGCCGCGGTCGGCTACGCGATCTTCAACCCGGTCGAGATCGCCACGGTGGTCGCCGGGGTACTCGTCCTCTCGCTCGTAGCGAGCCTCGCGGCGACCCGGGCGGCCCTCAAGATCTCGATCCCGGAGGCCCTGCGATGAGTGATGGCAAGGCGCCGGGCATCGTCCTCAAGGGCGTCTCGAAGGAGTACGCGGGGGGCGGCGGCCGGCCCGTCCGGGCGCTCGACGCGATCGACCTCACCATCGCGGCCGGCGAGTCGGTCTCGGTGGAGGGCCCCTCGGGATGCGGCAAGACGACGATGCTCAACCTGCTCGGTCTGCTCGATAGCCCGACCGAGGGCGAGCTCCTCTGGGACGGCCGGCCGGTCGGCGCCCGCACGGAGCGTGAACGCTCTCGCCTCCGCCTCGCGGGCGTGGGGTTCATCTTTCAACGGTTCTATCTCCTTCCGACCTTGACCGCCGAGGAGAACGTCGAACTACCGATGCGGGCCCTGCGGGTCCCCGCCCCGGCTCGCCGGGAGCGGGCCGCGGAGCTCCTCGGTCAGGTGGGGCTTTCGGACCGCCCGGCGCTCCTACCCCCACCAGCTCTCTGGGGGCGAGGAGCAGCGGGTCGCCATCGCCCGGGCCCTCGCGAACCGGCCGGGCCTTCTCCTCGCCGACGAGCCGACGGGGGAGCTCGACAGCGCGAACGCCGAGGAGGTCCTCAAGCTCCTCGTCGCGGTGCGCGCGTCCGTGGGGGCCTCGCTCGTCCTCGTCACCCACAACCCGAAGGTCGCGGCGCGAGCCCGCCGCCATCTCGGGATGGCCGACGGTCGGATCGTCTCGGACACGGTCGAGGCGTAGCCCGATGGCCCGTATCGCGATCCTCCTCAACGACCGTTGTCATCCGAAGGAATGCCAGTGGGAGTGCCAGGCCTACTGCCCGCCGGTCCGCATGGGCCAGGAGTGCATCGTCGAAGGGCCGACGGGTAAGCCGATCATCTCGGAGACCCTGTGCATCGGCTGCGGGATCTGCGTGCACAAGTGCCCGTTCGATGCGATCAAGATCCTCAACACCCCGCAGGCCGAGGAGTCGGAGATCGTCCATCGGTACGGCTACAACGGTTTCCGGCTGTACCGGCTTCCGGTCCCTCCGGCCGCGGGGATCACCGGTCTGCTCGGCCCGAACGGCACGGGCAAGTCGACCGCCCTTCGGGTACTCGCCGGGACGGAGATCCCGAACCTCGGGCACTACGAAGCGCCGGGGGCCTGGAAGGACGTGCTGGCCCGGTTCCGGGGGACGCAGCTCTACGATCACTTCCGGCGGATCGAGCGGGGCGAACTGCGCGTCGCATCGAAGCCCCAATACGTCGACCAGATCGCGGAGGAACCGTCGACGGCGCTCGAATACGTCGGCCGACCCGGCGGACGGGGCCGCGAGCTCCTCGAAGAGGTCGGCCTATCGGCCAAGGCCGATCGCAAGCTCGCCGAGCTCTCGGGCGGCGAGCTCCAGCTCGTGGCGATCGCCCGGACGCTCGGGACCGAGGCGGACCTCTACCTCTTCGACGAGCCGTCGAGCTACCTCGACATCGTCCACCGGCTCGCCGTCGCGCGGCGCCTCCGCCAGCTCGGCGCCTCGAAGAGCGTGGTCGTCGTCGAGCACGACCTCGCCCTCCTCGACTACCTCGCCGACACGGCCCATCTCGTCTATGGGGAGGAGGCGGCGTTCGGGGTGATCTCCCATCCGCTCCCAATGCGAACTGCGATCAACACCTACCTCATCGGATACCTGAAGGACGAGAACGTCCGATTCCGGACCGAGCCGATACGGTTCGTGGCCCACCCGCCGAAGCTCGCGCACCGGGGGACCCCCCTCGTGGAGTTCGGCGCGCTGGGAAAGTCGTTCGAGGGGTTCCACCTCAGCGTGGAAGCCGGAGCGCTCTCGAAGGGGGAGACCGTCGGGATCGTCGGCCCGAACGCCACCGGGAAGACGACGTTCGTCAAGATGCTCGCTGGGGTCGAAGCGCCCTCGCAGGGACGACCCCCCGAGGGGGTGAAGGTGAGCTACAAGCCCCAGTACCTGAAGGCGACGAGCTCCCCGAGCCTGCGCGAGCGCCTGGACGCGCTTCGAGCCGACCCGTCCTTCGATGCCCAAGTCTTCGAACGGGAGCTTGTTCCGGGCCTCCGCCTGGACGGTCTCCTCGACGTGGCCCTGACCGACCTTTCGGGCGGCGAGCTTCAACGGGCGGCCGTGGCGCTCGCCCTCGCCCACCCGGCGACCCTCTATCTCCTCGATGAACCGTCGGCCTACCTCGACGCCGACGAGCGGATGTCCGTCGCGAAGCTGATCCGGCGTCAGATCGAGCGCCAGGCCGCCTCCGCTCTCGTCGTCGACCACGACGTCTACTTCCTCGACCTCGCGAGCGACGCCCTCATGGTCTTCGGCCATCCGGAAGGCGACCTCGCTCGAGGCGCCGGCGCCGGGCCCTTCGCGATGCGGGAGGGGATGAACCGGCTGCTGCGGGAGGTCGAGGTCACTTTCCGGCGGGATGCCGAGACGCTTCGACCCCGCATCAACCGGGAAGGGTCGGTCCTCGATCGCGAGCAGAGGGCCAAGGGGGAGTACTACTACGAGGCGGCCGGTTGACGGGGCGGACCATGCCCGCACCGGGGCGCCCATCGTTGACCCCAGACTCAGAACCCGCCCCGGAAACTCGATCGAAGCGTCGGCTCCATAGTATCGGAGGGCGAACCTGGAGGCGACCGATCGATTGACCGAGCCGGCACGTTCGGGTCCCGATCCGGCCTTGCGGCCCGACGGCCGCTGGGTCAGCCACGCCCCGCTCCCGGTCGAGGTGGTGGGCTTCTACGTGGTCATCATCGTCTTGCTCGGGGTGCTCGGCCGCCCGATCAGTTCGTCGATCATTCCGAACCCGATCTTCTGGCTGGATGTGATCGTGGTCATCTTCCTCGCGAGGTTCGTCTCGACGACCTACATCATGGACTCCGAACGCTTCATCGCGCGGCGGCTCTTTGGCTCAAGGAGCGTGAGGCTCGAGGAGGTCCAGCGAATCGAGTTCGCGAACCTCCGAGAGCTTTCGCCGACCGGATTCTTCGGGGGATGGGGCTGGCGGGGCCGGATGTGGAGCCCGGTGGTCGGAAGATTCGATTCGGTCCACACCCGATCGGCGGGGGTGCTCGTTTCCGAGGGCCGCGTGCCGCTCTTCGTCTCGCCGCGCGACCCGAAGGCGTTCGCGGTCGAACTCTCCCGACGAGTGCGGTCCTCTACGGAGACGGTCGAGCTCGGGCCGGGGATCCCCACGCCCACCGGCGCCTCTCCGCCCCCGAACGGTGCGGCTCAGTAGCGCACGAGCGTCGGGTCGACCCGGTCCGCCCAGGCGTCGATGCCGCCACGCAGGTTGCGGACGCGCGTGAATCCAAGGTCGAGGAGTCTCCGGGTCGCCCGCGACGACCGCCCGCCCATCTTGCAGTAGAGCACGATCGGCTCGGAGCGCTTCAGCTCTCCGGTCCGCTTCGCGAGCTCCCCCAACGGGATGAGCCGAGCGCCGGGGATCCTATTGATGGCGAACTCGCCGGGCTCACGGACATCTACGAGGACCGGGGGCGACTTCCCGGAGAGCTCGACCTTCAATTCTTCGGGGGTGACCTCGGGGATCGCGTCGGTCCCTCCCGCGGGGGACACGCAGTCTGGCGTCGACGAGCTCGATCGGATCGTGGCGGTGTTTCGGGGAGCACCGGGCACAGCTACGGTCCTTGGTGACCTCGAGCTCCTTGAACTTCATCTCGAGCGCGTCGAGGAGGAGCAGCCGACCGATGAGGGGTTGGCCGCGACCGAGCAGAAGCTTGAGCGATTCCGTGGCCTGCAGGACCCCGACGAGCCCCGGGTAGTACGCCGAGGACGCCGGCCTCGCCACACGATGGAGAGGCCTCGGGGGGCGGCGGCTCCGGGAACAAGCATCGGTAGCACGGGCCCTTCGGCGGATGGAAGACGCTCACCTGACCCTCGAACCGGTAGACCGATCCGAAGACGTCGGGGCGTCCGACGGCCACGCACGCGTCGTTGATCAGGTATCGGGCCGGGAAGTTGTCCGTCCCGTCGAGGACGACGTCGTAGTCCCGGACGATCCCCTGCACGTTCTCCGGATCGAGCCCCCCGTCGTGCCGCCGGACCTGGACCGTCGGGTTGAGGTCCCTCAGGCGGTCCTCGGCCGCATCGAGCTTGGGCCGTCCTACGTCGGAGGTCCCGTAGAGGACCTGACGCTGGAGGTTCGAGAGATCGACACGGTCGAATTCGGAGATCCCGATCACTCCGACCCCCGCCGCCGCGAGGTACAGCGCCGCCGGGGCGCCGAGCCCACCCGCCCCGACGATCAGGACCGAGCTCGCCTTCAGGCGACGTTGGCCCTTCTCGCCGACCTCGGGCAGGAGGAGGTGGCGGCTGTAGCGGTGAAGGTCGAGCTCGGTAAGTGGCGGGCCCGGGCCGCGATGTTTCGGGGAGGCGGACGGGGTCCGCTTCCTCGTCGCGGGGACGGGCATTCAACCCCCCGCAAGAGACGGAACGATCGAAACCTGGTCCCCTTCCCGGACGGGGGTCGCATCCCCCTGAAGGTTCCGGACGTCCACGCCGTTGAGGCATACGGCGAACGAACGTCGCCTTCTACCATCGGCCCCGTAGAGGTACGCCTCGATCCGGGGATCGGCCCGAGCGAACGTCCGCAGCGTGCTCCCAACGTCCCGGCCACCCGCGCGGATCGCCGCCCGGCCGCCCGTGGCGGGACGGAGCGCACTCGGCACCAAGATCTCGACTTCGGTCATGCACCGCAAACCGGCAGAGTCGAACTTTCTCAGCCGCGGTCGCATGGGCTCGGCGGGCCTGCGGCCGCTCGAGGGTTGGAGTGCGGCCACGCTCAGGTGAGCTGGATGAGGTGCGTACAATGCATGCTCCCCCGGGTGATCGAGTCCTGGAGGTCGAGCCCGACCTGGCCGAGGAGCTCCTCGGTCAGTCTCTTGTCGAAGACATCGCAGAGCAGGTGGGCGTGGGTGAGCGCACTATGCCGGAAGACGCAGTTCGAGCGGACGATCTTGAGGACCCCGCCGGGTTGCTCCTCGATCGTGCACCGAAAGCCGAGGGTGTTGAGCGCCGACGCGAGCGCCGTGGCCCGCTCGTGGACGGTGTGACCCTCCGGGACGTTCTTCACGATCTGCTTCGCCATCGCACGGGCGGCGTCGGAGAAGACCGTGGAAACGTACTCCTCGCCTTCCCGGGCGATGAGTTCGGACATGACCGAGTCGAGGAGCATCTCATACCGCCGGGGGAACAGTTCCTGGCCCTGCGGGGTCAGGAGGTAGCGCTTCCTCGGACGGCCGACGCCCTCCTTCCGGAAGGTCGGGACGACGAGCCCCCGAGCCTCGAGCCGTTCGAGGTGGCCGCGGGCAGCGCTCTCCTGGATGCCCAGGGTCTTCGAGAGATCGCGCGCAGTCTTGGGGGAGACTGCAAGCTCCTCCACGATCCGGCCCCGCGTCCCCGCGATCCCGGCGACGTCCGACACTGCCATGACTAGATTCTCCGGTCCGTTCGGCCCGCCGGCCGACGGAAGAATTAACACACAAGGAGAATATTTAAATCAAGGTGCCGGCTGGGCGGCCGAGGTTTCGAATGCCCACTGCCCCGCTTCACCGCCTCATCGTCGAGGACCTGCACGCGGAGGTCGCCGGGAAGGAGATCCTCCGGGGCGTCAACTTGACCTTGAATAGCGGGGAGCTCACCGCCCTGATGGGGCCGAATGGGTCCGGGAAGAGCACGCTTGCGAATGCCTTGATGGGCCATCCGAAGTACAAGGTGACGAAGGGGACCGTCCTCCTCGATGGCAAGAACCTCCTCAGCATGACCGTCGACCAGCGCTCCCGCGCCGGTCTCTTCCTCGGCTTCCAGTACCCCCAGGAGGTGTCTGGGCTCTCCCTCTCGAAGTTCCTCTGGACCGCCTACATGCAGCGGCACACCGCCGAGAACGCCGACTCCGACCAGTTCGGGAAGGACCTCGACAAGCATCTCGGCTACCTCGGGATGGATTCGGCGCTCCTCAAGCGCTCGCTCAACGAGGGGTTCTCGGGCGGCGAGAAGAAACGGGTCGAGGTCCTGCAGATGGCCACGCTATCGCCGACGTTCGCGATCCTCGATGAGCCGGATTCCGGGCTCGACATCGACGCCGTGAAGTCCGTCGGGGAGACCGTCGCGAAGCTCCACCGGCCGGACGCCGGGATCCTTGTGATCACGCACTACCAGCGGATCCTGAAATACCTGAAACCGGACCGGGTCCACGTCATGGTCGACGGGGTCGTGGCGATCTCCGGAGGCCGGGAGCTCGCCGAGGAGCTCGAGGCGAAGGGGTACGATTGGGTCCGGATCGGCGCCCAGTCGCCGTCGTAAAGGGGCGACGCCGCACCGATGGACTGGGCGAAGGTCCGCCGCGATTTCCCGATCTTCCAGAGGGACTCGCCGGCCAAGCCGTTCATCTATCTCGACTCGGCCGCGACCAGCCAGAAGCCGCAGGTCGTCATCGACGCGGTCTCGGACTTCTACTCAAGGCTGAACGCCAACGTCCACCGAGGGACCTACCAGCTCTCCGAGGAGGCGACGGAGGCGTTCGAGGGCGCCCGCGCCCGGATGGCCCGTTTCCTTCACACCGATGACCCCACCGAGATCGTCTTTGTCCGGGGGACCACCGAGGCGATCAACCTCGTCGCGACGAGCCTGAGCCGAACGACGCTCCGGTCCGGGAACCGGGTCCTGACCACCGTGATGGAACACCATTCGAACATCGTGCCCTGGCAGCTCCTCAAGATGGCCGGCGGAGCCGAGCTCGACTTCGTCGACATCGACGACTCGGGCGAGCTCGTCCGCTCCGACTACGACCGCCTTCTGAAGCCGGCCACGAAGCTTGTGACCCTGGCGCACGTTTCGAACGTCCTCGGGACGGTCAATCCGGTCCGGGCAATCGCCGACCAAGCGCACGCCGCCGGGGCGCTGGTGCTCGTAGACGCTGCCCAATCCGTCCCGCACCGATCTGTCGATGTGAGGGCCCTTGGAGCCGACCTCGTCGCGTTCTCCGGGCACAAGATGTTCGGGCCCACCGGAATCGGAGTCCTCTGGGGGCGCCGGGAGTTGCTCGACCGGATGCCGCCCGCGATGGGCGGGGGGGAGATGATCCGGGAGGTCCACCAAGACCGCGTGGCGTTCCGGGACCCTCCGGCCCGGTTCGAGGCCGGCACCCCCAACATCGCCGGAGCGATCGGGCTAGGCGCTGCCGCTGACTACCTCGAACGGCTCGGCTGGGAGGAGATGGCGGAACACGAGCGTTCGATGCAAAGGCGGGCGTTCAAGCGGGTCGATGAGGAGTTCGCGGGACGAGTTTCGATCAAAGGCCCCACCGATCTCGAGCACCGAGAGGCCGTGATCTCCTTCTCCCTCCGAGGCGTCCATCCTCACGATATCGCGAGCATCCTCGACTCCCACGGGGTGGCGATCCGTTCGGGGCAGCATTGCGCCCAACCCCTGATGGACCGGCTCGGCGTCTCGGCGCTGTCTCGGGCGAGCCCGTACGTCTACAACTCTCCGGACGACATCGACCGCCTCTTCGACGCGGTCGGCGAGGTCGTACGAGTCTTCGAGGGCCACGAGCGAGTGACCCCCCCCATCGGAATGTCGCCGGAAGGCCGACAAGCAAGCTAGACAGGCTCACGGCTCAGGGTAGAGACACCGTTGTCGCCTCAGACGCTACCCACCATTTAAATACGCACGGGTGATGGAATTGATGGAGATCGTATGGCGCCGTCCACTTCTGAGTTCACCCCGCTCGACTACACTCGCTACGATTTCAAGGACCCGGAGACCTACAAGTTCCGGACGCTCCGCGGATTGAGCCGCTCGATCGTCGAGCAGATCTCGAAGCTCAAGAACGAGCCTCACTGGATGCTCGAGTACCGGCTTCGCGCGTACGAGCATTTTCTCGAGCGCCCCATGCCCGACTGGGGCCCCTCGCTCGACGAGATTGACTTCGACGCATACACCTACTACGCGAACCCGCTCAGCGAGGGCGAGACGAAGCGGAAGTGGGAGGACCTCCCGGCCGACATTCGCAACACGTTCGAGAAGCTCGGGATTCCCAAGGCGGAGCGCGAATTCTTCGGGGGCGTCGGCGCGCAGTACGACAGCGGGACCGTCTACCACAAGATCCGCGAGGACCTCGAGAAGAAGGGCGTCATCTTTACCGACACTGACACGGCGGTTCAGAAGTACCCCGAGATCGTCCAGAAGTACTTCGGCAAGGTCGTCCCCTACAACGACAACAAGTTCTCGGCGCTCAATAGCGCCGTCTGGTCGGGCGGCAGCTTCGTCTATGTTCCCCCTGGCGTCGACGCCGGCATCCCCCTCCAGGCTTACTTCCGCATCAATGCGAAGAACGTCGGACAGTTCGAACGCACCCTGATCATCGCCGACAAAGGCGCGAAGGTCCACTACATCGAAGGATGCCTGCCGGCCGGCGAGGAGGTCCTCACCGGCGACCAACTCGCCCCCATCGAGGGTATCACCCAGGGGCAGAGCGTACTCAACAGCGACGGGGCGGAGACCTCGGTCGAGAAGACGATGGTCCGACCGTTCGAGGGAGACCTCATCAACATCACCCCCGTTTCGGTCGGGAACGGCTTCCAACTTACCCCCGAGCACCCCGTCCTGTGCATCCCCCGGCACAAGGTGGCCCTCTCGGCCCGGGCTCCCCCTACACTGCCGGACGTCGATGTGGCCAAGCTCCTGAAGACCGCCCCGGAGTTCGTTCCAGCCGGTGAGATCGAGGCCGGGGACTTCATCCACTACCCGATCAACCGAACTGAGCACGACGACCCGGCCATGACCCCGGCCGCCCTCACCGTTCTCGGGTACTACCTTTCTGAAGGGTGCGTCCAGCTCATCAACGGCTGCGAGGCCGTCACCTTCACCTTCCACATCGACGAGACCGAGTACGTCGAAGAGCTCGGACGAGCGATCCAGGAACTCACCGGCAAGCGGCCGTGGACTTGCCCCCAGCCGGAGAAGCACGCGGTGACGACCGGGGTGTACTCGAAGTCGCTCTACGAGTTCTGCCTACTTCACGCCGGAAAGTACGCCGAGCACAAGCACCTCAGCAAGGCGGTCATGGACTTGCCGCCCTCGAAGCAGAAGCTCCTCCTCGACGCCTACTACAATGGCGACGGAAACCAGTACGAGCGGTTCGGCACCGTCCACCGCGTCATGACCATCTCGAGGCAGGTCGCGTTCCAGGTCCAGGAGATGCAGGCCCGCCAGGGGATCTTCGCCACGATCAATGTCCGCGAGCCGTTCGACCAGACGATGAAGGACGGTCGGACGATCCACCACCGGCGGATGTACACTGTCTACCACCAAGTAGGGAAGCGCGCGGAGGCCGTTCGGCGCTCGGGGGATGCCTTCCTCGTCCCGGTCCGGAAGGTCTCTCGGACCCCCTACCATGGAAGCGTCTACAACTTCCATGTGGCGGGCTCGAACAACACCTACCTCGTCAAAGGATTCTCCGTCCACAACTGCACCGCCCCGATCTACTCGACCAACTCCCTGCACGCCGCGGTCGTCGAGGTCGTCGCCGAACCGTACTCGAAGATCCGCTACACGACGGTCCAGAACTGGTCGAAGAACGTCTACAACTTGGTGACCAAGCGGGCGGTCGGCTACGAGAACTCGCTCGTCGAATGGGTCGACGGCAACATGGGCAGCCGGGTGACGATGAAGTACCCATCGGTTTACCTGAAAGGACGAGGGGCCAGAGCCGACATCCTCTCCGTGGCGTTCGCTTCCGAAGGCCAGATCATCGACAGCGGGGCGAAGGCGGTCCACTCGGCTCCGGATACCTCGAGCAAGATCATCTCGAAGTCGATCGCGATCCGCGGCGGCCAGACGAGCTACCGGGGGCTGCTCCACATCGCGAAGGGCGCGACCGGCGTGAAGGCCGCGGTGCGATGCGACGCTCTCCTCCCGGACGACTTCAGCCGCTCCGACACGTACCCCTACAATGAGATCCACGAGGAGGACGCCACCGTGACCCACGAGGCCGTCGTCGGGAAGATCGGCGAGGAGCAGATCTTCTACCTCATGAGCCGCGGGCTCAACGAGTCCGACGCGATCCACCTGATCCTAATGGGGTTTCTCGCCGAGTTCGCGAAGGAACTCCCGGTCGACTACGCCCTCGAGCTGAACCGGCTCATCCAGCTCGAGATGACGGGCGCCGTCGGATAGGACCGCCTTCACGCGCCGGCCCGGACCACCGGGGCTACTTCAGTCGGCTCGGCTTCGGCACTTTGGAGACGTCCGTGTGCGACTTCATGAGGTCGATCCCGGCGAGAATCGCATCGGTACTCTACGTTCGCCACCAGGGAAAGCCCGCGGGTTTCGCCGTCCAAGCCTTCCAGGGTGGCCGTGGCGAGGGTCCGGGCATCCTCGAGGAGGTCGATGGCGGTCCGCAGGCTCGTCGGATCCGACCATCGGGGGGCAAGCTCCCGGACCCGGCCGAGGGTCTCCTCGAGACCTTCGAGCTGCATGCGGATCAACGCTCGGAGGCGCTCACGGTCCCATCCCTCGGGATCGAGGACCAGCGGGATCGGGCCCGGGTCTACCGAAGCTTGGCGTCGAACCGCCAATCGGTCTCGGCATCGGTGCCGGTGAGCTCGATCGGGGGGAGAACGGGGTAGGCTCCCGCGCGCCACTCGATCGGCCGGCCGTCCCACCGGGCGGAGAGGAATGGGTAGGCAAGTTCCCGCAGCCCTCCGATCGGGGCCCGCTCGAGCACGTGCGAGAGGAACCCTTCCGCGATCATCCGGATGGCCCCACTTTCCGGGATCCCCCGCGACTCGAGGTAGAAGACCCGCTCCGGATCGACCGGGGCGACCGAGGAGGAGTGGGTCGCCTTGACGTCCCGGCAGAGGATCTCGAGGATCGGGATCGTGTCCGACCGAGCCCCCTTGGAGAGGAGCATCGCATGCTCGGAGAGGTAGCTCAGGGTCTTCCGGGCGTCCTTCTCGATGCGGACGAGGCCCCGGCTCATGCCCCTGGATTGGTCCCGGAAGACCCCCCGGCTGATCGATTGACCGTGGGTGTCGGTCCCGATGTGCGTGAGGTCGACCGAGGAGTCGTACGCCTGGTCGCCGATGCCGAAGAACGTCTGAAGGTCGGTCACGGCCGAACCGTTGCCCGGAAGGAAGGAACGATTGCGCACCTTCGTCCGGAAGCCGCCGAACCCCGACCAGACCCACGCCATACGCGCGAGCGGTCCCACTTCCGCTCGACGTTGATAGACGGAGACGGTCTTTGGGTCCGGCGCGTGGACGCTCATGAGCGCGACCCGGGATTCTTCGCCGAGGGCCAGATCGAAGGAGGACGCGTAGAGGCGCTGGCCGACCTCCGGGGTCGTCGGGGCGGTGTAGACCTCTTCGCTGAGGAGCACGTGGCCCAGACGTCCGACCCGGATCGATCGATGGACGGAGAGCGCCTCCCTCGGGCGCGAAAGCACCGTGAGGTCCTGGACGCGAACCGGTAGCTTGAACCGGTCCGGGACGGTAAGGCGGTAGCCACGATTCCGGGTCGCCAGCGCGAGCGCCGAGAGCCGGTCCGTCGGCAGCTCGATCGACGCGGGGCCCGCAGCGCCCCCAGCGGCCGTATCCCACGGCATCTCCGAGAACGGCACGACCTCGAGTCCGGCATTCGCGAGTTCGGGCGCGATCTCGATCGAGGTCCCGCTCGAATCGTGGACCGCCCGGACCGTCCCGCTCAGGACCGCGGGAACCTCGACCCGAGGACCCTTGGCGATCACATCGATCCCCGTGAGGTCAACTCCAGCGAAGTAACCGTACCTTCCGGTAGAGCGGATTCGGCTCGAGCGGCAATTGCTGGAATGCCTCGATGGCCCGCCTCCGAAGCTCCCGGTGGACCGGAGGCTCCGAGAGGGAGTCGGACAATCCGAGGATCGCGTCCTCCGTGATCCACTCTCGGTGCAGGGTTGCCGCGGCCATCCGGACCACTGACGGGCCGCCGCTTATTAGGTGTGCGAAGATTCGACTCGGGAATCCCAGTCGGCTCCATCCGGAACCCCGATGGGCGGGGTCCAAATTGAGGTGATCTTCGATGCCGAGGGAGCCATTATAGGCGCGTCGGGACCTACGCGTGTCGCCAGGATTCCGCGATGTACGACATGTACCAGGAGATCATCCTGCAGCATTACAAGGCCCCGAAGAACTTCGGGCGCCTCGACGCGCCGGACCTGTCGGGCGAGGAGAGCAACCCGAACTGCGGGGACCACCTTACCTTCGAGCTCAAGCTCGATGCCGATCGAAAGGCGGTCGAGGCGGTCCGGTTCCACGGGGAGGGCTGTGCGATCAGCATGGCGAGCGCCTCCATGCTTACGCAGAAGATCGCGGGCAAGTCCCTCGAGGAGGTGCGTGCGATCTCGCGCGACGACGTCCTCAAGATGGTCGGGATCCCCCTCTCCCCAGTGCGGATCAAGTGCGCGCTCACCGGCTACTCCGCCTTCGGGAGGGCCCTCCATTCCGCCACGGCCGAGTCGGAGAGCCCCGCGGGGGCTTGGGCCGGAGGGACGACCTCGACGTGATCGTGGTCGACCCTGACATCTGCGTTCTCTGCGGGCTCTGTACGGGGGTCTGCCCGCCGAACGCCCTCGACCTCACCCCAAAGCGGCTCGAGGTCCTCCCCCACTGCTCGGACTGCGGCTGGTGCGTTCCGTACTGCCCGGTGGGAGCGATCTCGGGTGGCCGATCACGGAGGGGGCGTCGATAATCCATGACCCGGTCGCCCGCTCGCCCCGCTACCCGACCGCCCACGTCGGGCGCTCCCCGGGTACTGCTCGTCGATCCGTACGTGGCCCGCGAGGATCCGATGGAGCGGAAGTACGTCGAGCTCTACCCCTCGCTCGGGGTCCTCTCCCTCGCGGCGTTCCTGCGCGACGCGGGCACCTCGGTGGAGGTCGTGGACCTGACGTTCGAGCGCAGCGCCCAACCCGTCGACCGGCGAGCCCGCACGTTCCGACCCCAACTGATCGGAGTCCACACGAAGACCCTCACCTACGGCCGATCGCTCGAGGTCGCAGCGATCGCCCACGACCGCGGGGCGCTGGCGATCGCCGGGGGACCCGATGCCGCGAGCCGGCCGGACCTCTATCTCGAAGGAGGGTTCGACGCGGTGGCCACCGGAGAAGGGGAGCTGACCCTCCTCGACGCCGCACGGCGAGCCACAGAGGGGGAATCCCTCGCGGGCATCCCCGGCCTCACGGCGGGCAGCCCCGAGGGACGGATCGTAGGTCCTCCACGGCCCTTCATTCGACCTCTCGACCGGCTGCCCCTGCCCGCTTGGGACCTCATTGACCTCGAAGGCTACCTCGGCCGGTGGGAGCGCCGGACCGGCGAGCGCCGGATGGCGGTGCTCACCTCCCGCGGATGTCCGTTCGACTGCTCCTGGTGCTCGAAGCCGACGTTCGGGCGCTCGTTCCGACAGATGAGCCCGGAGCGGGTGCTGCGAGAGCTCGAGATGCTCCAGACCCGCTACCGGGTTGACTACATCCGATTCTGTGATGACGTGTTCGGGATCCAGCGCTCGTGGCTCGAGTCCCTCCTGGAGGCGCTCGAGTCGGCCCAGTTGGGCATCCAGTTCGAGTGCCTCGCCCGGGTCGACCTCCTCAAACCGGACCTCCTCAAGCGGATGCGGTCGGCGGGTCTCGCCCGGGTCTACGTCGGCGTGGAGTCCGGGAGCCAGAAGATGCTCGACCTGATGAACCGGGGGACCCGGCTCTCCCAAGTGGAGAGCGCCGCGCGGAGCCTCCGCGAGAACGGGATCCGCCAGTTCTGGTTCCTGATGCTCGGCTACCCGGGCGAAACGGTCGAGGACATCGAAGCTACGCTGCGACTCTTCCGCAAGTTCAGCCCGGAGGAGTACCTCCGTCTCGATCGCGGTGCCGATCCCCGGCACCCGGTTCTACGATTCGGTGAAGGAGTACCTCCACCGCGGGACCCGAACTCGGAAGGCGAGCGAGGGTGGACGCAACCTCCTCTACGAGGGGAGCTACCCCGAATCCCTTTACCACTGGACCCAGGCCCGGTTCGACTGGGAGGCCGCGCTCGCGAAGGCCCGGGGGAAGATCTCCCCCCGGATCCTCCGGGGTCTCTCCGAGGCCGCGGATCGGCTCGACCGGAGCCTCGTCGGCCCGCTTCTTCTCGGTTCGACCCCGTTGCGTCAGGAAGGTCGATCGCCTCGACCTCAGCCCGCCTCCTCGGACCATCCCTCGACCTCCGCCTGAGGTCAGCGAGACCACGGACGGCTAGCGCTTCGGGGCGCGCTCGGGGGGCGGGACGTACAGGCTGCCGCCCGTCGCGGGGACTTCGTGGGGCTCCGGGACCGGGACGGTCGTCTGGGGACGGGGCGGGGGTGGGCTTCGCCGGGACCGGGAGAAGAAGAGCACGAGGAGTCCGGCCGCGAGCCCGACC
Organism: uncultured Thermoplasmata archaeon; assembly: GCA_963696985.1. GTDB lineage: Archaea > Thermoplasmatota > Thermoplasmata > Lutacidiplasmatales > UBA184 > Lutacidiplasma. The sequence goes on along the minus strand of CAVOMG010000003.1, from coordinate 120,286 downwards.
GCGATCCCCGCGCCCACCAGGTATTCGAACTCGTAGTTCGCAGGGGACGTCGAGGGAGGATGGGCGGGGAGCGCGGAGACCTCGAGGGTCCCGTTCTTGCGGACCTTCTGACCGCTGTGGTCGCTCACCGTGACCGAGAACGAGTAGTTGCCGGGGGTGGCGATGGTGCACGTGGTCTCGTTCGAAGACCGCATCTGGCAGCCCGTAGGCAGGCCGGAGAACGTGTAGGTGTACGGGGCCAGCCCCCCATACCCGGTCGCCACGATCTCGCTCGTGTTTCCGCTGATGAAGCTCACTGGCGAGATCACGAGGTCGATCCCGAGGAGACCCACCGCGTTGACCTCCATCGAAGCGTGGGCCGAGACCCCCAAGGAGTCGTTCGCCCAGACCGTGACGTTGTAGGAACCGGCGACCGTGTACCGGTGGGTCGGGTTCGGTCCGGACCCCACCCCGTGGTCGCCGAACTGCCACTCAATTGCGATCGTTCCGGTCCCCCCGATCGTGGAGGCGAGGAACGTCACGGAGAGCGGGACAATCCCGCTCGTGGGATTCGCCGTGAGGTCAACCTGCGGGGCCGGGTTGAAGTGGATCACGACCGCCGGCGCGTTCACGGCGAGGCCGATCCCGTCGGTAATGCGCGCCCGGATCGAAGGGCTGACGGCCCCGGGACCGGTCGCCGTGCACTGGATCGATGCGGCGTTCGAAGAGGTGCAGCCGGTCGGGAGCCCCAGCCACGTGTAGGCGAGAGCGTCCGGTCCCCCCATGGCGACGACGGTCAGCCGGACGGTCTGGCCGAGGTCCAGGGCGGTGGCCGAGGCGATGGTTGCTTCCGCCTGGAGGTGATACCAGGACCAGGTGTCGTTCCCGGGGGCTCCACCAACGTCCCCGCCGAAGACCACGATCTCCTCCGGGGCATCGACCTCGAAGGCCGCTTCGTGATCGCGTGCGGACGGGGCCGGGTGCGAGATCGGGGCCAACTGGTACCAGGCCCCATTGGTGAAGCTCCAGGTCTCGTTGATCGAACCGCTGCTGCACGGGTCGGTGGTGCAGCCTCCGAAGATCGTGATCGAACCGTTCACCGGATCGGTGACCGCGGGCGCGCCCGCGCGAGCGGAGGGGGCTACGGTGGGATTCAACTGGGACCAATTGCCCGAAGCGAACGCCCACGTCTTGTCGGTGGGCGAACCGACGGGGAATCCGCCGAAGAGCACGATCGATTGCGTCTGGCCGTCCCACGCCATCGACGGCGAAGACCGGCCAGCAGGTGCGGAAGCTCCCGTAAGGTTCGTCCACGCGGTCCCATTGAAGCTCCAGGTGTCCGACCGCTGGAATTCCGTTCCGGAGGTGGTGGCCGCGCCTCCGAAGACCACTACCGCCCGCGCGCTCGGTTCGTAGGCGACGCCGGCGTCCCAGCGGGCCGGCGGCGCATTGGTGCCGGACACGCAAGTTCGGCAAGTCTGGGTCCACGTCTGGTTCGACGGGAAGAAGAGCCAGGTATCTCCGAGCGCCGGGTTGTTCAATCCGGACGGCATCGCATTCGCCCCCCCAAACAGGACAAACGCCGAAAGGGCGACATCGAACGTCATCGCCGCCCCGAAGCGTCCGCTCGGGGTGTTGGTAGAGCTGATGACCGAGGGGGTCGCATTCGTCCAGGTCCCGTTGTTGAAGGCGTAGGTCCCTCCCGAAGGGCAGGCCGTCGCTGGCAAACAAGGAGGGGTGGTGTTCCGATAGCCCCCGAAAATGAGCGAGTAGCCTTTGGCGGGGTCCGAACCGAACGCCGCATCTATCGATGGAGGCGTGCCGGAGGTGGGCCCTTTCACCCAACCGGGGGATGAATCGTTGACCACGGGGCCCGCCCGGCCGGCGATTGGGCCATCGGCGCCGACGAAGCATGTGAAAAGGCGGGCCCGGCCTCCGCCAGGATGTTCTGACCAGAACCGATATTCGAAACGGACGGGGCGGCGAAAAGGGCCCCGCTGAAAGCGATGGAAAGCGCCAGCATCGCGGCGGCAATCCCGAGCCTTTGGGAGCACTCCGGGCGGGTCGACCCACCGGGCCGGCGGATACGGAGACCAGCATCTTCGCGGGCCGATGGCACGTGCTGAGGACCAGAGCGGGGATACAAACCCTTGTCGAACGGTCGGAATGGTTCACTGCGCCGGCTTTGAATGCACGGGACATCGACGACCCAACCGGCAGAACCGACAGTGCTCCTTCGTGAGGGGTGGGATCGGTTTTCGCAAACGGCCATACTTCCGTCGGGGCATGATCGACGCCTTTCACCTCGACCGGTCCAACCCTCTTCAAGCCTACCATGCGCGGTGGGGCCGTGCGTAGATTCCCGGCTCTCACCAGCGAGATTGGGGCAAGGCTAGCACTCAGGTGGCCCTTCAAGATCGCTTGACGAAGTTCCCACGGAGGGGCTCTCCCCGTACTCGGCAGGGCCGGCGGCGGAATCTGCCGCGCAGCTCATGAACCGCAGGGGACTTGCTCGTCAATGGAGCCGATCAAGGGACAGGCCACGCCGGAGGGCACCGAACGCTTCCGGGATCGGATCCTCGCGAAAGGGACGGTGCCGGGCGCCCATTTCCGGCCCGCCCCTGGGGGATTGAGCCTCACGTCGCTCGGTCTGGGGACGTACCTCGGGGCTCCGGATGCGCATACCGACCTCGCGGTCGAGGAGGCGGTGGGCATCTCCCTCCGGAGCGGCCGGATCAACGTCGTTGACACCGCGATCAACTACCGCTTCCAGCGGGCGGAACGGTCGGTCGGCCGGGCGGTCCGTCGGCTGATCGATCAAGGGGTGATGGCCCGCGACGAGGTTTTCATCTCGACGAAGAACGGCTATCTCGCCCCGGACGCCGAATCGTCCATCCCGCTCGAGCGCTACGTCGAGGTCGAGCTCGTCAAGCCCGGGAAGTTGCGGCCCTCGGACATCGTCGATGGTAGCCACGCCATGAGCCCGTCCTTCCTCATCGACCAGTTCGAGCGGAGCCTCAAGAACCTCGGGATCGGGACCGTCGACCTCCTCTACCTCCACAATGCCGCGGATGCCCAGATTCCCGTCATCGGCCGGGCCGCCTTCTTGGAGCGCCTCGGAACCGCGTTCGAGCTCCTCGAACGCTTCCGGTCGGAGGGCCGGCTCGGAGCGTACGGGTTGGCGACCTGGGATGCCCTCCGCTCCCCGCGCTCCGCGGCCTCCTACTTCGGCGTCGACGAGCTTCTCAAGGCCGCCCGCTCGGCGGGGGGCCACGACCACGGTCTCCGGTTCCTCCAGTTCCCGTTCAATCTCGCGATGCCGGAGGCGGCGGTCTTGCGTAACCAGACGGTCGACGGGAGCCGCACGACCCTCTTCGAAGCGGCCGAGACCGCTCACCTCGGTTGCTTCACGAGCGTCCCCCTCCTCCAGGGCCGTCTCACGGTGGACGGTCCGACGATCGACGGGTTGACGAGGGCCCAGACCGCGCTGCAATTCGCTCGGTCCGCCCGGGGGACGATCGGGCCGCTCATCGGCCAGAAGAGCGCGGCCCACCTTGCCGAGAACCTGAAGATCGCCGAAACGCCCCCTTGGGGCGCGGAGCGGTTCCGCTCGCTACTCGAGTAGGGCCACCGGCGGGGCTCCCTCGACGTCCGCCCCATCCTCCGAGAGCTGGGAGGCGCCCGCGACCTTGCGGACCCGGACGACCCGGTCCGCGATCCCCGCGAGGGCGACCTCGTGCGAGACCAGCAGGACCTGCGGGAGCGCAAGCTCCGAGAGGAGCTCCCCGACGCGCTGGACCTGTTCAGGCGAGAACCCATCGGTCGGTTCGTCGAGGATCAGCGTCGAGAGGTTGAGGCGGTCGAGCGACCGGACGACATCGCCGAGCGCGAGCCGGTAGGCGAGCGCCAGCGCGGTCCGCTCCCCACCGCTCAACGCCTCGGGCGGGGTTGGTTCGCCTTCGATGTCGACCGAGGGATTGAACTGGGGATCCGACCGCGCGACGAGCGACGGGTCCTCGATGAGCGCGGTGAAGTAGCGGCCAAAGCTCCGGTCGAACTCGACCTTCGCCCTCGCCAGGAGGCGGTGCTCGAGCTCGAGCATCGCATCCCGGAAGTCCCCTCGGAGGAACTCCCCCGTGGCCTGCAGGTCGCGAGCCGTCCTCCGAAGCCGAAGGCGCTCGTCGACGCGCACCCGGGCCTCGGAGATCCTCTTCCGCGCGGCATCGCCTTCCGCCTGGCCCCGGTGGAGTTGCCCGACGGCATGCTCGACCGACGCCCGGGCCTCCTGGAGCGAGTGGCCCAGTCGGGCGATCTCCGTCTCGAGCGTCCGGCTCCCGTCGAGCGATACCCTCAGCGACCGGATCCGGGCCTCGAGTTCCGCGAGCTTGGCGGACTCCGCGGCATCCTCGGAGTCGAGTTGGAGCAGCTCCCGTCGAAGGTTCTCGATCGAACCCTCCCGTAGCCGCACCTCCTGGGCCGCTCGCTCAGATTCGGAGGCCTCGGACCGTATTCGCTGCTGGTCCGCGGTCGCCGCGCGCCAGCGCTCCTGGGCGGTCTTCAACACCGTGGCGAACGGGGCCGATCGCTCGACCTCCGCTTCCGCCTCAATGACCTCGCGCTGGGAGGCTTCCCGGGTCGTGGTCGTTCTCAGGGCCTCGGCCTGCGCGCGCTCGACCTCGGCGGTCGCCGATCGCCGGCGGTGCTCGAACGATTCCCATCGAAGCCTCTCGCGGACTCGCGCCTCACGCTCTTGGCGCTCCCGGCTCAGCGCCTCCCGTTCCTCCGTGCCCTTCTGGTGGCGGGTCTGAGCGCGATCGAAGGCTCGGGCGCGCTCGGCCCGGTGGCCGGCCAACGACCCGGGATCCACTTTCTGTCCGCACGTGGGGCAGATCCCCCGTTCGAGGAGGATTTCCGCCTCCTGGACGGCGGCGCGCCAGCGCTCGAGCTCACCGGCCGATTGCTCGCATTCTGAGACGGCCCGGGCGAGATCCGCTTCGATGACCTCAGCGGAACGTCCGCTGTCGCTGGGAAGCGGATCGGGTGTTCCTTCCCGAAGGAGCCCGGCGAGGCCTTGGTTCGCCCGCTCGAGGGCCTCGGACGCGCGCTCCTCGTCCGACCCCCGCTCGCCCAGGCGTGCTCGAGCCTCGGCGGCCCTTCGTCCGGCGATCTCGTTCTCGACCGCCCCTTCGCGGGCGCGCTCGACGGCGTCGGCAAGCTCGCTCACCGCTCGTTCGGCTTCGACGCTCCGGTGGCCCAGAACTTCGGTCTTCCCGGCGGCCGTCGAGAGCCGTTCGATTTCCGTTCGGAGTGTCGCCGCCCGCGAGTCCGCCTCCGTGCGCCGCCGGAGGCGGGCCCTCTGACCCTCCTCGAGCTCGGTCCGGCGGGCCTCGATTTCGTGGAGTCCACGGCGGTCCGCTTCGGCCTGTCGGGCGCCGGCCTCCGCCGTCGCAAGTTCGCCCTCGAGCTTCGCGACCTGAAGGCGTCCCGTCCGTTCGATCTCACTCGCCTCTTCGACGGCCCGCTCCGCCGATGCGAACGCGAATTCCGCTTCCCTTAGGTCGGGTTCCCAATGCGCGAGGAGGTCCGATTGCTCGATCCGCTGGAGAGCTTCCTTTCGGAGCTCCTGAGCCGCGAGCTTCGCATTCTCGGCGGCCGTGCGGTACCTTTCGAGCCCGAGGGCCTTTCGGACGGTCTCGAGCCGGGCTTCGGCGTCCTCGGAATCGAGGATCTGGCGCATCCGCTCCTGGGGGACGTACACGGCCCACCGCCAGAGGTCGGAGTGGGCCCGCGGGTTGGGGTTGTCCGGAAACCCGAGGAGATCGATCGCCCGTTGCCGGAGCTCCGTTGCGGGATACCGGGTCATGACCCCGTCGGTGGAGAGGCCGGTCGCCTTCTCGTCGGTCTCGAACTGGTCGCGGCCCCGGCGCATCCGACGGTGAAAGCGGCGGGTGAAGACGTACTCATGTTCGCCATCGGCGAGCGTGAGGCGGACCTCGGCGGTACCGGCCCGGTGGCGGATCAGGTGCGCCGCGTCCACCTCCGAGAAGCCGAATAGCGCCATCTCGATGGCATGAAGGAGCGAGGTCTTCCCGGCCCCCACGTCTCCCCAGAGCAGGCTCGTGCCGGGTCCGAGACGCAGGGTCGCGTCCTCGAAGCTGCGGATGTTGTGCACGCGGATCTCGCGGATCTCCAACTCGGCCCCCTACGCGTCGAGCGGCCGGGCGAGGATCTTTCGGACGCCTTCGACCCGCTGGCGTTCGTAGTCGACCCGGGATTCGCCTTCGGTGGGAAGCCGCCCGAGCTCGTGGAGAAGCTCCCGGAGGAGGTGGTCCGGTTGAGGGGCCCGGTCGAGCGGCGCCGGGAGCTTGTCGAGGAGTCGTCCCAGTGCCTCGGCCTCGAGCTGGTCCGTCGTAGTCAGGGGCCCGAGGCTCTCCTCGGAGACGGTAGAGAGCCCCGTGACGTCCCAGTGGATCGCCCCAGCCTCGCCGAGTTTCTGGGTCTCGGCGGCCCGACGGAGCCCGAGGGTGCCGACCGAACCATCCGAGAGCTGGCCGTGGACCTTCGGGAAGAGGAGCGCGCCCGGGGCGCTCCTCCGCTCGATCTCCGCCTCCACCCGGACTCGCGCGGATGCGGCGCTCTCGCCCGTCAGGTCGATGTCGAAGACCCGCACGTCCTTCGGGGCCGTGTCGACGTACTCGGGGGACGGGATCCCGTCACGCACCCGAACGATAACGACCCCCTGGTGGGTTCTTCCCGCGGCGCCGTTCTCCACGTCGGTCGTAGAGGTTCCGAACACCGCCCCCGGGTTGACGAGGAGGCCGGCGCCTTCGGGGCCGGTCCCCTGGTAGGTGTAGTGGATGTGGCCCCCCGCGTAGTAATCGCACCCTCCGGGCAGGTCCTCCTTCGAGATCCCGCGCACGTGAGCTTGCAGCGAGGTGGGGAGGTACTCCCGGACCGCGGCGTGGAACTGGAAGATCTTGAATCCGGTCTCCGCCCGGAAAGCCTCCGAATCGACGGCCAGGAAGTAGCTCCGGTCGAGTCCCTGGGCCCGCCCGGAAATTCCGGCGATCCGGCACCCGGTCGGGCCGTCCGAAAGGAACGGGAGCGTCCACCGGTCCCCTTCGGCGCGGACCGGATCCGGGGCGGCCCGCAGGAACAGGCCGGACTCCGCCAGCACGTCGAGCCAACTCGTCCGGTGGGCGACGTAGTCGTGGGAGCCGTAGATCACGTAGATCCGCCGCCCTTGCGCGGCGAGACGTCGGAGCGCCGCGGCCACGGGGGCGACCTCCACGGGGTCGGGGACCGGCGTATGGAAGAGATCGCCCGAGATCAACAGGAACTCGCACTCCCGTTCCTCCACGACCGCCAGCGCCCGGAGCACGCTCTCCCGGAGGGCGCGTCGGATCGCGGGTTCCCGGGGCCACGCCCCGACGTGGGCGTCCGCCAAGTGGGCGAAAACGAACGACCGGCTCGGCATGGTGCCACGTCGCTACTTCGATCCGGTGGGCCGGGGGCCCTCGCCGCTCCGCTTCAGGATCGCGGCCAGCAGGCCGGCCCCCGCTCCGAGGGCCAAGAGTCCGAGCCCCACATCCTCGTCTCGGAGCTGGAGTCCCGCCCCGGGCCGGGTTATGGTCGTCGCGGAAGCGGGACCGGACGAGCCGGGCGGCGGCGGCGGGACGGCCGCCTGGCGGATCGCTTGGGAGGCCATCACGAGGGACTCTTGCATGAGCCCGAAGAGTTCAGTGGCCTCCTCCATCGTGATCTGACGGTTCCGAAGGCGCCCGACCAGGTAGGGATACCGGGGGCTGGTGGGTAGGAGGATCGCCGGGACCGGCGGAGACGAAGGGCGGGGCGCGCGGTCCCGAGCCATGGACGGGTCGTACACGACGACCCCCGGACCCACCGGGGACTATCAAGGATTGCTCCTTCAGGGGCCCCGCGGAACCTCCTCCGAACGACTTTCGGGGGACCATCTCCCACGGCCTCCCGATAGGGTTTAGAGCACGGAGGGTCCGTCACCGCCCCATGGCGGACCATCCGAGCCCCGCGGAGCCGGTCGAGCCGGACGAGGGCAAGCACCTGCACGTCCGGCTCGAAGGATCCTCGGAGCGCGATCTACGATCTGATCACCGAGTACCTGCAGGCCGCCGGCAAGGCGCCGGACTGGTACTGGAGGACCGCCGGCCGGCTCGAGGGGACCGATGCGGAGAACCTCGAGGAGCTCCTCGCGTCCGCGTTCGAGGCCGGGGCGTACATCTCCCACGAACACCCGGAGGAGCTCACCTTCCGTTGGGTGGACGAGTCGGAGTGCGAGCGGGAGCGCAAGGACGATGAGCGCGGCTCGGAACGGGATGGGTCCCGCAAGGAACGCGGGACGATGAGCCATTACGCCTAGGCCGGCGTCACTCCGGAGTCGACGCCTTGAGGACCGGGAACCCCCAGGGTTCCCAAGAGCGGGGCCCCGCCGGGGCGCTCAGATCCCGATCACGGAGTGAGTGACGACGAGGGCGATCAACAGGATCGAGATCGTGTTCACGACCTTGATGAGCGGGTTGATCGCGGGACCCGCGGTGTCCTTGGTCGCATCGCCGACCGTGTCCCCGACGACGGCGGCCTTGTGGGCGTCCGAGTGCTTCCCACCGTAGTGGCCTTCCTCGATGTACTTCTTGCCGTTGTCCCAGGCCCCTCCGCCCGTGGTCATCGTGAGCGCGAGAGGGAATCCCGAAAGGATGACCCCGAGGAGAAGGCCGGCGAGCGCCACCGGGCCGAGAAGGAATCCGACCAGTACGGGAGTCAGGACGCCGAGCGCTGCCGGAACGGCGAGCTGGCGCAGCGCGACCCCGGTGACGATGTCGACGCACTTCCCGTACTCGGGTTTCCCGGTCCCGGCCATGATCCCGGGGATCTCCTTGAACTGGCGGCGGACCTCGAAGACGATCGCCTGGGCCGCGACCCCCACCGCGTTCATCAGGAATGAGGTGAAGAAGAACGGCAGGATCGCGCCGATCACGAGCCCGGCGACCACGAGCGGGTTGTCGATCTGGAGGTTCGAGGTGAACTGGGTCCACGCCGCATCCGGCGAGCTCGCCCAGAGTCCCTGATAGGCGTACTTCGCGGCCGCGAAGGTGTACGCGGCGAACAGGGCCAGGGCCGCGAGGACCGCCGAGCCAATGGCATACCCCTTCGTGACCGCCTTCGTGGTGTTGCCGACGGCGTCGAGCGGGTCGGTGACCGCGCGGGCCTCGGGGGGCAGGTTCGCCATCTCGGCGATCCCGCCCGCGTTGTCGGTGATCGGACCGAAGGCGTCGATCGAGATGATCATCCCGGTGACCGCGAGCATGCTCGCCGCCGCGATCCCGATCCCGTAGAGGCCGAGCTCAGTGTTGATCGTGAGCGAGCCCCAGCTCCCAGTCCAACCGACCGCCGCGTACGCGCCGAGGATGGCGGCGACGATGACGAGCCCGGGAAGCCAGGCCGACTCGAGGCCCACCGAGAGGCCCGTGATCACCGTCGGACCCGCGCCGGCCTGGGAGGCATCGGCGATCCGGCGTACGGGGGAGTACTTCGAGGAGGTGTAGTAATCCGTGATGACGACGATGAGGATCATGACGAGGAGGCCGATCGCCGTCGCGACGAAGATCCCGGGGCTGCCGCCCATGAAGTAGTAGTCGAGCACGTAGAGGCCGACGAGACCGACCCCGGTCGTGACGCCGAGGCCCTGGTAAAGGCCGCCCATGATCGTACCCCCCGGGCGCATCCGGACGAACGCGGCCCCGACGATCGTGGCGACGATCGCCCAGGCGCAGACGAGCAGTGGGTAGAGGATTGCGTTCGGGAACTGGGCCGTGACCGGGCCAATCAGGAAGGCGAGGAGCATCGCCGAGACCGCGGTGACGACGTAGGTCTCAAAGAGGTCGGCCGCCATCCCCGCGCAATCCCCGACGTTGTCGCCGACGTTGTCCGCGATCACCGCGGGGTTGCGGGGGTCGTCTTCGGGGATGCCGGCCTCGACCTTGCCGACGAGGTCCGCCCCGACGTCCGCGCCCTTGGTGTAGATCCCGCCGCCGACCCGGGCGAAGAGGCTCATCAGGGAGGCGCCGAAGAGGACCCCGACCATCGCGAGGACGTCTCCCCCGAAGGCTGCGTAGAAACCGACAAGCTCGAGGAGCGCGAGGCCCGCGACCGACATGCCGGTGACCGACCCGCCCCGGAAGGCGTAGCGCATCGTCGCGCCCACGTCGCCCTTCCGGGCGTGGGCGGCCGTTCGGACGTTCGCGCGAACCGAGACCAGCATGCCGACCGCGCCCGCGAGGGCGCTGCCGCCGGCTCCGGCGAGGAAGCCAACCGCGAGCTTCCATCCGTCGGCGGTGATATTGAAGGCAAAGGCGATCAAGATGGCGAGCACGATCGCCACGGCGAAGACGGCCGTGTACTCCCGGCGCAGGAACGCCTCGGCCCCTTCCCGGATCGCGGCGGCGATCGAGCGCATCTTCTCATCGCCCTCATCCTCCCGGAGCAGCAAGATGGTCTGGACGCCGGCATAACCGAGCGAGAGGAGACTCGCCAGCAGGATCACGATCTCGAGCTCGCCCGTCGATAGACCGGTCATGGTTCCTTCCTCGGAGGATTAGCGGCGTTCATCGGGGCGGATATTAAAGTGCTCGGGAGCGGGCCGCCGAGCGGAGCCGGACGGCGTGACTCGGGAAGACCGAGCCCGCGGGCGGCCGGGGACCAGGATGGCGGTCACCCGGGCGGTGGACGGCGCCGTTTGGACATCCCCACGAACAGCAGCGCCCCTGCCAGGACCACGACGGCGGCCCCGATGACCGCTTCGAACTCGACGGTCCCGAGGCTCGAGGTGCTCCCGCCGTTCCCACCTCCGGAGGAGCCGGGGCCCGAGACCTCGACCATGACGCTCGGGCTTCGCGCGACCATTTCATCGGCGTCCGTGACCTCGACCGCGATCGAGGCATTCCCCGGGGTCGTGGGTTGGTAGGTGAAGTTCCCGTCCTGGCTCTCCGCGCCGATCGCCACGTCGTTGACGTACCACCGGTACAGGAACGGGGCCACGCCCCCTTCGACGTTCGTCGTGAACTTGAGCGATCCCCCGACGGCGATCGTGGGGATGGCGGCGTTCGTGGGGCTTACGAAAACGAGCGTTACGATAGCGCTCTCGGCGACAACAACCTCCGTCGAGTTCGTCACGGTGAAGCCCAAGGCGTCCACGGCCGTCACGGAGAGGTTGTAGATCCCGGGGGAGGAGGGGGAGAACGGGAGCTTGGCCGCACACGATGAATAGGAGGCTTGCAGGATCCCGTTCGAGTACACGTCACACCGGATCGGGGCCACTCCCCCGACCACGGTGACGTTGAGGTTCGTGGTGCCCCCGAGGTCGAATTCGGCAGGGCTGGCGCGGACCGTGACCTGGGGGTCGGCCGTGACGGTCCAGGCAACCTCGACGGCGGGCGCCGAGGTTCCCAAGCCCCCGACCGCCGTGACCGAGACGGCGTAGGTGTTGGGGGCGGACGCCGGGCAACTCACCGTAAGCCCGGGTGGCGTCGGGGTGCAGCCGGTCGGGAGACCGGACCACGCATAGGTGAACGGCGCCCCAAATCCGATCGCCCGCACCGAGAACGTGTTCGCTTGGCCCGCGTCGGTCTCGGGGTGGGCTTCGAGAAGTTCGGCCCGATCGGAGGTACTGGACCGAATTGTCGGTCACCGCCGCGAGACTCGTGGAGAGGTCGGCAGGGGTGAGCTCGGAGGTGACGGTGTGGTTGTACGTGGCGGTGAGCGGCCCCAGGGTCTCGGAGGAGGTGTACTGCTTGCTCGTGTTCGACCAGAACGTATCGATCTGGACGAGCTGGGCCGCCGCAGGGCTGATCAACTTCTCCTCGGCCACGTAACTGCCGTTCGCCTGGACGACGTCGTCGCTCGCCTGCGCTCGCACCGTCCGGACGCCATGGCTGTCGACCGCGGTGTCCGTTCTCGATTGGGCCCACCCTTGGATCAGCGAGTAGACCTCGTAGGTGACGTTCCCGTACTCCGGATACCCGCCGCCCGTCGTCGAAGAGATCACGAGATCCTGCCCGGAAGAGAGGCTGACCGACGGGGTGCTCGAGGCGTTCACCCAGTCGGATCCCCAGGGGGCCCGGTCGGTCTCCTGGACCGTCGTGTGCGCGCCCACGACCCCCACCGATTCGTTGGGATGGGCTCCGTTCGAGAACGCCGCCGTGAACGTCTCGTTCGTCCAGGAGGAGGCGAGCTCGTTCCCCGAGACATAGTCGATGTTGCTCTCGTAGGAGTACGAACGCGTGACGGACTCCGTCTGCGCCCCGCCGGAAGAGCCGTTGGAGAACGTCACCTGCGGGGTCGGATCGGACGCGATCGTGGCCCCCGTGACCGAGGCGTTGGTGTAGAGCAGGAGCTCCCCGGCGACGAACCAATCGCTCCCGGTCGCCACTCCGAATACGGAGGCGTTGAGCGTGTGGGTCCCCTCGATCAAGCCGAGGGCGGCGGTGACGTCGACTTGGTACGGGAGGTCGTTGGCGGTGTAGGCGCCCGTTACCGGGTCCCAGAGGAAGAGGTCGATCCCGCCCGTGTTGATGTATTCGAACGGCTGCGTGGTGACGAGAGGCGAGCCATCCACGCTCACCGAGATGGCCCGAAACGCCGGGGTCCCATCGTACCAGAACTCGTCGGCGGTCTTTCCCCCGGAGAACCCGTAGGAGTAGAGTTCGAGGGTGGCGTTCTGGATGTCCTCGGGGATGGTCGCCAAGACCGAGGCCGCTGGACGGGTCACCGAGACGCCCGTGAACGGCCAGAGGGGGACGATCTCCGTCGGGACGGTCGGGGCCGGGGTCCCGGATGGCACCGGGTAAAAGGACACGGAGACGCTGAGGTCGAAGTGGCCCCCGACGGTGGCTTGCCCGAAATCGAACTGGAACTGGGCGGTCTTGTAAAAGAGCGCGGAGTATTCGGTCAGATCCTTGAGCACCGTCCACGTATACTGCTCGGGTGAGGTCCCGAAGAAGACCGGGACCCCGTCGACGGTGGCGTGGTAGGAGGAGTCGTAGACCTCCGGTTGCACCGATCCCGTGAAATTGAGGAGGATCAGGGCCCACGGCCCCGTCGGAGCCGTGATGTTCAAGAGTGGGGTGCAGGAAGAAGGGCAAACAAGGTTCGACGCGACCACGAAGGTCGAGGGTTGGGTCGTCGGGATCGCGGGCGCCGGCGTCTCGAGAACGTCGGAGCTCGTCGTGGCGGCATTCGGACCGGCCGTGAGGGTGCCCGACAGGCTTCCCAACGCGACCGCAGGAACGGCAGAGGGAACGGCGTCGACCCCCGCCGGAGGGACGGTCATCCCGCCGGGACTGAGGACGTGGCCGCCGGAGCCGGTCGACGCGAGCGGCGTCGCCCCAGCAGGCGCGAGGGAGGAGGGAGGTCCGAGGAAGATCAGCGCGAGAAGGACCACGACCAGGGCGGAGATGGCCCCTGAGGCGGTCGCTCGAGCCATCCCGCGGGATACGGGGATTCCCTACTTATCGCCTCCCGACGAGCACTCGAAGGAGTGATGGGACCGAGCTTCGAGAAGGCTAGGGCGGCGTCGGCCAAGTTACGGCTCGAACTCGCGGGCGCCGATCCGGGCGCTCAGTTGCGCCAGGAACTCCGGCTTCGAGACGCTCTTCTGGCCCTTCTGGCCGTGGGTCCGGAGCGTCACGGTTCCCGCGGACGCCTCCTGATCGCCGAGGACCACGACCCAAGGGATCTTCTCGAGCTCGGCCTCGCGTACCCGCTTCGAAAGCGTCTCGGTGCTGCGGACCGAGTCCGCCCGGATCCCGTGGGCGGTCAGCTCCCGTACGAGGGCCCCGCCGATCTCCTCGTGACGTTCGGCGATGGGGAGCACGCGCACCTGGACCGGGGCGAGCCACGGGGGCAGACGACCCGCACAATGCTCGAGCAAGACCCCGAGGAACCGCTCCCACGTGCCGAGGATCGTGCGGTGGATGACGATGGGCGTGTGCAGTTGGCCGTCGGCCCCCTGGTACTCGAGGTGGAAGCGGGCAGGGATCTGGTAATCGAGCTGGATCGTCCCGGTCTGCCAGGGCCGGCCCAGACTGTCGCGTACATGGATGTCGATCTTGGGGCCGTAGAACGCTCCCTCCCCGGGGGAGACCCGATAAGGGACCTTCGAGGCCTTGAGGACCCGATCGAGGGCCGCCTCAGCGCGATCCCACTGGGCGGTCTCCCCGAGAAAGTGGTCGGGCCGGGTCGAGAGCTCGTAGCTGTACGTGAGCCGGAAGGTCGTGAACGCCCGCTGGATCCAGGCGAGCAGCTTCTCGATCTCCCCCTCGATCTGCTCCTCCGTCACAAAGAGGTGGGCGTCGTCCTGGACCATCTCCCGGACTCGGGTGAGCCCGTGGAGGGTGCCGCTGCGCTCGAGCCGGTGGAGCGGGGCGAACTCCGCGAGCCGGAGCGGCAGCTCCCGGTAGCTCCGGGAGGTCGACCGGAAGATGAGCATCGAACCCGGGCAGTTCATCGGCTTCACGCCGTAGATCCGGCCATCGGCCTCGGTCTGGAAGATGTTCTCGCGGTAGTGCTCCCAGTGGCCGCTCGTCTCGAAGATCGATTGGGCGTACATCAGTGGGGTCCGGACCTCGAAGTAGCCGTCGTCCCGGAAGTGCTCCGTGACGTAGCGCTCGAGCTCTCGGACCACCACCATGCCGCGGGGAAGCCAGAAAGGGAACCCCGGGGCCTCGTCAACGAACATGAACAGACCGAGCTTCGGGCCCAGGATCCGGTGATCCCGGGCCTCCGCCTCGGCCCGGAGTTTGAGGGTACTGTTCGAGCTCGCCTTTTGAAGGGAAGGCGACCCCCCGGACCCGCTGCCGCGGCTCACCGTCCGGAGTTCCCCCGGCCGTGATCGCCGAGGCTCCGAAGAGGTGCAATCCCCCGAGCCAGCCCGTGTCGGGAACGTGCGGCCCCCGGCAGAGGTCGAGGAATTCCCCCGTCCGATAGAACGAAACGGTCTCCCCCTCCGCAACCTCGGCGATGTACGATTGTTTGTGCCGGTTCTCGGCGACCCATTGCTGGGCTTCGGCCTTGGGGACCTCGACCCGTTCGAACCGCTCTCGGGCCGCGATCGCTCGGGCCGCGTTCTGGCGGATGTGTTCGAGGTCTTCCGGAGTCAGCGGACGGACGTCAAAATCGTAGTAGAACCCCTCTTCGGTCGGAGGGCCGGCCGTGGGGAGCGCCTCCGGGATCGCCTCGGTGAGCGCCTTGGCGACCAGGTGCGCCGCCGAATGCTGGACGATGTCCCGCCCCTTGGGATCGGAGAACGCGAGCGGCGCGAGGGCTCCGGAACTCATCAGCGGACGTGCGAGATCGATGGGTTCGCCGTCCCAAGTGGCGGCGACCCACGAGTGCGCGTCCTCGCGCCTCCAGGCCCGCAGGACGCCGCCAGCCGTGGTGCCCGAAGGGACCGAGACGTGGGATCCGTCCGGTAGCGAGATGTCGACCGTCGAGCCGTCGCCCATGCGAGCCGGCGACCGTCGTGGGATGGTAAAGCGTTCTCGCTCATGGCTCGGCGCTTTCCCGGGGCGGCGATCAGACCGCCCACGATGTGGCACCACGTCGAGTAGATGCCCATTTCGTGGCCCCGGCGGGCAGGATCCCCGGCGAGCGATCAGCCCGCCCATTACTCATCACGATTCAGCTGGTTCTAGGTCTCATCATTTCGCGCGCCCGGGGACCGTATCGAGATCGAGCTCCAAGGGGAACCCTCGCGGGTGGTCAAGAGGTCGCCGCCTAGGTGGAAGATGCCTCCGACCGCGCCGCTGCGGGCGAGGCGATCCGACTGCGTGGCCTCGAAGATCCCGCCGACCCAGGTCGGACCGTCGTGGGAGATGGCCTCAACCTCCTTCCAGTCGATCTCCCCGTCCCGAGGGCCGAGGATGAGATCACTCGGGCCGGCCGAGCGGACCTCGCGCGCGAGCTCGGGAGGAGTACGAGCGCTCCAATCGGATGAGCGCGCGTTCACCCGGCCCCCACGAAGTTCAATCTCAAAGGCGAGCTCCTGGGAGAGGGCCCACGCGCGCTCGAGCTCGAGGGGTCCGATGAGCGTCGCGGAGCTCAGGACGATCCGGGAGGCCCCCGTCACGAGGGCGTCGATCGCCTCGTCCGCCGTTCGGGCCCCGGCGTCAAGCCAGATATCGACGTCCCGGGAGATCTCCTGAAGGTAGTCGAGCTGGGGCTCGTTCTCCTCTACGCCGTCGAGATCGACGAGGTAGATCCGTTGGAATCTTGCGGCGAGGGAGTCCACCACATCGAAGATCTCGTACTCCGCGCCCTCGGGGGTCCTTGCCACAACGGGAGCCCCCTCGCCGGGGATTACGACCTGCCCGTGTCGGATCATCAAACAGGGGACGAGCGCTGGAACGGAAGGCGGGCCGTCGCTGCGAGCGAGAGGTGTCGCGCGACGGCTGCTCACAGGCGCAACGAGCCCGGATGGGGTATCCCGTTTGCGTGACAACCGGCTGTGGGACATATTTCACGCGTGGGGTCCCGGGATTGACGTTCGGTCCGCCCCGTAGAGGTTGAGCAGGTTGTGCCATGTCGAGTGGCACCGATCTGCCGTCTCGATCCGATCTCCCCGACGCTGGGCGATCCGCCACCCGAGCATCCTCTTGTCTGCGCTGAACCCGGCCTCAGAGTTTTCCCTTCGATAGCATTCCTCGAGGTAGGAGATCGGGTGCTCCACGAACTCCCGCAGGGAAGTCAACCATTCGCGCTGTATGTGGATCTTCACGTTCTTCCTCGGTAGGAAGTAGAATCGAGCTCCTCGGAATCGATTCGCCTCGGTGACACCGCTGTAGAGTCGGTCGAGACGAATCGAGTCGATCCGTACGCCCTGCGCCGTCAGCCACGCCATCGCCGCCTCGTAGGCGGCCCGCTCGCTCCGTTGACTGGTGCCGAACGCCACGTACAGCCAGGTTCTCAGGTCCAGGAGGCGGAATGAGTAGACGAACCCGGGCAATTTCTTCGTCGAGGAGGTGGCGGGATCCGCCCCCGATAGCGACGGGGGCGGAGGCGGGTTCTCCTTCGCCCGATCCCCCTCCTTCGTGACGGTCGTGGCGTAATGCTGGGTGATGCTCAGCGCAAACCCCGTCCCATCCCCGGTCGCCTCCACCCGTCGCACTCCCCGACGGCGCAGCATCAACGTGTGGAGGTTCTCCAATGCCACGGCGACGGCCGGGTCGGAGTAGAGGCGTTCGACCGTCTTGTAGCTCACATCGAGCCCCGAGAGGAGGGAGAAGGTCACCAACATCCCGGCCATCCGTCGGTTGCTCTGCTCGTAGAGGACCTTCAACAGCAGCAGCGTCACCTTCTGCTCGAGGGTGAGGATCGGCTTGGGTCCGGGCCCTTCGACCCGTTCGACCGAGCAAGCCTCGCGGATGAGAGGGCCGAGATCCCGCATCACCGAGCGGATCCGGTGAGCCCACTGTTCCTCGTAGGTCCGCCAGTCCCGTTTCTTCGGCGGGTGCCGAGGCTTGTACTCCTCCTGGACGAGACGCTCGAGGTCCGCGAGACGCTGCTGGACCTGCTCGCGGGTGAGCATGGCGATGGTAATATATCTCCGAGATATATCACTACCGCATGGCGCGAAGAACCGTCCCTGTGACCGAGGCCGAGCCGGGTGGTCGTGGACGGGGTCGAGGGGTTCTTCGAGAAGAGGGTCACCCCCTTCGGCACCGGGGCAAAGGTCGACTGCCCCAAGCAATACCTCGGTCGGGCCGTCTACGTGATCATTCGCAAGCCGAGTGCCCCGGTCAGCGACCGAACGGCGCGCCGGCGGTCGTAAGTTCGGGGCTCAAGAGCTAATGTGTCCCACAGCCGTGACAACCCGCGAGGGCTTGCGGCCAGCCTCCCGAGGTAAGATTATCCTCTCGCCCGGTTTCCCCGAACCGTCAGGAGGCGGAGGGCAGCCAACGGCGGCGATGACTGGCGACAGCACACCGCTGAGGAAAGTCCCCGCTCCGAGGACCACGGGGGCGGATGGGAATCCGCCGGGTGAGAGCCCGAGCTCCGGAGCAGAAACGACACAGCCCGCCGGTGCAAGGATGGCGTTGCGCCGGAGGTCCCGGCGGGATATGATGAAACGGCCGTCTCCCCGGGAGCAAGCCCTGAGTGACGGGATGAGGAGGTCCTCTGTCCGTCGAGGAGAGCGCGGAGTCGAATGCTGCCTGAAACAGAACGGGGCTTACTACCGCCACCTGGCCGGCACGTCAGGAAACTGGCGTGCCGTTAGCCCGGAAACGGGCTTTTCCGGGCAACCCTCGACGAGACCCTTTCCCGCATTACTACCCACAAGCGCGGCTTCGACGTGGTCCGAGAACCGGACCATGCCTTCCCGCATGGCGAGTTCGTTCGCTCCGATGTAGTAGCTGGTGAGTCCAACGTCCGAGTGACCGAGGACGTTCTGAATCACCACCAACGGGACCCCGGCTTCATAGGCGGTCCTAGCGAACCCGCGACGTAGGTCATGGGGCGCGTATGCTCGGAGTCCGGCCGATTCGCAAGCTCGCTTTACGTCCCGGTCGATTGTCGTTCGCTTGAACGGATAGACCAGATCGCCCGCTCGCTTTCCGTCCAAGGCGCTTCGAAGCTCGGTCCAAACGGGGCGGGACATGGCGATATTCCGGAGCTTGTCTCCCTTGCCTCGGAACGCGAGCCTCGGGTCCGATAGGTCCATCTGACAGTCTCGAACCCTAAGCCTTCGGATTTCGTCGCTCCGAAGCCCGTTGAACCCGGCGAGGGCTACGACGACTCGTTCCCGGCCGTGCGCCGCGTTCAAGAGCGCCGCAAGCTCGACGTTCGTCGGCCAGTACCCGGCGGGTCGCTACTCGGGCCGGCCCTCGCCAAAGTCTCCGACGCGACGCAAGCTCGACCCCTTCATGCTCTAGGAACGCCCGGAGCAAACCGAGGTTCATCGCCCGAGTAGTCGGGGCGAGGGTCGAGTCAAGCGCGTAGGCTTCGACCATGTCTCGGGTAACGGTCTCCGGGGTAGGGTGCTCGAAGCCGAGTCGGACGAAATGTGCCGGGATCGCCGAAACGTGTTCGTCGTACGTGCGCCGCGTTAGAGGTGTCACCCCCTCGCACGTCGCGGCCCATGCGGACACTCTCTCCTTCCACCACCGTTCCCTTTCGGGCACGGTGTCCTCCGACGTGAGGCAAGGAGAGGCCGGTAATAACGGGTCGCTTGTCACCGACTAGGCTCCTCCGGGGGCACCGGCACCGTTTGAACCGAGGGAGAATTGTCCACGGCCCCCCGGGCGCGTTTGAGTAGCCAGTCTGCCTTGCGGCACGTTTCGGCAGGAAGACCGACCCGACGAGCCACGTCAGCCCACGCAAGGCCCTCTCCGCGAAGCCGTCGAACTAGCGCGGCCTTCTCTTCGGTGACTCGACGGGGTCGGCCGACTGGATTTCCGGTTCGAGTCTTCCGGCGTCCTTCTCGAAGCTCGCGCATAGCGAGACGCACCCGCTCTGACTTGCGCCGACTCTCGAAGGATGCGACCACCGGTAGGATCGCACGAAGAAGATCCCGGGCCATGCTCGGTGAGCCGTCCTCGGAAGAGTCGAGCATCGGCTCGCGGAGAGAATGAAACCGGACTCCGAGTGCTTCAAGTTCCTCGATAGAGCCGACGGCACGAACGAACGAGGGCTCCCGGGACCACCGGTCGAGCGACCATACGAAGATCCGGTCGAACGGGCGTTCGGGCCGGTGTGCGTCCACCCTGAGACGTTCGTATTCGTCTCGCTCAATGCGGCCGGTTCCGGTGACTTTCTCCGAATAGACGCTCACGACAGACCACCCTCGCCTCTCCGCCTCGACTCGGAGGTCCCGTTCCTGGCCGGCGAGGTCTTGCTCTTCAGACGAGACGCGGAGGTAGAGAGCAACTCGGCTCATGGTGGGGTATCCCGCCGAAGAAACTTGCCGGTCCACCGGTCTTCGACTGTTCCGTCAGTTAGGGTGACGGTCGTTTCGTCGAACTTGAGAATCGGTGCCTTTCTCGATTGGGCCCCGACCCCAAGGAGGTCGGCTCTAGTCGGGTTCCCCTCGAAAATGTCGCCGGGATCGGGAGAGACAATCTCCTTTGAGCCGGTTTGGTTCGTCGTCGGTGGCTCACGCTCGATACCTAGACGCTTCCGAGCGTCCGCGTCGAAGATTACGACCCGTCCGGCGTTTCGGCGGACAATGCTCTTTCCATCCTCGAAACCGAGTTCGCGAAGGGCGGTCTTGAGTGCGCTCGATTTCGCGGGCCATACATGATAGCCAGCCGCCTTGCGCCGTTCGTTGACGCTTCCGAGAAGGGAGGTCCAAGTGAGTTGAAGGTCGGGCATAGACGGGTCTCCCGTCCACCTCGCATAGATTTCGCAGAGCCACCCTCGAAGCTCGTCGCTCTCCGTGTCCGAATCGGCCTGAGCGGAGGTGGCCTTCGACATTTCAGAGTCGAGATCGAGTCCGAGAATGTCGGCAACCAGAAGCAAGACCGCCGCTGTTTGACGGTGACGAGCCAACGTAGCCGGTAGCCGCTCAAGCCGACGAACGAACGAATCCTCTCTCATGTGTTCGAGGGCCGCCGACTTCGTCCACCCGACCGCCTTTCTAACCGCCAAGCGTCGGAGTCGGTCTCGAAGCCTTCCGGTTGGATTGCTCAAGTCAAAGTTCGACACCACTAGGCGCGCGTCGTCCTGGCGCGGTAGCTCGATAGGATAGGCGCGAGATTGGAGAGCGTCGTCGATTTCCCCTCGGTAATTGAAGACTTTAGGGCCACCTACGTTCCGCGTCTCCGTCTTCCACCCCTTACCGTCGGGCACGGATACCACGTATGGCGCGTTCCATGAGTTGCCCGTCCGCACGATCGGTTCAAGGTCGGGTAGCTTGCGGCAGAGAGCGTCGAACTCGTCGAAGGCAACTAGGTCACCGGTTCCTCAGCTGACTCACTAGCGCCGCTTGCGTACCGCCGGTGAAATACCGCCCGCCCGAAATTAATGCCATTACTTTCGTCGCAGTCGTCTTTCCGCTTGATTTCGGTCCAGCGAATGTCAGGTTGACGACGCACTCGTCAGGTAGTATCGCGCGAAGAGCCGGTTGAATCGCCGTCAGCATCATCAGGTCATAATCGAAAGTCCGGCGGGTCCGGACGTGCTCTGAAAGGTCTCTCCGGCCGGCGCTAAAGACGAGGGAAGCGTCGGAGCAAACGGCCCGTTCGAATGCCTCGGGTAGGTCGATTAGGCTCTCCTCCCGACGCATTGCCTCATCTTCGGCTACGGAACTTTCGAGGAGCCGTCCCGTCTCTTCCTCTCCGAGACTGAGTGCGCGTCCAAGTATGCGGACCAGGTCCAAGAGTTCTTGCGGGACTCTCTTCGAGGAAGAGTTATTCGGATTCGACGGATCGGGGGGTCGCTCAGCTTCCGTCACCGACGAGTCCTCCCTTGTCGGTCTCGGCGGGTTGCGCCGGTCGTCGCACCGGGACGGCGGGGGCAGTTACCCCGTCGTCCGAAGCAACACTCTTTCGGACGGGTCTAACGCGGACGATTTCGTCGTAAGTGATTTCGACCTTGTCGCCGGGGCCAAGCCCCCGACTCCTCACCCAGTCCGGAGGCAGGGGAATTAGGAACGTCCCCGAGCCTCGAATGATTCGGCGGGTTCGCGTTAGCATCGAACCCACGCACCGCGGGAAACCTTATGATTACTATTCTGTTACCGAATGTGACTATGATACAGGCCGGGAGGAGACGGGCCGGAGAGCGTTCCTCGGTAGAGCTAACAGTAGTTACTGAATTGTCACGTCGGGTCGCCGGGAGCTGGTCTCCCCGTCCGTTCATTTACAGAGCTCAAGAATTGCCTTCCCGGGAACCCGAATTCGGCTGGTGTCCGTCTTGATCGCGAGTTGAAGCGTCTCCAAAAGAGAGGGACGATAGTGCGGGTCACCGACCAGGGCTATCAACTTAAAGACGAGAAGACCGCCGTCGCTACTCAAGCGGAGCTAAGCGCGGCCGCCGCCCGTCGAGAGGCGGAGAGGCCGGTTCCGCCCATAGGCGGAGTCCTGGACCAATTCCTCGGTTCGCTTAGGAAGTCGATTGTTCAAGACGACCGGGTTCATCAGGAAGCGGAGTTCGGTGGATGGATTCGTCCGCCATACACTTACATGATTCCGGCCCACGGAAAGAAACGATGCGTCTGCGCGTGCCACGAGACACTAAGTCCCCCCACGCACGGACCGAACGAATGTCCGTGCCAATGCCACCGCCCCTGACTCGTGCTTGGCGAAATCCGTCCTACGCGCGCGATTCACTAGGATAACTGCCGAGAAAGGCACGACCAGGACCGAAATTGCCCAATCCGGATAGTAAATGCCTCGTTCCATGAGCGTAGGTCCGACGTAAGTCCGTACGTGCGATATTCCTGCCGTCACATAGGGTCCATACGTCCGCGTAGAACTCGACACACTCGGCACACTCGGCATTCCCCGCCGTGACGGCGAGTGTCGAGTGTGCCGAGAATGTCGAGGCCCGGGCGAGAGCGAGTCCCCGAAGCGCTCCCGGAGGCGCTTAACGGCTCTCGCCCGCGACGCACGCGCCCTCGCGCGCGGGCACGTAGTACGGGCGCCCCGCACGGGCGGGTACTGACGTGCCGGTGGCGCCCTTACGATTGAGCACGCCTGCGCCGCGCGTCCGACTTCCCCTGCCCGAGTTCCGGTAGGTTCGAGACGTTCGAAGCCCGGGAAGGACCGTGCGAAACTACCTTATCGTAAAGAAGGGTCCCCGTTCGAAGGCGGATGAAGGTCGAGAACCTCGTTATCGGGATCGTCATGCTAGTAATCGCACTCGGCTGTTGGGGAGGGTCGGCCGTCCTACTCACCGAAAATTGTGCTACCACTCAATTTTCATCGGACTTTACCGGCTATCCGCTGTGTAGTTCGGTTGTCACCGAAGCGGGGATCGTCGGTGCTGTGGGGACCATTTTCCTGACCATCGCCATAGTCCTCTTCGTTACGGGGCGTACCGAGGCACCGCCTCCACAAGTCGCCTATCAGCCTCCCATGCCGCTTCCTCCGCCCCCGCCACCGCCTCCCCTCTCGCATAACCGAGTCTGCCTCGGGTGCGGAACCATGCTCCCATCTCCCCCGCCCAATTTCTGTCCGCACTGCGCGAAGCCTGTCCCGCCGTAGAAGCCGAAAGTATCGAACGACAGGACGGCCCCGAGTTTCCCCGGGGCCGGAAGAGGTTGTCTCAGGCGCTATGCGCTCTCGATGGAGGAAGGAGAGAGCGTTCGCAAACAGGCTTCGACGATACAGGCGGTTGCCTCAATCGGGCCGATCCCGGGCATTTTCTCTGACGTAACGCACGTAACGGGGCTTACTACCGCCACCTGGCCGGCACGTCAGGAAACTGACGTGCCGTTAACCCCGGAATCGGCCATTCCGGGATGTCTCCGACGAGCGTCGATTGAACGCTTCGCGAAGAAGATCACGGGATGACCGGCCTCGGAAACGCTCGGTCTCTTTGCGAAGTATTGCGTCAGCGGCCGGAGTTCATCGTCGGACCCGCCCTGGGCGCGTGGATCCTCGCGAATTGTCTCCCCATCACCTTCGGTAAGCCGTTCATCCTGAGCTTCTTTCAAACGGCGCTAGGTCACGGGAACGCCGGCCAGGCCTTCCCCATCACTTATGCCTGCGCCGTGCTCCTCTGCCTTTTCGCCTTCGCCGTCCTCAACGACCTCAACTGGCCTCGACGTCTTCTCGTTTCGATCGCGGTACCGTTCGCCTTTATCCAGCTTTACGAGATCCCGTACGACCTCTTGGGGCACCTGGTTTGGCCCGTCGACTACGCGTGGGCCGTCTGGCCGATCGTGCTCTTGCTGAACGTGAGACTGGTTGGCGCTCGGCCTCTCCACGATCCCCTTCTGGCGAATGCGGTGGAAAGGCCTGGTGGCCTTGTTGGCCTTCCTCGTGATGTTCGTCGTTTGGTGGGTGTGGTTCTTCCCGCCATTGGGTTCCATCAGTCCCCCGCTCAACCCCGAGGGCAGCGGGTACATCGTTTCGAAGGTCCTGTTGGCCGTCCTGATCGCGATCCTCTTATGGGATGGTCGCGAACTTTCCGAGGCCCAAGTTCCCGAACTGCCGTCGAGAAGTTGGTGGAGGTCCGTGATTCGCCGGCCCGGGGAGGTATCGCGCGCGAGCCACGATTAGGTATCCGCCGCCCAACCTCGCTCTGGGTGAACTCGGGCCGGGAGAAATGCAGTAACTCGGGGGGCGCGCGTTCGATGGGTGGAGAACAGAACGTCCGCAAACGGCTCAGGAACGGTCCTTTCCTCGCCCGATCCCCGAGATGAGCGTCAGCCCCACGACCACGAGGCCGAACCCCGCGAGCTCCCACCATTGGAACGGCTCACGAAAGAGGATCGTGCCCACCGAGAGCGCGGCTACGGGATTCACGTAGGCGACGACATTGGCCCTCGATGGGCCCACATGGTGGTGCAGGTAGACGTAGAGGGCGTAGCCGGCGAGGGACGGGAGGAGGACCAGATAGGCGAGCGCCGCGAGCACGCCTCCGTTGAGTGGTAGGGCCGATTGAGGTTCGAGGAACGGAACGGTCGCAATCAGGAATCCGGTGGCGACGGTGAACTGGACCGAGAGCCCCCAGAGGGTCTCGCCTTCCGGTCGGCGGGCACGCAGGAGCACCGAGCCTACCGCGAAACTTGTGGCCGCTCCGAGCACCGCGATCGGCCCCCACACGCTGTTCGCAAGCACCACCCCGGGGGGAGGGGCGACCAAGATCACGATGCCCAAGAACCCGATCGCGAGGCCGGCATACGCCGTCTTCTTCAACGATTCGCCCGGGAGGACGGGCAGCGCGAAGAGCACCGTCAGGAGGGGTGTCGCGCCGATAAGGATCGACGATAGGCCTCCCGAGGTGGATTGTTCTCCGACGTACAGTAGGAGCCCATAGACGCCGACGATCGGTAGACCGAGCATGGCGGACAGGCCGAGGGCCCGAGCCGATGGGCGCGGAAGCCGGGTCGCCGCCGCGAGGGCCGCGATCGCTACTGCCGAGAGCGCATAGCGACTCGCGGCGAAGAGGATCGGAGTAGCCCCCAGGACGATGCCGTAGCGGATCACCGGGTAAGCCGACCCCCAGATCAGCCCAAGAACGACCAAGAGGCCAAGGTTGCGGGACGGGCTTACCGGGTGGGCGTCCGGGGTCGCCACGGCGCCTCAGAGGGGACCGGTAGATTACATTGGACCGGCCGCGGGCGAAGCGACCACTCCCTAGCGTTCCGGCGCTACCATAGGTCTTCGTTCTCCCAGCCCGTCGGGGTCGGCACGGGTCTCGGAGGGTCTGGGACGCGGATGGTCGGACGCCGTGGTCTCCAGGCCAAGGTGATGGCGGTCGCCGCGGCGATGACGGCGATCACGCCGATCAAGGGCAGGTTCGCCTCGATCGTCGCGAACGAGGCGAGCGGCGGTGCGGCTCCCACGGTGACGGTGAAAGCTCGGGCCACCGAGCCCCCGGCGCTGTCGTTCGCCCACAGGTCGACGGAGAACGTCCCCGCCTGGCCGAACGTGTGGTTCACCTCGGTGCCGAAAGTTCGGCCGGCCCCGGGGAACACCCACGTAAGGCGGTACGGTCCGGTCCCTCCCGAAACGCTCGCCGTGTAGGTGCCGACCCCACCGGCGGTCAACGAGCTCGTGGGGCCGTTATAGGAGAGGAGAAGCGGAGGGTTCACGAAGAGCGCGCTCGGGGGTGAGGTCGACTCGAACCCGTTCGAATCCCGGATGGTGACGGTAACGTTGTAGCTCCCGGCCTCGGTCGGCGCGCAGGAGATCGAGGGGCCCACCCCCGCGCAACCCGGGATTCCGGCCCATACGTAGCTATAGTTCCCGGTACCGCCGTAGCCCGTCGTGCTCGCTTCTACCGGGACCCCCACATCCCCCACGGAGGGGTTTATCAGCGGGGTGGTCACCTCAGGGTCGCGTAGCACTTGGAGCGACGCGACCGGGGAGATAGCGACCTCTCCGTTGAGATCGGTCATCGCGGCCTTTACTGAGTAGGTGCCAGATCCGCTCGCTACGCAATCGAGGGTCGAGTTGAGCGAGCTCGCACAGGAGAGCCCGGCGGTCGGTCCTTGGGGCCACTGCCACAGGAAGCTTTCCGCTCCGGCCCCGGCCACTTTGACGACCGCTGAGAATTCGATCGATTGGCCGAGGTCCACGGAGCTCCGGTTGGCCCGCGGGGTCGAGAGTTCCGGGTCCGGGTAGACCACGAACGGAGTGGCGCCGCTGCCCGACGTGTAGCCGCTCGAATCGGTCACCGAGACGGACACGGGGAAGGTCCCCGCGGTCGGAAGGAACTCGCAGTAGGCGGAAGAATTGGAGGTCGAGCACGGACTCGGCAGCCCCGACCAGACGAACTGGTCGTTCCCAGAACCGGGCGTCGCCGTCGTCGTGAACGTCACCGACTGACCGACGTCCGCCGAGCTCCGGTTGGCATTCAGGGTCAGGATGTGAGGGTCGGGAGTGACCACGACGAGGGTGGAATCTTCGGCGACGTTCCCGAGTTGATCGGAAACCCCGACCCGGACCGTATAGTTCCCGGGGGCGCGGAACTCATGGCCCGTGGTCGGTCCCGAGGTTGACGCGCTCGCTCCGTCACCGAACGTCCAATTGTACGAGGGGTAGGGCCCGACACCGCCCGAGGCAGAGGCCGTGAAGTTGAACGGTTCAAAGGCGTCGGCTTCCGTCGGGGAGGCCAGAATAGTGTCCGACAGGTTCGTCAGGACCTGGAACGACCCGATCCCAGTCGAAACGGTGGTGGTACCGATGGTTCGGGCCACGAGCCCGTACCATCCCGCCCGGATCGTCGGGGAGGTGAGTGGGCAGGAGAATGAACCGCCCGTGGTGGCATTGGCGGAGCATCCCGTGGAAATCCCCGCTAGCCACTGGACCGAGACGTTCCTGTTCGCGCTGAACCCGGACCCGGAAACCACGATGGATCCTCCGGGGAGCGAACCCACCGGGGCGAATGCTAGGGTGGTGATCAACCCCATCGTACGAACGAACCAACCCGCTGTGAGGACGGCGGTGAACGAGTCAACAGGTTGGTTTGTGACGATTTCAAACGCGTAGTGGCCGGGAAGAAGCGTCATGTTGAGCCAATCTCCGTTGAACAAGACTACCCGAGATGAATTCACTTCGAACGCGGTATACAGGTTAACACCCGACGGCAGGCTCGCATTGAGGGACGCGTCCTGAGACGGCCCGTAGAGCGGCCCAGGATTCCCGGAACCTCCGACGATCAACGCACCGGGAATCGGGCCGCCCGGTCCAGGGGCCAACGTTTCGACGACATTAGAAATCGACTCCGCGGTGTCGACCCCAAAGCTGAAGGCATTCGGGACCGCCTGGAGATTGTCCCCGTTGAACTCCTCGAGGGCGAGGGTGACGTTCGAGGAGACGTCCGAGGTCGATGAGCCTCCGCCGGGTCCGCCGAGGACCCACTCCGCGTCGTAGTACGCTCCCGCGGGGGGCGAGTTCGAGCCGTCCACCAAGAACCCGAAGCTCGACCAACCCCGGGTCCAAGGGAACGTGACGTTGTCGTAGGTCACCCACCCCTTGCCGACCTCGTATTCGAACCCGACGTGCGTCACCCCGCTGATCGTGCTTGCGACCACCTGGGCCGAAAAGTTGTTCGGATAGGAATACCGGACCCCGTTCCCTCGGTAGGAGCTGCCGGGGGTGTCGGCATAAAAGTCCTCGCCGTTTCCGAGCGAGTAGACCGTCCCGTTGCCGGTGATCGAGCTCGTCGACATGGAGAGTGAGGCTCGAAGAGAGATTCCAGACGTTATCTTCGAACGAAAGAACCTGGGTGCTCGTGTTGAGGAACGGGACGTCCTGGATCCAATACGATGCCGACTGCGAGCCGTGGGTGAGGACGACCACGACATTGAGCTGGAACGATAGGGAATAGACATCGAAGCCGGGCCCTGAAACCGAAAGGGTGCGGATCCCGGCGACCCCGACGAACCGCGAGGTCGAGTAACTGTACGCCGCGAGGGAGCTGGTGAGCCCGATGTCGGCCACGCCCATCGGCACCGGTTCGGTGGGGTAGGAGGCCGACGCCCGGGGTGACGCTTCGGCCCGCAGCCTATCGAGAGCCTTGGCTCCGGAGAGCCTGGGAGGAGTCGGGACCCAAGACCCGGAAGGGGTTCGTATGGTTCCTCCCGCCAGCGTGGCCAGTGTGGACGCTCCGCCCTCGGTTGTCCCAAGCGCGCTGCGCTCCGTGTGTTCCAGAGCCTTCGACATCGAAACCGGCGATGGGGAGTTGGGCTCGAATGGCCCTGGGGTGTCGGCCCCCCTTGGACCGAGGGCGGTAGGCAGTGCGGAGATCAGGCCGCTCAAGAGAGCCGCGGTGAGGAATACCGCAAAGGCCCATCGAAATCGTACCACCGACCCTCACCATGTTCGGAGCAGCTCCGGGGTCTCTTCTACCTTACCTCGATACATTTCCGTCAATGAGCCGCCCCGAGCCGTAGCTTGGGGATCAACCGCCCAGACCGCCCACGACCGCGGAGCAATAAGGGACGGGCGAAAATCGCCGTCATGCTGATAAGGCGGTTCCCGCCTTGCCGCGCCGATGGGGCTCAAAGGCCGGGACCTGATCTCGATCCGGGACCTGTCCAAAGTGGAGATCGAGGAGGCCCTGAATGCCTCCCGAAGGATGCTCCCGTATGCCGAAGGGACCAAGATCGGCCATCAGCTCGAGGGCAAGGTCCTGACCCTCGCGTTCTTCGAGCCGTCGACCCGGACCCGGCTCTCCTTCGAGACCGCGATGGCCCGCCTCGGCGGTCGGAGCGTCACGATCTCCGACCCCTTGGCGACCTCGCTCCGCAAGGGCGAGAGCCTCTACGATACGATCCGGGTCATCGGACAGTACGGGGACGCCGTCGTTCTCCGGCATCCGAACGAGGGTGCGGCGCGATTGGCGGCCCAGGCATCGGAGCGGCCGGTCATCAACGGCGGCGATGGCGCCGGCCAGCACCCCACGCAGACGCTCATCGACCTCGCCACCATCGAGGAGCGACATGGCACCCTCGAGGGGCTCGACGTCGTGCTCCTGGGGGACCTCAAGTACGGACGGACCGTCCATTCGCTCGCCCGGGCCCTCGCCCTGTTCGGCACCACCCTTACCCTCTCCTCGGCCCCCTCGCTCGCGATGCCGCAGGAGGTCCGCGAGGACCTCGACCGGATGGGGGCCAAGGTCCGCGAGGAGCCGGACCTTACGAAGGCGGTCAAGAACGCCGACGTGCTCTACGTGACCCGCATCCAGCGGGAGCGGTTCGGCGACGAAGCCGAGTATGCGAAGGTCGTCGGCTCCTACCGGGTCGATCCCACGCTGCTCGAGTCGGCGCCCGAGAAGCTCGTCGTCCTGCACCCGCTCCCCCGGACGAGCGAGATCCCGATCGCCCTCGACGCCTCGCCTCACGCCGCGTACTTCCGGCAGGCGTTCCTCGGGGTCCCGGTCCGGATGGCCCTCCTCTCGCTCATCCTCACCGGGAAGGCCGCATGACCGCCCTGCGGGAGCTCAAGCTTACCCCGATCAAGAACGGGACCGTCATCGACCACATCGGGAACGGCCTCGCCCTCGACGTCCTGCGGATCCTGGGGATCAACGACATCGATCGCAGACTCCACGGTCTCGGTGGCGTTGCACGTCCGCAGCCAGAAGATCGGTTGGAAGGACATCGTCAAGGTCGAGAACATGGAGCTCTCGCCGCGGAAGTTCAACGCGATCGCCCTGATCGCTCCGACCGCGACGATCTCGATCATCCGGGACTTCCACGTACGGGAGAAGCGGCCGGTCGATCTTCCGGACCGGATCGTCGGCGTCCTCAAGTGCCCGAACCCGAGCTGCATCACCAACCAACCCGGGGAACCGGTGGAGAGCGACTTCGAGGTCGCTCGACGCAAACCCGTCGTCCTGCGATGCCACTACTGCGAGCGGATGGTCGACGAGTTCCGGCACAACCTCGCCTGACCCGGCGAGGCTCCTCGCCTATCCCATGGACACCCTTCTCGCGCTCCTGGTGGTCTTCGCAACGGTCGGGGTGATCGAGCTCGCGGACCGGACCAACTTCGCGCTCATCGGCCTGGCCTCCAAGCGGCCCGGCTTTTCGACATGGGCGGGGGCGGCGTCGGCGTTCGTGGCCAGTTCGTCGATCGCCGTCGCGATCGGCACCCTGGTCCTCGCGTTCCTGGACCCCGAGATCCGCTACGTCCAGATCGCCGGCGGTCTCCTCATCCTCGCCTACGCGGCGTACCTCTACTTCCGGGCCGAGGACGCTGCGGAAGGACGCAACGTCCGCTCGGCCTTCGTCACCGCCTTCCTGCTGATCCTGCTGCTCGAGATGGGCGACACCACGATGATCCTGCTCGTCCTCTTCACCGGAAGCCTCGCCGACCCGGTGGGGGTCTTCGTGGCGGGGGCGACCGCCCTCCTCCTGGTGGCCGCGTTCGCCTGTACGGTGGGCAGACACCTCGGCCGCCGGATCGAACCGCGCCAACTCGACCGCCTCGTCGTGGCGATCCTCGTGATCGTGGGGATCGCCACCATCCTCTTGGCGATCGATCCGGGGCTTAGGCCGGCGTTTCTCGGTTGACGAGGAGTTCGGACGGGCTCTCTCGGTCTTTTTCCGGCTGATCGGGGCCACTTTCGGATTCCGCGCGGAGACGGGGGACTGACGGGGTCCCGCACAAGCACGTCCCTCGGTCCGGACTGGCCCTGCCCATCGGTGCGTTTTTTATGCCGGGCACGGGTGGGCGGCCGATGGCGAAGTCCCGTTCGGCGTCGCGTCGTGCCCTGCTCAAGAAGAGCGTCGATCCGATCGATGTGACGAAGATCCGCGGCTCCGGGCAGCTCCTGAAGGCCTTCCAGGGGACCTCGATCCAGGCGCGGAACCTCGGTCGATGCCTCGCCGTCTGGGAGAACGCCCTGACCGACCCGAAGCGTCCCACGATCCTGATCGGGCTCTCCGGTCCGCTCATCGCCGCCGGGCTTCGCAAGGTCCTGCGCGACCTCATCGACTGGGGCCTCGTCGACGTCGTCGTCTCCACGGGGGCCGTCCTCTACCAGGACATCTATCAGACGGTGGGCGGGCGGCACTGGATCGGCACCCCCACGGCAGACGACGTCGAACTGCGCCGCCTCTACCTCGATCGGATCTACGACACCTACGTCGACGAGCTCAAGTTCGAGGAGACCGACCGGGCGATCGGTCGGATCACCGAGAAGTTCCCCGCGCGTCCGGCCTCATCGAGGGAGTTCCTCGGCTTCCTCGGCGAGCAGTTCAAGGACGACGCTTCGATCGTCGCGACCGCGGCGCGCCGGGGGGTCCCGGTCTTTTCGCCGGCGCTGATCGACAGCTCGATCGGGATCGGGCTCACCCTCCACTACCAGCGGAACCGCGGCCGGCCCAGGTTCATGCTCGACGCGGTCCGGGACAACTACGAGCTCGTGCAGATCCTCTCGAAGTCCCCTCGCACCGCCGTGATCTATATTGGTGGGGGCACCCCCAAGAACTGGATCAACGACGGGATCGTGATGGCGAACTACGCTTTCGGGCGCGAGGGCGAAGGACACTACTACGCCTTGCAGATCACCACGGACGTTCCCCACTGGGGCGGGCTCTCGGGGAGCACCCTCGACGAGGCCCAATCCTGGGGGAAGATCTCCCCGACCGCCACGCGGGCGATGGCCCACGTCGAAGCGTCGATCGGGTTGCCCCTCCTGGTGGGTGCCCTCTGGGACCGTCGGAAGGTTTGGCAACCCCGGCAACGTCTCCGGTTCGAATGGGAAGGCGACCAGATCCGGCGGGTCGTCCGGTCCACGTGAGGCGTCGGCGGAGAAGCCGGCCCACCGAACCGATCTCCGCTCGCCATGGCCGAAGCTCCTCCAGCCCGTCGTCCTCTCCCTCCCGGCCAGATCCTGACCAACGGTTTCCCGGTCCTTCACGCGGGCACGGTGCCGGACGGGCCGACCCGGACGAACTGGCGGCTCACGGTCCACGGGGAGGTCGATCGGCCCTTCCAGCTGACGTTCCAAGAGCTCCTCGAGCTCCCGCAGCGCGAGGCGGTCGTCGACATCCACTGTGTCACGAGTTGGTCGAAGCTCGACACGCGCTGGGAGGGAGTGCCGTTCCGCGCGATCTCGGAACGGGCCGGACCGCGGCCGGACGCGGCGTTCGTCGTGATGGAGTGCGAGCAAGGGTTCACCACCTCGCTCCCGCTCGCCGCCCTCCTCGAGGAGGACGTCATGCTATCGCATACCTATGCGGGGATGCCGCTCGCCGCCGAGCACGGCGGCCCGGTCCGGATGCTCGTTCCTCGACGGTACTTCTACAAGAGCGCGAAGTGGCTCCAGGGCCTCAAGTTCACCCGAGAGGACGAGCCCGGCTTCTGGGAGGTCCGGGGGTACTCGAACCTCGCCGACCCCTGGAAGGAGCTCCGCTACGAGGTCGATGACGTACGGGAGATCCACGCGATGCGCAAGCGCGCGCTCTTCCGCCCCATCGTGCGAGGCTGACGCGTGGGGCCCCGGGACATGGAAGACGTCAAGTATTCGGGTTCCCGTGGAACCTCGTGACGTGAGGATATAATAAGGAATCTTATATTGGTACGCATCTGCCCGTATGAATACGGGTCGATTTACACCCCGAAGTTATACGACCTGCCGTCGGAACCTTTTAGTATCCATTTTCCGCCCCCACCGTCGGAGGTGAGACGCACATGTACCTGCCCCTAGTTCCGCCCCTGCCCCGCGACCAGCTGTAAACGACATTGGCGGGAGGGGGGTCTATCCCCCTTCCACCTGCTCGGCCGGTGAGGGGACCGTACCGGTCCCCGAGGCCGAGCCCAACGACCCCTTCGCCGCGAGCTTGTCGATCTTCGACTTGAACTCCTGCTCCATCTGGTCGACCCACCACTGCATCCCGATCGACGCGGCGAGCTGGGTCGCGGCCCGGTACTCCTCCCGCGCCAGCGCGGCCTCCCCCTGGGCGGTGTACACCTCCGTGAGATAGGACCGCGCGTACACGAGCGAATCCGACGGCGGCTGCCGGCTGAGGACCCGGACGCTGCGCTCGGCATGCTCCCGGGCCTGCTCGAGCTTGCCCTGGCGTAGTTCCCCACCCGCCAGCAGCGCCAGGGTGTGGCCGAGGACCGTCTCGTTGCCGAGCCGCTCGGCGTGGCCGATCGCCTGGCGGGCGAACTCGCCCGCCTCCTCATACTTGCCAGCCTCCATGGTCATCGCCACGAGGCCGCTCAGGGTGTAGATGAGCTGGTTGAGGTGGCCCATCGCCTCGGTCTCCGAGCGGATCTTGCGCATCTCCATCTCGGCGAGCTCCGCCTTGCCGGTCTCCTGGTAGGCGCGGGCCCGCACGAGGAGCAGGTTGAACTCCAGTTCCGTGTGGCCCGACTTGCGCGCCCACGGAAGCCCCTCGTCGACCATGCGCAGGGCCTCTTCGTGGGCGCCACCGATGGCCGCCTGCCGGGACCACCGGGCGAGGGCCTCGAGGGCGACGTCCCGATGGCGGTCCCGTCGGGCCTGCTCAAAGCACTCCCGGAAGAGGTCCCGGGCCTTGACGAGGTCCCCCTGCTCCTCGACGATGCGGGCCTCCGCGAAGTCGAACATCGACCGAAGCCGTTTCCCGGAGGGGGCGAGGCTCCGAGCCGCCTCGACCGCCTCGCGGGCGCTCTCGACCTGGTGCTGGCGGAGTTGGAGCTCCGAGATGCGCAGGTGGCACTCGGCGCGCAGCCGGGGGTCCTCCCCCGCATCGGCGACCGCTCGCCGGAGGAGAAGGATAGCTTCGGAGTTCTCCGAGTGGTTCCTCAGGAGGTCCGCCCCGACCAGGAGCGCCCGGAGGCGGCCGGGGCCTTGCGGCATCGCGAGGGTCATGTGGTTGAGGGCGTTCCGGAGGGCATCCGAGTACCCCAGCGAGAGGATCTTGCGCTCGTTCGTGCGCTCGTCCCGGGCGAGGAGCTCGGTGGCCGCCCGCCACTCCTCCCCGGCCACGAGGTGGAGGAAGCGCTCCCGGACCGCCTCGGGGCGGTGGCTGCGGCCGTAGAACTGGGCGAGGGTCCGGTGGGCCTGGACGTCGAGCGGCCCGGCCCGGTTGATGAGGGCCCGGCGGATCGCCTCAAGGAGCTCCACCCGGCCCTCGCCGGTCGGATGGAGGATCCCGATCCGGACGAGTTCGTCGACCCGCTCCCGCTCCATCTTCCCGAACTCCTGCGGGAAGCTCAGCGGTAGCGGGGCGTTCGCGAGGGCGATCGGGAGGAGATCGGCGATCTCCGAGGCCGGCATCTTCGCGATGACCGCGTCCGGCAGCGTGGTGAAGTTCGCCTCGACGCCGGGGTTCTGGACGGCGAGCTGGAGCATCAGGGGGCTCCCCAGCGAGGACTGGTAGACGCTCTCGAACCGGTCGGCGAGGCCGCCTTGCCGGTCGGTGAGCTCGTGGGCCGCGGCCCGGTCGAGTCCCCCGATCTCGAGCCGGTGGACCTCGGGGCCCTTCGCCGGGAGGAACGGCGGTTCCTGCCCGACGAGGAAGAAGAGGGTCTTCCCTTCGGGCAGGATCGCGGCGAAGAACTCCGCGAGGAAGCTCCGTAGATCGGGGCTCGCGAGTTGCACGTCGTCGAGGACGCCCAGGAAGGTGTGGTCGCCGAGCGTCTTCAGAACGAGGCTCGCGACGACCCTCCCGGTCGGGGGCCGTGGGACCTCCGCATAGTAGGCCAACTGGGCCGCGCCGAGGGGCGCGAGCGCGTGGGCGATCGCTTCGAGGAAGTGCCGGGGCGATGCCCCGGGACGGGCCGTGAACCAGAACGGGATCCGCCCCCGCTTCAACCGCCAGACGTGCTGGGCGACGAGGGCCGTCTTCCCCATGCCGGGGGCCCCTTGGACCCAGATCAACGACTCAGGGTCATCGGAGGTACTGCGAGAGCCGGTGGAGCTCGTCGCGCCGCCCGAGGAACGGACGGGGGGGCACCGGGAGCTCCGCCGGGAGCATCGGGACGTAGCGGGCCTGCTTGTGGAGGAGCTCCCGGCCGGCCGGGGTCAGGCGGTAGACGAGCTGCTTGCGGAGCCCGCCCCGGACGAGCCCTCGGTGGGCCTCCAGGCGCCGCTCCCCGACGAGCTGCTGGAGCGGGCGCGACATCGAGCAGGCATGGTAGCCCAGGGACTGGGCGAGTTCCCCCTGGGAGATCCCGAAGACGCCCTCATCGGAGGCGTGCGTCCCGACGTAATCGAGGATCTCGGTGTGGACGTAGGTCTTGACCGGCACTGATACGGAGTAGACCTTCCGACCTACTTATCCTTATTTTGTACAAAATAGCGACTATTCTTTAAGTATGATGCCGGGAACATGGAACGATTGCCATGAGCGAATACGGCGACGCGGGCAAGCCCGTCGGGGGCATCGGCACGATGCTGATGCAGTCGGACGTGTGCCCAGCGTGCGGCAAGATCCACGATAGCCGATTGGTCCGATACCTTCCCGCGGTCGGAAAGCTGATTGGAGCCTCGACGTCGGGCTCCCAATCCATGCGGGCGACCCAGCCGGTCACCCGCATGACTCGGGGCCGCAATCGCAAACCGTCGAGCCTCCCCCTCGCCTGGCCCCTGCCGCCGACCTCGGAGACCTACCCATGATCGGCCGGTCGAGGATCGGTCGGCCTGCCCCTAGGGTTCCGTCGGAGACGTGTCCAGAGGCCCGAACGTCGATGCCGGACCACCTCCTGAGGTTCCGGCCTCGGATGCAGCAGTCCCAGGTCCGCCGGTCGTGCGGCCACTCCCACCGGGCCGCCACTGCCCGCAACCTGCGGTTCCGCTCGGCCCCGTCGCCGCTCATGCTCCGCCTCGCCCGCTGGACCGAGCCCACGGAGGTCCCGGCATGAGCGCCCCCGCGGACTCCGCCGCCCGGTGGGGTCCGGACCTCCCGGTTCGAGCTCGAGGCGACCCCGGGTCACTCGGAGGTCGCCCCCTCAGCCTGGAACAGCCCGAGCACGCCATGCCCGGTGTGCCGCAAGCCCCATGGAGCCCGCCTGGTCCGAAGCCTGGTCGTCGAGCCCCTCCCGCCGACCGTTCCGCTCGGCGAGGGTCGCATCGACTCCCGCTACTACCCTCCGGCGGTCCCGTTCCTCTCCCGGCGTTCGACGAACCCGATCAACCTGTCAACGCGCTGGTCGCTGAACTACGCCTGAGGGAGATCGAAGATGGTCGCGGATCGGGAGGTCGGCCGAGGGGGCCGCTTCGCGCCGCGATGGCTCGACCAGCCGAGGGGCGAGGCGTTCCTGATCTCGCTCGAGAAGCTCTCGCCGGAGGAGGAAAAGACCCGGTGGCCCTCCTGGCTCGCCCCAGCCCCCGGGCTCAGCCGCACTTCGACCGCCCGTTCCGGCGCTCGCCGGAGCGCGGGCTCGAAGCGGTCGAAGCCCGTTCACCGAACTGACGATGACCCAAGGCTCCCGTCGGGGATCCCGGCCCCGGCGGGAGCCTAGAATACCGTTAGACACCTTTCTGGCTGGCGCAGATCGCCTTCGGCGGGTTCGGGCGACGATCCTCCACTCGCGAACCCATCTTTCACGTTTCATCGACTGGGGAAGAATGAACTCGCCTCGCTCCCCTCCCGCACTCGATGTTCCTCACTTTCCAGTTCCGACTTCGCCCCAGCCCCTCCGTCGAGCGCGAGCTCCTCCGCTGGCTCCACGAGCTCCGGTTCCTCCATAATTACGCCCTCGAGCAGCGCCGCACCGCCTGGCAGAAGGAACATCGGTCCCTCTCCTACCTCGAACAGCAATCCTCCCTCGCCCGTTGGAGGGCCTTCGACTCGGAAGGTCTCGGGTGTCTACCCTACGACCCGGCTCGTGACGTCCTCCAGCGCGTCGACCTCGCCTTCCGAGCGTTCTACCGCCGAATCGGGCAGGGGGGTGCTGCCGGTTATCCGAGGTTCCGTCGCGAGATCCGATCCTTCACCTTCGGACAACCCGACTCCGTGACCGTCCGAACTCGGACGGTCCGCCTTCCGAAGCTCGGCGCCGTCCCTTTCGTCCACCACCGACCCGTCCCCGCGAACGGCGTCCTCAAGAAGGCGATCGTGACTCATGAGGCCGGCGCCTGGTACATCGCCCTCGCCTATGCGCTCCTGGACCCTCCCGGGGCTCCCGCTGGTCCCCCAGAGAACCCCGTGGGAGTCGACCTCGGACTCACCCATCTCGCTACGCTCTCCGAGGGCACCACCATCGATCCACCGAAGTATCTCCGTAAGGCGGAGAGGCGCCTGGCCCGGGCCCAGCGGTCCCTCGCGCGCAAGCGCGCGGGTTCCCATCGTCGGGAGCGGCAGCGGGAGAAGGTGGCGAGGTGCCATGCGAAGGTCCGCCGACAGCGTCGAGACTTCGCCCACCAGCTCACCTCCCGGTGGGCGTCGCGGCACGACCTGATCGCCTTCGAGGATCTCGACGTGACCCGCCTATCGAGAGGACCGTTCGCTCGGTCGTTCGCGGATGCCGGGTGGGGGATGTTGAGGACAATGAGCCGCTACAAGATGGCGATGCGGTCGGGTCGGTATGTGGAGGTCCCCTCGGAGGGGACCACGCAGACCTGCTCGATCTGCGGCCACAGGGCTGATCCACCATTGACGCTGGAGCAGCGGGAATTCGTGTGCCCCGGGGGCCACCGGATGGACCGCGATTGGAACGC
The DNA here is from genome assembly GCA_963696985.1 of uncultured Thermoplasmata archaeon. GTDB lineage: Archaea > Thermoplasmatota > Thermoplasmata > Lutacidiplasmatales > UBA184 > Lutacidiplasma. The sequence continues at coordinate 82,504 of CAVOMG010000003.1, read as the reverse complement.
CGCTCGCAACATTCTCGAAAGAGGATGTCTCGGGGTAAGCCGGAAGCCGGCTGAACTGACGCGCGGGGAGAGGGAGCCTCCACCGGGGTCGGGGGACCGAACGGTCTACCAAGTCCGGCGAGCTCGCTCGGGGAGCCGCGAATGGAGTCTCACCGGAGGCGAAGCGCCTCCCAAAGGTCGGGAAGAGTTAAGGATGGAGCCTTCCCCACCAGAAAGGTGAGCGCTTACGAATACCGGTTTCTGCCCATGTCGCCCGGCTACCTCATCGAGGCTGGATCCCTGAGCGCAAACGAGAGATACTCGGCCGGGGGTCGCTCTGCCTCGGTAGCCCTCATGTCCGAAAGCCGGTGTGCGAACTGCGGCGGAGCGCTCGAGAGCGGATTCGTGTCCACGACGAACGGATCCGGGCTCTTCTGGTCCCATGAGTCGACCTCCTCGAGGCTTCGCCCGAAGGGTCTCGAGGTCCTCGTTCCCACCGGATTCCAGGGAACGTACTCGGCGAACCTTCCGGGACTGCGTTGCCCCGAGTGCTCGACGATCCTTCTCCGCTTGAAGTAGTGCTGTTCGTCAGGCGCCCGCCACGCTCAGCGAGCCGACGCTGACGGTAGGCGAAGAGAGCTGCCCCGCCAGGTTCGGAGCGCTCCCGATCGCCCGGACGGACTTCATCATCGACGGCTGGTCGGGGCCCGCCAGAACGGCCCCGCCGACCGTCCCCCCGCGGACCGGGGTCGTGAGCTTCCCACCCCTGATGAGGTAGCCGAGCCGGACTTCCCCCCCGAAGGCGGCGGATACCGGGTCGGGGAACGCGAAGCCGAGTTGGTCGACCCAGATCCCCTCCCCGACGGATTCGACGAGCTCGGCGTCCGAGCCCCCGGTGCCCGGCGAGAGCACCATGGTCGAGGGGCCGGGGTGGGGCGCGACCATGAAATGGAACCAGGGGGCGAGCGTCGTAAGGTCTCGACGGCCCGAGGCGCTCGTCTGGGCGCCGAGGGCGCTCGCGTAGAGAAGATCGTAGATCGGCTGTCGGAAGACGCCCGCCTCGATGAGGTGGCGGCGGGCCTGCGGGGATCCCTCGTCATCCCAAGGTGAGGTCGAGAGGCCGAAGGGGTAGAGCCCGTCATCGTAGAGCTCGACGGACGGCGTCGCGATGGGGGTCCCGACGGCCGGCATCATTCCCCGCAGGGCCGCCGGCCCGGAGAGCCGAAAGCCGAGAGTTGCCGGCAGGATCTCGCTCAGGACGGCCGTGGGGAGGAGGACCTGGTCGGCTCCGGCGGGCATCGGGGCGGCCGCCCGGGCGTCCCGGGCCTTCCGACACCAGTCGACGACCTCGGCTCCGATGGTCCGGTGGTCGAGCCGGCAGCTACGCCGGTTGATCCAGGTACTCCCCCGCCATCGGGCCCTCCGGGCCCGAATCGGACCGGACCGCGAACTCGACCTCGACGTGGGTCTTGCGGGCCCGTCCCTCGGCCCCGGCCGAGTTCGCGAACGTCGTCTCGATCAAAGCGAGGCGGAGCGATCCAAAACTCGGCCGGGCGTCCTTGCGCCCATCGAAGGGAGCGATCAACTCCGCGGCGTACCGGGCGATCGACTCCTCGGGCCGCTCCCAGAGCCCCGGATCCCAGGACTCGACGCCGGTCGCGGCCTCGGTCTTCGTCGGGAGACTGACGTCCTTCGCGGGGAACTTCGAGAACTCGCTCGAGGCGTGGGCCTGCTCGATCGTCCGCGCCACGCCGCGGGGAGAAAGGTCGGTGGATCCGGAGAAACCGACCCGGACCCCGCCGTTCGAGGGCCGGATCTCGCGGAACCCGTACCCTTCAAGGACGATCGGTCCCCGCGTCATCTCGATGTCGTTCCCGTTGAGATGGAGCTCGAACCGCCGGATCGACTCCCCGAATACGTCCCAGGGGCCCCCGTCCGAACGGAGCATTTCTGCCGCCCGGAACGCGGTCTCCGAGGGCGACCGGGACGGGCTCATGCGCGCCCCACGATTGCTTCCGAGAGGACGTGCACGGTCCGCCCGTACCTGTCGGGAGGAGGTCAGTGTGCCCTTTTCCGCAGAACCCCGGGCTCATCTCGAAGTCCTCCTTCCGGCTGACCCCCTGGATCGCGCCGAGGAACTCGAGCACGCGGCCCGAGAGGGCCATCGAGGGGAGGATCCCCTCGATCCTCCCGCGCCGGACCAGGTGCCCCTTCTTCACCTTGATCTGCATCGCGCCGCCGAGCGGGTCCTCGATCCCGCTCGTGCACGACTCGAGGATTACCCCATCCCCCATCTGCTCGACGAGCTCCTCGAAGCGGCGCTCGCCCGGCTCGACGAACGTATTGGTCATCCGCACGAACGGGCGGCCGAGGAAATCGGATCGGCGGGTGTTCCCGGTCGCCTCCCGATGGATCGAAGCGGCCGATTCCCGGTCGTGGAGCGCCTCGACGAACCGGCCCCGATCGACCAAGACCGTACGGCGGGAGGAGTGGCCCTCGTCGTCGAAGAAGATCGAGCCCCAGCCCTTGGCGAGCGAACCATCGTCGACCAGGGTCAGGCTCTCCGGCCCCACGGTGGTCCCGAGGAGCGGCTTGAGGTAGGATCGGTCGCGGAGCATCTGGTCGGCCTCCGCCCCGTGGCCGAACGACTCGTGGGCGAAAGTCCCCGCGGCGCTCGGATCGAGGAGGACCTTCATCCGCCCCTCGGGCGGTGCCCGGGCCGTAAGGAGGTCCACGGCCGCCTGGGCGGCCCTCGCGACCCGTTCCGGGGTGATCTCCGCGAGGACCTCCGCTCCCCCGGTGCTGCCTCGGGCGGTGAAGTCGTACTCGACCTTGCCGTTCTCGATGGCGAGGGCGGCCACGGCGCCTTGGACCCGATCGATCCGCTGGAGGGTCCGCGCCCCCTCGGTGGACCGGAACAGTCGCGTGTCCCGGATCGATCGGATCGTCGCGTAGGCGTTGCGGATCCCTTTCACCTCGGTCGCCCAGGCGAACCAGGTCTGGGCGAGCGCGACCCGCTCCGAGATCGGGACCTCGGAGATCGGTTGGCGGCTCTCGGTCGAGAACTCCCCCCGCGTCGTGGCCGACTTCCCGGGCGGCGGCGGAGCACCCCCGCCGAAGCCCAGTCGATCGGTCAGCGAGTCGACCAGGTCAGAAAGGGGATCGGGTTCTAGCCCGCTCGCGGCGGCCTCGACCCAGCCCTGCGAGCCCCAGGCGCGGAAGACGGCGCCCCGGAAGCAGGGGGCCGGCTCGACGGTCGTCGCCGAACGGTCGTATCGGACGACGTCGCTCGAGCTCTCCTCCGCCATCACCTCGGCGTAGGGGGTGTGGCGTTCGAGCCTCTTGAGGAGGCGGCCGAGGAGATCGTCCACCTCGAGTACGGTCGCCATGGCCTCGCTAACGGGAGCGTTTCCGGTTCAAGAAGCCCGCGTCCGGGCGAACCTTGGGGGGATGGGCGCGCATTGCGGGCGCTCGGAGGAGGAGACGCTCGGCTCGGCCGCTGGGGGAGAACGATCGGAGGACCTCCACCTGGGAGAATCCGGCCGGTCGCCGCCCGCGACGCTGGAGCCACACGGCTCGGATCCCGGCCGAAGTCGCTCCCACGACGTCCACCGCCCAATTGTCCCCGACCATGACCGCCTCCGGTGCGGTGACCCCAGCCTCCTTTAGCGCCGTCGCGAAGATCACGGCGTCCGGCTTTGAGACCCCGACGTCCTCCGACGTGACGAGGAAGTCGATCCAGGGACCGAGATCCAGCGCCCGTATCTTCTCCCGCTGCTCTTCGGTGTGGTTGTTGGTGACCACCCCGACCGAGACCCGTTCCTTCAGGCGCCGGAGCAGGGGGATGGTCCCCTTCACGGGGAATCTCGACGATTGGTAAACGGCTCGATACGCGTCGGACCATCGTTGGGCGCTCGAGGGATCGCCCGACCCCCCGAGCCACCGGTCGAGCCGTTGGAAGCGCAGCTGGCGGGCCTCCGGGTGAGTCCGGGGACCTCCGGGTCCACCCGGCTGGATGAGGTCGAGCAAACGCTCGTATTCCCGCACGATCCTCGGCAAGGGTTGGCGAGCGAGCCGGCGTTCCACCCGACGAAGCTCCCGAAGTCCGGCGACCAACGCTCGGGTGTGATCGAACAGGGTGTCGTCGAAGTCGAAGAGGACAGTTCGCACACGCGGGGCGACACGGGCGTGGGGCCGCTCCGGGCGGGTTCTTCGAGCTCTGGAGATGGACCTCGTCAAGCGCGCGCCGAGGCACTTCCGGCGATTTTAGCGCGTCGGCCGCCCACCGGCCTCCCGGGCGGGCCTTCGGTCATCGATATAGGCCCCGCCGGCTGGCTACGCGCTAGGGACGTGGTACGTGACCTCCAAGGAGCTTGACTTCGGGATCACCGGCTTCGACCACGTCGACCTCAGGTTCCGCGACCTTCCGAGGGCCCGGAAGTTCTTCATCGAACAGCTCCGCCTCTCGGTCATCGGGGAGAGCGCCGACCACACCTTCCTAATGTTCGGCGACCAGGTCCTGGGCCTTCGGGCCGACGACCCGAAGGCGAAGCGCGGCGGGGTCCACCATATCGCGCTGCGGGTGGAGAGCTGGACGGGGCTCAAGAACCGGCTCAAGCGCGCCCGCCTCGAGATCCTCGACGAGAAGGAGCGGGACGAATCCCGATCGCTCTACCTCAAGGGGCCCGAGGGGCTCTCGATCGAGCTCGTCTGGCGACCGGACCCGCACCGCCACCCGGTGCACGAGGGTCCAGACGGACGGCCGGCCTAGGAGCGTGTAGCTCAACTGGATTTTGGCAGAGGTAGGTCAGGAGTCGCTCTTCGAAGGGAGGGGTGGCCCTCTCCCTTCCCCTTCTTCCTCCCCGTTCTTCGACCTTACGCGACCCGCGCCAGGTACAGTTTCCTCAGGTTGTGGGTCAGCGACCAGAGCTTCCACTCCGCCTGCACCTTCCCGAACCCCCTCAGCAGGAACTGCCTCAGCCCCCGTCCCTGCTTCATCTGACCGAAGACCGGCTCGACCACGTATTTCCGATGCCCGTAGTGGGCCTTCCCGTTCTCACTCCGCACCTTCCGTCGCATCCGTTCCACGAAGGTCTCGTCGTCCGGAGGTCGGCCTCGGGGGCACGCCCCTCGCTCGGTGGTTCTCCCGTTGTCGGGGGGACAGTAGACGTCGATGTTGCGTTCCTCGGCCTCCCGGATCGCTATCTCGCCGAAGTACCCGGCATCGGCATCCAGTTCCCGCGGGATCATCTCCGTGTTGCGGATCGTGGCGTTCACCATCGGGACCATCTGTTCCTTGTCGTTGGGACTCTGGGTCGCCTCGGCGGCCACGATGATCTGGGCCTTCTCATCGACCATCGCCTGACAGTTGTACGCTTGGACGAACGAGCCTCGGTTCGCCCCGTCCGGCATGATGCGGGAATCGGGGTCGGTGAAGTTGATCTGGGCCTTCGGGTCGATGGGTGCGCCCTCCTTCCCGGCCGCCTTGGCCTTCTCCTTCTCTCGCTCCTCCAGCCGCTTGCGCGCGGCGCGGATCTTCTCCAACCGCTCCTTCTTCGTCCGCCATCCCTCGGGGAGCTCGTGGAGGTAGGGGTTGTTCTCCTTCCCGAACAGACGATCCTCCTCCGCGTCGATCTCGATACCCTTGCGGAGGAACTCCTGGATGCTCCGACGCAGCTCCTCGTCGAGCTGCTGCTCCTTCTCGAGCATCTTCCCGTGGCTCATCGCCTTGTGCTTGGAGGCGCTCGCCTTCACCTTCGTCCCATCGAGGGCCACCCGGGCCATACCGACCAGCCCGGCCTCCTGACACATTCGGAGGACCTCGAGGAAGAGGCGATCCAGGTTCGCCAGGTTCCGCAGACGGAACCGGGCGAGGGGAGTGAAGGTGGGATGCTGGTTGGCGGCGAGGTAGCGGAACGCCACGTCCTCGTAGGTGGCCTGGGCCACCCTCCGCGAGGAGACGGTGCCCACGCAGTATCCGTAGAGCCAGAGCTTGAGCATCAGGGCCGGGTGGAATGCGGGGTTGCCTCCTTCCTCGTTCTCGTAGCCCTCCAAGTAAGGCGTGAGGTCGATCTCGGTGTCGACGAGGTCGGAGATGAACCGAGCGAGATGCTCGGACGGCAGCCAGTCTTCGAGGTTCGGGGGAAGGAGGAGAGTCTGGTGAGGGTCGTACCGGCGGAAGTTTCCGTTCGGCGCGTCTTGCATACGCTCCGAAGCGCCGGGCTAGATTTCAGTACTTCCTATAGACGGGTCGTCAAAAGGACGACGGAGTTGGGCTACACGCTCCTAGCGCCGGGCCGTTCGGGCGACCGCCCTTGGCGCCGTCGGGACGAGGGTGAGCCAGTTCACGTACTTCGGCTCCTCCCCGCGGACGACACGATAGAAGACGTCCATGATCGCCTTGGTGACCGGACCCGGGCTCGCCGTGCCGATGACATTGTGACCGATCTCCCGGACCGGGGCGACCTCGGCGTAGGTTCCCGTGAAGAAGACCTCGTCCGCGGTGAGGAGCTCGTTCACCGAGATCGGCTTCTCGATGACGGGGTAACCGAGATCGACCGCGATCTGACGCACCGAGTCCCGGGTCACCCCGAGGAGGATGTCGGACTCGAGGCCCGGAGTGTAGAGGTGGTTCTCCCGGACGAGGAAGATGTTCTCCCCCGTTCCCTCGGCGACGAATCCGCGGTGATCGAGCAGGATCGCCTCCTCATAGCCGTCCTCCGCCGCGTCGATGCCCGCGAGGTAGCTGTTGAGGTAGTTGCCCGACGCCTTGGCGAAGGAGGGGATCGAGTCCGACCGGGGCTTGCGGTACGGGGAGATCTTCGCCCGGACCCCGCTCTCGGACCGGGCGCCGAGGTACTTCTTCGCTGGTATCGCCGCGATCGCGAGCGAGACCCGCCCGCCGAGGTTCTTCACGCCGAGCGCCGGGTCCCCGCGGTAGAGGATCGGCCGGATATAGGACGGGGCGAAGTCATTCGCCGCCTGGGTCTCGACGATGGCCTGGGCGATCTCCTCGGCCGTGTAGGGGCTCGCCATCTTGTAGATGTGGGCGGAGGTGAGCAATCGGCGAACGTGCTCGGGGAGCCGGAAGATCGCGGCGCCCTTCGCCGTCGGATAGGCCCGTATCCCCTCGAAGACCCCGACCCCGTAGTGGAGGGTGTGGGAGAGGACGTGCACGTGCGCGTCAGCAAAGTCGACGAGCGTCCCATCCATCCAGATCTTCTTGCCCTCGGTGGCCATCATGGCTGCCCTCGGGGCGCTCGGCGGCGCCCTTAGGTCGCTCAACGGGACGGGGTATATCCTCTAATCGCATTCGCTCCGACAGAGTCGACCTACCGGCGTCGGCTCTCGCCTAGGGCTCCCTCCATCTCCACTCTAAGGAATCGCCCAGCTCGCGTTCGCGTTGGATTCGCAAGTCCCTAAGTGTACGCATATGTAGATGCATATGTGGATTCGTCCGAACGGCAGGCCTTGAACGGCCCGGAAACCGGGAGTTCTGAGTCGATCCACCCGCCGAGCCTGGCCTCCAGTCTGCCGCTCAAGACCCCCTTACAGGTCGGACCCTCCGACCGAGGGACTTCATCAATCGAGAGGCGAGGGCAGGACCGCCGTCAGCCCGGTGTCCCAACGAAGAATAGGCACGGGCAGTGCCAGGGAGCCGTGGCCACCCGTTCCAATTAGTGGGAAGAACGGACGCAGAGCGAGGAGAACCGGTCGACCCTGACCCCGATCTTAATCGGTTTGTCCGGAGACACTAGAGCACGGTTCAGACGGCTTGTGAGGGGCGATCCTATCCTGCCCCCTGACGTAAATTTTGACCCATTTGCCCCCTTCGCAGAGGGGCCTCTCTGACGGTAGCGATGTATAATTCGAGTTATACGACAGATATTCCCGACCCTTTTCGAGGGCGTTCCTGCAATACTGAGGAATGTGTGTAATGTATCTAGGCTATTCAAGTATCCCATTTGGTGGACTTCAGTCGTTTGGCCCCTCGGCCGTCTCTAGGACAGATCAGGGAGGGACACGGGCCCTGGACTCCGCCGGTTGCCAGTTCGAGGCAGAAATGACCAAGTTGCATATATCCGATAGTGTAGATGCGCAACTACGCCTTCTTGGGATTGCTGTGGTCGATTACCATGACCTTCAGTTCCCCAGAGGACGGAAAGGATGCTCCCGCCGTGGTGATCCATTCCTGACAACGTCCCGAAAGGAGGGCCCCCAGGATCAGCCAAGAGGGGGACGACCCCGCGGTGCTCGCCGGAGCCTTGGAGCGCTCGAGGGCGGCGAGTGCCGCGGAGCGCTCGTCGATGGGCAGGATCGTGAGCTTGCGACGGAGCTGCTCGACCGCCGCGAGCCGGCGGTCGCGCCCGGGCGAGGGATCCGAGCGAGCGATCGCCTCGAGCTCGAAGAGGTTCACCGTCGTCGTGCAGAGCTCCTCGCCCGAGAGCTTCCGGAGGAGGGTCTGCACCCTCGGATCCCCCCGCAGAAGGCCGAGGAGGACGGGGGTATCGAGACCCTTCAACTCCGTCCCCCGCGGCTCCCCTCGAGACCCCGGAGCCGTCGCCACGAAGCCCGGTCCCGGGCCTTCGGCTTCGTCGACCAGCTCCCCGAGAGCTCCTGGAGGGACCCGCGCTGGTTCATGAGCCTCAAGAGGACCTTGGTGAAGCTCTCCTGGGGGCGGCGCTCCCGGCGGAGGGCTTCATAGACATCCTTTCGGACCGCGATATTCCGGGACGGCATACATATGGGTATGAATATGTGGATTTAAGGGTCTCGGTCCGGACGCGTCTAGGTCCCCTGGCCTAGGACCACTGGGGGGAGGGTACTCTGGGCGCCGATGGTCGGGCTCCCGGGAGGGCCAAGGAGATAAGGGGGCCGTGAGGTCCGCCCGACGTGTCTCCACGACCTCGCGTGCTGGTGCTCGGCCTCGATGGGGTGTCCCCCACCGTCCTCTCCCACCTGTTCCCGGCCGAGGTGCCGCGGATCCGGGAAGCGATGTCCAAGGGTGCCCATGCTACCCTCAAGTCCTGCGATCCGCCGATCACGATCCCCGCCTGGGCGGTCATGTTCACGGGGATGGACGCGGGCTCCCTCGGCATCTACGGGTTCCGTAACCGCCGGCCGGGGACCTACTTCGACAATCAGACGCCCACCCCGAGCTCGCTCCCGTTCCCTCCGGTCTGGGAGACCGCTTCTCGCCTCGGACGGCGCGTCTGCGTGGTCGGGGTCCCTCCGGGGTACCCGCCCCCCTCGGTGAACGGGATTTACGTGTCGTGCCTGCTGACGCCCCCGGAAGCGCGCGACTTCGTCACTCCCGCATCACTCGTCGAAGAGGTCGATCGGGTCTCCGGAGGCTACGTGTTCGACGTGCCGTTCCGGGTCGATGAACGCGCTCGGGTCGGGAAGGAGATCCTCGAGATGACCCGCAAGCGCTGGGCGCTCGCCCGGGACCTCTGGAAGCGCGAGCCGTGGGACCTCTTTGTCCTCCACGAGATCGGGACCGACCGGTTGCATCACGCCTTCTGGAAGTACTTCGACCCGGCTCACCCTCAGCACGAACGAAACCCCGAGCTCGAAGGGATCGCCCGGAATTACTACGAACTCCTCGACCGCGAGGTCGGCGCGCTCCTCGACCTCGTGGGCGACGAGGTGACCGTTCTGATCGTCTCCGACCACGGATCCCAGGCGATGGAGGGGTGCTTCTGCATCAACGAGTGGCTCCGGACGCAGGGATACCTCGTCCTTCGATCCCCATGCCCGCCCGGGACCCCGCTCGAGCAGGCGAACGTCGATTGGTCGAAGACCCAGGCCTGGGGGGCCGGCGGGTACTACGCGAGGATCCACCTCAACATCCAGGGCCGAGAACCGGAAGGGATCGTGCTCCCATCGGAGGTTCCGGGGCTGCTCGATCGCCTTTCCCAGGGCCTCGAGGACGTTATGGCCCCCAGCGGACACCTGCTCGGGGTCGAGGTCGCCCGGCCCTCGGAGATCTACGATGAGGTGCGCGGTCTTCCGCCGGACCTGATCGCCTACTTCGGGGACCTCAAGTGGCGGTCCGCCGGCACGCTCGGCCACCCTGGGCTCTTCCTTTCGGAGAACGACACCGGACCGGACGACGCGGTCCATTCTTGGGACGGGATCCTTTCCGCCTCGGGTCCGGGCCTCAAAGCGAGGGGAGCGATCTCGACCTCGAAGATCCGGGACATCGCGCCGACGATCCTCGCGCTCCTCGGCATCCCGCCCCCCTCGACGATGCGGGGTCAGGTCATCTCGGGACTGCTCGGTCGACACCACCACGAGGAGATGTAAACCTCCCGCGATCCGAGGGTCCGGGCGGGCGAGGCCGCCCGGTCGCCTTCAGGGAGGAGCGCCCATTGGGGACCGGAGTTCGATCTTCGGCTCGATCTCCACGGGGAAGTTCACGGAGCTCGCGATGAAGCACTTCCGATGCGCTTCCGCGTGGAGCTCCAGGGCCCGTCCGAGATCCCCGGCGCCGAGGACGATAAAGGGGCGGAGGATGACCTGGGTGAACCGTCCGGAGCCATCGGCCTCCGTGGCGAGCGTCCCCTCGGCTTGGTCCTCGTATCGGACCACGCGGATCCCCCCGACCGCGCAAAGGTGCAGGTACCAGAGCATATGGCAGGCCGAGAGGGAAGCGACGAGGAGCTCCTCGGGGTTGAACTTCGATCGGTCCCCGCGGTAGGCGGGGTCGGCGGAGGCGAGGAGGTCGGGCTTGCCGGTGGAGGCGATCGTGTGTTCGCGATCGTAGGAATCGTAGGCCACCGTTCCGGGTCCTCGGTTGCCCGTCCATCTGACCGAGACCCGATAGGCGTGCTTTCGATCCGGTCGGCCCGAACGCCGCTCGGGGGGATCCGACTCCGTCATCGCCACATCAGGGCCAGGACGGGGGACCGGACGGCCCTCGGGGCGCGTCGACCTCGACCGCGAAGTCCTGTCCTTCCCAGGCCGCTCGATCGAGCCAGTAGAACGTGAAGACGAGCCGCCGCCCCGGACGCTCTGCCGTCGAGAGCTCCACGTAGTGGATCCCGAGCCCCGGGTCCGAAGAAGGGGTGTCCGTCGGGGTTCCCCAGGCATCGTCCGACCAGTGCAACCGGAACGGCGAGCTCGCCTGGATGCGGAGCACGGGCCCGCTCGGCACGTGGGTGGGCCGGTGGCGGAGCTTCCAGACCTCGATCTTCCCGTTCGGGTGGCGGCCGGAGGCGTAGCGGTCCCGCACCTGGGGGAGGCAGGCGAAGACCTTCCCGTCGACGATCGACCGGAGGAGCTCGAGGTACTCCGCATGCGCCCACACGAGCGGCATCGCCGCCGTCGTGGGGCGGCCCAGATGCAGGTGGAGGTCCGGTCGGTCCGCCTGGTCCCAGACCTGCTCGGGCAGGAGGCCCGTCCGGGAGGCGAAGCGCTCGACGGCGTGGAGGAGATCGGACGGGTCGCGGCCCCGCGCGAGCTCGAAGTGGCCCCGCTCGCCGGAGAGCAAGGGCCAGGCGCGGCCGACGCCGTCCGTGAGGAAAGGTCCACCGTCGTCGCGCTGGCCGTAGCCATCGTGATTGTAGCGGTGCCAACACGGCCCCAGCGGCGTCTCGACCTTCAAGACGCGGTCGATGACCTCGACCGACCGCGCGATCAGGGGGTCGTGCGGGGACCGGACCCCATATCGAACGAGTTCGAGGAACCCGGCGTCGACGACCTCGGGGACCGGGAACTCGTTCGGGGTGCCGGGCGCGCGGTTGGCGATCGTTACGCTCCCTTCGTCCGCCGGTCCCTCCACGTAGGAGTCCATCGGATCGGCCGGTCGGATCCGCACGTAGTGCTGGGCGATCCCCGGGACGAGGGTCCCTCGGTGGGTCACGGTCCACCCCTCGATGCGGTCGCTCAGCCAGTCGGCGTACTCCTCGAGGAGCCGGGCGATCCCGTCCTCGTTCCGCTCGCGGGCGAAGGTCGAGGCGACCGTGAGGGCCGCGACGTTGGTCGCGAGGGTCGACGGTGAGTATCCACTGACCTCCTCCCAGCGTTCCTGCTGAGTCGCCGGTCCGTAATCGAGGAGGAAGCGCGCGCCGTTGCGGACCATCGGCCAGGGGTCGAACTTGCCGAGGGCGCCCTCGCGGCGGAGCAGACCGGCGAGGATGATCGGGAACGCGACCTCGTCGAGCTGGATGGCGCCGTAGTACGATTCGCCGTTGAGCCAGGCGTTCTGTGGGAAGCTCCCGTCCTCCCGCTGGCAGCCGGCGAGGTAGATGAGGCTCCGCAGCGCGGCCCCCGGATTTCCGGCGGCGAGCAGCCCGATCGCCGAATGGACGAGGTCCCGGGTCCAGATGAGATGGTATCCGCCCCGGTCGTCGTCCCCGTGCGCCTGCCCCCACGGGATCGACAGCGAGGCGATCCGCGCCCCGGGGTAGGTCTTGTCCTCGTGGGCGAGGATCAGGCTGTGGCTCGAGTGGAAGAGGTTCCCTTTGTCGCCCGTATGGGGGACCAGCGGCCGGAGGTCCCGGCAGACCCGGTTCCATCCCTCCCGGAACCTGCGGTCGTGCTCCTCGAACGGGGTCGAGAGCGACTGCATCAAGGTCGTGACGGCGCTCGAGAGGTCCCGACCGAAGGCGAGCCCCAAGGTGATCTCCCCACCGACCTCGAGGTCGAGCTCGGCGGTCAACGCGACGTTCCCGTTCAACGCTGCATCGAACTCGTAGTCGAGGAGGTAGTTCTCGGAGAGATCGGTCCAACCGTCCGACCGGCCGACGAACCCGACGCTCGATCGACGGAACGGACGGTCCGCGCCGAGGGCGAGCCAGGTACCCGGTTCCGGTGGGCGACCAGGGTACTCGTGCCCCCCGTGGGTCATCACGTATCCATCGTTCCCCCAGCCACCGACGCCGAGGTGGGGGGCGAGCAGGGCATAGAAGCTCGCGTCGACCGGCCCGCCGAGCCCGGGCCGGATGCGGGCCCGCGTGAGGACGACCGGCAGCGTCGGATCGGTCAAGACCTCCTTCTCGATGCGATAGCGGTCCGACGGCTCTTGGGACTGGATCCGGTAGCCGAGGGAGTGCTCGGTCAACCGGTGCGTCGTAGACTTGAGGTGGCGCTTCTCCTCGTGGAAGAACGACCGTCCATCGCTGATGAGGAACTGGAGGTCCCGGATCTGGGGCTGGTCGATGAACGGGGTGTAGACCTCGGTCAGGACCCCTCGCCAAAGCGTGAACCAGATCTTGCTCGACGGATACGGGCTCGTGCCGACGCCATCCTTGTTCGCCTGGGTCCATCGCGGCTCGATTCCCGGCGAGCCGAACGCCTCCCGATCCCCCCGTACGCGCATCGTCAGGCCCTCCGGGGGCGCGACGTCGGACGGGCGATCGGGCGGAGGAGGAGGGCCGTGCCGCCGTCGGCGGCGATCGCTGCCGCTCCGATCACGACCGCTTCCGCGCCGAGCGCGGCTGCGCAGACCCGGGCCGCGGAGGCCGCGGGGGGTTGGCAGCTCTCGCGCACCCGTCGCGCCACGGCTTCGATGAGGAACGGCCAGCCGAGGATCACGCCCCCGCCCATCACGACCCGGTCCGGGTTGAAGGCGTTCACGAGGCCCGCGACTCCTGTGGCGAGATAGTCCGACGTCGTCCGAACGATCGATTCGGCGAGGGGGTCGCCTTCGCTGGCCGCCTGAGCGACCGTCCGAGCGTCGATCTGATCGAGCGCGCCGGCGATCCTCAGCAGCGCTTGGCCGGCGCGCGGTTCTCGACGGACACGCTCCTGGGCCCGTTCGGCGATGGCCCATCCGCCCACGTACGCCTCGAGGCACCCTCGCGCCGGGCAGTGGCACTTTCGGCCACCCGAAACGAGGGCGATGTGGCCGATCTCGCCGAGGGCGTTCGAAGCCCCACGGAGGAGCCGACCCCCCACCACGGATCCCCCGCCCACCCCCGTCCCGACGATGATCGTAAGGAGGTTGCCGGCACCGGACCCCGCGCCGAAGCGCCATTCCCCGAACGCGGCCGACCGGGCGTCGTTCGAGACGACGACCGGGCAGTGGAACCGCTCCGCCACCATCTGGGCGAGCGGAACCGACCGCCAGGCGAGGTTCGGGGCGTACCAGACCGACCCATCGGACGGGTCGACTTGGGCCGCGACCCCGATCCCGATGCGGGCCGGCGCCTTCGACCCTCCGAGGGCGAGCTCGACGGCATCGAAAGCCACGGGAAGGACCGTCGAGGGACCCTCGTTGGGGTGGTGGAGCGCCCCGCTGTGACCGGTCACATGGCCCGTCCGGTCGACCACTCCCGCCGAGACCTTGGTCGCCCCGATATCGAGCCCCACCAGCGGCCCGTCCGCGGTGGGCCCCCGCTCGACCATCGCGAGGCCCAACCGGGCCCCTGCCATAAGCGATGCCGGGCGGGAACCGCTCTACGGGGCGGCCATCGTGCGGTGGTACCGGTGCACGAGCTCGAGGAACGCGGCGTGGGACCAGGCGAGCGGGGTGGCGCTCTTCGGCTCACCCGTCCGGGCGTCGATCTGCTCCGGGAGCAGGCCGGACGATGGCGCGTGCTCGGTCACCCAGTCGATGAGCTCCCGGGCCCGGGTACGATCCCCGAGCTTCAGGTGGGCCGCCGCAAGCCAGAGGGTGCAGACGATCCACGGGTTCTCGTGCCCATAGTACCTCGTCGTTCTCGTACCGGGCGATCCCGCCGACCGCCTTCGACCAGAGCCGGTCGGAGATCGTCGAGACGGTGCTCTTGAATCGGGGGTCCTCGACCGGGACGATCCCGAGGTCGAGCGCGAGGAGGAGCGAAGCGTCGATCCGCTCGTCCCGGGGGGCGAGCGAACGGACGAACCGTTCGAGCTTCGGGTCCCAGAGATGCTCGAGCGCCGCCCGGCGGATCTCCTGGGAGGCGATCCGCCATCTCGGGTAGTCCTTCCCGAGCGTCTCGGCGATCTGGGCGGCCCCCTCGAGGGCGTGGGCGACCGCGGCCGAGGAGTACGCATGGATCCCGAAGCGCTCCTCCCACAGGTCGTAGCTCGCGGCCGGGAGGCCCGTCGCCTCGTCTCGGAAGTCGACGAGGAAGTCGGACGCGCTCCGCACCATCGGCCAAAGGCTGAGGAAGGCGTCGGGATCGGCCCCGGCCTCGAGGTGGTGCCAGGCTGCGGCGACCACGCTCGCGGTCTGGTCGACCTGCAGGAACGGCGGGGGGTGCCAGGTGCTCCCGACCTCCCCGTCGGGGAAGTGGCGGTGGACGAACGCCCCGTCGGGGCTCTGGCAGGACTGGGCGAAGCGGAGGAACCGGTCGGCGTATTCGCCGAGCCCCGAGTGGTCCATCGCCATGCTCACGTAGGCGCCGTCGCGCCACCAGCAGTAGTTGTAGGAGTCCCCGCCGACGGCCAGCGACCGGGTGTCCGGCGATGCGATGATCGAGCCGTTCGAGCCGGCGGAGTGTTTGAGGACGAGAACGCTCGAACGGAAGAGCTGGCGGAGGGGTTCGCCGAGCCCGGAGGTCCGAGTCGCGACCCGCCGCGGGACCCATCCCCGCCAGTAGGCCTTCGACTCGGCCTCGAACCGCTGGGGCCCCGCGGCCCGAACCTCGTCGCGCAGCCGATGGACCGCCGCGGGCCCCCGGTCGATCGCGAGGAAGATGCGCACGACCGCCTCGGTCTTCGGGGCGAGATGGACGTCCCACTGCATCACCGAGTCCGCGGCCCCATGGGCGATCGTCCGGCCCTCGAGGCGCCCGTCCTCGGCGTCGACGTAGGTACCCCGAAGCCCCTTGAGCGTATGCTCGCCGCAGACCGCCCGGTCGAACGCGGGGTCGCCGAAGAGCTCGAAGTAGTAGCCGCGCTTGTAATGGACGAGCGACCAGCTCGTGGGGTCCACGTACGCCGTCTCTTGATAGAGCGACTCGGTGATCATGAACGACTGGTAGGAGAAGAGCCGCACCCGGCGCTCGGTCTCGCTCTGCAGCCGGACGACGCGGAGGATCACGTCGTGGTTCGGGTGGACGATCTCCTCGGTCGTCGCGGTGAGACCGTCGCCCGCCCATCGCGTCGTCGGGAAGCTCTCCGAGCCGGGAACGGGACCCAAGTAGGCGAGGCCGTTCCCCGGGCGCAGCCACTCGAACTTCGACCGGCTCTCGTCCCAGAGACCGAGCCGGGCTTGCCGGAGGTGCTGGAACTGGCCCGGGTGCGGGTAGAACAGGTTCTCCCACTCGCCCGATTCGTTGAGCGTGAGCAGGATCCGGCCGTTCCCGGTGAGCTGTGTGATCATTGGGTCCGATCGGCGCCCCCGCCGCTCCCACCCGTCATGGCGTGAGCCGCTCGATCGCGCGCCGTCGGAGGTCCGTGAGGGCGTTCATATAATTGGCGTAGGCATCGTACGGGCTTCCGTACGAGCTGAAGTACTGGTGGACCCCCGCGTCCGCCCCGTGCCCGCCGACGTACATGTAGTAGAAGTGGTCGGAGGTGAGGAGCCTCCGCCACGTCTCGAGGATCTCGGGGTCCCTCGATTGGCGGGCGAGGACCCCGACCTTCTTCGCCGCCTCGA
The DNA here is from genome assembly GCA_963696985.1 of uncultured Thermoplasmata archaeon. Classification (GTDB taxonomy): domain Archaea; phylum Thermoplasmatota; class Thermoplasmata; order Lutacidiplasmatales; family UBA184; genus Lutacidiplasma. The sequence continues at coordinate 65,994 of CAVOMG010000003.1, read as the reverse complement.
ACGCCGAGCGCTGGAGGTCGTTGCCGAGCCACGCCCCGAGGTCACGGTTCTGGTCGGCCCAGCTGATCGTCACGGGAGCGCTCACGACGCCCCGGCGAGGGAGCTCGAGGGCGTCGTCGACCGTGGCCCACTCGAGGGTGGGCGCCGCCCGGACGCTCCTCGGGAGGGCCGAGAGAAAGTCGAGGATCCCGCTCGACGCCGGGTGGTGCTCGCCGAACGTCTCGAAGTCCATGAAGAGGTTGATCGACTCCCCCGGGGTCGAGGCAAGCCAGTCGACGTACTTCTCGCTGGTCAACGGGAACTCCGTCCAGCCTTTTGAGGAGAATCGGAAACCGACGTCGTCGCTCAACCGGTAGTGGCGGGGGAGGAGCCCCACGGACGGCGCGGACACGGCCGAGTAGACCTGGGTCGGCGGACGATCGCCGAGGATTCCCTCCCAACCCTCCATGAGCATCCCGCCGAACGATTCGCGCTCGGCGAAGACCGCGAGATCGTCGGAGTAGGCGAGCTCGGTCATCCGAAGGACCTTCGGGCGGACGCCGAACTCCGCCCGGACGGCGGCGCGGTGTTTCTCCACCTCCTCGAGGAGCTCGGGGGGCGGCAATAGGAAGGCGAGGGAGTGGTAGTAGGTCTCGGAGAGTAGGGCGACCCGCTTCGTCCCGATCACCTCGCGCAGCAGCTCGAGGACGTCCGGGGCGGCCCGCTCCGCCTGTTCGAGGAAGGTCCCTGTGACGCTCAGGCTGAACCGGAACTCGTTGAACTCCCGAAGGGAGGCCGAAAGGCGCGAGAGCGCCGGCCGATAGCACCGGTCGGCGATCCCCCGGAAGATCTCGAGGTTCCGACGCTCGTCGACGTAGGGCCGGCCCGAACCCAGGTCAGCGTAGCGGAACCGGCCGAGCCGCCACGGCTGATGCATGTGGAGGTAGAGGACGACCTTCACGTGTGTCCCCGGGTGACGAGCTCGAAGTAGACTCCCACCGTCTGGAGTGCCCGCTCCTCCCAACCTTCCTCGGTCGCGGCGAGCCGTCCGGCCTCGCCCATCGTCTGCCGGAGCGCTGGGTAGGCGAGGAGCTCGGAGATCCGGCTCGCGAACTCGTCGATATCCCAGAAGTCGACCGTGAAGACCCCGTTGGTGATCTCTGCGACGCCGCTCGTCTTCGAGACGATCGCCGGGACACCGGCGGCCATCGCCTCGAGGGCCGCGATGCCGAACGGCTCGACGACGCTCGGGAGGACGAAGACCGACGTCGTGGTCAAGAGGGTGGTCCGCTCCTCATCGGTGACCCGCCCCAGGAACAGGACCTGGTCGGTGAGCCCGAGATGCGCTGCGAGGGCGAGGAGCCTCGGGAACTCCGGACCCTCCCCGGCGACCACGAAGAGCGCGTCCGGCGCCGACCGGGTGACCTGGGCGGCCGCCCGCAGGAACGTATCGACCCCTTTCATCGCCGCGAGGCGGCCTAGGTAGAGCACGATCTTCCGGCCGCCGGCCACCGCGGTGAGCCGGTCGCTCGGGCGCACGGCATTGTAGACGACCCGGACCTTGTCCGGAGGGCCCGGTACATCCGGACCAGCTGATCCTTCAAGTGGCGGCTGACGGCGATGACCCGATCGGCCTTGGCGATGCCCAGCTCCTCGCGCCAGAGGATCTGCTTCCAGGGATGACCGAGGGACCGGTCGTACTCGGTCGAGTGGACCGTCAGGACAAAGGGTACTCCGAGCCGGGCGGCGAGCCGGGAAGCCCCGACGGTCCCGAACCAGTCGTGGGCGTGGATGACGTCATAGTCGTCGTTCGGGAGCCCCGCGATCCACCGATTGTAGCGGTCGATGTCGTCCTCGCCCCAGCCCCCGGCGGGGGAGCCGTGGATCTCGTAGGCCCTCGGGTAGGGATGGTCCCCCGCGTCCCGGGGCGTCCGGAACTCCACCCCATCGATCGGGGTCCGGACCCCCTCGAACGGCAAGAGGAAGGTGATGCGGTGGCCCATCCGGACCAACTCCTGGCAGAGCTCGAAGACGTGAACCCCGAGCCCGCCGGCGTGGCTCGGTGGCCACTCCCAGCCGACCATGAGGATGTGGAGGGTGCGCTCGACGATCCTCGGGGGCTTCGGGGCGACCCGGGGCGGGGGTTGGCGCCAGACGAGCTCGGTGGTGAACGGCTCGAGATCCTTCTTGCTCGGACGGCGTCGGCGAACCTTACGGCGTTCCCCGTCCCCTCCGCGCCGCTTCGGGCGGGACGGCGGCCGTCCGATCAGGCGGCCGCGGGTCCGGGCGGTCCCCCGGGTCCTTCGAGGTCCCCGGGGTTCCGGCGAGCGGCCGGCGTCAGGTCGAGCCTTCATCGAGCGTGCCCGCTCGCTGGCATCGGCTTGACGGTGAGACCCGGGCACATTTGCCACGAACTCCCCTCGACCTCAAAGCCCCTTGGTGGGGCGTCACCCCGTACGGTCAGCGACGGGAGGCGATGTCCCGGAAGCCCCGCAGGAGGTCCCGGAGGACGCGCCCCGGATCGGGGGCGGTGGCGACGCCACTGGCCACAAGGACCCCGACGGCCCCCAGCGAAAGGGCCGTCGATACATCCTCCCCCGTTCGCACCCCGGCCCCGACGATGACCCGGGTCGACGGCGAGGCCGACCGGACGGCGTCCACGACCTCGACGATGAGCTCGGGTCGGGCGCTCGAAACGGAGACCTCGCCCCCGATCAGCTCGGGCGGCTCGATCGCCAGGTACGGGGGCGCCAGGGCGGCCAACCGCCAGACCTCGGGGAGGTCGCGCGCACAGACCACGGACGTGAGCCCGACACTCGCAAGTCTTCCGGTGACCCGTTCGACCTCATCGTCGGAAAGGGGCCGCTCGGAGTGGTTGACGAGGCTGCCCACGGCCCCCGACGCCCGGACCGCCTCGGCGACGAGCAGACCGGTATGGGCCCCGGGCCGGCGGGGTCCGTGTGCTGGGCGAGGACCGGGATCGTAAGTCGCTCGGCCAGCACCCCGAGATCGGGAGCGCTCGGGCAGATCCCGGCCGACACCCCCGCATTCCGGCTCAGCCGTTCCAGGAGGACGCCGAGCCGCGTGGCTCCGCGGCCCAGGGCGGCCGGGTAGGCCTTGAGGTTGACGAGGAGGATCGGGGAGCCGAGCGGGGCGGTCTCAGTGGGCGATGGCGGCCTTCGGGCGCCTGGGCCTCGAACAGATCGCGTACTCATCGCCGTCGAAGAAGACCTCACGATCCGGGTGGTGCTTCTGGAGGTCGGAGATCTTGACCAGGACGTCCTCGAGGGTCGTAGTTTCGTCATTCGGGTCGATCCGCAGGTGGACGATCTTCTCCGGCTTGTCGTGCGTGCGGCCTCGCTCCACCATCGGGCCCCGCCGGACGGGCGGTACGGTCTTAGGTCTATTAGCCTTGTCCGAGTCGACGGAGCCGACGAATTTATCAATCGCTCGCCGGATTGCGGCGACGGTTTCCGTGAAGGACCGCAGCGAACTCAAGCGCATCGTGATGGGCGAGACGCGGCTCATTCTCACCCGCGATCTCTCGGTGATGAACCCGAACCTGGTCGTGGGGGCTCAGGGCCTTGCTGTCGGCAAGCTCGCGAACTACGTCATCAAGGTGGCGTTCCCAGCCGTTACGGTCGGGGTCAACTGGCAGGACTGTGACATCGTTGAGGGGAAGAGCGGCATGCCTTCCCAGGCCGAGCAGCCGAAGATGATCCCGAAGCCTCGCTCCATGGGCGAAGAGTAGCCACTCCCGCGAGCACGGCCTTTTGCCGCCAAAAGGCAACCGACCGGGCTCGCGACCGGGACGCTCCCGCCCGCGCTGGGGGTCGACCCGCGGGGCCCACCTACTTGATCCGTTCGAGCGAGAACGAGCCAATGACGAGGGCCCGGTTCGTCGCGCGGTACTCGATCCATTCCCGGGATTCCACCTCGCCGATCCCTTGCACGGAAAGGAAGGTCCGGTTCCCGTCGCGCTTGAAGTAGATCGCCCCGTCGAGCCTGGAGAGGACGGTCTCGAGCTGGGTCTCGGGGAGCGTACCGGTCTCGATCGCGTAGAGCGCGATCGCGTTGCGGTTCTTGAGGGCCCCCACGAAGTTCTGGACGAACTGGAGGCGCTGACGGTCGTCCGCGTGGGCGAGGGAGGCCGAGAGGCCGAGGTACGCGACCCGCAGGGGCCGAGCGCCCCCCTCCCCGAACGAGTTCGCGGCCTTGACGAGGGAGGAGAGGATCCCGGCGAGGTCCTGCGGGCCCTGGGTTCGCAGGTTCGACCGAGTCATCCCGCCGTCCGTGGCCGGACCGCCCGCGACCGACGCGTCGACCCAGCGGACCATGTCGAGCTGCTCGGTACTCGTGGAACTGCGGGGCCACGAGCCCGATCTTCTGGGCGACCTCGTCGGGCGCCCGGGCGGCGCTCACGATGATGACCCCTTCGCCGCGCTTCAGGCCCTCGGTGAGGAAGGCGTAGAGGGCGACCTCCTTGCCCACGAAGGCGTCCCCGATGAGGATCACATGGCCCTTCGGCGGGATCCCGCCCAGCAAGAGGTCGTCGAGACGGGGGGTGCCGGTAGGGAGCCGGTCCGGGAAGCGCGTCGAGACCGGTCGGGTGAGCATGGACTGGGCCTCCGCCCCGGCCGGGGTACGTACGGTGAATCGACCGGCGCGACCTGGCGGCGCGGCGGAGGGGCGGCGGGGGGGGCCATGTATCCGGATTCCGGGACCGCGGCGAATGCGAGGGAGAACTCGGGCGACTTCCCCGCCTTCTTGGCCACCGATTGCCTCGCGAGGCGGAGGTCGGCATCGAGAGACGCCACGGTCTTCTCCTGGAAGGTGAGATCGCGCCGGCGGCGATCGAGCTCGGTCTGACGGGCCGAGAGGGTCGCCTCCCGGTCGTTCTGGAGCTTGGCCTTCGAGACGAGCTCCTTCTCCCGGCGGTCGAGCTCGTCGGTGCGCTGGAGGAGGATCGCCGCGCGCCCATCGACGGCCAACAGCTTCTCCTCGAGCGTGGCCCGTCCCTCGTCGTAGCGTCGAGCGTTCGCCTCGGCCGCGGAAAGCCGTTCGGCGGCCTCCTGCTCGCGTTCGGCCGCCTGTTCCTCTTGGAAGCGCAGGTCCTCACGCTCCTTGGCGAGCGCCTCCCGGACGCGAGCGAGGTCCGCCTGTTGGGACTGGACCTCCGCCGCGCGGCCTTCGAGCGAAGCGCGTTGTTGATCGAGCGAGACCTTGAGGGCCGTCAGCACAGGGTCCGGTGCGGCCGTACGGGGGCCCGGGGCTGATCCGGTGGCGAGCGAAGGAGCCTTGCGGGCGAGCTCGCCCTCCTTGCTGAGCAGCTCCTGCGTCTTCCGGTCGATCTCTTGCCGACGGGCGGTGAGGCGGGCATCGAGTTCGGTCGACTCGGCCGATCTTCGGTCGAGCTCCTTGGCCTTCAATGTGCTCCCGGCCTCCCGTTGGGCGACCTCGCCCTCTCGGCGGATCACCTCCTTCTCCCGGCCCGAAACCCTCGGGAGTCGCGCTTCGAGATCCTTCTCCCGGAGCAGGAGGGCTTGTTCGCGATCCTCGAGGCCCCGAGTCTTGGCGTTCGTCTCGGCGAGCTTGACGGCGAGCTCCCGCTGGAGCCGGGTCAGTGTGCTCGACCTCGCCTGGCCCTCCGTCTCGAGAGTGGTCGCATGGGCCCGGGCCTCCTCGATGGCTTCGAGCTTTCGTTGGATGCCGATCTCGGCGTTTTCGACGTCGGCCTCCCGGCCGATCAGGCTCGCCTCGCGGAAACGCACCGCCTCCTCGCGGTTCTTGAGCTGGCGTGCAACTTGGACGAGGCGACTCTGGGAGGAGAGGATCACCGCCCGCTCGTGGGGCCGGGTCCCCGAAGCGATCAGGTGGAGGAACGAACCCGCCATCAGGTAGAAGATCGCCCCGACCGAAAGGGAGAGCGCGATCGACGAGGCGTGGGCCGTGGTGCTCAGGCCGGGAACAAAGACGACGAGGCCGATGAGGACCGGGGCGATCGAGGAGCAGACGCTCAGGGTCTTCGACTGGGTCCAATCGGGCCAGGTGAGCCCCAGGCCGACCATCGGGAGGGAGACCGCCAGGAGGGCGAGCGGGTAGAACGCCGGTAGGAGGTTCCAGGACCCGATCCCGCCGTAATGGCCGACCGAAGCGCCCCAGATCCCGAGCAGCAGGGCGTCGACGATCACCGCGGCGACGGTCACCGCAAAGTGGGGCTCCCAAGGCCAGAGCAGGTACTCTTCCCACTTCACCCACAAACCCCACAGCGCGAGGTAGAGACCCCCGACCAGGGGCAGGAGGAGGAAGTAGAGCGAGGAAAGGTCGCGAGAGGAAGCCCCCGAGAACGCGGGGGGGAAGACGAGGACGAGGGCGGTGTCCAGGAGCAGGGCGGCCGCGATGCCGACCGAGTAGTAGTGGGCCCCGCGACCGATCGAGAGCTGCAGAAGAGCGTCCTTCTGAGCGTGGTCGATGTCCTTCGGGGTCAACGCCGAGGCGAACGGTCTCAGGACCGGTTTCTGGGTGGGCGCGGCAGGAGGCGTTGCCGGCGGCTTCGAAGGCTTTGCGGCCGGCATGACTCTCCTGGAAATTACGGGGGGGCGCCGTACTTAATCTCGCCTATCCGGCGGCTGGGGGATGCGCGGAGCACCCCCGCCACGAGGAGCGAGGCGGCGACCGCCCGGCGACCCTCCGTTCGCCCGAAATCCTCCTCGAGATCGAGGAGGTGCCCCCACGCCTTCGGGTCCCCGGAGACCGCCCGGATCCGGTCGGGCTCGAACCCCAGGAGTGGGGCCACAGCGAGCGCGTCGACGATCTCGACCCCTTCGCTTTCGAGGAGGCCCCAAAGCTCCCCCTCCGAGAACCTTCGGAAGCCCTGCCGGGGCCGGGGGACACGCGGCTCGATCTTGAACCCCTCTCGTTCGATCCGAGTTCGCGCGGCGGGGACAGGAGCCCGAAGGAGCCTCGCCATCGCCCCCGGCGGGAGCCTCGTCAGGTACCGGGAACTTTCCCCGGGGCCGACCACCGCCTCGAGCACGATCGTCCCCCCGTCGGCGACCATCGAGAGGCAGCCGGTCAGGGCCTCGATCGCCGCGGATTCGGCAAACCCGAGCGGGTTACCGAGCGCCACCACGGTCCGGAACCGATTCGGACGGAACGGGGGTCGGGTCACGTCCCCGACCACGAGCGTTGGGGCCGCCTCGCGTGAACGACCGGACCAGCGGGCCCGAACGAATCGAAGCGCCTCCATCGAGAGGTCGAGGAGGACCCGCTCAGCCGGTGAACCACCAATCCGCGTCGTGAACCGACCCGGTCCAGGTCCGACCTCGAGGGCGGGACCCGGGCGGGAGGCATGTCGATCGAGGAAGCGCTCCCGCAACACTCGGAAGAGTTTTCGCTGAGGTGTTCCCTCGTACCTCTTCCACTCCCGTTCAACGCGGTATCGGTCGAGCTCGCGAAACCGCTCCCGCGCCGCCTTCGTCGGGCTTCGGGTGGACCCTTCTGACGTCCGTGGGGCACCCAGCGGATGGGGGGCGGCCGGGGGACCCGGCAGATCCGCAGAACTGGACCCCCGCCCGCGCCGGATCGGCCCCAAGACGGCCGGGACGCGTGCACGGGCATTTATATACTCCGTATATCCCCCTATTCCACGAACCGGGGTCTTGGATGCCGTACTACGAATGTCCGAAATGTGGCGGGGGTTACGTCATCGACGTCGCTCCCAGCGCGAAGCCCGTCTGCGACCGCGACGGTGCGCGATTGAAGCGCACGAGCGACGCCTCCTACGAGCGGAGCGCGCGCGAAGAGTAGCGCCGCCGATCCGGACGAACGATCGATGGCCGCCCGGGGGCCGCTCGTCCCGAGGGCGGCCCGCCGCGCGGCCGGCCTCCTCCTGCTCGGGGTAGTCGAGTTCACCGCCGCGATGGCGATCGCCCAGGCGGGTTTCCCGGGTTACAGCGACATCTCGAACGCCATCAGTGACCTCGGAAACTCGGCGAAGTCACCCTGGTACCTCGTCTTCAACGTCTCGATCATCGTGTTCGGGCTGGTCGGCCTCGCAGCGACCTGGCTCCTTCGGACCGCGTTCCGGCCCAAGACCTCCCCCCGCATCGGGCTCGTGCTGCTCGGAGCCGTTTTCGCGGGCTCGATCGCGGTCGGGGTGTTCCCGGAAGAGGTCCGGCCGACGATCCACGGCCTGGCCGCGGCGGTCACCTTCCTCGGCGCGGGCCTCGCCCTCCTCTTCCTCGCGCTCGGGATGCTCCGCGACACCCGCTGGGACGGGCTGCGGCTCTACACGGCGATCTCCGGCGCGATCACGCTCGGAGCGATCGGGGTCCTCTTCTCCTCCCTGACCAGTTCGGGGAACTTCGGATCGATCGAACGGATCGTCGTGGCCCCCGGGCTCCTCTGGATGGCGGTGGCGTCGATCCACCTTGCCCGGATGCCCGTCTATGATCCGGCGGCCCTCGCCCAGGCGACGGGATAGTGGGGCTCTTTCCCGATTCGCGTCCGCGGCCGCGGGATTCCCCATTCCGGTCGGAAACCCCCTTGTATCCGGCATCCGTGGGAGCGCTGTGCGGCGGACGCGGATCGTAGCGACCGTCGGTCCGGCTTCGCAGCGGCCCGCCACGCTCGAAAAGCTGGTCAAGGCCGGGGTCGACGCCTTCCGGCTCAACTTCTCCCACGGGACCGAGAAAGAGCACCGAGCGACCCTGCGATCGCTGCGGGCGCTCGGGCTGCACGCCCGTCGGGAGTTCGCGCGGATCGCGGACCTCCAGGGCCCGAAGATCCGTCTCGGGGAGCTCTCCGGCGGACGGATCCAACTCTCGGAGGGGGCCGAATGGAGGCTCGACAACTCCCCCGAGCCCGGCAACGAACGACGGGCGCCGGTGACCCTCCCTGACGTGGCCGGGGCCGCGCACCGGGCCGACCCGATCCTGCTCGGCGACGGGAACGTCGAACTGACCGCCGTTCGTCGGGAAGGAGCCTCCCTGCTTACTCGCGTGGTCCACGGAGGTCCGATCGCGTCCCGCGCAGGACTTTTCCTGCCGAACGCTCGGCTCCGGGGCTCCAACCTTGGCTCGAAGGACCTCGAGGACCTCACCGTGGCCCTCGAGGAAGGGGTGGACTTCGTCGCCCTGTCATTCGTCCGTAACGCCGACGACGTTCTCGAGGCGCGGCGAAGCCTGGACCGAGCCGGACACCGCGAGGTCGGGCTCATCGCCAAGATCGAACGCGCCGAGGCGCTCGCGCGCCTCGATTCGATCCTCGGAGTGGCGGACGGGATCATGGTCGCCCGCGGCGATCTCGGGATCGAGGTCCCGCTCGAACGGCTCGCGCTCGAGCAGAAGCGCATCGTCACGCTCGCCAACGCGGCCGCGCTCCCAGTGATCGTCGCGACCCAGGTCCTCCTGAGCATGGTCGCCTCACCGAGGCCGACCCGGGCCGAGGCGACCGACGTGGCGAACGCCGTCCTTGACGGAGCCGACGCGGTCATGCTCTCTGAAGAGAGCGCCATCGGCGCCTACCCGATCGAGTCGGTCCAATGGCTCGATCGGATCTGTCGGGCCACCGAGACCGCGGCGTTCCGTGGGGAGGTAACCCTCGCTCGGCCCGGAGATCGGGTCAAGTCCCCGGACGGGCCGGTCGCCTCAGCGGCCGTGGATCTCAGCCGTTCTCTCTCCGCCAGCGCGATCGTCGTTCCGACCGCCTCCGGACGCACCGCCCGCCTCGTCGCCGGCCACCGACCGACCGCCCCGGTGATCGCGCTCTCGGCCGAGAGGGCGACCCGAAAGAGACTCGCCCTCACCTGGGGGGTCGAAACCGAGCGCTGCCCCGCCCACGTGAACCTCCTCGAGCTCCGTAGGATGGCCGTCGAAGTCGTCCGGCGACGAAGGTATGCTTCGGGTCAGGGCCCAATCATCGTCACCGCCGGGTACCCGGTCGAAGGGCGTCCCACCAACCTCGTCACCGTCGTGGAGCAGGAGACGGATTCGGTAGAGAAGCGCGCCGCGCGGGCGGCTGGTCAACAAGGGGCCCGGCGGAGCTGGGGGGCCGCCGGACGAACCGGTCTCCGCTGAGCGACCGGGCGCGCCGCCGATCGGGGACGGGAACCGAAGAGCTCGAGCGCCCGGCCGAGTATTTCGTCGTGGTCGAAAGCAAGCCCGTGAGCCGTTCGGAGGCTCACCCAGGCGGTCTCGCGGGCGTCGTCGCCTTCCTTGGGGGCCGCCCGCCGGCCCTTCATCCAGAATGCCACGGTCGCCGTCGGACCCCTGGGGTCTCGGTCCGGGCCGGAGAAGACTCCGACGAGGCCGGCCGCCCGGGCCGAGAGTCCAGTCTCCTCCCGGAGCTCCCGTTCAACGGCCGCTTCCACGGTCTCGTCGGGCTCCACGAATCCCCCCGGAAGGGCCCACTGCCCTTCGAACGGGGCCCGACCCCTCCGGACGAGCAGGAGCGATCCGTGGTCGAGCCAGACGGCGTCCACGGTGAGCTTCGGACCCGGCCGGCGGCGCATGGATAGGGTGAGCCGCGATGTCGGATAACGAACGGTCTAGACACCCTAGTCCGCCGGGGCCGAGGCGCCTCCACCGCGGTCCTGCCTTCGAGCGTGCGTCAAAGGCTTGGGTGTTCCAATTGGCGTGCGCTCTGTCGAGTGGGCTAGGGGCCTCGCATCAGGCCCTCGTCATAACAAAGGGCCCCAGTCGAATGGGGCGGGTGCATTCAGGCGTCATTATCGCCACCCCAGGCGAGTCCACGGATCTTGGTGATCTGACCGTTCATGACCTGACCCTGCTTGAGTTGGCTTCCGTCTGACCAGCCCAGCGACCCCGAACCCTTTAGGGAGAACTCCCAATAGAACGCGACCGGCGAGGTGGACCGGGTCACCGAATGACGGCCGGCTTCGCCGATGATCGCCTCGCAAGCCTCCGGGGAAATCGAGGCGTTGAATTGGAGCCATGGACTTGGAAACTTCCAGACGCTCAACCAATAGGGGTGGGATCGCCTCACATCGCCCTTCGGTAGGATAGAGTTCGCGTCCCGGAGGAAATGATTCACGTTGAACTTCAGCCGAGGGTCGTCCCAAGCGAGCAGCTGGGTCGATCCTTGAAATGGATCGAGATGCACCCCCCCTTCGTCGATCCGGAGTCGCATAAAGGCGGACCTTCCGAGTAGGGTGTAGACGACGGTGGTCAGGAGAAGGATCACCACCCCGAAAGCGATCGCTCCCGCCCCGAACGTCACTCCGCCCGGGTACTCGCCCCAGCAGGGTCAGAACGCCGAGACCGCGGGCGCCTATCCCGAAGCCTCCGCCACAGATACCGATGAACGGCGCGTTACTTGCCCGGGTTTGGCGTCGGTCATCCGTCGCCTCCTGGGTTAGGTCGAATACCAACGCTGGTCGAGGACCGAGAGGCTCCGTCGGTGCCCTTGGCCCCGAAGAGCCGGGGGAATCCATCGCGGTCAGGATGACCCGATTGTTCGCAATAAGGGTGCGGTTTGTCTACTCTTGGCTACTCTTCACTTGTCACACGGTGCCCCATAGCTCTGGGGGCCGCCTGAGATGTGAGTTCAGCTCCGAGAGTGTGTCTATCCGGTGAGGACCTTATCGAACGCCCGTACTCGGCCGGAGCCCGAGACCCGCATCAACGAAAGTTCCTGCCCCGATCAGCGGTGCGGGCAACCGGCCCAGCAACACGGTCGGCGCATCCCCTTGCGCATCTTATCCAGCCCGACCTCAATCCGTCGATCCCGGGTCTCTTCCCTCTTGGCCGATGTGATCCAGCAGATCCACTCATTCCGCGCTAACGGTGTGATATCCGCCCATGTTTCCTTCACGGTCGGGTCGGACTCGATCGCTCTTCGAAAGTCCACGGGCATTCCATGTACCCCACCCGTGTCGGCGTACGGACTCTTCCGTAACACGATCTCCGGTGAACTCGGGAAACCTACTTAGTCGCTCCGTGGCCGGCGGGTGTTCGAGGTTCGGAATGCAAATGGGGCCGTTCGCGGGCGCGAGATGGCCCGCACATGATCTGCACGATCAGGCGCAGAATTCGCATTCGCCGGGGGGTAGCCACCCGGTCCGGGTGACGTCCAGTGGTCGGCAACCGCTCCCGTTCCGATGCCTTTGCCTGTTGAGGACATCCGGGCATCACGCGCTGCCCCCGGAGGGCGTGGACCTACCGATCGATGGGTTCTGCCCTCGACTCAGAGGGCCCGCATTCGGTTGTTCTTCGGCTGGTGCTCGACTTCCGCCCAACCTATCGCTTCCATCACAGGAGGTACGTAGTTGCCGAATCTGCCCCTGAGTCCCTTCTTGAGCCCGTACCATCCTCCCACAGGGTTCTTGGGGTCGCGTGCCCAGCTCTCGACGGTGCCGGGGGCCGCTGGCTTCTGTTCGTCCGCGCTCCCGAGGGGCATCCAGTCTCCCCGGGATTTCAACATCATTCGAAGATCCTCGAGACAGCGAAGGTGGTGGTACAGGGTCGTAGAACCGACCGTTACGACCAATGCGGGAGGATCATGGGCCCCGTCCCGGTAGGCCTCAAATCCGGAAAGTCCGCTGGGCGTCTTCAGCTCCCACGGGCTTGCCTGAGTTCCCGCTCCTTTCGCCATTTCAAAGGGAGTCTCTTTTCCGGTACAAAAGGCCGGCTGTTACAGATATAACCCCGGAATGGTCCGACGAAGATCGATCGGAGAGCGAGCGAACTCCCTCTCGAAGCGGGGATTCTGTTAGCACTCCCCGCCCGCCCGCTCGATGACGAGTCACCCCACCCCCGGGTCGTGAGTCGAAGGGGGGCCGCTGGTCGCCCTCCCCGAGCGCACGGAGCGGATGCCTTGCGGGAGGTGGCCCTCCCCTTGACGTAAGTTACGGCCGGCGCCCCATTCGGCCGGTCAGAGCGTGTCCAGACGGTTCAGTTCTGACCGGACCGACGAGTATTGATGACCGGGCGGCGGGTCCATCCCCCTCGCGGAGCCTCTGGAACGGTGCCCCCCCTCTGATTCCGTCGGCCGCCCTGACGTCGGAACGGGCGCCATTCGCACCCCAGCTCACCTAGGATCCGCCAGATCGAACCCCGAGAGTATCGGACCCCCCATTGTCGACCCGCGCTCTCGCGAAGTCGATCGAGTGTCCAGCCGTCGGTGGGATGCCCGAAGGATCGAGCGCTTCGAGTGACGAGCCGCAGCAAGGATGATCGCACCGCTCGATCCACCAAGGGTGGCCTTCCTGACCGGCGACGCGCTCTGAGGCCAGTGGTTCCCTGACGCTTCGCGACCCGATTCCATCGGCAGACGGCGGAAGGGCTCACGGCGAGCCGCTGGGCCACTGCGGTCTGGGGAAGGCCGCCTTGGAGCAGCTCGATCGCCTCGAATCGCCGGGCCTCGAGCATCGCGGTATCCCGACGCCGCTGGGGCCATCGCGCCATCGGCCCCCGGATGGAGCCGAGGATTAACCTATTTTCTAGACGTTCAGTAGAAATAAGGGAAGCCGGTCCGAAGGTCCATGAAGGGCCCGCGTCCGAAGTTCTTCGGCCCGATGTTGATCGTTCGTGAGTTCGAAGCGTCCTTGAAATTCTACCGGGACGTGATTGGTCTCGAGGGAAGTGGAGAGAGCCCGTACGCCGAGTTCGTCTCGAATTTCTGCACTCTCGTCCTCCTCGACCACGGATTCTGGAAGACCGTGGGCGGACTCGCGGGGCCCACCCCAAGAGCCTGGAAACGCGAGGGGGTGGTCCTGGCGTTCCAGGTCCAGGACGCCGACGCCGAGTTCCAGCGGATCAAGGCCAAAGGCGTGGCGATCGCCTCGCCCCCCGCCGACCGGCCCATGATGGGACTCCGGAACTTCCAAGTTTATGATCCGGACGGCAATATCGTCGAGGTGACCTCCCCCCTCGCGAAGAAACCGGGGAAGTAGAGCCGGACCGGTCGTGGCGCTGCGCGGGCTCGCCCGCCCACGGCTCGGGGCAGTCGCGTACCAACCTAAGGTATTTCAGTACCCGATGAGGCTTCCCGGTCACGTGATCGGCCGAGTACCGACGCGCCTCCTAGCGGCAGCCGGCACCCTCCAACTTGACCGATGACTCCGTAGCGGCCGAAGCGACTTCCCCTACGTTCTTGGATTCCCCCGAGGGGTCGATCTTCCCAGCCCTACGGTGGCTCACCCCCCGACGACTCGCCTTCTTCCTGATCTTCTGGGCGGCGATCTTCTTCGCGGGAAGCATCTTCGTCAACAACCCTTTTGCGGGCTCCTCCCACGCCTCGAATTGGGACATCGGGCCCAACTCGCCCAACTACTACTGGGTCGTGATGTACCTCCACGGGCTCAACACCGGGCTCGTGGGGATCGCCGCCCTCGTGGCGTGTGATTACTTCGCGCTGCCCTCCATTCACGTTCGCCGCGGGATCCTCGCCGGCGTCCTCATCGCCGGCGTCCTCGCTCCGATCGGCGCGGTGTTCAACACCTCGGCTCCGTGGACCAACGCGGGGCTGTGGATCCAGATCATCGCGTTCCTCGCCCTCGACGAGATCGTCATCCTCTTTCTCTGGGGGATGCTCGAGGTCTGGAGGGCGGGCGCGGCCCGGGCCCGGACCTTTCCCTTCATCACGGCCTCGCTCGCCGGGGTCACCATGTTGGTCGCCGCCCTGATGGGGCACCTTGCGGGGATCATCCTGGGGTTCGGGGATAACCCGCCCCTCCTCGGACAGTACGCGGCACAAGAGATGGGGCTATCGTTGGACGATTGGGCCGCGAGTCTCATCGGCGCCCACTCGTACCTCATGATCACCGCCGTCCCCGCGGGGCTCATGGCGCTCGCGGCGGTCCGCTTCGGGTACTACCGACTCGACGGGAAGACGAAGCTACTGGCCCAGGTGGGGTTCGCGCTCGTCTGCATCGATCTCGTGGTCCAGTCCGAAATGGGGCTTCTCCTCGGTTTCTCCAGCTGGCCGGGGAACCTTCCCCCCCAGATCAGCGCCCTGCCGGGAATTCCTAGCTTCCTCGCGCTGAACGATGCGAGCAACTTCGTCTTCTTGGTCCTCGGGGGCCTCCTGCTGCTGAGCGCGTTGGTCATCGGTACCGGTCGGGTCAAGGGATGGACGAGTCACGCGGGCCTACCCCTCCGGGTCCTTCCCCTCCTAATGCTGGTCATCTTCACCGTGCTCACGGCGCTGACGGAGCCGACCAACGGCACGGCGATCGGCACACCTCCCCAGGCTTGGCTCCGGTTGTTCATCGGCTTCTATCTTACCATGATGGTGGTACTCGTCGTCTTCCTCGCGGAGCGCCTCTTGAGCGAGCCGCAGGGCGTCAAGATCGGCTGGACCGCCACCGCGGGGGCCGTCACCACCTTCGCCGGCGCGTTGACCTACGTGTACACGGGCTTCTATGCCGGAGGGTACGTCGCGGCCGCCGGGGTCATCGTCCTGGTGCTGTCGTTCGTCCTCACCTCGTGGTGGGGCCTGTCCGCAGGCTCCCAAAGACCGCACGACGCGTAATATCGCGAGCGGCGGCAGGGCAGTTGACCAGGGTAGCCGTGTAGAGTGGACGGGCCGACAAAGGTGCTCGTGGATCGGGACGTGCGCGAGCTCCCGTTCCGAGGGCGAGCGCGCGGTCCACGGGAACGATGGCTAGAACCACCAGCGACCCACGGTTGACCTCGGGGCGCACGGGGGCGCAGAGACTCGGTTCAACTCTGGAGCTCTCGTTCAACCCGACGGCAGATCTCGGCGACCTCTGAGATCTCGGCGTTGGAGAGGAGGCTACGCGCCATCGGGAAGAGGACGTGGTCCTCTTTGTCGATGTGATCGCGAAGTGTGGTTTCTACGGTCATGCTCGAATGGGCGATAGCGTTCACCGACTCTCGAGCCTCCGGGTCGGACTCGACGCGCCGTGCGTTCCGATAGAGGACATCCTGTTGATCCTTCAGAAACTGGTGTTCGGCCAGCATGACCCCGATCGGCCCTTCGTCCGCCGGAATGTGGCGTCCGAGGACCGGAAACAATCCCTCCTCTTCCTTCCGCCCGTGGAATCGGGTCACGTCCCGATCCAGGAACTGGGCGAAGTCCAACACGCAGCGGGGCAGGGAAGGGTCGGCGGCTGACTCGGAGGTCAGTCGACGGACATCGGTCCGGAAGGATCGCAGCCGCACGAGGAATCGTTGGTGTTCCTCCATCAAGGCGTCGATCGGGTCCCTCGAGTTCGGATCCCCGTTCATCGATCCTCGCACGACCGACAGACTGGCAGCCTCGCGTAAGTCCTCTTCGTGATCGGGTAGATTGAGCATGCTCCGGCTCATCGTTCACGATTTGGGATGGTTCGCCGCGGGCTGCTGAGGACGGCATCTATCCTGCTCCTTACCGAGGGTCCCCGACGCCATGGACCGCAAACCCCGGCCGACGCCATTTCCTTCGACGGGCTAATGGGGGCGTGCCGCCTAGGCGATCCAACCCGAACGGGGATGACGTCACGTGGGGAAGGAGGAGCGGGATCCGTCGCGTCGACGCCGGGCTCGTAGGACCTCTCTCCCGTTGGCGGGAGATCGTCCATCCCCGGAACACCAATCGACCGCCGCACTGGGTGCCGCCCAAAGACCTCCGCCGGGAACGCCGGGTCTTCGCGCTGCCCGTGGACGCGTCCAAGGCAAGCCCCGGTCAAGACCCGTTCGTGAAGCAGCTCGACGGGGTGAGCGTCTCGGAAGGAAAGGGGACGGACGCCCAGGCACGGCCCACTCCATCCCACCACCCAACGACCGACCATCGAAAGGGAGACGCTCAGCCACTCTCACCCCGGAGGCAGGGATGGAACCCTCCCCCCGCCTGCCATACCGCGGACCAGCGGGTCGCTCCGGGTCCGGAAGGCCCCGTGGGATGGTCCGATCGGAAGCCAGCCTCGTGGAGCTCGGGGTGCGGGGGGACCGGTCCCCCACTGGATGCAGGACCTCGGGACGCGGTGGAATGCCGGGGTCCGCCTGCACGTCTGCCGGCAGGCGGGCGGTTCCCCGCCCCGCCTCCTCCAGCTCGTTGAGATCAACGCGATTCCCTCGGCCCTTCCCGAGATCGTCGAGTTCCTGCGGCAGCGCAGCCCGGCCCACGACGTCTCCATCACCCAACTCGGCTCGAACCGCCTCCTTGCCCGCCTCATCGGACCTCTTCCGGCGATCTGCCACAGCGTGTTCGAGATGGGGGCGATCTGCATGAGCTGCCCGTTCCTCCCTTCGGCCGGTGAGCCCGCGGCCGAGGCCCGGGAGGGGAACTGGCGGGTCTTGGTCCAACGGGCTCGGGATGCGCACCCCCTGTTGGCCTCTTTCACCACCCCGGACAATTCCCCGGCGTCGTTGGTCCGCATCGGGGCCTACCGGGGCGTCCGCGACCTGACGGCCCGGCAGGAGCTCGCCGTCGGGACCGCGTTCGCCTTGGGGTATTTCGACTACCCGAGGCGGGCGCAACTCGCCGACGTCGCGAAGACGTTGGGGGTCAGCCGGGCCGCGGCGATGGAGAACTTGCGGAGAGGGATGCGCAAGCTCGCCGCCCAGCGGCAAGAAGACACCGGCATCGTACGAGGCATCTCCTCATCGTGAGCCAGCGGCCCGGTCGTCGCATCGAGGGCCCATTCCGGGTCGGCGGCCTAGGGCACGATGACCGTCCGGAACCCGGTGCCGGCGCGAAGGGCGTCCGCGGCCTCGTTGATTCGGACGAGGGGCAAGGAGCCGGTGACGACCTCATCGAGACGGACCTTCCCCGTCCGCACCATCTCGATGACGCGAGGGTAATCGACCGGACGGCACCCGAGGGAACCGACGACCTCGTACTCGAAGAACATGAGGCGGTTGAGGGGCAGGGGGAACACCGAATCGCTGTAGCCCACGACGCAGAGCCGTCCGCCCCGGCGGAGCGTCGAGAGGGCCAGGGTGACGGTCTCGGGCTTGCCCACGACCTCGAGGGCCACATCCGCACCCCCGCCCGTGCGGGATCGGACCTCCCGGGCCAGGTCCGGGTGGTCGGACGGGCGTAGCGTCTCGCAGGCGCCGAGCCGCTTCGCGGCTCGAAGCTTGTCTTCCTGGAGGTCGATGGCGATCACGTTCGCCCCCGCGGCCGCCGCGAACTGGACGGCGTTGATCCCCACCCCCCCGCATCCGACCACGACGACCCAATCGCCACTGCGCACCCGGGCCCGGTTCACGACGGCGTGGTAGGGTGTCGTGAGCGCATCGGCGATGACCGCGGCGCGCACGAGATCGAGGTCTTCAGGGAGCGGCACGAGATCGCGCGCCGGGACCGCGACGAACTCGGCGAACCCGCCGTCGAGGTGGTTCCCGAGCATGCGAAGGTTCGAGCAGATGTTCTCCCGGCCCGACCGGCACTGGGTGCAGCTCCGGCATGGCAGGACCGCCGGGATCAGCACGCGGTCGCCGATCGAGCGGCTCCGCTCCCCGGGGGCGAGCTCCTCGACGGTCCCCGACACCTCGTGTCCGAGGACGAGGGGGGGCGATTTCGCCGTCGGCACGCCATGGTCGAGGTAGTGAAGGTCGGTGTGGCAAAAGCCGCAGGCCGCGACGCGCACGATCGCCTCCCCGGGCCCGGGGGACGGGCGGGGCCAATCGCCGACCGCGAGCGGTTCGCCGGAGGCTCGGAAGACCGCGGCCTGCATGGACGCCATCGGTCAGGGGTCCTTCCAATCGGGGGTCCGCTTCTCCAGGAAGGCGCGCAGCCCCTCCTCGGCATCGTCGGGGGCCATGAGCTCATCGAGGTAGGCGCGTTCGGCGTAGGAGAGACGCTCCCACGGGTCCGGCTCCGTCCGACGAAGGACGTGCTTCAGGAGCCGCAGGGTGGATCGGTGGTGGCTTCGGAGGGTCTCGCCCGTGAGCGCCACGGAGGCCTCGAGCTCCTCTTCGGGGACCACCCGGTTGATGACCCCCGAAGCGGCGGCCCGACGCGCATCGAACGGCACGCCGAGGAAGAGGAGCTCCGCGGCGGCCCGGGAGCCGAGGAGCCGGGCGTAGTTGGCCGCACCGAACGGGGCGAACACGCCGAGGCGGATCTCGGGCTGGCCGAACGTGGCTCGCTCGGAGGCGATGGCGAGGTCGCAGGCCATCATGAGCTCCATGCCGCCGCCGAGGCAGGTGCCGTGGACCTGGGCGATCGTCGGTACCGGCAGGTCCCAGAGCACCGAGAGGGTCTCCCGGAAGGACTCAAGCATCGAAGCGACCCGGGGCTTGAGGTGGTCCTCCACGCTCAGGCCGGCGCTCCAGCACTTCCCGGCCCCCCGAAGGATCACCACGTGGGCCCCGGTCACTGGTTCGCTCTGCAGGGCGTGGGTCAGCGCTTCGAGGAGGGCACGGTCGAACACGTTGACGGGACCCCGCTCCCACGTGACCGTCGCCCGCCCGTCCACGCGGTCGACCTGGACCGTTCCGGGGGATTTCGCGCTCATCGAGGTCCTCAATCGAAGAGGATCGACTCCACGAACGTCTCGAGCTGGAGCCGAGCCTGTTCGTAGGTCGTCGACTTCTCCTCGAACTCCATGTGCAGGGACGGGATCCCGCGCGCCTCGAGCGCCCGACGGTAGAGGACCACGTCCTCGAGGGCCGGCTCGCAGAACTTGGCCGTGAGGAAGAGGACGCCCTGGGCCTTCGCCGCCTCGACCCGGGCGAGCACGGCCTCCCGTTTGGTCGTCGGGGTGCTCCGCACGCCGATGTCCACGGGGGTCCGGACGTAGGAGGTGGCCAGGCTCTGGAGGGGCTGATCGCCCGGGTCGATCTCCGGGCACCACCGGTGGAGCATCTGGAACTCCTCCCCGACGACGTAGCAGCCGACGTCTTCGACGAGCCTCAGGAGCTCGAAAGTGGGCTGCTCGCAGAACGGCCCGAGGACGAGGACCCGGATCGCATCCTTGTTCCGACGATCTCGTCCCTCGATCTCAGGGATCAGGCGCTTCAAGAGGGGGATGTGGACCTCCCGGGGGAGGAGCCCGCCGAGGCGCATGAGAAGGTAATACTCCGAAAGGGAGACCTTCCAAGGGGTCTCCCGTTTGATCGTCGCGAGCCGATCGACGAGAGCCCGCTGCTCGTTGAACAGGCGGATCGAGGCGCGCAGGTCCGCCGGAGAGAACGGCCGACCGGCCACGCGCTCGAGCTTCTCGATCAGGCGGAGGTACTCCGAGGTGAGGAACGGGACGGCCGCCGGGGAGGTGAAGTTCTGGGGCAGGTGGAGCATGTGGGCCGGGCGGTCGGGGAGGAGCCGGGTGAAGATCCCCTCGAGGTTGCGGCTGACGTCGCAGATGTACGGGAAGACGAACGCATCGAACGGGTCGAGGATCCCGGTGAGCCCCATCTCGAGCGTCGACTTCGAGATCGAACAGAGGAAGGACCCGAGCGCCGCGTCGGCCCGGGAGATCTCGAGGTTCTCCCCGCCTCCCTGCATAAGGACCGGGAGCAGGCCGAGGGAGTGTACGATCTCCTGGGGCGTGTAGACGGGGAAACACCCGACGGCCCGTCCGCCCGACTTCCGCCAGGCCCGCACCGTCGGGAACGTCGGATCGGCGATGACCTCCTCGGCGATCCGGGCGACGTCCTCGACCGTGGCGGCCCGGGTAAACTCCCGGAAATCTGGCGAGATCTCGATCGAGGGGAGCGGCTCCCCGTCCGCCGACTCGGCGATCGGGGAGCGGATCTGGAGGAGCTCGGGCATGGCTAGGTCTCCCGCCCGGGGGCCGCCTGCCGGAGCTTGAGCGAGCGGGCGTGGCCGAGCAGGGCGCTCCCGAGGGCGGCGGCATAGTACCCATCGGGGGCGACGTTGAGTTCGAGGCCCACGGTGTCCCGGAGGGCCTTGACCATCCCGACGTTGTGGACGAGCCCGCCCACGACCGTGACCTCCGGCTGGATGCCGACGTAGCGCATCAGGGAGTACGCCCGCTGCGAGAGCGAGAGGAACACCCCCATGAGGATGTCCGGGAGCGGGACCCCCTCGGCGACGTTGTTGATGATCTCGGTCTCGGCGAGGACGGCGCAGACGCTCGAGATCATCCGGGGGTGCTCGGCCGCGAGGGCCTTCGGCCCCATCTCCTCGACCGGGATCTGGAGGTACTTCGAACATCGCTCGACGAAGCGGCCTGCGCCCGCGGCGCACTTCTCGTTCATCTTGAACTTGAGGACCTTGCCGGTCTCCGAGACCGACATCGTTCGGGAGGCCTGCGTCCCAACGTCGACGACGAGGTGGGTCTTGGGGAAGAGGAAGACCGCACCGCGCGCCGACGAGGTGAAGTCGCTCACCTGGAGGTCGCGCTCGGGGATCGAATAACGGCCGAACCCGGTCGTGCACAGGTAGTCGACGTCGTCGGGTCCGATGTTCGCGGACTCACCGAGCGCGTCGAGCACGAGGCGGGCGGCCTCGACCGGATTTCCCCGCGAGGGTCCGGAGGCCGTGGCGAGGACCCTTCGCCCGTCCTCGAGGAGGGCGCCCTTGATGCTGCCGGCGCCGAGGTCGAGGCCGCCGGTGATCATGAGGCCCCCCCCGCGAGCCGCTCGCGGCCGTGGAGCGCGGCGCCGATCGCCCCGAGGTACTGGGAGAGGGGGCTCACGTTGACCGGGGCCCCGAGCCGGCGTTGGAGGGCGCGAACCATCCCCTCGTTCTGGGAGACGCCCCCCGTGAAGGTGACCTCGGGCTCCACGCCGACCCGTTGCATCAGGGAGAGCGTGCGGTTCACGATGCTCGCGTGAAGACCCGCGAGGATGTCCTTCGGGTCCTTGCCGCGGGCCACGTAGGAAGTGACCTCGGACTCGGCGAACACGGTGCACGTGCTGGTGACCTTGACCGGCCGCCGGGCCTGGAGGGCGAGCGCCCCGATCTCGCCGATGTCGAACCCCAGGGCGTTCGCACAAACCTCGAGGAAGCGGCCCGTGCCGGCGGCGCACTTGTCGTTCATGGCGAAATCCACGACCTCCCCCTGGTCGTTGATCCGGATCGCCTTGGTGTCCTGGCCGCCGATGTCGACCACGAGCCGGGTCCCGGGGAAGAGGAAGTGAGCCCCCCGCGCGTGGCAGGAGATCTCGGTGACGACGAGCTGGCCGAAGTAGACCTTGTATCGACCGTAGCCGGTCCCCGTGATGAACGCGACCTCCGAGCGGGCGAGGTGGGCGTCGGCCAGCGCCGCCTCGAGCGCCCGCTCGGCGTCCTTGACGATGTCCACGCCGACGGGATTCAGCGACTTCCCGAGCACCCGGTCCTGCGCGTCGAGGACGACGCACTTCGCCGTCGTCGATCCGATGTCCACGCCGGCGACGAGGCTCATGGCGCCACCGCTCCCGGGATCGCCGCTGCGGCGGCGGCGACCGCCCGGCGCTGGTCGAGGGACTCGAAGAACGCGTCCATCCGGTTCTTGATCTGGGCGGGGGCGAAGTAGCGCGGATCCTGATGGTCGGACTCGATGTAGAGGGTGGGCATCCCCTGCTCGTGGATGAGCCAGTCGCGGAGGTCGCCCTGGCCGGCCGTGAACGAACGGCAGGACTTGATCCCGTGGACGACCACCGCGTCCACCTGGTACTCCTTGAGGTAGTCGGCGATGATCTTGCGCCGGAGCGGCCAGGACTGGTTCACGTAGGCGCCCAGGCTGTACTCGGCGATGCTCTCGAGCGGGCGGGACGGGTCGTGCTGGAACCCCCGGTCAAAGAGGCCCCCGACCTTCGGGTAGGTCGCCACCACGGAGACGGCTCCCCACTTTCGGAAGAAGTCCCAGAAGGTCCGGTAGTTCGTGTACGGGGGAACCCCTTCGACGAGCACGCGGAACTTCTCCTCGGGAAGCGGAAGGACGCCATCCTTGACCCGCTCGCGGATCTCCGCGTTGAGGAGGTCGTAGAAGTCGGCGGCCTCGCGGGTTCCTCGGAGGACGTTGATCGGGAACATGTAGAAGATCGACTCGAAGTACGCCTCGATCGGGGACGGCCGAAGCCGTCCGGCCCGGAGGAATTCGACCCATCCCTCCTCCGCCCGCCGGGACTCGGCGAGGACCTTCTTGAGGGCCTCCATGTCGAAGGCTTGCCCGGTCCGCTTTTCGAGGTGGGCGATGAGCTCCCAGAGCTGGCTCACGAGATAGTCGATGTCCTCCTTGCGGAAAGCCTCCTCCCGCATGTAGGGCACGTCGTAAGTGATGAGCGGGGCCCCGTAGGACTCGGCGAGCGCTTCCCACCACTTCACGTAGACATAGCAGCCCGAGAAGCTGCAGACGAGCAGGTCGGGGCGAGGGATCTGGCCGAACGAGGTCGTCCCGCCTAGGTCCTGGAGCCCAAGGTCGTTCTTCACGTAGCCGCAGACGTCGAGGCCGTAGCCCATCGACTCGGCGTGAAGGATGTTATCGAGCGACTGGTGCTTGATCGCGCAATTGAGCGCGACGATCTCCGGGAACACGACGTCATAGCCGAACGACCGGAGGATCTCGGTGAGGTTGCCCCCGACGAGCATGTAGGCGACCGGAGCCTTGGCTCCCTCGGAGGGCCTCGAGCCGGGTGTAGTACTCCTCGACGAGCTGGCGCTGCCGGTCGCGGGAGTCGCGCATGAAGGTCGACGCTCCGGCGGCGGGAGCGGATGGGACCGTCATCGGTTCCGGCATCGTCTCACCGGACCGGGGCCGGGGTCGCGACCATCGCGGACCCGCAGCGGCCGCAATAGGCGAAATCCTCGGGCAGGCCCTTCGCCCCGCAGCCCGGGCACACCAAGCTCGGCCGGCCGTAGAGGAACTCCTCCCCCTTGCCGTTCGCAAGGCGTCGCCGAAGCTCGGGGACGTCGGGGCGCCGCTTCTCGACGAAGGCGGACATCCCCTCCTGGGGCTCGCGGTTAGCGAAGTGGAGGGCGAGCCACTCCCGCCCGTGCCCGATGGTGCTGTGCCAGGAGAGCTCCTTCCAGAAGTTCACCTGCTGCTTCGTGTACCGAAGACATTCCGGGAACATGTCGAGGAGACGTCGGCAGAGCAACTCGACCGCGGTGTCGAGTGGGGTAAGGTCGATCCGGTAGCCCCCTTCGCCCTTCTGGGCGAGGGCGATCTCCTCCGCGGTGGGTGCACCAACGAACTCCTTCCCCTGACGGACTGAAGGAACGACCTGACTCACCAGACCCCAGTCGAGCGCCTGGGCGGCGGGGATCCGCTCGTTGAGCAAGAGCATCGAGCGCGCCCGCCGGTCCCCGACGACGAGGGGGAGCCACTGGGTGGCTCCGCCGCAAGCGACCGAGCCGACGCCCACGCCGACCTGTCCGAGGTAAACGTGAGAGGCCGCGACCGAGAGGTCGCAGGCGAGTTGCAGCTCGTTGCCCCCGCCCACGGTGATACCGTTGAGGCGGGCGATCGTCGGCTTCCCACACCGCAGGAGCGCCTCGACAGCGCCCTCGAAGAGGCCCATGTACTTCCAGTAATCCCGGGCGCGGCGAGTGTAGCGCTCGGCGTACTCCCGGACGTCGCCGCCGGTGCAGAACGCCGCGGAACCGGCGCCGGTGAGGACGATCACGCCGATCGCATCGTCGAGCGATGCGTCCTGGACCGCGCGGGAGAGCTCCTGCAGGGTGCGGGTGCTGTAGGCGTTGTAGACCTGGGGTCGATGGAGCGTGATCCGGGCCACCCCATCCTTCTTCTCGTAAAGGACGTCCTGGAATCCGGAGTCCTCCGAACGCATCGGGGCGAGGACGTCGATCTCTCGTTCAGTCGGGGGCGCGCTCGTCAGGCGAGCTCTCGTCATTCCTCGGTCCTCGAAGGAACGAGAGGCAGTCCGAGGCAAGCGGGTTACCCCGTACCGGTCAGGGGTCGCCTGGTCGGAGACCTGCCCGATGGCCGCCGCCAACCCAAAATGGGCGGGAGAGGTGGCCGCCCGATGGTCATCCGGTTCGAGATCGAAGGACGGGTCGCCTGGATCACGATGGACCGGCCGGAGGCGATGAACGCGATCGACCCGGAATCCCACACGGCCCTCGTCGACGCCTGGGCTCGGTTCCGCGACGATCCACGCCTTCGGGTGGCGGTGTTGACCGGGGCGGGAACGAAGGCCTTCTGCGCCGGAGTCGACCTCAAACGGATGGGAGACTTCTACGGCGGCGTTCCCGCGGGGCAGCGCCTGCAGGTTTGGAAGCGCGAACCCGGGATCGGCGGCATCACCCGGAACCTCGAGGTCGGCAAGCCCGTGATCGCGGCGGTGAACGGGGTCTGTCTGGGGGGAGGACTTGAGCTCGCCCTAGCGTGCGACCTCCGTCTCGCGAGCGAGACCGCCACCTTCGGCCTCCCGGAGGTCCGATGGGCGATCATCCCCGGCCAGGGTGGGACCCAGCGCCTGCCGAGGGCCGTGCCTCCAGCGGTCGCTCTCGAGATGATCCTCACGGCTCAACCCATCGACGCGAACCGGGCCGCCGAGGTCGGTTTGGTAAACCATGTCTATCCGTCGGGCGAGCTCCACGATCGGGCCCGATCGATGGCTGAGGTCATCGCCTCGCATCCCCCCCGCGCGGTTCAGACCGCGCTCGCCGCCGTTCGAGGGGGTCTCACGATGTCCCTCGCCGACGGCCTCGATCTCGAGCAGGAGCTCGCCGACCCGCTCCGAGACAGTCCGGACAACCGCGAGGCGCGCGCGGCGTTTCGGGAGAAGCGACCCCCGCGCTGGAGCACCGGCTGATTCGCAACGCTTGTCCGGATTCATCCGCGATTCGACACCGACGAACGTTTCCTATTGCCCCAAGTCGAATTCGGAGAGGGTTCGAGAACGGTCACGATTGGTGAATGGGCCACTACGGCCCATCGTGGCGTCGACAAGTTGAGCTTGTGGTGAGACCGCGTCACGAATCATCCCACACCGACGTCAGAGAGGGATGCGCGGGCGATCGGGGGATGGTCCCGCCAATCTAGGGAAGCGCTGGCCTTGGACTTGGGCCGTTCCCTTGGCGCCCTGAACCCTCTCACAGGGAGGAGGTCAATCTTCAGCGGAGTGACCGAAGCAATATTCTTATCATGCGGGGCCCGCTCGTCGACGAGATGCCCATCTTCCGGAGCAAGGCTCCCCTTCGGATCAGCTTCGCGGGCGGCGGGACCGACGTTTCCCCCTACCCCGAGGAGAAGGGGGGCGCCGTCCTCAACTGCACGATCGACAAGTTCGCCTACGCCACCCTTTCGGTGAAGGAGGAGGGCGTGAGCGCCACCCGCATCCACTCGCTCGACTACAACCTTTCGGCAAGCTACGACAAGCCCGAGGACCTCGTGTTCAACGGGGAGCTCGACCTCGTGAAGGCCGCCCTAAAGGTCCTGCGGCCGCCCTCCGACGGCTCAGGAAGTCGACCGGATCTCGAGCTCTTCCTACATTCGGACGCCCCCCCGGGGACGGGCCTGGGATCCTCCTCGACCATGTGCGTGGCGCTCGTCGGGGCCTTCCAACAGTACCTCCGAGAGCCGTGGACGGGGTACGACGTCGCCGAGCTGGCCTACCGGATCGAGCGCGAGGAGCTCGGTTTCCGAGGGGGCCGGCAGGACCAGTACGCCGCCGCTTTCGGCGGATTCAACTTCATCGAGTTCAACGGCAAGACGACGATCGTCAACCCGCTCCGCATCCATCCCGACGTGCTGAACGAACTCGCCTACCGGCTCCTCCTCTGCTACACCGGGACGAGCCACTACTCGAACGACATCATCGAGCGCCAGCAGGCGAACTATTCCGCCAAGCGCCCGGACACCGTCGAAGCCCTCGATGGCGCGAAGCGCCTTGCGATCGACATGAAAGGGGAGCTCCTACGAGGCCATATCGACGAGATGGGCCGCCTGCTGGACGAGGGCTGGCAGCTCAAGAAGAAATTCACCGAAGGGATCTCGAACGACCGGATCGACGCCTTCTACACCAAGGCGCGGGAAGCCGGGGCCCTCGGAGGCAAGCTCGTCGGCGCTGGAGGGGGCGGCTACATCCTCCTCTTCTGCGACTTCGAACGCCGGGTGAACGTGGCGAAGGCGGTTAACGCGGCGGGTGGCCGGGTCGTCGACTTCTCGCTCGAGCCCGGCGGCCTTCGGACCTGGATGGTCCGCAACTAGGGCGTCGGCCGAAGGAGGAGGGCCCCGTGGGGCCCTCCGGGTCGGGGTTCCTACGAGGCGATCGCGTTGACCGGTAGGCCGGCGCGTTGCCGGAGGGCGTAGTAGAACCCGCCGAAGGCGGTCGCGGTGTGCGTCCGCATCCCCTGCATTCGGAGGGCCTGCTTGACCTCCTTTGGCGTCTGCCGGACGTCGAGTGTCTTCGACGTGTCGTAGCGGTACTGGAACGTCCCGGCCGGTCCCTTCGGGAACTGCTCCCAGTCCCGGGCGTTGGTCGGCCGAAGCTCGTGGGGGCGCGTGGGCCCCTGTTGGCCCGCGAAGATCGGCATCGAGAGGTGCTCCTCAGTGAGCCAGATCATCGTGGCGTCCCGGATCGCGGTCTCGGTGGCGTCGTCGAGCGCCCCGGGGGCGACCTGGGACTTCACCCATGCCACCATCGCGTCGAACGTCTTCTCCGAGTTGTCCTCGAGCATCTGCAGGACCGCGAGCCGGATCGCGCTGCGGCGAAGCGCATCGATCCCCGTGTCCGAGAGACGGGTACCTCGGCCGAGAGTCCCACGAGGGCCTCCGCGTTCTCGGGGAGGTCCTTGAGCTGGAGCATGAAGAGCGGGGTGGGCGGTTCCTTCTCCGCGACGTGCCAAAGCGAGAACTCGCCGCCGTCCGTCAGGAGTACGAGCGGCGCGCCGACGCTGCGGGCCTTCTTCGCGGCTTCCTCGGCGGCGTGGCGGACCGGGTTCTTCGAGGCGTAGACCTCGAGGACGAGCCGGGGGCGGCCCGAGGGGTCGAGCAGGGCGAAGTCGGCGTGGCCGCCATCGAACTTCGTCGGAAAGTCGAGGTAGACTTGCTTCTTGTCATGAGGGTCCCACCCGAGCGAAACGAGGAAGGGGCTCACGATCCAGTGCTTCACCTGCTGGGGGGTGATGTCCTTGACATCGGTCAGTACTTCGTTCGCGATGACCTGAAATTCACTCAACCGGCGTTGCAAGTCCTGGGCGTCCATCGGTTGATGCAAGGCGGGATGGGTGGGATAATACTACCGTATCTGCGCAGGACCACCGACGGGCCGCGCCCCCCCGCCCCGGAGTGACTGGGCGACCGAGTCGAGGTACGGGCCGACCGGAGCGAGTTGGCCCTCGGAGCGCCCGGGGGCCAGACCGAGTCGGTCGCTCAGAAGCCACTCGACCTCGTAGCGGTAAAGCAAGGTCGACCCGAACGTCTCGAGCAACCAGGCCAGCCGGATCGACCCGGCCGGGCTGAGCCGCCAGTACCGGCGACGCTTCCCGAGCGCTTCGAACATCGCGTCGGTGAGCTCCTGGTAGCGGAAGCGCTGGGGTCCACCGAGGTCGAATGTCCCGGAATCCCGGGAAGCGAGGGCGTCCCGAACGATACGGGCGAGGTCGCTGACCGCGATCGGGCTCAGGTGGTAGTCGCCATCGCCGAACATCGGGAAGAACGGGTATCGGTGGATCGACCGCATCATCACGCCGAGAAGCTTGTCGCCCGGTCCGAAGAGCGCGCTCGGCCGCAGGATGGCGTAGGAGAGGCCGCTCGACGCGACGGCCCGATCGAATCGGCGCTTGTACGCGAGATAGGGGAGCCCGGTTTCAAGGTCGGGCGGCGCATCAGGCACGCTGATCTGGACGAATCGGGAGATCTGCGCCCGCACGGCCGCGCCGAGCATCCGTTCCAGGCCTTCGGTGAGGCGATGGAACCGGGCCTCGGAGCCGTTCCGATACCATGCGACGTTGACGACCGCGTCGACCCCAAGGAGGCGTGAATCCCATTCGACGACTCCGCCGATGTCGGTCACGATGACCTCGATCCCTCGGGCGGTCTCCTCGGGAGAGGGGTGCCGATGGACGGAGCGGATATCATGATCCGATGCGAGCTCCGCGACGAGGGCGCGCCCGACGAAGCCGGCGCCGCCGCCGACGAGGAGGACGCGGGGCCGCTGGGGCGAGCTCATCGGGCGAGCGCCGGGACGGCGGCGACCGGCGGCGACCGTCGGTCGGGCGAGCTACCGCCGAAGGTCGCCTCCCACGCTCTCTGGACCGGGGCCCGAAGTGCGTCGGTGGCGACCGGTCTTCCAAGTTCCTGGGAGACCGAGGTCATCACGGTACCGGGCAGGCCGCACGGATGGAACGATCGGAACGGAGCAAGATCGTTGTCGACGTTCAAGGCGAACCCATGGAACGTGACCCAGCCCTCCACCGCGATCCCGACCGAGGCGATCTTCCGCTCCCCATCGACCCAGACCCCGCGACGTCCGGCGACCCGTTCGGCCCGAACTCCGACCTCGGCGAGGGACCGAACGACGATCTCCTCGACGTCATGGACGAACCGGCGGACGTCGCGCCCCCGGGACCCGAGGTCCACGATGGGGTACCCCACGAGTTGACCCGGGCCGTGGTAGGTCCCCTTCCCACCCCGCTCGACGGCGACGACCGGAATCCCTTCCGGGAGTTGTTCCCCGTCACTCCCCTGCACCCCGACGGTCACGACTGGGGGGTGCTCGACCAAGAGCAGCGTGTCCGGGATCTCCCCGCGCCGACGGGCATCGCGGAGCTGGCGCATCTCGACGAGGGCCGGCTGGTACGCCCGGAGCCCCCAGTCACGCGTCGCGAGGGGCACCTTTCCTCTGCATCACGTGGAAGGGCTCGCCGAGCCAGAGCAGCGCGGCCTCCTGGAGCGTCTCGGAGAACGTGGGGTGCGGGTGGATCGTCATCGCGAGGTCCCGGACCGTTGCGGCCATCTCGATCGCGAGGCCGGCCTCGGCGATGAACTCCCCGACGGATGCGCCGACGGCCTGGACCCCGAGGAGCAGCCCGGAGGCGTCGTCGCCGACGATTTTGAGCCAACCCTGGGTCGCGTGGGCGGCGTGGGCGCGCCCGAGCGCGGCGTACGGGAAGCGCGCCTCGCGGGGGGAGTGGCCCTGCGCCTTGGCCTCGGCGGCGGTCAGTCCCACGCTCGCGATCTCGGGATCGGTGAAGACCACCGAGGGGATCGTCTGGAACTGGAAGCGCGTCGGTCGTCCCGCGATCGCCTCGGCGGCGACGACGCCCTCCCGGTAGGCCTTGTGTGCGAGCATGGGGGGCCGCGCCACGTCGCCGACCGCGTAGATGTTCGGGACGTTCGTCCGCTGCCGATCGTCGACCGTGATGAATCCGGTCTTGGGTTGCCGCTCGACCCCGGCCTCCTCGAGCCCCAGAGTGGCCGTGTCCGGGCGCTTGCCGACAGTGAGGAAGAGTCGCTCGGCCTCCAGGGTCTTGGACCCGGACGTCTCCTCGACGGTAAGATGCACCCTATCGGCCGACCGTTCGAGCTTGGTCGCCCGGGTACCGGCGTGGACCTCCACGCCGAGTTTCGTAAGGCTCCCGGTGATCTCCCGGGAGAGGTCGGCATCGATCCCCGGCAGGAGCTGCGGGAGCAACTCGACGATCGTGACCCGGACGCCAACCTGAGCGAGGAACTCCCCGAGCTCGCAGCCGCTGACCCCGCCCCCGAGGACGAGCATCGACGTCGGCAGGGCCTTGAGCGTAAGGATGTGCTCGGCGGTGAGCACGCGCTCGCCGTCCGGCTCGAAGCCCGGGAACGAAGCGGCGACGGCCCCCGTGGCGAGGATCGCGTTCGTGAAGTCGATCCGCTCGCGCCCCCCGTCCGGCGCGGTCAGTTCCGCCGACTTCGGGCCCGTCAAGCGGGCCTCGCCCATGAGGACCTGGACGCCCGCCGACTTCAGGAGTTGCTGGACCCCCGTCCGCTCCTTCTGGACGACCGATTCCTTCCAGGCCATCACCTTGGCGAGGTCGAAGCGGGGGTTCTCGGAGAGCACGCCGATCTCGGGACCCTCGACCCGGATCGAATGGTAAAGTGCGGCCGCATGGATCAGGGCCTTCGAGGGGATGCATCCGCGGTTCAGGCACTCCCCTCCGAGCTCGCGGCGCTCGACGAGCAAGACCTTCTGGCCGAGCTGGCCGAGTCGGATGGCCGCGATGTAGCCGCCGGGTCCGCCCCCGATGACGAGCGTCCCGGTCGCGCGCGCGTACGTTCCGGCCATCGACGATCAGCGGGCTCCGGACCCGGCGGGGAGAAAACGTCGGTGGTCAGGGAGGATGGGTCGGGCGGCGGGGCCGACTCGGCCTCCTGGACGGCGGCCCGGACGGCCTCATCGGCGCGGCCCGCGATCTCTCGAGCCTTCTCCTCGTTGAGGACGCCGTGCTCGGTGAGAAGCCGGGTGAGCCGGGCGACGGGGTCCCGCGCTCGTCCGCGCGCGAGGAAGTCGGAGGGTTGGTAGCGCGTAGGATCATCCGAGCTCGAGTGAGGCGTCATCCGGAACACCACGCACTCGACCAGGCTGGGCCCCCGTCCCGCGCGCGCCCGATCGAGGGCGCCCTTCAGCGCGGCATGCACCGCCACGATGTCGGTCCCGTCGATGCGGACCCCTTCGAAGCCGTACGATCTCGCCTTGTCAGCGAGGACCCGGACGTGGGTCTGTCGCTCGACGGGGACCGAGATCGCCCACTGGTTGTTGGTCAGGCAGAAGACCACCGGGAGCCCGAAGACCCCGGCAAAGTTGAGGCCGGCATGGAAGTCGTTCGCGCTCGTGGCGCCATCGCCGAAGAACGCTAGGGAGACGCCCGGGTCACCCCGGAGCTTCTGTCCGTAGGCGAGCCCGACGGCGTGAGTGATCTGGGTCCCGATGACCGAGGACATCGAAACGTACCGGACCTCCCGGGCGGTCGGGTGGCAGGGCATCTGACGACCCCGGGCCGGATCGCGGTCATCGGCGAAGAGGTGATGGACGTAGGCGGCGAGCGCGTGCCCCCGGGCGAGCGCCAAGAGTTGCTCGCGCAAACCGGGGAAGACCCAGTCCTGGGGGTTGAGGGCGAGCCAGGCGCCGATCGTCACGGCCTCCTGCCCGGTCGCCGGGCCGTAGAAGCCGATGCGGCCCTGGCGCTGGAGGCCGAGCATCCGCTGGTCGAGGGTCCGGCCGAGGATCATCCATCGGTAGGCATCCAGGAGCCGCACGGCCCAATCCGGCCCGATCGCGCTCGCGAGGGCTTCCGGCGCGTAGTCGAGCGGCACGAGCTCGGGGGCCGCCGGCGTCGCGGGGGCAGCCGAATCCGTGGAGCGCACCTTCCTTACCGAGCGTTTCGGCCCCATTCGGCGACGGGAGGGGTGTCGGGCTTTACCTCTTTCACCGATACCCGCCAAGTTCGGCCATCCGGGGCGAGACCAATCGGGTCGCCATTCCCAACGATTTCTAGCTACCCGTCAGTGCAAAGCCTATTGACCCGGCGGGCCGGCTCCCCTCTCGGAGGCTTCCGGGGGCCGGCAGAGTCTCCGACCGGGCCGTGCTCGACCCAACGACCCAGTTCATCGTGGACCTCTTCGTCCTCCTGGCGGCGGCGGTGCTCGCCGGAGAGATCTCCGTCCACCTCGGCCAGGCGGCGCTCGTTGGGCAGTTGCTTGCCGGACTTGTCCTGGGACCGACGCTCCTCGGCCCGTACTTCGGCCTGAACGGGCCCACGCAAGGCCTGACGGCGGTCGAGACCCTGGCGGTGATCTTCGTCCTCTTCCTCGCCGGGCTCGAGGTCGTCCCGAGAACCATCTTCCGAATGGAGATCGGGAACGTCGTCCTCGGGGTCGGGATCTTCGTGGTCCCGCTCACGCTCGGCTCGATCATCGTCGGACCCGTCCTCGGCGTCGGGTACCCGGAGAACCTCTACGTGGCCCTTGCGCTCTCGATCACCGCCCTCCCCGTGATGAGCATCATGCTGAGCGAGTTCGGGCTCACGCGGAGCCGCCTCGGCACGTGGCTCATGAACGCCGCCCTGATCAACGAGCTCGCGGCCGTCTCGGTGTTCGCCATCTTCCTGAGGCTCGGTCCGACCCCCCTCGGGGACACGACGGCGATCCTGATCGGGGTTGTCTCGCTCTCCCTTTTCCTCTCGACGATGCTCACGATCCACCAGGCCCTTGCCTACCTCCGGCGGACGTTCCTTTGGGAGCGGATGAGCCACGCGTTCGCTTCGACGTGGAGGACGAAGCAGGGCGAGTTCGCCCTCCTCATGGTCCTCGTCGTGGGGGCCACCCTCTATTCGCAGTTCCTCGGCCTCACCTACGTGGTCGGCGCGTTCTACGCAGGACTCCTCGTCACCCGAGAGAGCGCGGGACGAGAGGCGCACCGCTCCTTCAGCCAGATCTTCGACGCGATGAGCTGGGGATTCTTCATCCCGCTCTTCTTCGCGCTCGTCGGGGTCGGCATGAACCTGCACGACCTCGCCTCGCCCGGGCTCATCGTCGCCTTCGTCATCCTGCTCGTCGTGGCAGCGTTCGCCAAGATCGGTCCCGGCTTCGGGATCGCGCGGGGGTTCGGATGGACTACCAACGATGCGCTCGTGATCGGCCACTTCGTGAACAGCCGCGGGGCCGTGGAGTCTCGCGATGGCGGTCATCCTCCTCGATTCCGGCCTCATCACGACCGCCGTGTTCACCCTGATCGCCGGCATCGGGCTCGTCACCACCATCATCGCACCCATCGGGGCCGTACGAGCCCTGCTCGCCGACCCGGCCCGACGCGACGCCCTCTATCGTCGGATCCCGTCCCTCCGGCCCGGGCCGGGACGCCGGTTATACCGCTCCCCCCAGGTCGAAGAGCCGCTCTGGGGGTGGTCGGCGGATGTGGGATCGGAGGTTCCGGGGTCTTCCGCGGAGGCTCAGGTCACGGCCCCCGAGGCCCCCGAGACCGACGCGCCCACCAAGAATGAGGCGACCTCCGGGCGAGGATCCGTCCCGGCCAGCCCGGGTCCGCCGCCTCCCCTCCCCGAGCAACGACGTCGACGCTCCTAGGCATCTCCGGCGCGAGAGCGGCTGGGGGTCGACGGGCCAGGATGAACCCACCTGAGTAGGTCGATCTTCAGAACGCTCTTCGAGAAGCCGGATCATGCTCCGGCGCCAACGGACGCGGCGGGATCGATGCGTCGGATCGTCTAGGCCATGTCCGCGAAGAGGGAGTGGGGATCCTCGAGGTGCGCCTTGACGACCGAGAGGAACTGGGCCCCGACGATCCCATCGATGACCCGGTGGTCGAGCGAGACCGAGAGGTTCATGAACTGCCCGGGACCGATCGTGCCATCGGGCTGGTAAGTCGGTCGCTTCTGGATCTTGTGGACCCCGAGGATCCCGACCTCCGGGTAGTTGAGGATCGGGGTCGCCAACAGGCCGCCGAGGGCTCCGAGGCTTGTGATGGTGAACGTCCCGCCCGAGATCTCCGGCAGGGTGAGCTTCCCTTCCCGGGCCTTCTCCGACAGGGCCCGGATCATCTTCGCGAGCTCCTTGAGGCTCATCTTTTCGGCCGAGTGCAGGACGGGCACGATCAGACCGTCGGCGGTCGCGGTGGCGATCCCGATGTGGTAAGACCGGTAGACCTCGAGCTCGCCCAGGGCGTCGTTCATCCGGGCGTTCATCCACGGACGGGCGCGCAATCCCTCGATCACCGCCTTCACGATGAAGGGGAGGTAGCTGAGCTTCGGGCCCTCGGATTTCTCGATGTGTTTCGCCATCCGATCCCGAAGGCGGATCAGCTCGGTGACTTCGATCTCCTCGACGTAGGTGAAGTGCGCGGCCGTATGGACCGAGGTGCTCATCCGCTCGGAGATGACGCGTCGGATCCCGCGGATCGGCACCCGCTCGATCGGACCGGCCCCCGGCGAGGGTCCGGGAGGGGTCGGGCTCGGAGCGACGGGCCCTCGGTCCGTGGCCGGGGGGGAGGAGGTGATGGGGTCGCTGCCTTCGATGCCCCGCCGGAGGCCAGGTCCGACTCCTGGATGCGGCCGCCGGGTCCCGTTCCGACCACCTGGGTGAGATCGATCCCTCGCTCCGCGGCGAGCCGTCGCAGGTACGGGGTCGCCAGAACGCGACCCGAACCCTCGGATGGGGTGGGTGCAACCTGGACTTCTGGGGACTTCGGAGGGCTCGGTGGAGCAGATGCCAGCGACTTTGCTGGCGCCTTGGCCGACTCGGCAGAGGCTGCTGACTTCGCAGGTGCCTTGGGCGTGGGGGCGGAGGCCCCTCCCTCCTCGATGGTGACGAGAACCGCCCCGACCTTCACCTTCTCGCCGACCTTCGCGTGGATCTTGGCGATGCGACCGCTCTTCGGGCTCGGGATCTCGACGTTGGCCTTGTCGGTGAGCACCGACACGAGGGGAGCGTCCTCTTTGACCGAACCGCCTTCCTCGACGAACCACTGGACGATCTCCCCTTCGGCAACGCCCTCGCCGATGTCCGGCAGCCGGAACTCGTAGGTCATCTCGCCCTCCTAGCCCGCCTTCACCGTGGACCGCAGCGCGGCGGCGATCCGTTCGGCATTCGGTAGGTACAGGTTCTCGAGCGCATAGGGGAACGGAGTGTCGTACCCGGTGACGCGGCAAACCGGTGCTTTGAGCGAATAGAGGGCCTTCTCCGCGAGCAGGGCCGCGACCTCCGCTCCGAAGCCGACGAAGCGGGGTGCCTCGTGGACGATCACCGCCCGCCCGGTTTTCTCGACGGACTCGAGGATCGCGGCCTCGTCGAGCGGGACGAGACTCCGCAGGTCGACGACCTCGGCGTGGATCCCCTCGGCCTCGACCGCCTGGGCGGCCTCCATGACGAGGGGGACCATCGCGCCGTAAGCGAAGATGGAGACGTCGGATCCCTCGCGGAGCACCGAGGCCTTTCCAATGGGCACCCGGTGGTCGCCGTCCGGGACCTCACCGGTCACCGCCCGGTAGATACGCTTCGGCTCAAGGAAGATCACCGGGTCCGGGTCGAAGATCGCCGAGGTCAGGAGTCCCTTCGCATCGGCCGGGTTCGAGGGGATGACCACCTTAAGGCCCGCCGTGTGGGCGAAGTACGCCTCCGCGCTCTGGGAGTGGTAGAGGCCGCCCTTGATCCCGCCCCCGTATGGGGATCGGATCACGACGTGACAGGGGTACTGCCCGCCGGAGCGGAACCGGAACTTCGCAAGCTCGCTGACGATCTGGTCGAAGGCGGGGTAGATGAAGTCGAGGAACTGGATCTCCGCGACCGGCTTGAGGCCGTAGAGCGCCATCCCGATGGCGGCCCCGACGATGCCGGTCTCGGAGAGCGGCGTGTCGACGACGCGGTCCGGTCCGAACTCCTTGATGAGGCCCTCCGTGGCCCGGAAGACGCCGCCGTTGAGCCCGATGTCCTCGCCGAGGACGAGGACATCCGGATCGGCACGCATCGCCTCGAAGAGCGCCCGGTTGACCGCCTGGACGAGAGTGATCTCGGTCATGCCCCTCCCGTGCCCCCGCCGAGCGAGCGCGCGAATTCGGCGCGCTCCTCCTCGAGCCGTGGGGTGCGGTGCTCGAACACATCGTCAAAGAGCGTGAGGGGGTCGACGGGTGGGGTACTCTCGGCCTCCTTGAGGGCGGCGGCGATCTCCTCCTTGAGCTCATCGGCGAGCTTCTGGTCGGCGGCTTCAGCCCATTTTCCATTGCTCACTAGCTCCTCGCGGACTCGCGCGAGCGAATCGCGCGCCTTCCATTCGGCGAGCTCGGCGTCGGAACGGTAGCGCTTCGGATCGTCGGAGGTCGAGTGGGGCCCGAGCCGGTAGACCTGGGCCTCGATGAGGGTCGGACCCTCTCCAGCGAGGGCCCGTTTGCGGGCATCCCGGACGGCCCGGTACACTGCATGAACATCCTCGCCGTCGACCACGACGCCCTCGATGCCGTACGCCTCGGCCTTGCCGGCCAGGGTCTTGCTGCGCGTCTGCCGCTCCCGCGGCATCGAGATCGCCCACTGGTTGTTCTGGCAGAAGAAGATCGTCGGGGTCCGGAACACCCCGGCGAAGTTGAGGCCGGAGTGGAAGTCATTCGAGCTCGTGGTCCCGTCTCCGAAGAACGTGACGGTGACGATCGGGTCCTTCCGGCGCTGGGCGGCCATCGCGGCGCCGACCGCGTGAATGATCTGGGTCCCGACAGGGCTCGAGGCCGTGACGAAACGGTGGTCCCGGTCGCCGTAGTGGTTCGGCATCTGGCGGCCCTTCAGGACGTCCCCGGAGTTGCCGATGAACTGGTCGAACAGCTGGCGGAGGGGCAATCCCCGGACGAGAGCGATTCCGAGCTCACGGTACGCCGGGAAGAGCCAGTCCGAAGGGTCCAGGGCCCAGGCGCAGCCGACCTGGGCGCCCTCTTGGCCTTGCAGCGGCACGTAGAAGCCGATCCGGCCTTGGCGTTGGAGCGAAAGGCACCGCTCGTCCATCAGGCGGGCCAGCATCATCGTCCGGTAGACCTTGGGGAGGTCGCGGGCCGGGATGCCGGTCGCATCCGGAGCTCCGCTCGCGCCCTTCGGGGCTTCGACCGCCTGGGACATGGCCCGTCTCCGGCGCCGCGAGCGGAGTTGGCGATATAAGCGTAAGTAAGGGCCGCAGGGCTTGAGGGTCCGCAATTGACGCGAAACGGGTTCGATCGGCTTCGGTACCTCGAGCCGCGCCGGAGGCCGTTCCAGGGGCCCCCTGAACCATGATACCCACCGCACGCCTCCTCCGCTCCCGTAGGGACCGACCCACGAGGATCATCGAATCCACCGGCGGCTCGTTCCGAAAGAATCGGAGAAACCATTGAGCGGACCGGCGATCGAGGCCCGAGGGATCGGGCGCGTCTTCGAGTCCCGGAAGGGATTCCTTCACCAGGAGAAGGTCCGCACCGTCGCCCTCGACGGGGTCGACCTCTCGGTGAACCCTGGGGAGCTCTTCGGGCTCCTCGGTCCGAACGGGGCGGGCAAGACCACCCTCACGAAGATCCTCTCGACGCTTCTCGTCCCGACCACCGGGACGGCTCGGGTGCTCGGAGTCGACGTCGCCCGCGACCCGGACCTGGTTCGACCGCGCATCGGGCTCGTCCTCGGAGGCGAGCGGGGGCTCTACAACCGCGTTAGTGCCCGGGAGAATCTTCGGTACTTCGCGGATCTCTTCGGGATCCCATCGGACCGCCGCGAGGGCCGAGTGGCCGAGGTTCTCGACCGGGTTGGGCTTACCCAAGCGGCGGACCGTCGCGTGGAAGAGTTCTCGCGGGGGATGAAGCAGAAGCTCCACCTCGCACGGGGGATTCTCCATTGGCCCGAGGTCCTCTTCCTTGACGAGCCCACGATCGGGCTCGACCCTCGGAGCGCTCGGGAGACCCGCAAGCTCGTCCGAGGTTTGATCGCGGACGGGGTGACGATCTTCCTCACGACCCACTACATGTTCGAGGCCGAGGAGCTCTGCCACCGGATCGCAGTTCTCGGGCACGGGAAGATCATCGCCTCGGACACCGTGGCAGGGCTCCGCCAGCTCGTCGGAGGCGACCGGACCTTCGAGGTGGAGGGGTACGGCTTCGAGGACGCCGAGATCGAGGCCCTCAAGCGGCTGCCGGGAGTTTCGAAGATCCTTTTCGAGGAGTTTGGCCCTCGCCTTCGGCTCACCCTTCGGGTACGAACCTCCGAGCTCCTCGCCGAAGACCTCCGACGCCTGTTGCTGAACCACGGGGAGCTCTCGGTGCGGGAGCGTGGCACGAGCCTCGAGGATGTCTACCTCGATCTCGTCGAAGAGGGCGCGTAGATGACCGAGCTCGAGCTCTCCAAGGCGCGCTCGACGATCGCGTCGATCCGGCTCAGCGTCCTTCAGTTCCTCGCCGACCCCCAATGGCTGATCCCGTCGATGATCGCCCCCGTGATCTTTGGTCTCGTGGCGTTCGAGATCTTCCGGGGCTCCGGCCCGTACTTCGTCGTCTACGCGATCCTCGGGGCGGGGATGATGAGCATGTGGGGCCAGACCCTCTACGGTAGCGGCTGGGCCACCGGTCAGGACCGGGAGTTCGGCACGCTCGAACCGACCCTCCAGGCCCCAACACCGTACCTCTACGTGGTCCTCGGCCGCGTCGTCTGGAACGTGCTTTCCGGATTGATCGGCGGCCTGATCGTCTACGGGGTGGTGGTGATCGCCTACGGACAGCCGCCCCCCCTCGTCGATCCCTGGGCGTTCGCGGCGCTGTTCGTCTTCGTCATCCTGACGCTCGCCGCGGTCGGCGTCGTCTTCGCGGCGTTCTACGTCTACACCCGCTACGCCGGTTTCGTGCAGAACGTCGGCGAGTTCGCGTTCTACGTGGGGACGGGCTGCATGTTCCCCGTCGTGCTCCTGCCGTTTTGGACGAGCCCGTTCTCGCTCTTCTTCCCGCCGACCTGGGCGCTCGACGCGCTTCGCTACCTCGCGATCCCGGGCTACCAAGGGTTCTCGTGGGGGTTCTGGATCGACTTCATCGGGGCTGTCGGGACCACACTCGTCTACCTCGCGATCGCTGGGACGGTCTTCCACCGGGTCGAGCGGCAGGTGCTCGAATCGGGCGACCTCCAGGAGTACCTGAGCCCGGATGACCGACGATCGAACGGCCCTTCGTCCGTCGTTCTGGCGGACGCTCTGGTCGAACGCCTGGTTCTCACCGAGGACGAGCCTCGGGTTCATGCGCGCCGACTTCGTGCTCGGCACGATCTTCATCATTCCGTTCACCCAGATGGTCTTCTTCGCGTTCACCGTCCAACTCGGCGGCGGCTCGGCCGCCTCGATCCAGTACGTCGTGCTGGGCAACGCCGTCGCGACGGTGACCTACTCGAGCGTCTTCTCGGTCTGTCAGACCACGGACAGCGAGAAGAACCAGGGGACGATGGAGCACCTGCTCGTCTCCCCGGCGAACCGGCTCGCGCTCTACCTCGGACGCGGCCTCATCCCGATCCTGGTCTCCCTGGCGACCGTCACCGTCGCCCTCGCCTACGCGGTCTTCGTCTTCCACGTCCCACTCGCTGCCGGCTCCGAAGCGAGTCTCGCGGTCTCGATCGTGCTGACGGCTTTCGCTATGGTCGGTTTCGGGCTCCTGCTGGGAGGGGTGGCGCTCTACCTTCGGACCTCGATCATCCTCGGCAACATCTTCCTCTTCATCGGGCTCCTCTTCTCGGGGACGAACTTCCCGATCTCCGAACTCCCCGTCCCGCTCCAGCTCATCGGCGACGGCCTCCCGCTCACCTGGGGGCTCTCGTCGATCCGTTCCTCGATCTCGGGCGCCCCCCTCGACCAACTGCTCATTGGCTGGGGCATCCTCGTCGTCTCGATCGCGGTCACGATCGGCGCGGCGATGGCCCTTTGGGGGTTCTTCGAACGGCGCGCCCTCATGACTGGGAGCATCGCACGCTTCTAGACGACGACCCGACGAACGGGGGACGAACGCGGGCTCGGTTGGGACCCTCAGCGCCGACCAGGGCTACGGACGTTCTCGATCCACGTCATCGGGGGCGGGGACCAGTCCTGCTGCCAGTACACGCCGATGATCTCGCCCAAGTGGTGCGCCTGTTCGATCGAGGCCTGGAAGAAGGCGTCCTCGACCGTGTAGCGGCCCGGCATCCAGGGGGCTCGGACCCGCTTCGAGAGCATCGGCCCCCGGAGCCGGGCGAGCCAGGGCACCACCGACGCGTCGACGCGGTCCCGGTAAGCCCTCAAGGCCGACCAAGAACGGATCGCCCCGCCGGATCGGCCGGGATCGTCCATCACCGTCCACCGGTCCTGGGCGATCGCCACGAGCCAGGCCTCGCGGACGTTGAGGATGTGGACGAGAGTGTCCTTGATCGAAAGGTGGCCGGTGCCCCGATCGGCGATTGCGGCCCGCCACCCCCGCCGCTCGGCCGAGCGTCTGAAACGGTCGAAGACCTTCTGGTCGTAACGCCAGAGATCCCGAACGGTCTGTAAGGTCACGGACTCCAACCGAGGGGTGCTAGGGTACCCCTCGTTTAACGGAACCGTCGGGGCGGCCCCAGGTCCGGTTTCACCATATCTCGACGCGGCGCTCCTCGGCCTGACGCATGGGGGCCCCTTCCGGTACTTCGAACGCCTTCCAGAACTCGGGGAGGTTCGCTAGGACCCCGTTGACCCGGAAGCGTCCCGGCGCGTGCGGATCGATGACGAGACGCCGCTTCAGCTCCTCCTCCCGGATTGTCCCACGCCAGATCTGACCATAAGAAAGGAAGAACCGCTGCTCGGGGGTGAATCCATCGATGGTGCTCCGAGGTGTTCGCCCATCCGAGAGACGTCGCTGGAGCGCCTCGAACGCGAGGCTGACGCCGCCGAGGTCGGCGATGTTCTCCCCCATAGTGAGCTCCCCGTTCAACCGGACCCCGGGGAGCGGCTCGAACCCCCCGTACTGCTCGACGATCCGTTGGGCCCGGGACTGGAACTCCTTGGCATCGGCCGGGCTCCACCAGTCGTTCAGGTTCCCTTCGGCGTCGTACCGACGGCCCTGGTCGTCGTAGCCGTGGGTGATCTCGTGACCGATCACGACGGCGATCCCTCCGAGGTTCACCGGATCGTCCATCACCGTATCGAAAAAGGGCGGTTGGAGGATCCCTGCGGGGAAGAGGATCTCGTTGCGGGTAGGATCGAACTGCGCGTTCACCGTTGGCGGCGTCATCTGCCACTCGGTCCGGTCCACGGCCCGACCGATGCGCGCGACATCGCGCTCGTTCTCGCGTGATCGAGCCCGCCGGAAGTTCCCGAAGTGGTCTCCCCGATCGACCCGGACCTTGCCGTACGTGCGGAACCGCCGCGGACGACCGATCTTGGCGGTGAACCGCTCGAACTTCTCAATCGCGGCGGTCCGCGTCGACTCGGACATCCAGGGGATGCGGGCGAGCCTTTCCCGGAAGACCGCCTGGACGTCCTCGACGAGGCCCGTCACCCGCGCGAGCGATTCGGTCGGGAAGTACCGTTCCACGTACAACCGCCCGAGCGCTTCCCCGAGGGACCGATCGACGAGCTGCGCCGCCCGTTTCCAGGCGGGTTCCGGCTCCCGTTGTCCGAGCAGGCGACGGTGGAAGAAATCGAAGTCCTCGGCCTCGAGGTCGGCTCCAAGTTGCGCCGCGGAATCGTGGAGAAGATGCCACTGGAGATAGGTCTTCCAATCGCTGAGCGGAATCGATCCGAGCGATCGTTCCACGGCATCGAAGAACTCCGGTTGTCCGATCACCACGTACCTGGGGCCCTTCGCGCCTCGAGCCGTGAGGTACCGCTCCCACTGGAGGCGAGGATAGCGGTGGGAGAGCTCCGGGAGGGTGAATCGATTGTAGTTCTTGACGGCGTCTCGGAGTTCGACCCGGGATCGGCTCGCCTTCGCGAGGCGGGTCTCGACGCTGAGGGTGCGACGCGCGCGGTCCGAGGCTCGGGGCTTCGAATCTCCCGATTGCTCGAACGTCCTCGCGAGATGGCGAAGGTAGGCGCGTCGGATCCCTGCGAATCGCGAAGTGAGATAGTAGTCCCGGTCGGGAAGAGCGAGTCCCCCTTGGAAGATGTAGAGCGCATACTTCGAGCTCGCCCTTTCATCCGGGGCGACCCCCGAACGGAAGGGACTCGGGATGCCCGCCTGGTGCATCCTCGCCCAGAGGGTGGGCAGATCGCGCACGGACCGGACGGAGGCGGTTCGATCGAGGTCGCGTTGGACGGGACGCATTCCCAGCCGCTCCCGCCGCTCGAGGTCCAATGTGGCCGCGAAGAAGTCACCGACCTTGCGCTCCGGATTCCCCGCCCCCCGCCGCCGCGTCCGGCTCGCGTCCTCGAGCAGCGTCCGCACGAGATGGAAGTTCCGCTCCGCGAGCTGATCGAAGGCGCTCCAGCGGGTCTTGTCCGCGGGCACCGGATGCCCGTCAAGCCAACGGCCGTTCGCGTATCGGAAGAAGTCCGCCCTTGGGTCCGCCGAACGGTCTAGGTGGTCGAGGGAGAACCGGGGGATCTCCGGTTCGGATGGCAGGCCCTCGGCCCCGTTCGATCGACCTTTGTCATCACTTCCACCGGTACCTGCGACGTCCGACAAAGCGAGTTCCCCGCAGGGGTGAGCCAACATCTTGCGATTGATGAAGGATGCGTTCTGCAGGAGCTCCACCAAGCCACGCCGCCCAGGCGAGGCTCGAAGAAGAACGGACCGGTCACCCCCTTTGAATCGAGCACGGCGTCTAACTGACCCTCCACCGCAGTCAGTTCGGGATCTCTGCCGTGACCTGAGCGCGACACTTGGGACGCCCCACGGTCGCGTCGCTCGAACTCTCCGCAGGGCTCCCGTGGCGGGGAAATTTGCCCCTAGGATGGAAAGAACGCTCCTTCGATGTTACCATTGAAGACGATCATTACGTCCGACCCATAGTCGAGCCCATTCAGGTAGATCGTGTAGTGGCCGGCGGCGGGGACCGAGAACATGTGGGTGAGGCTCACGCTCACGTCGTAGATATCGGGTGGTGCCGCTGGAGGGGTGACTGCCCATTCGCCCGCGGTCGTGCAATCTGTCGTGGTATTTCCGAGCGCGAACTCACCATAATCACCGACGCTCGCAGAATG
This sequence comes from uncultured Thermoplasmata archaeon, assembly GCA_963696985.1. Taxonomy (GTDB): domain Archaea; phylum Thermoplasmatota; class Thermoplasmata; order Lutacidiplasmatales; family UBA184; genus Lutacidiplasma. The sequence goes on along the minus strand of CAVOMG010000003.1, from coordinate 22,579 downwards.
ATACATGCGCACATAGAAGCTCGCCGAGATGAGGAGGGTGCCTCCAGTCTTCACGGTGAATCCGACCTGGGCACCTGGCCAGTTGGTGCAGGTCGTATTGTTGACGACCGACCCGTACCATAGAGTACCTGTCTGATTGAGCATGGCCCCGGGACGGGGCATACCTTGACTTCCGTTGGACCCCGCGGGTCCTCTTGGTCCGGCGGCGCCCGGGGTCCCCGATGGTCCAGCGACGCCGTTGGTTCCATTCGCTCCCGCCGGACCGGTGTGGCTGGGAAGAACGCTCACACCCACCGCAATCCCGGCGAGAACGAGAGCGAGAACACTGAGGAGGATCGGAACCAGGGCCCGCCCGGACCCACCCCCGATGCCGTGCTTCTCGGCGATTTCGGTCGGGTTCTTCTGAGCTGACGCGATTTCGGGGCCTGCAGCCGCCATGCTAACTCCAAGGTAACGCCCGGTCTATGGACTTGCTGGGCGCGCACGGCCGGCGTTGATCACCTCGGAAGGGCCCAACCCCATACGACGGCCGAGGAGCTGGCGCTGCCCGAATTTGTTCTTCGCGGTGGATGGGCTGCGGTGGCCTTTAATCCACCCCCGAATGTCCGCGCCGCGTGGGAGGATTGCCGCACGACGCTGGGGCGTCTGCTCGTTCGGCGCCGCCGGGGTCATATCCGGCGTCCGAGCGAGCCGCCTCAGTGAGGTACGGACCCCCCCACGTGGGCCCATAGCTTAGGCTGGCTGGAGCACCCGGCTCGATAACCGGGAGGTCGTCGGTTCAAATCCGACTGGGCCCATAATCACTCTCTTATAGAACCCAGCCCAAAACGGGCTCCGGATCGACCGGGGCGCGCCCGTCGCTTTACCGCGATCCGGGCCAAGCCATCGCCCCTTGAAACGGCGCCGGGGGTGGCCGTTTGACGCCCCAGTACGCGGAGATCACGTTCATTGTCGAACGGGATGGCCCCGTCTCCACCCCGCCCGCACCTCGCCTGGTCTGCGGGCGCTGCCGCTCGGACGCCCGACACAACCTGATTCTCCGCATCTCGTTCTGCCCGATCCACGGCTTCGCCGCCGGACTGGTAGAGGTTCGGCTCACCGGGTACGCGCGCACACGGGGGCTCCCGGGGTGAGTCTCGTGCAGCGACCACCGTCTCCGTCAGTGAGGGCTCCTTCCGAGCCCGTTCCGGGCTCTCCTATCCTCTCTAACTCCCCCGAGTTCCGGGACATGAACTACGGTAGTTCCGGGTACCCGGAACTACCCCTGTTCCGGGCCCGGAACTCCCTCCCCCTCCTACCTCCCAGCGCCACCTCTGGCTCTCGGACCGGACCTGGTCCGAGTTCCGGCGCGTCCAACGGATCGTCTCCCAGCGGGGCCTCGTGGGCTCCTCCGGTCGGGGGAGGGGCCGAGGCAGGTCCGGGGGACGCCCTCCGATCGCTGACGCGACGCTTCTGGAGCTGCTGGAGGCCTTCCGCTGGCGGCAGCGCGTGTGCGCGCGCGCTGCGGCTCCTCGCAAGGTCGACGAGGCCGCCGTTCGGGCCTTGCGGGTCTTCTACGCCCCCCACCCGTTCGGTTGGCTCGCACCGTTTCCCGCGGTCGATCGGATGGTCGTCCAAACCTTCCCGAGCTACCGACCTCCACGGCGGCTCCACGTCATCGCGGGATTCTGCGAGAACGGCCTGCTCCGCCCCACGTGGAGCGACGGAGAGGAGTGGATCATCGTCGATTCGGCCCCTCCGCCGATTCGGGTTCCCGACTACCACTACCTCCGAGGCAACCTCGGCGCCCGGCCGCTCGACCAGGGGGCGACACTCGCCGGATGAGCGAGACCGTCGAGCTCCGGCTGCTCAGCCGTCGCGAACTGGAGAACGTCGTCCTCCTCCTTCAGGGCTACGCCTCCCGGCTCAACGCCGTCGTGGAGGAGTTCACCAAGCCGGAGTGGCGCGTTCGGAATGAGCTGGACCGCGTGCGGGCCGAGTTCGCCCCTCGAGTCCAATTCGCTCGCGACGTCGCAGTCGAGCACCGGATCCGCCGGGCGAGGGCGGCCCGGAACGAGCACTTCTGGCGGAACCTCGAGGAGGCAACGTGATCCCCAGGGACCTCACCCCCGCCATCCTCGAGGGCGAAGTCAGGGAGGTACTCGGGCGCCTGCCCGACGAGTCCATCCACTGTGTGGTCACGTCGCCGCCGTACTGGGGGCTCCGGGACTATGGCCTTCCCCCGGTCCTTTGGGGAGGAAGCCCGTCCTGTCCGCACGAATGGGACTCCCCGATCCCAGGCAATTCGAAGGGAGGTACGGGGACCCCGAACGGCCGGAACGCCGTCGGGGCGGGTTATGCACGGGGCGAGCGCAGGGGCCGGTTCTGCCTCTCTTGCGGCGCGTGGCTCGGCCAGCTCGGCCTCGAGCCGACGGCTGAACTCTTCGTCCAGCACCTCGCCGGGGTCTTCGACGAGGTTCGGCGGGTCCTGCGATCCGACGGAACGCTGTGGCTGAACCTCGGAGATACGTTCCAGGGGGACAGCCCAGTCCGACGGTCATCCTCCGAGGCGTTCTCGGATCGTTGGGACCCTTCCCAGACTCGCGGTCGAGGCGGCCCGCGGCGAAGCGCCGCGCGGAGTGGAGATCTCAAGCCCAAGGACCTCGCGGGAATCCCTTGGCGGGTCACTCTCGAACTCCAGCGACGAGGGTGGTGGCTCCGGTCGGATTGCGTCTGGGCGAAGCCCAACCCGATGCCCGAATCGGTCCGGGACCGACCGACCCGTTCCCACGAGTACGTCTTCCTGCTGACAAAGTCGAACCGGTACTTCTACGACGTCGATGGCGTCCGTCAGCCCTATCGACCGGCGACTCGGCTTCGCCTGGCCCAGGCGACGTTCGACAGCCAGTCCGGCGGACCGAAGGACTACGGTAGTCGATCGAATCGTTCCGCTCGACGAGCCCTCGTGAATCTCAAGGGCCGGATGATGGCACCCCAGATCGAGGATGCCCCCGGACGGTACTCCCCTCTGGGGGCCAACCTCCGCTCGGTCTGGTGGATCCCGACCCATGGGTATCCCGAGGCCCACTTCGCTACCTTCCCGGAAACCCTGGCGGAGACCTGCATCCGGGCCGGGACCACCGATCATGGAGCCTGCCGCAAGTGCGGAAGCCCCCTCCGGCGCGTCGTCGAGGCCGACTACAAGTTTCTGAGCAAGCCGTTGAACCCCGAGCGGCCCCGTTCCGGGTTCGCGACGCCCAAGCCGAAGGGTCAGTCCGATTCGATCTCCGGCTCCAAGGCGACCAAGGCTGGCGGCTGGGACGAACTACCCCGAGCCATTCGGATCCCTCGCACGGTTGGCTGGAAGAGCTCCTGCTCGTGCGGGACCGGCGGGACCCTCCCCAGCATCGTACTCGATCCATTCGCGGGGTCGGGGACTACCCTCGCAGTTGCCCGTCGCTTGGGCCGCCGATCGATCGGGATCGAGCTCAAGCCGGAGTACGCCGATCTTGCCCGCCGTCGTACCTCCTCGCTCACCGTTGGCCGCGCCGAGTCACGCAGCGGAGGCACACGCGTGATTCCGCAGGACCTGACCCCGGCCATCCTCGAGGGTGACGTCAGCGAGCTGCTTCGCAGCCTTCCGTCGTGATTCGATCCACTGCGTCGTCACGTCCCCTCCGTACTGGGGGCTCCGCGACTACGGCCTCCGACCGGTCCGGTGGGGCGGGAAGGCGCGGTGTGAACACGAATGGGAACCGACCCGGCCACCGCGCCATCGTGGGTCGCACGGCGTCACCGGCGAGGTGAGCCGAGGGAATGCGGCGCTCGCTCACGATGCCTCCGGGGGCGGGTCGACCTGCCGGAAGTGCGGGGGATGGCTCGGCCAGCTCGGCCTGGAGCCCACTCCCGAACGGTTCGTGGAGCATCTCGCCGGAGTCTTCGACGAAGTCCGCCGGGTCTTGCGGCCCGACGGGACGCTCTGGCTGAACCTCGGCGACACCTACGCTACCCACCCTTCCGGGCTCACGGGCGAGAAGCGATGGAAGGCTTCGACCCTCGCCGGTCGGGATCGCACGGGGGCCGAGCAGGCCGGTCGGATGGACAAGCGGGCCCCCGGGCTCAAGCCGAAGGATCTCGTGGGGATTCCCTGGCGAGTCGCGTTCGAGCTCCAACGCCGGGGTTGGTGGCTCCGGTCCGACTGCGTCTGGGCGAAGCCGAATCCAATGCCGGAGGCGGTCCGGGATCGGCCGACCCGGGCCCACGACTCCGTCTTCCTCCTGACGAAGTCGAGGCGCTACTTCTACGACGCCTACGCCGTCCGCGAGCCCCTCCAGGAGAGCACTCTCCGAAGACTCCGGCATCATCTGCCGAACCCGGCCGACAATCGCACCTCCCGCTCGAAGCATCCCGAGGGGGACTTCCGGCGGTTCCCCATGCTCCGGAATACGAGCCCCTCGGGTCGGAATCTCCGGACAGTCTGGTGGATCCCGACCCAGCCCTACCGCGGGGCCCACTTCGCGACGTTCCCGGAGAAGCTCCCGGAGCTCTGCATCACGGCGGGAACGTCCGAGCGGGGAGCATGCGCGGAGTGCGGGATGCCCTGGACACGAGAGGTCCGGGCGATCGGCGGAGCTATCGGCCACGCACAACCGCTCGAAGCACCGCTCGTGTCGGGTCGCGCCCCCGTCGCCGACGCCCCCGGGTGGCATGACGGGAGCTACCGGAGAGTCGACCTCGGGTTTCGCAAGCGCTGCTCCTGCGGGACCGCCCGTACCGTCCCTTGTCTCGTCCTCGACCCGTTCGCGGGAAGCGGCACCGTCCTCGCGGTGGCCCGGCGCCTGGGCCGGAGATCCATCGGTATCGAACTCAACCCCGACTATGTGACTCTCGCTCGCCGCCGCTCGGCCGCAGGGATACCAGCCGCTGTCGGGCGGGAGGAGGCCTCGGCATGACTAGGGTCGCCCTCTTGGCTGGGGTTTCAACTAAGGAGAATCGACGGAGGCTCAGGTCGGTCGGCCCATGGCTTCCCGCGGGGCGAGAATAATAACCGAAGTCTGGGTTTTCCGGGACGGTCGGAAGTCCGGCCCTAACTCCGCAGGGACCAACCGGTCCGGTCGGGTCGATCCGCGATCGGTAAGTCGCAGACGAGTCCAGGCTCCCAGCCTAGCATATCGTCAACTAGCGGAAGAGCGTCGATGGGGCGATGCTCGAGACGGGTCCAGTCCACCCTCCGCCCGGCTCACTGACTGGACATCAGGCCGGAGCCGACCCCTTCAGCGAGGCAGTCTTGAGCAACCTTTTCTCGAGGAACTACGAGTCCTCGGAGCTGGACTTCAAGGAATCTCTGGAGACGGCGAAGGGCTCGAATTTCGCGAAAGTTGCGAGGCACTTCTTCGGAATGTCGAACTACGGCGGGGGCTTCCTTCTCGTCGGATTCCAGGCGAAGCCTACCGGAGGGTTCCTTCCCGTCGGGCTACCCGAGGATTTTCACATCGACCAAGCCGAGCTACAAGGAAAGTTCAACGCACTCGCCTCGGTTCCGTTGGCGCTCGGCTATCGGGAATTAGAGCGAACGTGCGATGGGATCACGCGACGCTTTGCCGTCGTCTACATTCCTCCCGCACCGGAGCCTATCACTCCGGTATCTGACGGGCGATTTCGTGATGCCAAGGGAAAGGATCGGACCGCATTCGTCCGGGGGGACGTCCTCATCCGTCGGGGCACATCTACGATGAGGGCCACTCCTTCGGAGATTGTCTGGATTACCCAGCGAGCCAAGGACACCGCCTACCAGATTTCCCTCCTATCTGGCGAACCGGATCGCATCGATGAGGTCCTGTCCTCGAACATCTTCCCGGCCATCCGATTGCCTGCCCGTGTGTTCCGGTGTCACGTCGATTTGAGAGGGAAACCCGTCCCCGATCACGGCCTGCAATCATGTCTGGTCGATGGACGTACCATTCACAGCTTCGAAGACCCGAGTCGAACTTCGCTTCAGCCGTTCATCGAACCCGGATCGCTCAAGTCCGACCCCGTGTCGGACTGGCAAAACGATCGGGACCTGGCGCGCAAGCTGATGCAGCTCATAGATTCCGCTCTGGTCCGAAAGGGGGCACACCTCGGCATGGAGTTCGATTGGGCGCGGCGGCGATTCTTCTATCCCCTTCCTCCAAACGATTCGAAGCGAGAGGAGGAGTGGGAAGGAATCACGAAGCGATCGTCTCGACAGGTGGCGGTGCGCCGGTACCTTGGATCGCTGAAGCGGGAAGTGGTCATCCACTCTTCGGTTCGAACGGATTTCCACTGGATCGGGGACACGATTCACCTCCGGCTTGAACCCGGTTTCCTGCTATCGGAGGATGGGCGCCATCCTCTCCACGGACAGAAGCAAGGAAACGTGCTGATAAGCTTGGAGTCATGGTTGTCGAGTCATAACGCCGGGTATCTCCGGAATGTCCTTTTCTGGAGTCTAGATTCCAGGACACGGACAAGGTGATTCGGCTCTGTCCGGGCCTTGAAGTAAGCGGTAGACCCACCGAGGCCCGGGTCGGAATCGGAATACGGGAGGACACCCTGCGGTCAATGGAGAGTCGCCAGGCTGGCCTTGCCGAGACTACTCAGGAAGCCCCGGAAGATGCTTGATGCTCAATGCCTCGAAGAGCCGGACCTTGTCTTCGGAAACCAAGGGGAGGAGAAGGACCCGCGTCTTGGAATGAGCCAGTTCGGTCCGTACTTCTCGCCTGGTGAGAAGGCCCCTACACCGGGCCGTATCAGGATTGGCATCATCGGATCGGGGGAGACAACCGCATGGGGGGAAAGGGTGATCCTGCGTTTGGGACTGCCTATAGAGAGCACCCACACCAACAAGTGGCTCTACCCGGACTTCGACGGCTTCTCTCTCGCGAGTCGTGTCCAATGTGAATTCTCCATCGTGGACTCTCAAGACGGACTAATACTTCCTCAAGAAATCAAGGCCGTCCTTTCAGTCGCCGATCCCAACCTCAGGATTGCCTCCGCGTCCAACCTCTTAGTATCCAAGGTCGAACGCTTCCTAGCCGAGGACAGCCCACCAGAGGTGCTGCTTATCGCACTCCCTCCCGACATCGAGGAGTTCTGTGGAATCGGGGACCGGACGCGAGGCGCCAAGCGGCCCTCGTTTACGGAGCAGGAAAAGCTTCTTGCCGACCTCCGAGACTCTGGGCAACGATTCCTGGACGACTGGGGCCTCGAGGTGATAGGGGGTCCCGAGCCACCCCCCGATAAGGACTACGATCTTCGGAATGCCATCAAGGGGAAGGTGATGCGCCTGAGGCAGGCCGTCCCTGTGCAGTTGCTCAGAGCAGAGCCCCGCCCAGAAGTTTCTGACCGGAAGCGGCGTAGAAGATGGCTCGCTCGTCCCGGCCCACTTCGCCTGGAATCTCGCGACAGGCCTGTACTACAAGGCGAAAGGGCGGCCGTGGCGCCTTGCGAAGCTCCCACCGGGGACGTGCTACGTTGGAGTGTCGTTCTTTCGTGACCTTCGATCCCCGGATCAGCGCCTCCAGACATCCATGGCCCAGGTCTTCACCCATAGCGGGGACGGTTTCGTGCTCCACGGTTCGGAGGTCATGATCGATGCGGACTCCAAGGAGGCGCACCTGTCCGAGAAACAGGCAAGGGAGCTCCTCTCGGGGGTGCTTCGCAAGTACCGCGATAAGGCAGGAATCGGTGCCCGGCGCGTCGTCATCCACAAGACTTCGGGATTCTCCCCGGAGGAGACATCGGGATTCGTTTCCGAGATAGGGACTCGACCGTACGACTTGGTGAGCTTTCATTCGGACGACCCGGCGAGGATGCTCCGATTCGGCGACTTCCCTGTGCTGCGGGGTACGCTTCTAAGTCTATCAGCGAGGGATCACCTCCTGTACACCTCAGGTTACATTCCCCGGATTCGAACTTACCCAGGTGTCCGAGTTCCGGAACCACTTCACTTGAGGCATGAGGGAGCCGGGCCCGATCAAGTCCGTCGCAGCGGAAATTCTTGGGCTCACCAAGCTCAACTGGAATACGACCTCCTTCGCTACACGCCAGCCCATAACCCTGGAATTCCCCGGCAGGTTGGAAGGGTGTTGTGGGAGCTGAGACCCGGTGCCGAAGTACAGGACCACTACCGCTTCTACATGTGACCCGGCTAGCCCTTGATGCCTCTTTGCCGCCGCCGATCACGTCGCACGGGCCTGGGGCGAATTGGCCAATCAAGGACGGCTGAATCCGGCCGACCGAGATGAGCCTCCGTGGAGAGTCAGTTGTCCTGAGCAAGTCCAGTCGGGTCTAATATGATAAGCTATTAGAACCCAGCCTCCCATGTCCTCTCCATGGCCCCAGATCGCACCCCACGCCTCGCCCCCTTCCTGGCGGAAGGCGAGGACCGCCGCCGCTGGCATCGAAACGTCGCCCAGGGTAGTCGAGCCACGGCGGACGTCTACGCCCGGAGGCTCGCAGCCTTCTGTCGGGCGATGAAGACCAGCCCTGAGTCTTTGGCGAAGATGGGCGACAAGGCGCTCCGCGACGTGGTCCTCGACTTCGTCGAGGCCGAGTCGAAGGCGAAGCACGCCGGCTCCTACATCCACAGCACCGTCAAGGCCGTCAACTCGTGGCGAAAGCACGCCGGCCGCCCGTCGGTGCGCGGGGTCAACGTGCGCGGACGTGACTCCACCCCGACGCTCGCGGATGAGGTCGCCCCTTCGCCCGAGCAGGTCCGGGCGGTCCTCGCACGCGCCCCCGTAAGAAACCGCGTCATCTGCGCGCTGATGGCCTATAGCGGGGTTCGCCCAGAGGTCGTCGGAGACTACCTCGGCGAGGACGGGTTGACGCTCGCGGACCTCCCGGAACTCGACCTTACGGGGATCGCCCCCGATTCACGAAGACTCCCGCGCTGGTCGTCGTGCGCGAAGGGATCTCGAAGGCGCGCCACACCTACCTGACCTTCGCTCCGTCCGTGACGTGCCGAGCTATCGAGGACTATCTGCGATACCGGTTGGCCCGAGGCGAGAAGCTGACCCGCGCGACCGATCTCGTGAGCCCGGGTCGAGGAGCGAACCGCTTCCTCCGAGCGATCAATGTAGGCGACGGAGTGCGGGCCGCGTTTCGATCCCTCGGGATGCAGGACCGCCCCTACGTGCTCCGGGTCTACTTCGAGACCCGTCTGGGCGTCGCCGAGGGCCAAGGAAAAGTCGTGCACCGGTTCGTCGTCCACTGGGGCGGGCACAAGGGAGACATCACAGCCCGCTACTCGCTCAACAAGAACCGCCTTCCCGGGGACCTCATCGAGGAAATGCGGGAGGCGTACCGACGATGCGAGCCGATCCTGACTGGAGACGCACCATCCGAGGGCGATGTGCGGCGCGAGGTCGCCCGGGTGCTCCTGGGGTCGCTCGGCTATTCCGAGAAGGAGCTCGAGGCGGTCGACCTCACGAACCTCGCGCAGGTCCGGGCGCTCACCCAGAAGCGGGTTTCGCCCCCGGCCAAGAAACAGGCTCTCGTCGACCGTGGAGGAGCTTCCTGGCTACCTCGACGCGGGCTGGACCTTCGTGGGAAACGTCGGACAAGATCGGGTCCTCCTCAATCCCCCCGCAGGAGCAGGAGGACCCACGAGTCCGCCTTCGCCGCCAGGATCGCCATCGGGAGACGGTCCGGCTCCCCCTCGATGAGCTGGCGGACGGGATCGGTCTCTGGAAGACCCCGCGCCACCCTCTTCAAGGGACGCAGGTCGATGAACTCCTCGGACGGGGCTTCCGGGAACGCATCGCCCTCGCCCGCTGCGATGCCGGGATCGTGATCGAGACTCGGATTGTCATCGGCGGCCCCGGTCCTCACCGTGCTCCTCGAGCAAGTGAGCCGTGCTGAAGGGGCGAACAGCCGCGATCATCCCGTCCCTGCCGCGGGGCTTCCTCCTCACCGTAGACGCCGGATAGCTGGACAGGGAATGCGGCCCGAAGCGCCCGCTCCTCCGCCGCCTTCCGGAGCATCGTGATCGGCATCTCCATCCATGGCCTCGTCGGCTGGCCATCCCTGCGCTTCCGGACGGCCTCGTCAAATCGGACCTCCTCGACCAACGGGCGGCTCCAGTCCTTCCGGTGGACCCTGCAGACGGCCCTGACTGGCTTCTCCGAACCATCGGGCCCCTTGGCCATCTCAACCTCGATTTCCCGCCCGTCATACTTTCCGCTCCGCTCGGCGACCGCCCGCATTCCATCGATTCCGACGAAGGCGTGGATCTTGTCCGCAGGGTCGAACCGTAGGAACTTCACCTGGCCGAGCCACGGATCGAGCCCGATCCGTCGAGCCACTTCAAGCCCGAACGCGATCTCCTCAGCCGTCGCATCAGAGGGAAACCGTCCCGCCGAGCGAAGGATCGCGACCTGGTCCTCGGTGGGCTGCCCACGGGAGCGGGTAGCCGATCGTGGGAGCCGTGTCGGATCGGCGTCTCCTTCGCAGGCAAGGGCGAGTCCCGGTCTCAGATCGTCGGCCGGAATCGGCGATGGCCATGCCTCCTCCCGCGCGCGTTTGAAGCAGTCGGGCTCCATCCTCCTTGCTCTGAATCCACTCCGCTCATCGAGAACGTAGACCGGTTCGGTCGACGACTCGGGTACCGGGCGGCCACACCCGGCGCATAGATAGTGCCCGTGCCCGCGGTAGACCGACCAGCCAACCTCAGCTTCCGAAGGGCCGGTTGGACCGTCGTCTCCTCCGCTCATGCCGGGTCCCTCCTGCAAGCGCCGAACGGGACGCCCTCGGCGTGACGAACCCGGAAGCACTCCCCCGACTCCGTCGGCTCGTGGCATATGACGAAGGAGATCGTTGGGGTCAGGAGGATTCTTGATGGGCCGATTCGGGGTGACCGCAGGACGGACAGGAGTCGGCCTCACCGTAGGACGCCTCGCCGGCCCACGGTGGCGAGTCGAGTTCCGAGGCGTGGGCCAAGGCCGCCGCGCTCACCGACTCCCCTCCCGCAGCTGCGAACCCGCCGAATGTGGATCCCTTCGTTCAGCCAGGATCCGCCGCACGAGCCGGTCGAACGACTCGAACCCGACGAGGTTCCCCTCGGAGTCTAGCAAAGGACGACGGAGGGCAGCCAGGAGGCTCCATGTCTCGGGCTGTAGACGGATGATCCCTCGCGAGGGTCCCGGCCGAACGCGACCGACGATCCGGCGGTCGACCGAGGCTGCCATCTCTCCGAACCCTTTCGCGCGCATTCGTAACGAAAGATACGAATGCGCACAATCTATAAGTGCTTTCCTGCTTTCACGTTACATCTGTGACGTCGCCGCTACCGAAGCCCAGGAAGAAGATCCTCCCGAAGGTCTCCGTCGCCGGTCGGATCGAGCGGGGCTACTACGAGGACCTCGTGCGGGTCATCGACGGGGACGACCACTTCAACCGAATCGGGGACTTCGTCCGCGAGGCGGTGCTGGAGAAGATCGACCGCTGGAAGAAGGAACACCCCTTGGGCTCGGTGGCGCGGAAGTGAGGCGGTGAAGCAAGGGGTTCATCCGGTATGTATTCGCGGGGAAGCCATCCCTGCGCTCACCACCTGCCGTGCCAAGAGACCTAAGTTCGCAAGATGTTGGTCGACGGCCAGGCAGGACTGCTACCCTCCCAATCTCGTCGCGCCCTTGTAAGACTTCCAACGACGGCTTAGCAGGCGTCCACAAGCCTATTATTAGACTTCCCTATTCCCCCGAGCCATGCGGGGGATGAGTCCCCGGAGATGCCCCCCTTGGCGACCTATAATTACGTGTTCCCCGCGTTGAGAGGAATACAGGCCGGCCGAGAGTTCTTCGTGGCGATGTGCCCCATGAAGCTTGTCCCGAAGATCTTCTCGTTCGACGGGGGCGACGTTCCTCCCGAGTTACGGGCGCAGAGGGTTTTGAACAAGGCCAGGATCCCCGAGATCGCCCGATACCTCGTGAGCAATCCCGCATGAGTTCGTCTTCTCTTCCATAACTGCATCCATTGACCGCAAGGTCCGGTTCACTCCTGTCGGGGACGGCAAGGGGCCTTCCCAGCTCGGCCAACTCGCAATCCCCATGGCGGCGAAGATTCTCATCAATGACGGACAGCACCGGCGCGCCGCAATCGAAGAGGCCATCCAGCACCGCCCCGCACTCGGCGAGGAGACACTGTCCGTCGTATTTTTCCAAGATGCAGGGCTCAAACGAAGTCAGCAGATGTTTGCCGATCTCAACAAACACGCCGTCCGGCCACACGCTCTCTCGGAATCCTCTACGATCACCGTGATCCCTACGCATGCCTAGCAAGAAACCTCGTTGAGCAAATACCCCTGTTCAAGGGTCTCACCGAGGTCGGGAAGACGTCGATCTCGAATCGCTCCAGCAAGCTGTTTACCCTGAGTACAATCTTCCAGGCGACCCAGGCTCTCCTGGACAAGGAGCACACGAGAGAGCCGCCGACGAGGGAGGACGAAGAGACCGCGATTTGCATTCTGGAGCGAACTCCCAGTCACGTCCCAGAATGGCGCCTCGCGATCGAGCGTAAGGTCAGCCTGCGGAGAACTGAGGCAGGACTTCGTCCATGCCCACGGGGTGGCCCTACATGCTCTTGGCCGAGCCGGCGCCGCACTCTTGGAGCGTTACCCCGAAGGCTGGAAGTCTCGGCTCTCAAAATTGGATGACATCGACTGGCGCCGGACGAACGCAAGGCTGTGGGAAGGCAGAGCACTGATGGGCGGCCATGCGAGCAAGGCTACGATGAATGTCACCCTTACTGCAAACGCGCTAAAGGCGACCTGGGCTGCCCCTTTCCCCCTCGGAGCAGGAAGCAGAGATCCGCGTTCCGGCGCGGGCCGTCAGGGGTCTCCCGCCCATGACCTCCCAACCGCTAATCATGCCATTTACCGTCGGATCCGTGTTCGATGGCAGGACACTTCCAAAGACATCCAAAAGGAGGTCCAGGAGGTCTATCTGCAGGACGATCGCCCCTGGGTCGTCGGCTTCAGCGGAGGCAAGGATTCGACGTGCGCGCTCCAACTCGTCTGGACCGCCATCGCGGCTCTCCCTCAGCAGAGAAGAGGACCAAGCAAGTCCATGTCATTTCTTCCGACACGTTAGTCGAGACTCCGGTCATTGTTGGCCTTATCGACCAATCTCTGGAAAGAATTCGGACGACTGCGCGTGCCACTCACCTCCCATTTTCGGCGACGAAGGTTCAGCCCGTAATTGGCGAGACGTTCTGGGTGAATCTCATCGGGCGCGGATATCCTGCGCCGAACCGGTCCTTCCGCTGGTGCACTGACCGGATGAAAATCCAGCCCGCGGACCGTTTCATCATGGAGCAAGTCTCGAAGAGCGGCGAGGTAATCGTGATCCTCGGTGTCCGAAAGCAAGAGAGTATGACGAGAGCACAGGTAATGAGCCTGGCAAGAATCAAAGGCAGTCTCCTTTCACGTCACCGGACACTGCCCAATACCTTCGTGTATACGCCAATCGCGGATTTCTCGACCGAAGACGTGTGGGGTTATCTCCTCCAGAACCCCAGTCCTTGGGGGAACAATAATCGAGACCTACTTGCGCTCTACAAAAGCGCGAACGCGGGGGAGTGCCCACTTGTTGTCGATGAGACTACCCCGTCGTGCGGGAACAGCCGATTCGGGTGCTGGGTCTGCACTGTCGTCAGCAAGGACCACGCGATGGAGGCCATGGTAGACGGAGGTGAGGATTGGATGATCCCGCTTCTCGAGTTCAGGAACCTGCTTGCCAGCACTCAAGACCCGGCCTAGGAAGGCCGACTTCCGAGACGCGAAGAGTCGGAGTGGCCAGATGCGAATGAAATCCGACGGGACCGAGACTTTTGCCCGTGGTCCGTATCGTTTTGAGTTCCGAAAGGAGCTGCTTAAGCGTCTCCTACTGGCCCAGAAGGCCGTACGGGAGAACGGCCCCGACAAGAAGATGGAACTGATTCAACCCCCTGAATTGGAGGAGATTCGCAGACTTTGGAAGAGGGAATGCGGGGACTGGGACGATTCCGTTCCAGCATCTATCGTGAGGTGTTCCATACGGACCTCGACTGGATTCCCGGAGACCTTGGGGGATTCTCTTCTGAGGACGCCAGCCTACTGCGTTCCGTCTGCGAGCGCCATGGGGTTCCCGCCCTGCTCGTCGCTCCGGCTCTTGGATTTGGAACGGGAGGTCCAAGGAATGGCACGCAGAGCCTCCGTCTACGTGAACCTCGCTCAAGTTCTTCGGGAGGAGTGGAGGGATGAGTCCCTGGTCCTCAAGGACATGAAGGGTCGGATCAAGGAAGCTGCTGAGGGACGATGATACTTTACACGCCTGTCGATCCGAGAATCTCGGAGTGTTCGGCGGGAAGGTGGAGTTCGACTTGACCCCCGCCCGAAGGCGGTCCCGGCCGCCAACCGATTATCCTGTTTGGAGGAATGAACGGGGCAGGCAAGACTACCGTCTTCGAGTCCTTCAAGCTGGCACTCTATGGGTCCGGAGCATTCTGGCCCCGCATTTCACGGGAGCGGTATGAGAGCGAGATGAGAAATCGCCTATCACGTCATCCGCGCGAGTCGCGTTGACCCTGAACGGCGCAGTAATCGAACTTGAGTTGGAACATAGCCACATGGGACGGCAAAACCGCTACACCATCCGGAGAGCGTGGAGCTTCCGGAACAAGACAATGAGAGAGTCTTTCGAGGTGCTCCGTGACGGGAGCGCCGCTCGGGGACATCGAGAGCTCGCTCTGGCAAGATTTCGTCTGGGACCTGATCCCCCCGGCTTTCCCGCCTATTCTTCTTCGACGGGGAACGGATCCAATCACTCGCCGAAGACGAATCGGGAACTCTCCGGCTAGCCGAGTCGTTCCGAGCTCTTGTGGGACTGGACCTCGTAGACCGACTTGCTGGTGACCTCGAGTTCATCATTGCCAAGGAACTTAGGCGTTCAGGTACGAGTAAGCTGGGGGGGAGCTTACAGCGGCTCGCCGCCGCCTCGCGGCTTTTCGCGAGAGCAGGGCGTCCCTCATCTCAGAGAGGGCCACGATTCAGTCGGAGGTGGACCTTCACGTCTCCCAAATGGAGGGCAGAGAGCGTCTAATCGCCTCAGAGGGGGGGGGATGGGCGAAACAGCGCGCCGAGTTCCTTCAAGACGGGCGACCATCGGCGCCGAGGTAAGGTCGGTCGAACAGCGACTGAGGGAGCTTGCCTCGGACCCCTTCCCCTGGCCCTCGCCCCCGAGCTCTCCGCTAAGGCGAGATCGCGGATAGACAGGGAGGTCGAGCGTGAGCAGTGGAATACTGCGGCGACCTATGCCCGGTGCGAGAATCGAGAAGCATCTCGAGGCCTTCGCCGCTAAAGGCAAACCAGAACTTGGCCGAGATTCGTCGATCGTGACCCGGCTGAGTCCAGGGCCTTCATAGACGAGTCATTGTCACTTCCACGCCCTCCCGGTGGCGAGGCCGGTGAACCTCAATTAGTTCTCCCGAGAGATGCTGCAAGGGTGACGAGTTGGTTCGAACATGCCTCCTCGCGGTTGCCGGTGAAGTCGGGGGGTTGGCGGGCCACGAGGAGGAGCTTGTCCGCCGCCAGCAGGAGCTTGCGCAGCGGTAGCCAAGGCACCGAGCAGACGCTCAACCCGCCCCGATGGTGTCCGATTCAATGCGCTCGCCAAGAGGCTTGCTAGGCCAAGGCTCGCGTCGCCAGGTTCGAACTCGACCTAGCCCGCGTCGAGCGCGAAATCGAGAGCTGCGAAAACAGATTGAGCGACTCAAGGACGAGGCATTCAAGAACGAGAGGCTTTCGGCGACGCTCGACACGGCGAGGCGAGTCGGGACGGTTCTCAAAGAGTTTCAAGAGGAACTGACAGGGCTAGGATCTCCCAGGTGACGAAAAGTCTCGAGGAGACATTTGCCTCGCTATCGAGGAAGAAAGGATGGCTAGGGGGATTAGCGTGGACCCGAATTCCTTCGCCGTGACCCTTCTTGATAAGGGTGGCCGGGCCCCTCCCAAAGGAACGACTCGCAGCAGGGGAGAAACAGATCTACGCAGTAGCTCTGCTGTGGGCCCTCGCGAAAGCCTCGGGCAGGAGCTTGCCTTTCATCATCGATACGCCGCTAGGCCGCCTCGACAGCGACCACCGGCGCAATTTGATCGGCTCCTTCCTGCCCTTCGCAAGCGAGCAGGTCATCGTCTTTTCGACGGATACCGAGATCGACCGACCCGTACTTCGACTCCCTCGCCCCAAATATCGCGCGCTCCTACCACCTGGTCCATGACGAGGTTAGGGGCTTGAGCAGGATAGAGACCGGATACTTCTGGCGTCAAGACACGGAGGCTCTCGCGCGATGACCCCCCCGCGAGTACCACTGTCAGTCGACGCCACCAATCGACTGCGAAACCTCAAGGCCCGGACCGGGATGGATCATAATGTCTACTGCCGCCTCGGGCTATGCTACTCACTCGGGGATCCACGCACCGACGAAGGCCGAGGATTTCGACGAGAGGGGGCAAGAGATCGCGCGGGCGACGCTCCTAGGGGAATGGGAGATGGCGTATCTCGCGCTGATTCGAGAGCGCTGCATCGCAGATTCGCTAGACCCGTCCACAGACCTCGGCTCGCAGCTCCGCGCGCATGTCAATCGTGGAGTAGTGGCCCTTTCGGCCAGATTGAAGGATCTGGGAGACCTTACCGGATTGCTTCCCACGAGGATCAAACCATAGCGCCTTGATTTAGCAGGCTAGAGTATACCTTTGCGGCTTCCGGTTTACCTAGACCATCACGCGACGACTCCCTTGGACCCACGCGTCCTCGATGCGATGCTTCCCTACCTGAAGGAGGAGTACGGGAACGCATCCAGCACCGACCACGTCTACGGCGCAAGGGCCTCCCAAGCGGTGGAGGCCGGCGCGAGAGAAGGTTGCGGCTGCCATCGGTTCCACCCCAGAAGAAATCATCTTTACCAGCGGTGCAACCGAGTCCGACAATCTGGCCATCCTCGGAACCTCGGACTCAATCCGTTCGGAGGGGGGGCATTTCGTTACCTCGACGATAGAGCACAAAGCAGTTCTGGACACCTTCAAGCGCCTAGAAGCAGGGGAAGGAGAGTGACCTACCTCTCGGTGGACAGGGAGGGTATGGTCTCCCCGCAGGACCTCGAGAAGGCGATGACGCCGGGCACTTTGCTGGTGTCCATCATGCACGCGAACAACGAGATTGGGACCGTCCAGCGGCTGGAGGAACTTTCGAAGGTGGCTCACAGCGGCGGGGCTCTGTTCCATACCGACGCGGCGCAGTCCGTTGGCCACATTCCGGTTTCCGTGGATGCTCTTGGGGTCGACCTTTTGTCATTCTCGGCGCACAAGGTGTACGGACCAAAGGGCGTCGGTGGTCTGTTCGTTAGGAGACGAGGCAACCGAGTTCGGCTGAAGCCTCTCCTGCTCGGGGGGGGCCAGGAGAGAGGGCTAGAGTCGGGGACGTTGAACGTCCCCGGGACAGTTGGCCTAGGCGAAGCCCTTGCACTCGCCTCGAAGGGAATGAGGAGAGAAGCGCAATCGGAGAGCGGGCTGCGTGACAGGCTCCAAGCGGCGTTGATGCAAGCTGGAGGCGTTGAAGTCAACGGCCGACAGGCTGCTAAGCTTCCCCACAACCTCAATGTCCGAGTCGCTGGCGTGGACGGGAAGGCTCTCATCTCGGCAGTTGCAAAGAACGTCGCATTCTCCGCGAGCTCCGCCTGCTCCTCTCAGGTGGTAGAGCCGTCCCATGTCCTGCTCGCGATCGGATATTCGGTTGAGGACGCTCACCAGTGTGTCAGATTTGGGGGCCGGGAGATCGACGATCGCGGATGAGGTGGATCTCGCCTCGGACGTAATCATTAAGGCGATCCACCCGTTTGCGGAATCTCTCGTAGTTGCTCGAGCGCTGGCGTCACACGGCCATCCGGGGCATCGGATATCTCCTCCTGGTGGCGCCCCGACAAATCCGTTGCGAGTGGGAACCGGGACGTCCACGGTGAAGTCCCGTCACCAAGGTGCCTTTACGAACCACGACAGAAGAACCTGAACATTTCCAGTAAGATCGCGGCGCGAGGGAATTGGGACATCCTGGCAGGTCTTTTGGATCGTTAGCCTTGCCTCGCCAAAGTGGGCACGCGGAGCGATACGTTCCATGACTTTCACAACGAACGGATGAGTGAAGAAGTTGTTTCGAAGCAAGCCCTGGAATTCGTTCGGCGCCACGCCCCAAGTCCGTAGGTGACGATATCGTGAAGCACACACGCGCGTGTCTCTTGGGGAAGGGTCTCGAGTCGCCCTTCATTCAGAGCGTCGAGTCCGTCGCGAAGCAACGCTGGGCGAGCTGTCATCGGGAGAGATGACACCAACATCGAACTGTCGGGTCCCTGCGCGTACCAGTTCGATGACTCCCCCACAACAATCGGGGCGGGATTCAACTTTGGCGCTAACCACGCCGACGCCGCAGCGTAAGTTGCGGCCGTCACCAAGCTTGGACTCCGCCATCACCCGCCTGAGATAGACTTGGTCGACTGGACGAATGACCGCGGGGTTCGCCATGAATTCGAGGTTAGCGGGTTCCCCCAGTCCCATGCCTTGATCCGTCAGATTCGCACTTCCCACCACCGCAGTGTCGAGGTCCCCAGCTGTAGACCTTCATGTGAAGTCGAGAATTGATCATCAACGACATGCCCAGCTCTTGGCAAACCCGGAAGACCTCGAGGTCAGACGCGCCTGAGATTAGGTCCTCAGGATTCCATCGGGTTACGACTACTCCCCGGCGTGGGAATTAGCTCGCGGAACAAGTGTCGCATCGCTCGTGCTTGAATAAACGGCGAAAAAAGGAAGCGTTGAGACCCGGCTGACCGGCCCAAAACCGAGAGAGGATGTCGAACGGCCGGGACACGTCCTGGCGGCCTCACGACTCCTCGCTCCAGTACCGAGGAGAAGTAATCGTAGACGTTGTCAATGTCGTTGGGCATGTTTTCGAAATTATCAATGACGTCTACCAAAAGGCAGGTGGAGGTTCCCCCGACAGTAGGGCCTCTGAGGCCACGACCAATCATCTGACTGTAGAGGACCACGGACGTCGTCGGACGCGCGATGAATACGCAGTCGACCTGCGGCGCGTCAAATCCGGTGGTGAGGATTCCGTAGTTCATCAGGAATCGTATCTCCTTCCTCCTGAATCGATTGATTAGGACCCTGCGCACCTCCCTGGGCGTATTGGCGTCGACATGACCAGCCTCGACACCGAGGGCAATCATCATGGCCGCGAGAATCCGCGATTGATTCACGCTGGCCGCGAACACCAACGTCTGCCGTCCATCGGTCGCAAGCGCCCGGAGCTTCTCCAGGATCGCCAGATTTCTTGTCCGGTCCAAGGCGAGCCGCTTGAGCACGTCCTCGGGGAAATCGCCTCCGCGAGCGACCGCGGCCCATTCTGCTTCCGTCAAAAGGACAGGTAAATTCGAAGGGAGGGGTTGTCGATCCACGACGGCGAGTACGCCCTTCCGCTGCAGGGCCGTTATCACTGGGACCCCTCCGAAATCTAGGCCCACCAAGTTGTTGCCATAAAGCCGTGCGAGCCTCCGCGTCTCGTCAGATTCGTGGAGGGTCCTCCCCGGCGTGGCGGTGAGACCGAAAAGGCGGGTGTTCGCCCCCATGAGCAGAGAGAGGACGCGACTGAACTTCGGCGCGAGAGAAACGTGAGCCTCGTCAACCACTACGAGGTCGCACTCGAGGCCGCCTTCCCCTCTGCTTAGGCAATGGGTGAGCTTCTGGAAGCCGGCGACCCCGAAGGAAGGGGAGGGGAGTTGGGCGGGAACTTCATGGTTCCCCCAGAGTCGTAGAACATCCAGAGAGGCGTTTCCTGTGTGCTTCCACACTTGCTCGAACGACGCGACCGCTTGGTCACAGAGCTGGAACATGGCAGACCCAGACAACACGGGCGTTGCCACCAGTCTCGACTCTCAATCGGAGGAACGCGGCGACCACCTCCATCGCCGTTCGAGTTTTCCCAGACCCCGTAGGCATCTGGAGAAGCAATCTTTGGTTAGGAATGTTCACGAGACTCTCTGCCTGCTGGAAGGCTCTGACCTGGTAGTCAAAAAGGAGCCTGAGTGGGGGATCAATAGGTGAGAGGGTAAACCGATCTTCGTCATGCAGTCCGGCTGAAGGGAGCAATCCCGAGGGGAGATTGAGAATCTTAGGAACCTCTCCCAAACCGGGACCGGCTCCCACGGTATCAAGACGATCTTATCGACAATAGCCGGAAGTTCCCCATCGGTCGGAACTCCGGCGAGCTTGGCGAGCCCTTCGACCTGGGACACCTCCATCGCGAGCAGGAAATACTCGGCGGTAGTCTCTGTATCCTAGGCGTTCGAGAGTCAAGACCCGATACAGGGATGCTAGGGTGAGCTTGTCGGAGAGAAGAGAAGCAGAGATGCCCCCTGGGGGTGCGACAAGCACGGAGTACAGATACGCGACCTCAGCCAAGTCGGATTGATTCAGGACGCCGATCAGGCCGGCCTGGAGTCGTCCGATGGGGAGGTTCGAGTATGGTCGGACGGGGTCCATGGCGGTGGGACCCTATTCCGCGGGAGTGGACCCAGCCTTTTGACGTTCAATGAACTCTCGAAGGGCAGACTCCAGTAATCCATAAGTCTCTGAAGTGTGAGTGCCTCCGGCCCCTTTCCCTCGCCCACGATGAGATTGCGAGTATTGGCGTAGGCCATGAGCAAGAGGTCGAGATTCACCTTGAGGGCCCGGACATGTTCGACGAGTTCGCCTCCGATTGGGTCCTTGACCTCTTTGGCAAGCTCTTCGACGCGGCTCGTATGGCTGTGCACCTCAAGGAAGAAGGGGTGACGCATCGTGAAGTGGATTAGGGTCGTTGAGCCGACCGGAACCACATCGAGAAATGGCCCGCGGGGATCGGCTTCGGACGACTCGATGATCTTGAATCTCCCGAGGGCGTCAATCCACTCTAGAACTTCCTTCTCGCTTTTCCCCCTGATTTCCGGAAGTAGCTGTCGTATGAGGCCGTCCTTTTTCTCGGGGGAGAGATGCACCGGCTTCGATGGAGGAGCAACCTCCGAGGCAATCTGCTCCGCCGTCACGTGCTTTCGTGCGGCCTCCGGAACTGCCTTCTCCTCCTGGGTTTCGACCCTTCCCAGAAGTCCGAAATCTCCCGACGGTAGTGCAGGATGGTCGGCTTCATTGAGTCGGTGAGCTTGTCTGAAAGGTCCTGGAGGGGCTTGGCCCCCACCTTGATGTTCCTGACTTGGAAGTTGGTGTCAAGAGTCGGCGGAAACTCAATCTCGGCTCCCCAGAACCGTCCTGGTTTCGTCCCGCGACGGGATCAGGCAGATTGTCCAGGATGGGCAGCCAGGAGCCGTAGTAAACTTCGCGCCCGTTCCTCAAAATCGAAACCCCAACATTGTCCGGGATGTGACGCCTCTTGGCTTCCGGGTGGCCCCCCACCCGCTACGAGGACGAAGTTCCTTTCGGAAGAAGCGACATCCGGATGACGACCCGCCCGTCGACGCCGTGCTTCTTCTTGTCGACTGTCGGGTCATCGATAGGCCACTCGAAGACAATGGAATCCGCGAGTTCTGCTTGGGATCTCCTGGAATTGCGGGAAGGGCGTAGAAAGGGGGATCAAAGGCTCAACTGGAGCACCGTTCAGTTCGATGGCGACTGGGGCAGGGTTCGTGACTAGTTCGGTCGCCCACCACGATTCGGCTCCTTAAGGATTTTCTTGGCCAGCAGCTTGCAGTTCCGACCCAACCAGTGCCGAATGTCTTCTACGTTATTCGTGTGCATCCGTTCGATCGACTTCCAGATCACTACCGTCCCGGTTTAGCCCCCGCCAACTTCTTGTCTTCGGCGGTCGGAGTCTTTGGTTTGGGGGGAGGTATTGGGACTCGCTCTCCCGCCTTCTTCACCTCGTCCAGGTCAAGATAGGTCCACAGCCAGTCCTTCCCCGCCTCGCGAGAGAAAACCTCAACGTGCCTGCATTGATTGATCGCTCCGAGGGTCATCCCCACGCCAAATCGACCGATTCCAGATCGGTCGTCGTACCTCGTGGAGAAGCCGAGCTGGAGGCAGCGATGTAAAGTCGGGCCGTCCATGCCGATTCCATCATCACCCACTGCCACGCGAACGATCCTATCCATCGGGCGACCTCTCCTACCTTCATTCAGGCGGTCCACGTCGAGTGATTCGACGCTGTCGCACGAGCCTGGACCGAGTTGTCCACAATCTCGCCGATTGCGCTCGTCGTATCGAAGCTCGAGTTCCTAAGAGACTCGAGAGCTACAGGCCGGAGTGGACAGGTAGAACGCCCTGATCTGCAATCGGCACCTCTTCGGTGGCTCAAGGCATGCCCGGGACTACATGGACCCCCTTCAAGTCTCTTTGGGCAGGGAGTTCGCGATGATGTTCTGCGCGCGCCGCTCGCGCGCTCACGAGCTAGACACTTTCCATGGCGGATTCAGGTATGCGCGCCTCCCGCTCGCTCTCCTGTCATCCCTCTCCCGAGGGTCGGGTCTGGGGCAATTCCAAGTGCCTCTCGAAAGTCGCGGTTCT